>CAYFIB010000040.1:13590-22645 GCA_964342855.1 uncultured Caulobacterales bacterium
GGCGGCGCGGCGGCGACGGCGAAAAGGGCGTAGGCGCTCAAAAAGAGGAGCGGCTGGGTCGGGTCGGCGCCGGTGTCCGCGAGGCGGGCGCTCGCCGCGCCGAAGACGAGGGCGGGCGCGGCCAGCGGCGCGGCGATGACGGCGATGAGGACGCCGCCGCGGCGCACGCCCGCGGTGAGGGCCGCCGCCGCCGCGCCGAGAAAGGCGAGGCCGAGGCCGCCGATGAAAACGCCGAGGGCGAGGACGGCGGCGGCCGCTTCGCTCATCCGGTAAGAAAGGCCGATCGGATAAGCGGCGAGAGCGATGGGCGCGATGGTCGCGAGATGGAACGCGCCCGCCTTGGCGGCGACGATGAATTCAAGCGGGGCGGGCGCGGCGACGAAGAGCTCCAGCTCGCCGGCCTCCAGATCGTCCTGAAACAGACGTTCCAGCCCCGCGGCGACGGCGAGGAGCGCGGCGAGCCAGGCGACGCCCGGCGCGGCGGGCCGCAAGGTCGCCGCTTCGGGCCCGAGACCAAGGGGCGCGAGCCCGGCGGCGATGACGAAAAAGGCGAGGGCGGCCGGTCCGCCGCCGCCCTGTCGGATCGCAAGACGCAGCTCGCGGGCGAAGACCGCGCCCGCGGCCGCGGCGGCGCTCACGCGGCGAGCCTCGCGAGGGCCGCGTCCGCCGGGGCGTAGCCGTCATGGGTCGCGATGAGGACGACGCCGCCGGCCGCGCGGTGTTCGGCGACCAGTTCCTCGACCATCGCCGCGCCGTCCGTATCGAGAGCCGCTGTCGGTTCGTCGAGCAACCAAAGCGCGCGCTCGGCGACGAGCAGCCGGGCCAGAGCGAGGCGGCGGAGCTGGCCGGCGGACATGGCGCCCGCTTTTCGTTCGGCGTCGCCGAGGAGGCCGACGCGCTCCAGCGCGCCGTCAACCGAGCCGCGCCCATCCAGAACGATCCGGTGGAAATGCAGGGTCTCGCGCGCGGACAGAGCGCCGCGGGCGCCCGGGCGGTGGCCGATGAGGTGCGAGAGCCGCGCGCGCTCGGCGGCGTCCGTCGCCGTCCCGACCCGCACGGCGCCTTCCGACAGGCGGCCGACGCCAGCGATGGCGCGCAGAAGGCTGGTTTTGCCTGAGCCGTTCGGTCCGCGCAGGGTCAGCGCGTCGCCCGGTTGCAGGCGCAGCGACAGGGGTTCGGTCACCATGCGCTCCCCGCGGGCGGCGGCGGCGCTGTTCAGTTCAAGGTCGAGGTCGTAACGCATCATGGAACCGGGCGTACGATGACGCGGCGGCCTCCCGCAATCGGGCGTGGAAAACCTCCGACCAAAGGACCGCCCGCCTCCGATGACAGGCGAATTGCAGCGCGCGCCCGCTTCAGCGATAAGACGCCCCGTGTTCGCGCCCGCCGCATGGAACGGCGTCGGCGCGCTTGATCCTTTCCGCCCGCTCGACAGGGAGACCCCCAAACATGACACCCGGACACGACACGCTGAAAACCAAGAAGACCCTCACCGCCGGCGGCAAGACCTACAGCTACTTCTCCATCAAGGAAGCGGAGAAGACGATCGGCGACGTCTCGCGCCTGCCGTTCTCGCTGAAAGTGCTGCTGGAGAACCTCCTGCGCTTCGAAGACGACCGCTCGGTGAAGGTCGACGACGTGAAGGCCTTCGCGGGCTGGCTGCAGTCCGGCGACAATCCGCAGGAGATCGCCTACCGCCCGGCGCGCGTTCTCATGCAGGACTTCACCGGCGTGCCCGCGGTGGTCGACCTCGCCGCCATGCGCGACGCTATGAAGTCGCTCGATCAGGACCCGGAGAAAATCAATCCGCTGGCGCCGGTCGATCTCGTTATCGACCACTCGGTGATGGTCGATAACTTCGGCACCCCGTCCGCCTTCGAAGACAACGTGAAGCGCGAGTATGAGCGCAATGGCGAGCGCTACCAGTTCCTGAAATGGGGTCAGGGCGCGTTCAACAATTTCCGCGTGGTTCCGCCGGGAACGGGCATCTGCCACCAGGTGAACCTCGAATACCTCGCTCAGACGGTCTGGACGGCGGAGAAGGGCGGTGAGACGTTCGCGTACCCGGACACCCTCGTCGGCACGGACTCGCACACGACCATGGTGAACGGACTTTCCGTTCTCGGATGGGGCGTTGGCGGCATCGAGGCGGAAGCCGCGATGCTCGGCCAGCCGGTCTCCATGCTCATCCCGCAGGTCATCGGCTACAAGCTCGTCGGCAAGCTGCCGGAGGGCGCGACGGCGACGGACCTGGTGCTGACGATCGTCGAGGCGCTGCGCAAGAAGGGCGTCGTCGGCAAGTTCGTCGAGTTCTACGGCTCCGGCCTCGACAACCTCTCGCTGGAAGACCAGGCGACCATCGCCAACATGGCGCCGGAATACGGCGCGACCTGCGGCTTCTTCCCGGTCGACGCCGAAACCCTGAAATACCTCCGCGCCACGGGCCGCGACGAAGCGCGCGTGCAACTCGTCGAAGCGTACGCGAAAGAGCAGGGCCTCTGGCGCGACGCCTCCACACCGGACCCGGTCTTCACCGATACGCTGGAGCTTGATCTTTCCACGGTCGAACCGTCGCTCGCCGGCCCGAAGCGCCCGCAGGACCGCGTCTCGCTTTCGGGCGTCGCGGCGAACTTTGCGACCGCGCTGGATAAAGAATACGGCAAGGGCGGCGAGGCCGGTAAGCGCGTCGCCGTCGAGGGCGAGGACTTCGATATCGGCCACGGCGACGTCGCCATCGCGGCCATTACATCGTGCACGAACACCTCCAACCCGTCTGTGCTCATCGCCGCGGGCCTCGTCGCGCGCAAGGCGCTCGCCAAGGGACTGAAGGTCAAGCCGTGGGTGAAGACCTCCCTCGCGCCGGGCTCGCAGGTGGTGACGGACTATCTCGCCAAGGCGAACCTGCAGGCCGACCTCGACGCGCTCGGCTTCAACCTCGTCGGCTATGGCTGCACGACCTGCATCGGCAACTCCGGCCCGCTCCCGGAGGCGATTTCGAAAGCGGTGAACGCGAACGACATGGCCGTCGCCTCCGTTCTCTCCGGCAACCGTAACTTCGAAGGCCGTGTCTCGCCGGACGTGCGGGCGAACTATCTCGCCTCGCCGCCGCTCGTCGTCGCCTACGCGCTCGCGGGCTCGGTGAACATCAACCTCACCACGGACGCCATCGGGCAGGATGCGGACGGAAACGACGTCTTCCTGAAAGACATCTGGCCGACCAACGCCGAGATCGCCGAGCTGGTGCGCGAGAGCGTCACCTCGGAGATGTTCAATTCGCGCTATGGCGACGTCTTCAAGGGCGACGCCGGCTGGCAGGCGATCACCACCAGCCAGAGCGAAACCTATGACTGGCCGACCTCGACCTATGTCGCCAATCCTCCGTACTTTGAAGGCATGACGATGACGCCGGCGCCGGTCGAGCCGGTGACGAACGCCCGCGTCCTCGCGCTCCTTGGCGAGAGCATCACCACGGACCACATCTCCCCGGCGGGCTCGATCAAGGCGGACTCCCCGGCGGGCGAGTACCTCCAGTCCTTCCAGGTGCCGGTGCGCGACTTCAACTCCTACGGCTCGCGCCGCGGCAACCACGATGTCATGATGCGCGGCACGTTCGCGAACATCCGTATCAAGAACCAAATGGTTCCGGGCACGGAAGGCGGCGTGACGAAGTACGTCCCGACCGGCGAAACCATGCCGATCTACGACGCCGCCATGAAGTATAAGGAAGATGGCACGCCCTTGGTTGTCATCGCGGGCGAGCAGTACGGCACCGGCTCCTCGCGCGACTGGGCGGCGAAGGGCACGCGCCTCCTCGGCGTGCGCGCGGTCATCGCCTCGTCCTTCGAGCGTATCCACCGCTCGAACCTCGTTGGCATGGGCGTCCTGCCTTTGGAATTCACGGGCGATGATTCGTGGGCGTCCCTTGGCCTCACGGGCGAAGAAGAGGTTTCGCTCGAGGGCGTGGAAGCTCTTCAGCCGCGCCAGACCGTGAAAGCGACCATCACCATGAAGGACGGTTCGACCAAAGAGCTAGACTTGCTCGCCCGCATCGATACCGCCGATGAGCTCGACTACTTCAACGAAGGCGGCATCTTGCACTACGTCATCCGTAAGCTGGCGAAAGAGGCGGCGTAACTCTCAACCCGTTCATCCCCGTGCACGCGGGGATGAACGGGCGGCGTGCTGAAAATTCGAGTTTGGCGTCTTTGGCCCGAGACCCCCGCCTGCGCGGGGGTGAGCGGAGAAAGAATACTATGACCACCCTCCAGGCCGTCATCTTCGATGTCGGTGGCGTGCTCACCACCGCGCCTTACGACAACTTCCATGTCTATGAGCGTGAGAACGGTCTGCCGGACAATTTTCTGAACCATGTTTGCGGCTTCGATCCGGTTTCGGGGGCGTGGGCCCGCTTCGAGCGTTCCGAGATTTCGCCGGAAGAATTCGACGCCGAGTTCGCCGAAGACAGCCTCGCCCACCCGATGAACGCGGCGAAGCAGGAGGTGCGCGGCGCGACGCTGCTCGACCTCATGGCCGTTCGCGTACGGCCGGAAATGGTGGCCGCCGTCCACTTGTGTAAAACGCGCTTCAAGGTCGGCTGCATCACCAACACGACGGCCATTCCCGTCTCGAAACTCGGCGCCGGCGAAGACGGCATGGCGGCGATGTTCGAGGCTTTCGATCATGTCATCGAAAGCCACAAAGCGGGCGTGCGCAAACCGGATCCGCGCATTTACGAGATGATGTGCGAGGCTCTCGACGTCTCCGCGGACAATTGCGTCTTCCTCGACGATCTCGGCGTGAACCTGAAGCCTGCCAAAGCGATGGGAATGTGGACGATCCGCGTGCGCGAGCCGGCGGCGGCCCTCGCGGAGCTCGCCGAGGCGACGGGCCTCAGCTTCGCCGGTTGATCGCTGCGACGGGACGCACATCCGGCGCCTTCGGCCCGGTGGAGAGACTTCCTGAAGCGCGTTATCAGACTTGCTCTATCGTACCTGTGATTTGCCCTTGGTCTTCGGGGGCGCGAAAGTGGGGGTGATGAGCGTATCTGGTATTGGAGTATTGGCGGCGGTGGTCGTCGGCGCAGCGGCGCCGGCGAATGATCTGACCGTGGTCGAGCTCTTCACCAGCCAGGCCTGCCCCATGTGCCCGGCCGCAGACGCGCTGCTTTCCGATCTTTCCAAACGCGACGACGTTCTCGCGCTCAGTTTCCCGGTCTCCTATTGGGATACGGACAGCTGGTCCGACACATTGGCGACGTCCGAGAACGTCGAGCGCCAGCGTGCGTATGCGGGCGTGCTGCCGAACCTGCGGGTCTACACGCCCCAGTTCGTCATCAATGGCGCTGTCGATGTGAAGGGCTCCTACCCGAAGAAAGTCGAAGCGGCCATCGACGCGGCCGAGGGGGCCGTTTCCGTCGCGCTCACCTGTTCGGGCGGAGAAGGGCGCGCGGTCATCGGCCGATCGGGCGGAACAATCACCGTCACGCGTGTTTCGTTTGAAAAATCAGCGGTCTCCGTGCCCATCGCCGGCGGCGCAAACACGGGCAAAACGCTCGCCTATTCCGGCGTCGTGCGCAGTTTCGGGCGTGTAACGACCCTTTCTGCGGAAGGCGGAGAGGTGAAGGTCGCGTTGCCCGGTGGCGCCGGGCTCGACCACGCGATCCTCGTTCACGAGGGCGACGGCGTCGGCAAGGTGCTCGGCGCGGCCCGCTGCGGCGCTTGATCTGCACGTAAAAAGCGTTCTTTGCTGACTGTCCGCACGCGCCGCAGCGCGCGATCGTCGCCGCGCGTCGGCGTTTCCTAGAAAGGGGTCAGCAGTGCTTAAGGAATTCAGAGACTTCGCCGTCAAAGGCAACATGGTCGACATGGCCGTCGGCATCATCATGGGCGGGGCCTTCGGCACCATCATCAAGTCGCTCGTCGACGACATTCTCATGCCGCCCATCGGCCTCCTCATCGGCGGGGTCGATTTTTCGAACATCAAACTCACCCTGAAGCCGGCCGAAGGCGATGTCGCCGCCGTCTCCATGAACATCGGCCTGTTCATCAACGCCATCATCGCCTTCACCATCGTGGCGTTCGCGCTCTTCCTCGTCGTGAAAGCGATGAACAAGGCGAAAGAACAGTTCGAGAAAGAAAAAGAAGAAGGCGGGCCGGCGACGCCGCCGCGTCAGGAAGTTCTGCTCGAAGAGATCCGCGACGCCCTGAAAGCGCGCACCGCCTGAACCGGCGACGATGGACGCGGACGCGTCTGATCGCTAGTGACATACGACCCGGGCCCCAGCGCCCGGGCGTTTTCGTTTTGATGGAAGTTTCCCCGCGGCATGACCGATCTCAGCCACATCCGCAATTTCTCGATCGTCGCGCACATCGACCACGGCAAGTCGACGCTCGCCGACCGTCTCATCCAGACGACCGGCGGCCTCACGGACCGGGAGATGAAGCAGCAGGTGCTCGACTCGATGGAGCTGGAGCGCGAGCGGGGGATCACCATCAAGGCGCAGACCGTCCGCCTGAACTATCAGGCGAAGAACGGGAAAACGTACGTCCTCAACCTGATCGACACGCCGGGGCACGTGGACTTCGCCTATGAGGTGAACCGCTCGCTCTCGGCCTGTGAAGGCGCGCTGCTGGTCGTCGACGCGTCGCAGGGCGTCGAGGCGCAGACCCTCGCCAATGTCTATCAGGCGATGGAGGTCGATCTTGAAATCTTCCCGGTCCTGAACAAGATCGATCTGCCTGCGGCGGAGCCGGATCGCGTGAAAGAGCAGATCGAGGACGTCATCGGCATCGACGCTTCCGAGGCGATCCCGATATCCGCGAAGACCGGCATGGGCGTGCCGGAGGTGCTGGAAGCGATCGTCGAGCGTCTGCCCGCGCCCGAAGGCGACGCCGACGCGCCGCTGAAAGCGCTTCTCGTCGACAGCTGGTACGACAGCTATCTCGGCGTCGTCGTTCTGGTGCGGATCATCGACGGCGAGATGAAGAAGGGCCAGAAGATCAAGATGATGCGCGCCGGCGCGTCCTACACCCTCGATCAGGTGGGCGTCTTCACGCCGAAAAAGGTGAATGTCGACGCCCTCGGCCCTGGCGAGATCGGGTTCTTCACCGCCTCCATCAAAGAGGTGGCGGACACCCGCGTCGGCGATACGATTACGGAAGAAAAGCGACCGACGTCCGCGCCGCTCGCGGGCTTCAAACCAGCCCAGCCGGTGGTGTTCTGCGGGCTCTTCCCGGTTGATTCCGCTGAGTTTGAAGACCTGCGCGACGCCATCGCCAAGCTGCGCCTCAATGACGCCAGCTTCGAGTATGAGATGGAGACGTCCGCCGCGCTCGGCTTCGGTTTCCGGTGCGGCTTCCTCGGGCTACTCCATCTGGAGATCATCCGTGAGCGCCTTGAGCGAGAGTTCAACATCGATCTTATCACGACCGCGCCTTCCGTGGTTTACCATGTCTATCGGACGGACGGCGAGATGGTCGAGATGCATAACCCGGCGGACATGCCGGACCCGGTGAAGATCGATCACTTGGAAGAGCCGCGCATCAAGGCGACCATTCTGGTGCCGGACGAATATCTCGGCGGCGTTCTCAAGCTCTGTGAAGATCGCCGCGGGGTCCAGACCGACCTTACATACGCCGGGGCGCGGGCGATGGTCGTCTACGATCTTCCGTTGGCGGAGGTGGTATTCGATTTCTATGATCGCCTGAAGTCGATCACCAAGGGCTACGCCTCGTTTGACTATCAGATAACGGATTATCGGGAAGATAATCTCGTCAAAATGCAGATCCTCGTGAACGAGGAGCCGGTGGACGCGCTCTCCATCATCGTCCACCGCAACCGCGCCGAAGCGCGCGGGCGCGCCATGTGCGAAAAGCTGAAGGATCTCATCCCGCGGCACATGTTCAAGATCCCGATCCAGGCGGCCATCGGCGGCCGGGTCATCGCGCGCGAGACCATCGCGGCCTTCCGCAAGGACGTGACGGCCAAGTGCTATGGCGGCGACGCCAGCCGGAAGCGCAAGCTGCTCGACAAACAGAAGGCCGGTAAAAAGAAAATGCGCCAGTTCGGCCGTGTCGAGATCCCGCAGGAAGCGTTCATCAAGGCGCTGAAGATGGACGAAAACTGATCCCGATACGGAAGGATCTGGTTGATCTCCCTTCCGCTCTCGGAGCCGCCTCTCGGGGCGTGCGGCGTGCGGTTTGCACGATGCCGACCGTCAGGTTTCTGCGGGCAAACTTATCAGCCGCCAACCAAGCTGAGCGCCGCCATTCGGATGAGCCGACCAGAAACGGACTGCGTTGGCGATCTTAAGGGCCTACGAGAACTCACCGGTTCTCAAGAGGCGCGCGATGACCCATTTTACGCTTATTCACGGCAGCTGGCACGGCGCCTGGTGTTGGTACAAAGTCGCGCCGCGCCTCCGCGATCTCGGGCACGAGGCCGATGCGGTGGAGTTGCCGGGGCGCGGTCGTTCGCCGGCGCGCGCACATTTCATCAGTCTGGATACCATGGTGAAATCGGTCGAACGCTTCTTGCCGCTCGGTCGGAAGACGACGGTCGTCGTTCATAGCCGGTATGGCGTTCTCGCCTCGCTTCTTGCGGAACGCGTTCCTGACCGGATCGAACGCACGATTTACCTCGCGTCCTTCATGATGCCGAACCGTAAGGCCGTGGCGCACTATTTTCGTTCGGACAGAGATTCCTGGCTGGCGCCGCATGTTGAGATCAACAGATTGGGCATGTGGGATCGGCTGGACCCGTCAGCCTATCGTGAAACACTGTACCATGACTGTAATGATGATGATAACGCGCTGGCGGCCTTTCTCCTCTGTCGAGAGCCGCTTCGTCCGGCCATTGCGAAACTGACGCTATCTGACGGAAACTACGGGCGCGTGCCGCGCTCCTATATCCGTCTGACGGAAGATAGGGCCGTCAGCTTGTCGCTTCAGGATCGCCTGATCGAGGAAACGGGCGTCGATCGAGTCGAGAGCATTCAGGCGAGCCATTCGGCGTATTTTTCCAAACCGGACGAGCTCGCCGCAACGATCGTGAAACT
>CAYFIB010000041.1:0-21032 GCA_964342855.1 uncultured Caulobacterales bacterium
CCGGTCGGGCGCTATCTCCTCGATCTGCATGGGGAGGACCATTTCGGCTACCGCTATTCCGATGCTCTGTGCACGGTGCTGCAGATCGTCAATCACCTGCAGGACTGCGGCGACGACCGGCGCGAGATGGACCGGGTCTATCTTCCCGAACCATGGCTGAAGGAGGCGGGGGGCGCCGTCGAGGACCTCGACGGACCCGCCGAAACGCCCGCGCTTCGGAACGTCATCAACCGTCTGCTCGATGGCTGCGACCAGCTGATGGTCGATGCGCGCGATCTGCCCGCGGTTCTGAAGAGCCGCCACCTCGCCATGGAGAGCGCGGTGATCGTGAAGCTCGCCGACCGGCTGATCGCGCGCCTGCGCAAGGGCGATCCGCTGGCGACGCGGGTCGCGATGACGAAGCCGGACTTCGCGCGCTCCATGGTGTTCGGCGCCGTCCACGGATTTTTCGCAGCGGGCTCGAAAGCGCTCCCCGAACCGCAACCCGCGGCGGGGCGCTGATGAGTTCCGCGACCCTCGAGGCGCCGTTCGAGGCGGAGGCGGCGAAGGCCCATGCTCGCGAGGTGGTGAAGCGTTCGCGCACCTCCTTCGGGCCGGGCATGCGCATTCTCTCCAAACCGCGGCGCGAGGCCATGTTCGCCGTCTACGCCTTCTGCCGCGAGGTCGATGACATCGCCGATGAGGGCGGGACGCGCGATGAGAAGATGGCGGGCCTCAAGGGCTGGCGCGAGGAGATCGAGCGCGTCTATGCGGGCCGCCCGGCGTTCCCGACTGGCGCGGCGCTCATCGGGCCCATCGCCAGCTATGACCTGAAAAAGCAGGAATTCATCTTCATGATCGAGGGCATGGAGATGGACGCGGACGGTCCCGTCATCGCGCCTTCCATGGAGCGCTTTTTCGCCTATACGCGTCGCGTCGCGGGAGCGGTCGGCATGCTCTCCATGCCGATTTTCGGCGCGCCGCCGGGAGAGGCCTCCGACAGATTCGCCCTCGCGCTCGCCGACGCTCTGCAGATCACCAACATTCTCCGCGATGTCGGCGAGGACGCTGAAGAGGGCCGCCTTTATCTGCCAGCGGAGCTTTTGGAGAAGCACGACGTGCCGAAAGACCCCGCCCGCGTGCTCGGCGCGCCGGGACTCGGCGCCCTCGGGGAAGAGCTGGGCGCCATCGCGGCGGGGAAGTTCGCCGAAGCGCGTTCGGAGCTGGAGCGGCTTGACTGGCGCACGGTGCGCCCCGCGCTGATGATGATGGGCGTCTACGAAACATATCTTCGCGGCCTCAGAAGACGCGGCTGGGAAAAAACCGGCGAAAAGCTGACGCTCTCGAAATTCGACAAGATCCGCGCCGCCGCGCGCTACGCCGCCGCGCCGCCGCCGCGTCTTTCGCTCTAGGCCATGGGAACGACGCATATCATCGGCGCGGGGCTTTCCGGTCTCGCTGCGGCGGTGAGCCTCGCGCGCGCCGGACGCTCCGTGGTCGTCCATGAAAGCGCAGGTCAGGCGGGCGGGCGCTGTCGGTCGTTTTTCGACAGGACCCTCGATCGGGAGATCGACAACGGCAACCATTTCCTCCTGTCCGGCAACCACGCCGCTTTCGCCTATCTCGACGCCATCGGCGCGTCGGGCGAAATCATCGGCCCGGAAAAGGCCGCCTTTCCGTTCGTGGACGTGAAGACGGGCGCGCGCTGGACCATCGACATGAACCGCGGGCTGATCCCGTTCTGGATCTTCGACAAGGCGCGGCGCATACCGGATACATCGTTGGCGGATTACCTGCCCATGCTGCGCCTCGCGCTCGCCGGGCGGGAGACGACCGTTTGCGACATCACCGGCGAAACGGGCGCGCTATATGAGCGCTTCTGGGAGCCGATGACCCTCGCGGTTCTCAACACGACGCCGCAGAAGGGGCAGGCGCGGCTCATGTGGGCGGTGTTTGAGGAGACATTCCTGAAAGGCGCCGACGCCTGCGCGCTGCGCGTCGCGAAGAACGGTCTCGGCAAGGCGCTGGTCGAGCCGGCGGTCGCCGTGCTGGCGGCGGCGGGCGCGCCCATCCAGTTCAATCGGCGCCTGCGGGGCGTGCGGATCGAAGACGGCCGCGTCGCCGGGCTCGATTTCACTGACGGGGAGATTGCGCTCGCAGCGGACGATCAACTGTTGCTCGCCCTGCCGCCCTCGAAACTGCGCGCCATCCTGCCGGATCTCGATCCGCCCGCCGATGAAGCATCGATCGTCAACGCTCACTACCGCCTGCGTCGCGAAGTCGCCATGCCGCCAGGTTCGCCCGAGAACTGTCCGCTCATCGGCATGCTGAATTCCGACGCCCAATGGGCGACCGTGCGCGGCGATCTCGTCTCGCTCACCATCTCCGCCGGGCACGAGTTGGGGATCGATGACGTCGCCGCGGACGAACTCGCGCCGCGGCTCTGGGCGGAGACGCAGTTCGCGCTTGGGCTCGAGAACGAGCCCTACGAAGTCGCGCGGATCATCAAGGAGAAGCGCGCGACATTCGATCAGTCCCCCGCAGGCGTCGCGAAACGCCTCGCCCCGACCATCTCCGGAATTTCAAACCTCGTCCTTGCGGGGGATCATACGGATACGGGGCTTCCCGCGACCATCGAGGGATCAATCCGTTCCGGGAACAAAGCGGCGGGCATCGCCATGGAGCGGATGGCGTGAGCGGTTTCATCGGCGTTGTCGTCGGCCTCAAATCTGAAGAGAAGGCCGTCCGTGAAGCGCTGGATCGCCTGAGCGAGGCCGATCAGGCCCGGGTGCGCATCGCCGTTTCCGGCGCCGACGCCGCCCGCGCCGAGGCGCACGCCCGCGCGTTCGCCGAGGCGGGCGCCGTTGCGCTCCTCAGCGTCGGGATTTCCGGCGGGCTCGATCCGGCGCTCAGCTCGGGCGATCTGCTGCTCGGTTTCGGCGTGCGGGCGGAGGGCGAGACGATGGAGGCGTCCGAGGCGCTCCTTGAGGTCGCGCGCGCTGCGTCGCCGCAGCTGAAAAACGTGCTCCTCGCAGGCGTCGACGCGGTGGTCGAAACGGCGGCGGAAAAACGCACGCTTTTCGACGGCACAGGCGCGGCGGCGGTCGATATGGAGAGCCACGCCGTCGCGCGCGCGGCGGCGGGGGCGGGGCTTCCCTTCGCGGCCCTGCGCGCCATCGCCGATCCTTCGGACCGGGCGCTTCCGCCGTCGACGGCGGGCGCCATCGCGCCGGACGGGTCCGTTCGGGTGCTGAGCGTTCTTACAAAAATCGCCGGCAGACCTTTCGATCTGCCGGCGCTTCTGAAACTCGGAAACGATCAGGCGCTCGCGCTTGCGAGCTTACGCGACGGGCTCGGCGACCTTCTTCCGCGCCTGCTTCTCGTCGTGTAGCTCGGCCATTTTTTCCGCGACGATCTTCTCGTGGACCCATTCGGCCGGGCGTTGGTTGGAGAGATCGATCTCCGGCGCCATCGGGCCTTCGGTCTGCACGCCGCGTTTGGCGATCTTGAACATCTTCATCGGATTGTTCGTCGCGTCGATGGCGGCGGTCGGCTCGTAGCCGCAGTGCGCCATGCAGTTCGCGCACTTCTCGTACTTGCCGGTGCCGTAGCTGTCCCAGTCGGTTTCTTCCATCAGCGCCTTGAAGGTCGGCGCGTAGCCTTCGCCGAGGAGGTAGCACGGCTTCTGCCAGCCGAAGACGCTGCGCGTCGGCATGCCCCACGGCGTGCACTCGTATTCCTGGTTGCCGGCGATGAAGTCGAGATAAAGCTCCGAGTGCGACAGGGACCACTTGTCGCCGCCACGCTCTTTCTTGATGCGGAAAAGCTCGCGGAAGAACTCTTTCGTTTTCTTCCGCTCCAGGAACAGTTCCTGCTCCGGCGCGCGCTCATAGGCGAAGCCCGGCGACATGGAGATGCCGACGCCCATATTGGTCGCGAAATCGAGGAAGTCGGCGAGCTCTTCCGCCGGGTACCCGTCGAACACGGTGCAGTTGACGTTGACGTTGAAGCCGCGATCCTGCGCCGCCTTGATGGCGGAGACGGCTTTCTCGAAGACGCCTTCCTGACAGACGGCCTTGTCGTGGTGCTCTTTCAGACCGTCGAGGTGGACGGAGAAGAAGAGGAAGGGAGAGGGCTCGAAAAGGTCGAGCTTTTTCTCAAGCAGCAGCGCGTTCGTGCAGAGCGAGACGAACTTCTTGCGCTTAACGATGCCCGCGACGATCTCGCCGATCTCCTTGTGGATCAGCGGTTCACCGCCCGGAATGGCGACGACGGGCGCGCCGCATTCGTCGACGGCGTCGAGACACTCCTGCACGGAAAGACGTTTGTTAAGGATCGGCGCCGGGAAGTCGATCTTGCCGCAGCCTGCGCAGGCGAGGTTGCAGCGGTAAAGCGGCTCGAGCATCAGGACGAGCGGATAGCGCTTCCGGCCCATGAGCTTCTGCTTCATCACGTAGGCGCCGACGCGGATTTGTTGGTGCAAGGATACTGTCACGGAACGCTCCGTTTACGGGGTTATGTTCTTGTTACTCGGCGGCGGCCGGCTGGCCGGTCCAGACGCTGGCGTCGGTCTGGGTCTTCTCAACATCCGCCAGTTCCGGCGGCAGCTTGAAGTGGACGTTCTCCTCGATGCCGTCGAGGGTTTCGACCGCGATCGGAGAGAGCGCTTCGATGCGGGCGATCGTCTCGCGCACGAGGGTCTCCGGCGCAGAAGCGCCGGCGGTGATGCCGATGGTGCGCACGCCCTCCAGCCATTCGGCCTTCAGCATGGTGGAGTCTTCGATGAGATAGCTCGGCACGCCGTTGTGCTCGCCCAACTCGCGCAGGCGGTTGGAGTTCGAGGAGTTGTGCGCGCCGACGACGAGCAGAAGGTCGACTTTCTCGGACAGGAGATTGACCGCGGTCTGACGGTTCTGCGTCGCGTAGCAGATGTCGCGCGTGTCCGGGCCGACGATGCTCGGGAAGCGTTTGCGAAGGGCGGCGATGACGTCGCGCGTGTCGTCGACGGAAAGGGTGGTCTGCGTCACGAAGGAGACGCGCTCCGGGTCGGAAACCTCGAGGGTCGCCACGTCCTCCGGCTCGGAGATGACGTGCACGGTGCCGGGGATCTGGCCGAGCGTGCCTTCGACTTCCGGGTGGCCGAGGTGGCCGATGAGCACGACGTCATAGCCGCGCTCCACATAGCGGCGGCCTTCCTTGTGCACTTTCGTCACGAGGGGGCAGGTCGCGTCGATGACGTCGAGATTGCGGCCCGCGGCGCCGGTTTCGACTTTGCGGGCGACGCCGTGGGCCGAGAAAATGGTGACGGCGCCTTCGGGGATCTCGTCGATCTCCTCGACGAAAATCGCGCCGCGATCACGCAGGGTGTCGACCACGCGCTTGTTGTGGACGATCTCGTGGCGGACGTAGACGGGCGCGCCGTATTTCTCGAGGGCGCGCTCGACGATGTCGATGGCGCGCTCGACGCCGGCGCAGAAACCGCGCGGTTCGGCGAGAATGATCTTTAGCGTATCGGCCCCGTCGGTCATCGGCCTGAGGTCCCCAATTCTTGCCCGGTTTCAGGGCGTTTTTGTTTCGTCAGCGGCGGCGGCGGTCGCTCCAGGAGCGCCCAGCGACGCCTCGCTTCCGGCGTTCGTTCACAAGTCTGCGCGTCCGCCGCCATAGCGGAAGACGGATATCGCCCCGCACGGCTCCTAACGCGGGGCGCGCGATCGATCCAGTCACGATCACGACCCTAACCCTTTTCGCAGGTGCACAAAAGCGTCAGCGTTGCGCAACCGCCGCGGAGGCGTCTAAGTCGCCGCGTTCCGAAGGAAATGGACTTCAAATGACCGACATCAAGACGCGCATGGCGAGCGTCGCCGACGCCATTGAAACGACGCTGGACGGGCGGATCCCGCAGGACGAGGGCGCGCTCGGGCGCGTGCTCGACGCCATGCGGTATTCGGCTCTTGGCGGCGGCAAAAGGCTGCGGCCCTTCCTGCTCGTCTCGGCCTCGGCGCTTTACGACGTGCCGCGGGAGTACGCCCTGCGCGCCGGCGCGGCGGTGGAGATGATCCACTGCTATTCGCTGATCCATGACGACCTGCCGGCGATGGATGATTCGGACCTCCGCCGGGGTCGGCCTTCGAACCACAAGGCCTTCGATGAGGCGACGGCGATCCTCGCCGGCGACGCGCTGCTGACGCAGGCCTTCGAGGTGCTGGCGGAGGCGGAGACCCACCCGAACGCCGCCGTGCGCGTCGGCCTCGCTCTTGAACTCGCCCGCGCCTCAGGCGCGCGCGGCATGGTCGGCGGCCAGATGCTCGATATCGAGGCGGAGACGAAACCCCTGGACCTCGCCGCCATCAAGCGCTTGCAGGCGCTGAAGACCGGCGCGCTCATCCGTTGCGCCTGCGTTTCGGGAGGCGTCCTCGGTGAAGCGGGCGCCGATGATCTCGGAGCGCTGCGCGACTATTCCGAAGACCTCGGCCTCGCCTTCCAGATTGTCGATGATCTCCTCGACGCGTTTGGCGATGAAGCCGCCCTCGGAAAACCGGTCGGTCAGGATGCGGAGATGGACAAGGCGACGTTCGTCAAACTTCTCGGCGCCGACGAAGCCAGAGCGGAGGCCGCCCGCATCGTCGACAGCGCCGTCGCCCGCCTCGATCGCTTCGACAAACGCGCCGACGATCTGCGCGATGTCGCGCGCTTCGTTCTCGAGCGGTCGTCGTAACGCTCAGCTGCGCGCCCTAAGGGCCGCGATCAGGCCGTCCGGGCCTTGCGTCTCCAGCACCGCGGCGATGTCGCGGCGGCGGGCGAGGAGAATGGACGAGCCTGAAGCGATGACGTCGACGGCTTTCGGTCCGTCCTCGAACTGACGCATGCGCCAGTCGATGGCGACGTCCTTCGCGCCGTCGCGTTCGATCATCGAGTGGACCACCAGATCGCGCGCGCCGACCTCGTCGACGCCCTTCGCCGTGAACGGACGTTCGGCGATGGCGCCGAACTGGCTGGCGAAGCTTGCGGCGAAATAGGCCGGGAAAGCGTCCTTGTAGGCCGCGCGTTGTTCGGCGTTCAGCGCCTTTTCGCGTCCTCTTAAAGCGTACGTCGCCATGAAATCGAGCGCGAAGGCGTCGCTGAGGAGTTCCGCGAAGGCGGCGTCCTGCTCGGCCTCGCTCAACGCCTCGTCGGAGTAGATGGCGGCGGCGTCGCTCATGAGCTTCTCGATGAGCGTCGTCGCGGCGCCCCCATCCGGCCGTGCGGGCGCTTGCGCGAAAGCCGCGCTCATGAGGGCGACGGCGGCGAGGAGCGCGGCGAACGGTCCGCGAAGTACGGCGAAAGTCATTTCAGGGCTCCTGAACACGGGATCTCGGCGACTACCCGTACACATTAGCCTCGATTGGGGCTAACGGGCGCCCCCGCCGCGGCGGGGGGCGGGCAGACGCTTCAAGATTGCGGGAAGCACGATGAGCATCGCTGCAAGGGTCGCGGCGATGGAGATGGTGAGCAGAAACCCCATGCTCGCCGTGCCCCGGTGCGGGGAGAGCGCCAGCGAGCCGAAGGAGGCCGCCGTCGTCAGGGCTGAAAAGAGCACGGCGCGCGGCGTCGAGGATTCAAAGACGCCCCCCGGTTCGCCCGAGCGCATGACGAGATGGACGCCCGCATCGACGCCGAGGCCGATGAGGAGCGGCAGCACGATGACGTTGGCGTAGTTGAACGGCATGCCGAAGAGCACCGCCCCGCCCATGGTGAGCGCGCCCGCAAGCAGCAGCGGCGCGATCATCAGAAGCACCCGCGTCACCCGTCCGACGGCGATGATGAGGAAGGCGATGACGACGACCGCCGAGAGCGCGGTCGCCTGCAGCATGGCGCGTGAGATCGTCCGCGCCGCGCCGAGGGACTGAGCCGCGCCGCCAGCCGCGTCCGGGCTGACGGCGGTGACGGTTTCGACGAAGGTTTTCAGGGCGGCTGGGTCGCGCAGGTCCTCCGTCGGCGTCACGTCGATGCGCCAGCGCCCGTCCGGCGCGATGTAGGACGTGCGGATGGGCTCGGGCAGATCGTCCAGGCTGACGAAGCCGGGCGCGAGACTGGTCGCGAGATCGGCGCGGAACTGCGGCCAGTAGCGGAAGGCGTCGCGTTCAAACGCGGCGGCGGCTGCGTCGCCCTTGTCGGCGAGGGCGCGCAGCGCGCTGGCGAAGTCCGCCGCGCCCGGAACATCAATGGCGGCGAGGCGCTCTGCGGCGGCGCTCAGCAGCGCCGAGTCCGCCGTCGTCGTTTCGCCCGGCTCTGCGGTGACGGCGGCGAGGGCCGTCGCGCCGTTGAACTCGATGAGGTCGAGCTTCAGTTCCTGGTCTTGCGGCACGAAGTCCGACGCGATGCGCGCGGCGTCGACGCCGGGCGACGCTTTCAGGCGCGCTGCATCGGCGGCGGCGGTTTCTTCATCCGCGCGCAGAACGGACAGCCGATAAGGCGCGGCGCCAGCGACGTCGAAGAGCCTGTTGAAGCCGCGCACGCTCTCCGCGGACGTGCTGCGGAGGGCCATGGGGTCGGCGTCGAAACGCGTCTGCGGCAGAAGGAAAAGGCAGACGACGCCGAGGATCAGTACAAGGAGCGCCGCCGGATCAGCGAGACGCCGGGTGAATTGCTCCGCCGATATGCGGACGGTTCCGGCGGCGCGTTTGATGCGCTGCGGCGGTGAAAGCGCGATCAGCGCTGGCGGCACGGTGATCGAGACGACGAACGCGATGACGACCCCGAACCCGGCGATGAGGCCAAGCTGCGCGATGCCGATGAAGGCCGTCGGCGTGAAGGAAAGAAACGCGAGCGCTGTCGTGAAGGCGGCGAGGGCGAGCGCGCCGCCGACGCTGCGCACCGAGCGCAGGAGCGCGCGTTTCGGCAGCAGCCCGGTCGCGATTTCTTCCTCGGTGTTGAGAAGGAGGTGGATCGCGAAGTCGAGCCCGAGGCCGACAAGTAGCACCGTGAAGGCGACGGAGACGAGGTTCAGCTGGCCGACGAACACCGCCGCGACGCCGGTCGTCAGAATGAGGCTGACGATAAGCGAGACCATGACGTAGGCGGCGAGGCGAACGGACCGCAGGCCCATCCAGAGGAGGAACGCGACCAGAATAAGCGAGAGCCCGAGGGAAAGACCGAGGCCCGTGCGCACGCTGTCGAGTTCGTCGGCGCGAAGCGCCGGGTCGCCGGTGGTCCATGCGCTCACGCGGTCGTCGAACTCGGGCGAGAGCGCCGTCAGCGCCGTATTGATTGCCCGCAGCGACGGCTTGGCAGGCTGAAGGCGCGTATAATCCAGTTCCGGACGCACCGTGATGACGCGCAGGACGCTCTCGGTTTCACCGCCGCCCGCGAGCGACCGCCAGGCGAGGGGGGAGGGCGCGTCGGCGAGACGGGCTTCCGCCGTCGCAGACAGGGCCGCAAAGACCGGGGCGATTTCCGCGCCTTCATCCGCATCCGCCGCAAGCTCTGCGCTATCAGCTACCGCGGTGAGCAGCGTCGATAGGTCCGGCTGACGCGCGACGGCGCCGAGAACATCAGAAGCGTTGGCGAGGTCCTCAAGGGTCGCCTCCAGCTCGTCCAGCGGCTGGAGCATCAGGCCGTTACGGATGAAGTAGTCGGAAGCCGACGCTGAGAAGACCTCCGCGATCGCGTCATCGTGATCGCTCTCCAATTTCGCTGCGAGCGCGCGCACATAGGCGTCGGCTTCATCGGGCGAGCGGCCTTCGACAACGATCAGCACATCGTCCTTGAGGCCGGGGAACGCCTCTCGAAGCTCCAACGCCCGCTGCTGAAAGGGGAGATCCGGATCGAGCATCTTGCTCGTGTCGGTGTCGACTCCGAGCAACAGGGCGGCGGCGAAAAGGCTGGCCGCCGTCCCCAGCGCCGCGAGGCCGAGCGTCGCGAGCGGGCGTTTCTCCACCTCGCGCACCCACAGCCAGAGCAGGCCTTCCACGGCCCTGATGAGCGGCGGCTGTCCTCGCATCGCGTCGTCTGCTCCGTCGGCGATTACTGGCCCTGAAAGCCAGTTCGCGCCTCAATCTGCGGTTCATCGGCGGGCTGCGCCGTAGCGCGCGGCGTAGCACATTCGCGGCGTCTGTCGAACGGACGCTGGGGGTCAATCGAGGTGAAGCGTTAACGTAAATGGAGTTGATCCAATGCTTAACGGTTAACTTACTAGAGGCCTCATATCGATATTTATTAACTTTTCGGAGGCGCAACAATCTTCTGTTTCAAGTTGACACGTCCGGCTGCAACCTCACTAATGCTTAAGAAATCGTAAACGGTCGGGCGAGTATGTTGGATCAGGAGCTGAAGTTCGCGAACGGCGCGAGCAACTACGATAAATTGCAGGGCGCGGCGGATCGTTCGTTCCTGTTTCGCGCGCCCCGCCACAGGGCCGCGATGTTCTTCGGCGAAGCGCGTCCCCATGGCCGCGTCGACGGTCATCCGTGTGCGGTTAATGACATCAGTTTTTCCGGCGTGTCGTTCATCGGCGATTTCGACGATCTCAGCCGTTTTGAAGTTGGCCGCTCTATCCCGCTGCGGATCGAACAGGCGAATCGTTCGCTTTATGAGGGGCGCGGCACGCTGCGCCGGGTCGAAGAAAACCCGAAAGGGGTGATGCTGGCGTTCTCGTTCGAGGACGGCGCTGTCGACCTGAACGCGCTTGCGGATCGCAATCTGCTGGCGGACGCGAAGTCGGCGCTCGCGGGGGTCGGCGAACCTGCGCAAGCGGACGTTCCGACCGCCTACCGCGTACTGTGCGCGGACGCCGTCGCGTTCCTCAATCGGTTCCGCGTTATTCTGGATCGTATTCCTGCGGGCGAGCTGGAGTACGCGACCGGCTCCGGCTTCGATGACGTGCTCGACGCCTGCCTGGAGAAAATCGAGAAAGACTGGGGCGCCATCATCGTGCGCGGCAACAAATTGGTCGCCGAAGCGATGCGCGATCGCGCCGTTTTCAATGCGGTGAAGGAGTACACGGAGCGCACGGTGACGCCGATCCTGACTGAGGAGGCGACCTGGGCGCGCGCTTACGACAAGCCGCTCGGATATCCGGGCGACTATCTCGCCATGGACGCTATTTACGCGAACGAACGGCGCGGTCACACGCTGTTCCAGAAGTTCCTTCACATGACCGTTCAGTACACGGCGCGCGGGCTCATGTCGCGCATGTGGATGATGGGCGATATCCTGAAGTCGGCGCAGACCGCCGCCGCCATGACGGAGCCGTTCCGCGCCATGAATCTCGGCTGCGGCCCGGCGACGGAGATCGTTCACCGGCTCGCGACGGCCGATGTCGGCCCGCAACAGCGCTTCACCCTGATCGATCAGGACGAGGGGGCGCTTGGTCTCGCCATCGCGCGTTCGCGCACGGCGATCGCCCGCGCGGCCCGCGGCGACGATATCGTCGGCTACAATATTTCGTTCCTGGACCTCTTGCGGGAGAACCGCGCCTATTCCGAAGCGCAGCCGCAGGACGTGATCTATTCCGTCGGCGTCCTCGATTATCTGAACGACCGCCTCTGCAACCGACTGGTGAAACGCCTTGTTCCCAAACTGAAGATCGGCGGCAAGCTGGTCATCGCCAACGTCAACACGTCCGATGTCGGCATGATGTGGCAGACCGGCGCGCTGCTTGATTGGGAGCTGATCTATCGCGACCGCCGCGACATGCTGGCGATGGCGGCAGGCGTCGATGGCGTCGAGTGCAACGTGCTCACGGACCCGACTGACAACGTCGAGTTTCTGGTGGTGAAACGCGTCCGCTAGCGCCGCGACGCTTCGCGCTGGATCCAGTCGTCGAGAAGCGCCGCGACCTCGTCCGGCGCTTCTTCCATCGGCAGGTGGCCGACGCCGTCGTACACGACGAGCTCTGATCCCGCGATGCGTTCTTTGAACACGTCGGCGGCCTCGATCGGGATAAGCGCGTCCTCGCGACCCCAGATGATGAGAGTCGGCGTCGCGATCTCCGGCAGGCGGTCGGCGAACACGGGCTCGCGATCGACCGTCGCGCGTAAGACTGCGGCGCGCTTGTTCGCGGGCAGGCGCACCAGCTCCCAATAGCGATCAACCATATCGTCCGTAACGATCCCTTTGACGGCGACCGATTGCCGGACCGACATGGCGACGAGCGGACGCGGCGTCCAGCGGTCGAGCGCGCGCCGACCGAGCGGGTTCTGCAGGAGCGTGAAGGCCAGATTGCCGGGCGCCTCGACGCCCTCGGGGAGGGGCGCGCCGGCGGCGTCGACGAGGACGAGGCCCGCGAGACGGTCCGGATTCTTTAGAGCGTAGCGCCAGGAGACCCATCCGCCCATGGAGTTGCCGACGAGGACGAAGTGATCGAGCCCGGCGGTCGCGACAACGGCGTCCAGCGCCTCGATCATGCCTTGTGCGGTATAGTCGTTGTCCGGGTGTTCGCCGGTGAGACCGTGTCCAGGCTGGTCATAGGAAATGAGGCGGTAGCGATCGCCGAGGCGTGCGACCAGGGGCTCCCAGGTGTGCAGCGACGCGCTGGATCCGTGGACGAACACGATGGCCGGACCTTCAGCGAAGCCCTGATCGCGATAATGGACCTGCAGCCCGTCCTCGGTGCGCGCGAAGCGGGCCTGCGCGCCGCCATAGCGGCTGAGCATGGTTTCGAAATCGGTTTCCGGCGTCGGCGGGATCGCGAACAGGCCGGCGACCGCCGCAGTGAGAACGGCGAAAAAACCAATAATCCAGCGCATGGCGAACCCCTCCGCGAAGCGGTCGGGACTAAGGCCCCGACCGACCGCGATCAACCACCGTTCTGTGACAGATCCGCGGCGCCGAGGCGCCCGGTCTGCGCGCGGTGGCGCAGGAGCTGGTCGAGAAGGACGCACGCGACCATAGCTTCCGCCACCGGCACGGCGCGAATGCCGACGCAAGGGTCGTGGCGGCCCTTGGTGACGATTTCGGTCTCCACGCCGTCGCGGGTCACGGTCTGGCGCGGCGTGAGGATGGAGGAGGTGGGCTTCACCGCCATGCGCGCGACGATGGCTGCGCCGGAGGAGATGCCGCCGAGGACGCCGCCGGCGTGGTTGGAGAGAAAGCGCGGGCCGTCGTTTCCAGCGCGCATTTCGTCGGCGTTCTCAACGCCGGTGAAGCGCGCCGCCTCGAACCCGGCGCCGATCTCCACGCCCTTCACGGCGTTGATCGACATGAGCGCCGCGGCGAGGTCGGTGTCGAGCTTGCCGTAGACCGGTTCGCCGAGACCCGCTGGAACGCCTTCGGCGACGACTTCGACGATGGCGCCCAGCGACGAGCCGTCTTTCCGGGCGGAGTCGAGGACGCCTTCCCACGCTTTTGCAGCTTCCGGGTCGGGACAGAAGAACGGGTTCTGATCGACCGCCGACCAGTCCCAGCGCGCCTGATCGATCTCGTGCGGGCCCATGGCGACGAGGGCGGCGCGGATGGTCACGGCGGGCAGAAGCGTTTTCAGAACCGCTTCGGCGACGGCGCCGGCGGCGACGCGGCTCGCCGTCTCACGGGCCGAGGAGCGCCCGCCGCCGCGATAATCGCGTACGCCGTATTTGGCGTCGTAAGTGTAGTCCGCATGTCCCGGCCGGTAGGCGTCGCGGATCTCGGAATAGTCCTTGGACCGCTGATCGGTGTTCTCGATCATGATGCAGATCGGCGTGCCCGTGGTGACCGGGCCGCCCGTGCGGTCGTCCTCGAAAACGCCGGAGAGAATGCGGGCCTGATCCGGCTCCTTGCGCTGGGTTACGAAGCGCGAGCCGCCCGGCTTGCGGCGGTCGAGGCGCGCCTGCACGGCGGCTTCGCTCAAAGGTACGCCCGGCGGACAGCCGTCGATGACGCACCCTATGGCGGGCCCGTGGCTCTCGCCCCAGGTGGTGACACGGTAAAGTCGGCCGAAACTGTTATCGCTCATCCGTTTCCTCTACACCGACGGCGCGCGGCCCGTCGATCAGACGTCAAGGACGTTACGAATGCCCAAAATCGAAATTCCGCCAACGCCTTCCACGGAATTCTACTCGGTCGATCAGGAGCAGGGGGACGCGTTCACGTCCGACGACCCGCTTGCGCTGTTCGCCGACTGGATGGCGCTCGCCTCGAAAACCGAGCCCAACGACGTGAACGCCTGCGCCGTCGCGACGGCGGGCGCCGACGGCTTCCCCAATGTGCGCACGCAGCTTCTGAAGGGCATCAGCGAAGCGGGGTTCGACCTCTATTCCAACGCCGAAAGCGCCAAGGGCCGCGAGATCGCGGACAACCCGCGCGTCGCGCTCTGTTTTCACTGGAAGACCATCCGCCGTCAGGTGCGCGTGCGCGGGACGGTCGAGCGACTGCCCGAGGCGGAGATCGATGCCTATTTCGCCTCCCGCTCGCGCGGCTCGCGCATCGGCGCGTGGGCCTCGCAGCAATCGCGCCCGGTGGAGAGCCGAGCGGCGTTGAAAGCGGCGGTCGCGGAGATCGAGGCGCGCTTTGAGGGCGTCGACGACGTGCCGCGGCCCGAGCACTGGGTCGGCTGGCGCCTCACGCCGTCGGAAATCGAATTCTGGGTCAATCAGCCCTTCCGTCTTCACGACCGGTTATTATTCACGCGCGAAAACGCCGCCGCGCCGTGGACGACCAAGCGGCTCTTTCCATAGGACGAACGTATGCTGAACTTCCTCAGAAAACGGGCGCCGGAGCCCGCGCCCGATGTCGCGCCGGAGTTTCTCGCCGCCGCGGAGCGGTTCAAGGAAGATGGCTATGTCGTCTTCGAGAACGCCGTCGATCATGCGCTGATCGACCGGTTCTGGGAGGAGATGGAGACCGCGCTCGCCTCGAACCCGGACGTGCGCATGTCCGTCCGTGGCGAGAACGTCTCCAACGCCGAGTTCAACTACGCCGAGGCCGAGCCGAAGGACCGGCGCGCCGTGCGGGTCATCAACGCCGAATGCGTCGCCCCGTCGGCGCCGGAGATGATGCTCGCCCCGGTGGTCGTCGAGTTCTTCAAGGCCTGGTACGGCGGCGGGCCGACCTGCATCCAGACGCTCACCTACGCCTATTCCAGCCAGCAGGGCGCGCATTCCGACAAGTATTTCGTGACGCCCCGCTCGGTCGGCCCCGCCTACAAGCGCGACACCCTTGCGGCCTCGTGGATCGCCTGCGAGGACGCCGACGAGGCGAACGGCGCGCTCATCGTCTATCCGGGCTCGCACACGCTGAAAAAGAAGCGCCTGAAGGAAGACTTCGGCGGCAATTACCCGTCCTACGCCCAGCACCTGCGCGATCTCTGCAAGGAGGCGGGCATCAAGCCGGAAACCTTCCGTGCAAAGAAGGGCGACGTCCTCTTCTGGCAGTCCGATTTCGTTCATGCGGGCGGCCGCATTCAGGACCCGGAGCGCACGCGCAAAAGCCTCGTCTGCCACTACGCGAACGTTCCGGCGGATGCGGCGTCGAAGAACCCCGAGCGCGAGAAAAAGGCGTTCGGGGAGGGGTGGTACTACGCGTGAGGCCCCTTCACCCCTATCCCTGTAGGAGAGGGGCTTAAGCGGGCGTCCAGTACTCCCCCTCCATCGCCGGTTCGCCGTCCGTCGCCAGTGACCCGATCCGCACCAGGCGGATGATGTGGGCGTAGACCGAGAGCGCCGCCGCCGGGTGGAGGCGCGGGTCGACGTCCGCGTACATGGCTTTCACCATCTCGCGGATGCTCGTGCGGCCCGTTTCGACCTGTTTCAGGATCTGCCCGTCGCGCATGCGCCGGTGAGCTTTCACCGCGCGGGTGAATTTCATCGGCTCGGCGATGGGCGCGCCGTGGGTCGGGTAGTAGATGGCGTCGTCGCGGGCGAGGCATTTGTCGAGGCTTGCGAAATAGTCGGCCATGTCGCCGTCCGGCGGGATGATGACCGTCGTCGCCCAGCCCATCATGTGGTCGCCGGTGAAGAGCGCCTTTTCTTCCCGAAGCGCGAAACAGAGGTGTGCGGAGAGGTGGCCGGGGGTGTGCACCGCCTCGATGGTCCATCCGGAGCCGGAGACGGTGTCGCCATCGGCGAGAAACCGGTCGGGCGCGAAGGATTTGTCGACGCCTTCTTCAAGCGCCGGGGCGTCGTTCGCGCCGGGCGCGGCGACTTCCGGCGTGAAGGCGTAGACGGGCGCCCCCGTCGCCTCGGCGAGGGCCCGCGCGCCGCCGGAATGGTCGAGATGGGCGTGGGTGACGAGGATGTGCGAGACGGGCGCGGCGCCGATAGCGGCGAGGAGGGCGCTCAAGTGGCTTGCAAGCTCCGGCCCCGGATCAATGACCGCGAGCGGGCCTTCATCAGGTCCGACGAGATAGGTTCCCGACCCCGTATAGGTGAACGGCCCCGGGTTCTCCGCGATCACCCGCCGCACGAGGGGCGAGAGCCGGTCCGGTTCTCCGTAGGCGAAGTCGAAGGTTTTGACGAAGGGAATGGCGGTTGAGGACATGGGAGCGTGCTTAACTCATCCATCCCTGAGGCGCGAGGAGGAGGCGCCGCCCGGATACAACCACCCGACTTCCCGCGGCTTGACCGCGGGACCCATGGACAGGGCGGCCCACCCGGCGAAAAGGCGCGTGCAGGCGCGGAGCGTTCCGTAACGAGATAACCTTCGGGGGAATGCGGCGCCGGCGGCGTCATGGGTCCCGCGGTCAAGCCGCGGGAAATCGGGAAGGGCGCTACCCCCGCCCCATCCGCTCATCTACCAACCGGGCGAAAGCGTCCGCCAGCAGCCGCATGGCGCGCAGTTTCTGGCGCCCGGCGAGGGCGGTCGGCGGGCCCATATCGGTCTTGTTGACGTCGACGATATAGAGCCGGCCGTCGTTGCGGTCGCGCAGCACGTCGAGGCCGCCGAAATCGAGGTGCATGAGCTTCGCGAAGGCGGCGATCTTCTCGACTTCTTCCGGCGTGTAGAGCGCGTCGGTCTCCATCAGCTCGACGGCGCGGTTCTCGTTGGTGAAGCGCGCGTCGGCCGCGCGGCGTTTCAGGTAGACGAACGGGATCTGTCCGCCGACGATCGGCGTGCGGATGTCCACGAAATCGCGGCCGTCGAAGGTGTTCTCGATGAGGCGCTGATAGACCTTGTCGCGCGCCGGTTTTGCGATGGGGCACTGGATCGTGCGGCCGTCATGCACGCCGTTACGCTCGGACTTCTCAACCGCGAGACCATCGAACGTCGTCGGGTCGACGGCGAGGCCGTAGCCGAAAGTCTCCTCGAAGGCGCGGGTCACCTGGCTCTTGCGGATGTCGATGCAGCCGCCATTGAAAACCGGGCGCTCGACCGGCGGGGCGACGGCCTCGGTGCGGAACTCGGCGTCTTCGAAATAGAAAAGGAGGTCTGGGTTCTCGTCCGGGTGAACGATCTTCACGTCCGCGAGCTGGCAGACCGGCCAGATGGCGTAATAGGTGCGCGGGTGCAGCGGGAAGAAGGCGATCCGCGCCCGGACGGCCCTGCCGCGCGCCTGACGCGTCGCGCGCACCGCGCGGACCCAGCCGACGAAGCTCATCGCGCGCACGATGTCTCTGAAGAGGGTGGGCGTGAGGTCGATCCGCGCGCCCGTGGTCATGGCGATCACGTGATCGCCCTTCAATTCATAGTCGCCGATGGACGCCATGTTTTTTCCCGTACCCAACCAGCCGCCGTGAGACGTCCTAGCACATACCTCGCCGGGATGATGAACAGGAAATAACCGCTGCGTGATGCTTTTGCGCCACGGGGGTGAGCGGACGCGGCGCCGCCCTTGCGATGTGCGGGCCATGCGTACCGGACCTGTACACTTTCTGTTAACCTTCGCACTTGCGAACACCGCTTTTGCGATCAGCGCCCTGGCGGATGAAACCGCGGGCGGCGTCGTTCTCGGCGAGGCGAAAGCGGGCGTCACCGACACGGTCTACGTGCTCGCGCCCCCAGACTACGCCTATGTGATGACCCGGGCGGCGGGTAGTTTTCTTGATTGCGGCGAGGGCGCGAACCTCCGCGCGGTCGACGGCGACGGACGGGACGCCGCCGCGCTCCTGTGCGGCGTCACCCTGACGGAGACCGTCGCGACGCCCGATGTCGGCGCCTCGGCCCGTCTCATCATCCACTATTAACGCGATGTTCAGCGGGGACGGACGGATAATGGCGCAGGGATTTCGGAGAACCGAACATGACTAGCGCCATCGCTCTCGGCCTCATCGGCCTTCTGATGATCGAGCCGTCGTCGCGGGACGTCGAAGCGCACGCGCGCGTCACCGAATGCGCGGCGCTGTTCGAGCTCGCCGCGGAGCTGCGCGCCCGCGACCATGGGGCGGACGCGACGAGCACCGTGTTGGAAAACTATTCGTCCGCCTTCCTCATCGAGGCGCGCCGCCTCGGCGGGCGTGACGCGACCGAAGCAGTGTACGCTGAAAGCCTCTCGGTTTTCGATGCGGAGCTGCGGGCCAACGCGCCGCTCTATCTCGCGGTCGAGCCGTCGCGCGTCGCCGAATGCGTGCGCGCCGTACGCTGATCAGCGCGCTTTCGCCAGCATCTCGAACGTCGCGCGGTGGCCGCGCAGGTCATAGCCCGCGTTCGAGGCGAGCGAGATGATTTCATCGATATCCATGCCCCGACGCGCCGCGGCGTGCGCCCAGAGCGTGATGGAGCGCGTGCCCGAACGACAATAGGCGAGGGCGGGCGCCTCGCCCGCCGCGTCCCAGGCGTCGAGATGGTCCGGCGAGAGGCCGCTGCGATCGACGGGGATTTCGACGTAGGCGAGACCGGCCGCTTCGGCGGCGGCCTTGATCTCGGCGCCCGTCGGTTGGCCGGGCTCTTCGCCGTCGGGTCGGTTGTTGATAAGAACCTTCACGCCGAGTTTCGCGGCGGCGGCGACGTCGTCGGCGCTGATCTGCGGCGCGACCGACAGGACGTCCGTCACCCGGCGGAACGGGGTCGGCGCATCAGTTTCGTGAGGGAACATGCTCGCACCTTTCCATCTGGCTATCGCGGTTGATGATCTCGCAGCGGCGGAGCGCTTTTACGGCGACCTCCTCGGCTGCCCGCGCGGGCGCCGATCCGACACCTTCATCGATTTCGACTTCCGCGGTCACCAGCTGGTGGTCCACCTCTCGCCGGAAGATTGCAAGGTCGCCGAGACCAATCCGGTAGATGGCGATGCGGTGCCGGCCCGCCATTTCGGTATCATCCTTGCGCCCGCGGACTGGCGCGCGCTCGCCGATCACTTCGCGAGGTCGGACTGGCCGTTCCTCATCTCGCCGAAAGTGCGGTTTGAGGGCCAGCCGGGTGAACAGGGCACGTTCTTCGTGCGCGACCCCGCCGGCAACGCCCTCGAATTCAAGATGTTCGAGGACATGGGGCGGCTGTTCGCGACCAGCTGACTCCGCCGACGAGCTCTTGACGCGTCGCCCTTATCGCCGGTTTGAACCGGCGAACTGGGCTTCCAGCACAAGCTGACGCTCGCCGTTCGACAGGCGGGCGATCGACGCGCCGTCATCGCGAACGACCGCGGTCGCGCGCGTTCGGAACGAGGAAAAGCTCTCAAACCGGACGACGTCCACAGCTTCGTCGAACACGACGGTGACGCGCGAGGCGCCCGCGCCAAGTCGTTCGAGCCCGTGCACGCGGCCGGTGAAGGGCTGCAGCAGGTATCGGCCGCGGACACGAACGCCGATGCGCAAATCAGCGAGTTCGACCTCGCGCGCCGCACAGGCGCGGGCGGTGTTCCAGTTGGCGAAGCCATGGGTGCGCGCGACGCGCTCAAGGGCCTGTGAGTGAGAGATGCCGGGCTGTTCGGCCGCCGCCGCTCGCAGGGCGGACGCTTCGGCTTTCATCTGCGCGACAGTCGGTGTGTGCGTAACGTGATGGGAGGGCACGCGACGTCTCCTTCTTCGGAACGCGGAATGTCAGCGGGGCTCGCATTGCCGCCGGTCCGCTGTTCAAAGGGACGTGTGGCGTCAGTCATTCAGGGAAGCTTCGCCGTGGCTGGCGCCTGCGAGCGGCCGGGGCTTCCGCCCGAGGGCGGTCCCGTGCCTCTTTTTCAGAACGCCGTCAACCGGGCGCGCGAAGGGCCGCTTAGTCTTCGTCGATCACGACCACCAGCCGCGCAGCGCCGATCTCCTCGACCGGCGGCGAGCGGTGCAGTACGGTTTGCGGCGCGGACCGCGGCCACTGTTTCCCTTTCAGGAGAACGGGGCAGCCGGTCGGGACACGAGATACGGTCTCGGGCGTATGGTTCGGTGCCGCCACGCCATACTCCGTCCCCGGACCGCTATAGGTGCAGATCAGTCGTGCGCGCACGACATCGCGGTGGAACTTCCGGCAGGCGTCGTCGCGAACGATTTCAAAACGAAGGATCACGTGCGTGACGGACAGAAGCGCTCCGTAGCGCGCGATCAGCGCTTTCAGATCATCCGCCAACCAGCGAGCGGCGGGGCCGTCCTTGAAGCCGAATTCATCGAGCAGGTCGCAGACGCCGGCCTCTGGCGCGGCGACCGTAAGGCGGACGCGGCGCTCTTCGGTCATTTCCGATGTGATCGGATCAAGCGCCGGCGGCAGGAATGACGGCAGTTCACGGCGCCAGATGACGCCGTCGACAGCAGCGCTGAAGATCGCGTCGAACGCATCAAGGGTATCGACGGTCCGGACCGGAGGCGGCGCGGGCGGCGTCGATGCGGTCTCGTAAGGGTGGAGCGACCTAGGCTGACGAAGCATTTCGGTTCGCCCAGCGCCACGCATGCGCCGACCCCAAAAGAACAGCGCCGGTGACGGTGAGCGCCGTTTCGAGATCATGCAGCTCCTCGACAAACGCCGCCGCGAGCAGCAGCGCGAGGCCGAGCACGGCGGGCGCCATGAAGAAAAGCCGCGCGGTCGACGTCTGATGTCGCGCGATGGCGAACAGGGTGATCGGCAGCGCCGTCAGTACGAACAGCTTATGGATCCACTCCGCCTCCGCGAGAGAGCCCGCGATCGGAAGCGCGGCGCCGACAAGCGGCAGCGCGAGGCAATGGATCATGCACAAGCCGGATAGGCCGATAGCCGACGTATCGAGCGCAGAGACGCTGGTGTTCACGGAAACTCCCAAACTGAGCCGG
>CAYFIB010000041.1:21132-22442 GCA_964342855.1 uncultured Caulobacterales bacterium
GTGTCGAAGGCGGTGAGGTCCGCCTCGAAGCCCACCTGAATGAGCCCGCGCCGGTCTTCGGCGAAGGCGGCGTAAGCGGGGCCGGTCGTGAATATCGCGAGGGTTTCTTCCGGCGTGATGCGCTCCTCGCGCCGCCAGTTCTCATCGGAAAAGCCGTCGATGCTCTTGCGGACCGAGGCTGCGTAGAACTCGATCAGCGGCGAGCCGACCTCGACCGGCGCGTCGGAGCCGCCCGCCACGTGCACGCCCGCATCCAGCATGGACCGCCAGGCGTAGGCGCCGTCGAGACGGGTCGGTCCGAGGCGCGCGGGCGCGAAGAAGAGATCGCCGATGGCGTGGCTCGGCTGCATGGAGGCGATGACGCCAAGCTCCGCGAAGCGGGGAATGTCCGACGGCGCGACGATTTGGGCGTGCTCAATCCGCCAGCGGAGGTCTCCGGGCGTTCCCTCCGTGAAGGCGCGGTCCATCGCCTCCAGAGCGAGGCGGTTGCCGCGATCGCCGATGGCGTGGGCGGCGACCTGAAGTCCCGCATCGCGCGCCTTGGCGAAGGCGGCGTCGGCGGCGGCGTTCTCCATCAGGACGAGGCCGCGGGTCTCCGGGCGATCTGTATAAGGTTCGAACAGCGCCGCGCCGCGCGAGCCGAGAGCGCCGTCGAAATAGACTTTCACCGCCCGCGTCGTAATGCGTCCGGCGCCGCCGATGCGGGGGCCGTCATTCGTACCGGTGATGAGCGCGTCGAGATGAGAGACATCGAGCGCGTTGTCGACGCGCAGGGCGAGCTCCCCGACCTCGGCGAGCTCCTCCATGATTGGAACGTCTCCATAGGCGACCGACATGTTGTGCACGCCGGTCCAGCCGCGTGACGTGTAGACATCGCCGCCGACCTCGAAGGCGCGTCGGCGCATCTCCGCGCTCGGCGCCTCGATCAGCCCCATGACGAGGCTCGCGGCATTGTCGATGAGGAGCCCCGTCGCCGCGCGCGTCTCGTCGCGGAGGATTTCGCCGCCCGCGGGATCAGGCGTCTCTTCATCAATTCCCGCCGCGGCGAGGGCCGCAGTGTTGACGACGACCGCGTGACCGTCGGCGCGTTCGAGGATCACCGGCGTCTCGGGTGCGATCGCGTCGAGATCGGCGGCGGTCGGCATGCGCCCTTCCGGCCAGCCTGTTTCGATCCAGCCGCGCCCGTAAAGCGCCTCGCCTGCGGCGCGTTCGGCCAGCGCAGCTTCGACGATGGCGACGAGTTCGGCGACGGAGCGCGCGCCGTCGAGATTGAGGGTGAGCTCGCGCAGGCCGATGCCGATGAGATGGAC
>CAYFIB010000042.1:0-21718 GCA_964342855.1 uncultured Caulobacterales bacterium
CGCCGCCGCGAGTTTCTTGCGCAGCTTGCAGATGAAGACGTCGATGATTTTCAGTTCCGGCTCGTCCATGCCGCCATAAAGATGGTTCAGGAACATCTCTTTCGTCAGCGTGGTGCCTTTGCGGAGCGAGAGAAGCTCCAGCATCTGATATTCCTTGCCCGTCAGGTGGACGCGCGAGCCGCCGACTTCGACGGTCTTGGCGTCAAGATTGACGGTGAGGTCGCCGGTGTTGATGACCGATTGCGAGTGGCCCTTGGAACGGCGCACGACCGCGTGGATGCGCGCGACCAGCTCGTCCTTGTGGAAGGGCTTGGTCATGTAGTCGTCGGCGCCGAAGCCGAGACCGCGCACCTTGTTCTCGATGTCGCCGAGGCCGGTGAGGATGAGGATCGGGGTGTCGATCTTCGCGACGCGGAGCTGTTTGAGGACGTCGAAGCCCGTCATGTCCGGCAGGTTCAGATCGAGAAGGATGATGTCGTAATCGTAGAGCTTCCCGAGATCGACGCCTTCTTCGCCGAGATCGGTCGTGTAGCAGTTGAACCCGTCGGATTTGAGCATGAGCTCGATCGACTGGGCCGTGGCGCTGTCGTCTTCAACCAGCAGAACCCGCATGTGAGGTCTCCATCTCTTCGACGACAACGCGCCGCCGTTCATTAAGACTGACGAGACCCTAATGAGCCTTTGCTTTCACAAAGGTTAACCGGCGGACGAATCGGTAAACGCCCGCGCTGAAAGTCTCAGCCGGTCCTGACGCCACTCATCGCGAAATCGGGCTGATTTGCTCAGGTGCGCAAGAGTCCCGGAGCAAATCCGCGGAACAATTTTCACGGATCGGTTCAGATTGGCGCGTCCGCGCGGCGCCGGACGCTGGACGCGGCGCGGGCGGGGCCGCTACTTCTTTTGGTTAGAAGGAAGATAACGCCGACATGACCGACGCCCTCCCGGACTGGGATTTCCCGAACCCGCATCTCATCGCCATTACGCCGCAGACGGAGGATGTCGACGGCTTCGGCCATGTGAACAATCTCAACTATGTCCGCTGGTGCGTCGATTGCGCATGGGACCATTCCCAGAAGCTCGGATTCTCGTTCGACGACTACAAGCGCATCGGCCGCGGCATGGTCGTTCACCGCCACGAGTTCGACTATGTGGGCCAGGCGCTGGAAGGGGAGGCGCTGCAGGTCGCGACCTGGGTCCTGAAGAACGACGGCCGCGTGCGGATGACCCGCGGCTACCAGATCCGACGCGTATCCGACGGCGCGACGCTCCTGCGCGGGCGCACCTCGTTCGTGTGCGTCGATATGGAGACCCTGAAACCGGCGCGGATGCCGAAAGCGTTCGCTGAAGGGTATCCCGCGATCGAACAATGATTATCAATTGATTTTACACAATCAATGATATTGAATTGATCGCGTGCACGTTGATGTTCCGTATCTGGTGTTCCTCGCCGACGTGCGGGGCTCGGCCTCTCTTTCCGCAGGGGAAGGGGAGCAGGCGTTCGCGCGGCTGAACGCGGCGCTGGATGGGTTTCGCGGCTTGCCCGGGGTCGTGCTCGGACCGTCGCTCAATTACGGCGACGAGGTTTCCTGCCTGTTTGAGGCGTCTGAGCCCGCCTTCGATCTCGCACTCGCCATCCGCGACGCCCTGCGGCCGGTCACGAGTTTCCGGTTCGCCCTCGTGCGCGGGCGCATCGGCCGGGCGGCGGCGGACATTACGCAAGTGGGCGGGCCCGCCTTTAAGATGGCCGATGAAGAGATCGAGCGGTTGAAGACGACGGGCGCCTTCTGCGCCTTTCGCATCGGCGATGAGCTGGAGAACGACACCCTCGACGCGCTCCTCAATCTCGCCGACGCGCAGGTCGCCCGTATGACGGATTATCAGTATGAGGTTTTTCGAATGATCGGCGCCGGGCGGTCGCAGAAGGATGTCGCCGAGGCCCTCGGCAAGTTTCCGCAGTCCGTCTCCGACGCCGTGAAGCGTTCGCTCGCCGACGAGGTGCTGGCCGCTGAAGGCGCCGTCCGCGCGCGGCTGCGGGCGCTCGATGAGGCGAGGGGTGTTCAATGATCTTACTCAAGCTGCTCGCCGCAGCGGCGCTTTTCCTTGGCGCCTTCACGCTCTCGACGGTTCTCATCCGCCGCGGGCTGCCGCAACTGCGACCCTCCAGCCGGCCGGAAGGCGCGACGGGGCCGCAACTGCCGGACAGCGCTTCGGACGCCGTCTTCGACATTCGCGGAACCGGCTTCTGGATCGGGCTCTGCGAGCATGTTCTCATTTTCTCGCTGGTGCTCGGCTCGGGCTTCGAGGCGCTGGCGATCTTCTTCGCCGCCAAAGGCTTCGTGCGCACCGAGGCGATCAAGGAGAACGCCTCCTATTATCTTCTCGGCACGCTCATTAATTTCACCATCGCCTTGCTCGCGGCGGTCGCGGCGGCGTATGCGCTCGGGCTCTCCCCGACCGGCTGACAGGAGGTCACCCCATGCCGTCCTTCGACATCGTATCCGAAACCGACATGGCCGAGGTCGACAACGCCGTCGCCAACGCCAACCGCGAGATCGCCACGCGCTATGATTTCAAGGGCTCGAAATCGACCTTCGAGTTCGGCGACGAGGGGATCACCATCCACGCCGACGACGATCTGAAACTGAAGCAGATGCACGAGCTTCTGCAGGGGCACCTGGCGAAACGCGGGATCGAGCCCGGCGTCATCGACTACAAGTCCGTGGAGAAAGCCGCCGGCCAGTCCGTCCGACAGAAGGTCGCGATCAAGCAGGGGATCGAGAAGGAGCTGGCGAAGCAGCTCGCGAAAGACATCAAGGGCGGGAAGTTCAAGGTGCAGGTCGCCATTCAGGGCGAAGAGCTGCGCGTGACCGGAAAAAAACGCGACGACCTGCAGGAGGTCATCGCGTTCGTGAAGGGGCTGGGGGTCGAACAGCCTCTTCAGTACAAGAACTTCCGGGACTGACGTCCCGCGAAGTTACGCCATTTTCTTCTGCAGCTTGGTGCGGAAGGTGTAGGCGAAGCTGATAATCACGAACATCACCACGAAACGGATCGTCAGGACGCCGAGGTCTGCGCCGAGGGTGGTGACGCTCGCCGTCATCGTCTGAACGACGTCCGAGGCGCGATCGCCGCCGACGGCCATCATGATGACCGGATAGGCCCGGTCGATGGCGAGGGCGAGAAGCGCCGTGCGCCAGATCACGGATTTCTCCGTCATCATGAGCGACATCATAAGCGCGATGGTGAGCCCGCGCGCGGTGTCCGCCGGCGAGAAGCCGAGGCTCCAGATATAAAGCAGTTCATCCATGTCCGACCTCCTTGAAGTCGAACGTAGTTAACGGCTCATAGTGTTAAGGCGAAGTGAACGGATTCGATAAAATTCCGTTTACGAATGGTTAAGATTGGGTGCTATGTGGCCGTCCTTCGTGACGCCGCTTCGCGGCTCCTCAGGACGTCCTTCGAGATGCGCGCCTGCGGCGCGCTCCTCAGGATGAAGATTATTCCAACTTCATCCTGAGGAGCCTCGCGCAGCGAGGCGTCACGAAGGATCGCGAAAGGGCGTCTACCCCGCTTCCCCCGCCTTCGCCGCGACGAACTGCGCCGCCGTGCGGCCGGAGCGCGCGCCGCGCTCCATGGCGAATTCGCGGGCCTCGGCGATGAGCGTGTCGCGAGGGCGGGCGAGGCCCGCGGCGGCGGCGTGGCTCTCCACGGCGGCGAGGTACTCTTTCTCCGTCAGCTCATAAAAGCCGATGGAGATGCCGAACCGGTCGGCGAGGGAAAGAAGCTCGTGGCCCGCTTCGCCGCGGCGGATCGCCTCGCGGTCCTCGTTTTCGGCCATGGAGCGCGGGGCGAGGTGTTTGCGGTTGGAAGTCGCGAGGACGAGCACGTTCTCCGCCGCCGCCTCGACGCCGCCGCCGAGGGCGGACTTCAACGCTTTATAGGTCGCGTCCGGCGCCTCGAAAGAGAGATCGTCGCAATAAAGGACGACGCGTTCCGGGCGGCCCGCAAGAGCAGGCAGGAGATCCGGCAGGCTCGCGACATCCTCGCGGCGCACTTCGATGAGGCGGAGCGTCGCGTGCGCGGCGAGGGCCTCGCGCATGAGGCCGAGGGCGAGGGCGCTCTTGCCCGTTCCGCGCGCACCCCAGAGAAGAATGTGGTTCGACGGCTTCGACGCTGCGAACGCAATCAGCGCGCCGCGGACCCGCGCCGTCGCGCGTTCGAGCCCCACGAGAACGCCCGCATCCGACAGCCGCGGGCTTTCGACCGGGCGCAGCCGCAGCCGCGGCCCGTCCCAGACGAACACCTCACCCGACATCAGCGCCTCCGCGCTCGGCGGCGGCGGCGCCAGGCGCTCCAGCGCGTCAGCGATGCGGGCGAGGGTTTTGACTGTCTTGTCCGTCATTTAATTCCGCCCATCCCGGCGAAAGCCGGGATCTCCCGCCACCTGTTCACACCTCGCCGCCCGAGATCCGGGATGAGCGGAAATCGGAAGCCGCCCCCTCCGTTGCATCGGGGGCCGACGCGACTATAGTCCGCCGACCTTTCAAACCCTTCGATGCTTCCCACATCGATGCAGCCTAACTCACTGGCGCATTCGACAAGGATTCCCTCTTATGTGGATCACCCCCGCTTTCGCTCAGGACGCCGCCGCCGGCGGTCCGAACGCGCTCATCCAGTTTCTGCCGCTCGTCGGCTTCGCGGCCATCTTCTACTTCCTCATCATCCGCCCGCAGCAGCAGCGGGTGAAGAAGCACCAGGAGATGGTGAACGCCGTGCGCCGCGGCGACACGGTCGTCACCTCCGGCGGCATCGTCGGCAAGGTGACCAAAGTCCTCGACGACAACGAGGTGCAGGTGGAGATCGCCGAAGGTGTCGCGGTGAAGGTCGTCAAAGGCACGCTCACCGACGTACGCTCACGCACCCAGCCGGCGAACGAAAACGCCAAGGCCGACGAAAAATCCTGACGCCCCCTTAAGAAAGAGCGCTCCGGCGACGGGGCGGCCGGTTCATGCTTCAGTTCACCCCGCTCCAGCGCATCGCCATCGCCGCGATCATCGCTCTCGGCGTTCTATTCGCGGTCCCGAACTTCACGCCGCGCGAGAGCTGGGACGCGCTCCCGTCCATCGTGCCGAAAACGCGCGTCACCCTCGGCCTCGATCTGCAGGGCGGCTCGTACCTTCTGCTTCGGGCCGACACCGAGACGGTGCTGAGCGACCGGCTGAACAACCTTGTCGCGGACGTGCGCAGCGAGCTGCGCGGGCGTTCGGGCGGTGATCGCATCAATTTCGGAAACGTCACGGCGGAGGGCGACACGGTCACCGTCCGCCTGCAGAACGAAGCCGACGCCGCTGAGGCGGTGGAGCGCCTGCGCCGGAATTTCCGCCCGCAGCTCACCGCCGTCGGCGGCTCGATCCGCGAGGCGACGGTTGAAGCGTCCGGCGCGCTTCTCACCATCACCCAGACGCCGGAATACCGCGCCCAGACCGCCGACGACGCCGTCGCCGCCTCCATCGAGGCGATCCGCAATCGGATCGACGCTCTCGGCACGCGCGAGCCCTCCATCGTCCGTCAGGGCGCCGACCGTATCGTGGTCGAGGCGCCGGGCGACGACGACCCGGAAGGGCTGAAAGAAATCCTCTCCCGCGCCGGACGGCTGACCTTCCACGAGCACGACACGAGCGTGCCGGTGGATCAGGCGCTCGCCGGGCGCGTGCCGCCGGGCTCCATTCTGGTGGAGACGGACGAACCCGCCGAACCGTACATCCTGCTGCGCGAAACGCCGATCATCACCGGCGACATGGTTAAGAATGCGAGCTCCAACCTTAACCCTGACGGCGGCGGATTTCAGATCAACTTCGAGTTCGACAACGCTGGCGGGCGGCGATTCGCACGTTTTACGCGGGACAATATCGGGCGTCGTTTCGCCATCGTGCTTGACGAGCGCGTCATTTCGGCGCCCGTCATCCAGGGCGCGATCACGGGCGGCTCCGGCCGCATCACCGGCAATTTTTCTCCGGAAGAAGCGAAGCGCGTTTCGGTGCTGATCAAATCCGGCGCGCTGCCGGCGCCCCTGCAGGTGATCGACCAGCTGACCATCGGCGCGGGCCTTGGCGCGGACTCCATTAGAGCGGGGACGATCTCGCTCATCGTCGGCTTCTGCGCGGTCATGGTCTTCATGCCGCTCTGCTACGGCCGGTTCGGTCTTTATGCGGACATCGCGCTCATCGCCAACGTGGCGCTGCTGGCGGGCGCGCTGTCGCTGCTCGGCGCGACGCTGACGCTGCCCGGCATCGCCGGCATCGTCCTCACCGTCGGCATGGCGGTGGACGCGAACGTGCTCATTTTCGAGCGCATCCGCGAAGAGCTGAAGGAAGGCCGCACGGCGGTGCACGCGGTGGAGGCGGGCTATCGTCACGCCTTCTCGGCGATCACCGACGCCAACATCACGACCTTCATCTCCGCCTTCATCATGTTCTTCCTCGGCGCGGGGCCCGTGCGCGGCTTCGCGGTGACGCTCGCCATCGGCGTCATCACCTCCGTCTTCACCGCTTATGTCCTCACCCGCGTTTTCGCCGGCGGCTATGTCCTCAAAGCCCGCCCGAAAGCGCTGGCGCTTTAACAAGAGCCCGCCGCCATGCCGCTCAAGATCGTACCTGAAGATACGACGATCGACTTTGTCTCGATGCGTCTCATCGCGTTCATCGGCTCGTCGGTCGCCGTCGTCGCCGCCATCGCGTTCTTTTTCATCATGGGGCTGAATTTTGGCATCGACTTCCGCGGCGGCGTCAACGTCATCGCCAAGGATGCCGATCCGATCGTCATCGAAGACGTACGCGCGGCGGTGAGCGATCTCGGTTACGGCACGCCGGTCGTCCAGATTTTCGGCGATGAGTACACCGTGAAGGTCGGCGTACCCGCGCAGGACGCGCCGCGGGACGCGGAAGACCCGCAGAAAGCGGCCGACCAGGCGCAGCAGGACGCGGCGGAGGTCATCCGCGCGGCGCTGCGCGAGGTGCTGGGCGACAACGCCGATGAAAGCGACTGGTCGCAGGCGGTGGTCAGCCCGACCGTGTCGGGCGAGCTTGTCCGCGCCGGGGCGGAGGCGGTGATCGCCGCCGTCGTCCTCATGCTGCTCTATATCTGGTTCCGCTTCGAATGGCGGTTCTCGGTCGGCGCGATCATCGCGCTCGTTCACGACGTGACGCTCACCATCGGCGTCTTCGCGCTCTTCCAGATCGAGTTCGGGCTCTCCATCATCGCCGCGATCCTGACCATCGTCGGCTATTCGATGAACGACACGGTCGTCGTCTTCGACCGGATCCGGGAGAACCTGCGCAAATACAAGACGAAGTCCCTCGGCGACGTGGTGAACCTCTCGATCAACCAGACCCTCGCGCGCACGTTCATGACCTCCGTCACGACGCTGCTCGCGCTTGTTCCGCTCTATCTCTTCGGCGGCGAGGTTCTGCGCGGCTTCACCTTCGCGATGATCTGGGGCGTCCTCGTTGGCACCTATTCCTCCGTCTTCGTTGCGTCGCCGGTGCTGATCGCGCTCGATCCGCGCGGCGCATTCGAGCCACGCAAACCCGAGCCTGCGGGCGAGGGCGCCGCCGCCTGAGCGATTTTCTGCTCCCAAAGCGTGACAATAATGTAACGCGCGGACGCGAAGTCCGTCATCCAATTGAGACCCTTCCTCCCTCGTCGGTCTAGGCCTCGGGGGTAAGGCGCATCCCGCGCCCGACCCCCTTCGTTTTCACCGAAGAGGGTCGATCGAATGGATATCTCCGAACGCTTGAAACTGTTGTCGACGACGGCGGTCGTCAGTCTCGCCGCCGCCGCGCTCATCGCGCCGGCCGCCGCACAGGACTCTGACGAGCCGGATGAACTGGAAGAAATTGTCGAAGAGGACGAACTGGCCGAAGGCGAGACCATCGTCATCACCGGCTCGCGCCTGCGCCGGGACACGTTCAACTCCGCCGCGCCGCTGCAGATCATCGACGGTCAGGTCGCGCGCGAATCCGGCCTGTTCGACGTGCAGGAAATCCTCTCCGCCTCGCCGCAGGTGACCGGATCGCAGGTCGACCAGGCGTTCGTCGGCTTCGTGCTGGATCAGGGGCCGGGCTCGGCCGAAGTGAACTTCCGCGGCCTCGGCTCGGGCCGCACGCTCGTTCTCGTCAACGGCAAACGTCTTGCGCCCGCGGGCGTCGAGGGCGCGCCGACCGCGCCGGACGTCAGCCTCATCCCGCGGATCCTGATCGACCGCATCGAGAACCTGCTCGACGGCGCTTCGTCCGTCTACGGCTCCGACGCCGTCGCGGGCGTCTCGAACATCATTCTGCGGAGCGATTTTGACGGTCTGCGCCTTGAAGGCACGTTTTCGCAGCCGGAAAACGGCGGCGGGGAGGTCCAGACCATCGCCGCGAGCTGGGGCGCGCAGGCGGACAAGGGCTATATCGGTTTCGGCATCGAATACACCAAGCGCGAAAACCTGACTTTCGGCGACCGCGACTTCCTAACCTGTACGGAGAACAGGGAAATCGGCCAGGATTCCGGCCTCATTCGCTCGCTCGACATCTCAAACGCGCCGGGTGTCTCCACGAACGACTGTCAGTTCGCATTCTTCAACCGCATCAACATCGGCGACGGCATTTTCGGGAACGTCTACCGCAATCCGGACGGGGTCTCCTCTAACATTGGCATCCCAGGCTTCAGCGAATCCGGCGTCAACCCGTTCTTCCAGGTCTTCCGTCCGGACGTCATCCTGGACAACGGCTCCATCGATGCGGACGGCGACGGCCTACAGGACATCGACTTCTTCAACCCGTACAACTTCTTCGCGGGCTCCCCGGCCGATCTGCAGCGGGACTTTCTGCCCACGAACGAACTCCTCTCATTCTTCTCCTACGGCGAGTATGAGCTGAACCCCGGCATGACCGCCTATTTCGAGGCGTTCTACAACAACCGGCAGACCTTCATCGATCGCGGCACGATCGGCTTGGGTGCGACTTATTCCGGCGACAGCCCGTTCAACCCCTGCAACCGTTTCACCAACCCGGACGGCGTCGACTGCTACCTCTTCTTCGGCCTCGGCCCCGACGCGAACGGTCCGGAAGCGCCGGAAGTGACGCCGAACATTCAGCTCAAGGGCCTCAATTTCCAGGAGATCGAGGTTTCCCAGACGCGCATCGTCGGCGGTCTGAAAGGCGAGCTTCCGTTTCTCAACACGGGCGCCATGCGCGACTGGCAATATGACGTCTACGCGATGATTTCGCGCTCGTCCGGTCAGTCGAACCGCCCGGCGATCATCAACGACCGGCTGGTGCTTTCGGTGGACACCGCTCAGCGTCTGCCGGACGGCTCCGTCGTCTGCGGCGTCGATTTCGACGGCGACGGCCTGCCGGATCTTGGCAACGATCCGACGAACCAGGCGATAGAGCCCTGCGTGCCGGTGAACCTGTTCGCGCCGGAGAAATTCGGCTTCGAAGGCGGGACGCTGACGCCGGCGGAATACGACTATCTGGTCGGCAACCGTCTCTTCAACACCATCTTTGAGCAGACGGTCGTCTCCGGCTTCGTCAGCGGCGTCGCCGGCGTTCTGCCGTGGAACTCGGAAGACGTGAACCTTGGCTTCGGCTTCGAGTACCGCGAGGACCGGATCCGCTCCGATCCGGGCTTCGTCGGCCAGCGCGGCCAGCAGTTCAACTTCTTCACGGACCCGGGCGCTTCGGGCTCGCGTGATCTTTATGAATTGTTCTTCGAAGCCCAGACCGACCTCATCAAGGACGCGCCGTTCGCGCAGCTTCTGAGCGTCGAGTTCGCGGCCCGCTGGACGGAGGAGAGCACCTACGGCTCGGCGTGGACCTATTCCGGCAAGGGCTTCTATCAGCCGACGGACTGGCTGACGGTTCGCGGTACCTACGGCACGTCCTTCCGCGCGCCGAACGCCCGTGAACAGTTCCTGCGCCAAACGTCCGGCTTCAATCTCATCGAGGACCCGTGCGTGGTGCCGGACGCGGCGCGCGACGCGTCGCCCGTGTTCGGCGACCCGGAGATCTACAATGCGTCGAACGACACGCGCTCGCCGGATCTCCTCGCGCTCTGCGTCGGCAACGGCGTCGATCCGACATCGCTCGGCCTCGATCCGGCTCAGGACTTCGACTACACGACGGAGATCATCAGCGGCGGCAGCCAGGACGTCGCGGCGGAGACGTCGCGGTCGTGGACGGCGGGGGTGGTCTTCGAGCCGCTGCTGGCCGCCGAGACGTTGTTCGGCGTGGAGGCGTTCCAGAACACCGGTCTTCGCCTCTCGGCCACCTATTTCGACATTCTGGTGGAGGACTCCATTCAGGAGCTCAGCTTCCAGAACATCGTCGATGAGTGTCTCGACCTCGATGGCGGCACGACCTGCGGGCGCTTCTCGCGCGACGCCAACGGCCTGATCGATTTCATCGACACCTCGCCGGTGAACATCGGCAGCCTCACGTCCGTCGGCGTCGACTTCAACATGCTGCTCACCCACGATTTCGAGATCGCGGGGCAATCAATCGGCCTGTCGCTCGACGGGGCGGCGAGCTGGCTGCTGGAGCAGGAGGTCGAGCAGCTCGGCGCCGTCGACGACAACGCCGGCGAAACCGAGTCGCCCGACTGGACCATGCGCGCCAACCTGCTGATGGACTGGGAGAACTGGCGCCTCAACTGGTTCACCCGCTACATTCAGGGCGGCGAAGAGAACGAGACGTCCTTCGGCGCCGGCGTCACCTGTACGCCGGACCCGAGCAACCCGTCCGCGCCGCAAATCAACGAACTGTGCCGCGCGGTCTACTTCACGACCGACTACTGGGTGCACAACGCGTCGATCAGCTATGCGGCGGACACGTGGACCTTCAATGCGGGCGTGCGCAACGTCTTCGACCGCGAGCCGGAACTGGTGGATCCGCAGGGCGTCTCCCTGTCGATCCGTAACGTGCCTCTCGGCGTCGGCTACGACGTCTATGGCCGGACGTTCTTCGTGAACCTCGCGAAATCGTTCTGATCAGACCGGACTGACGATCAAATGGAAACGGCCCGCTTCGGCGGGCCGTTTTTTATGCGACAATTCCAGATTTATCGATCCGTGATCGACGCTTTCACAGTCGCACGACGTTGTCGGCGCTCTCGGTGTCGTTAATCCATGTTGTGTTTTTGTTACATTTAAGGCGACTCGTGTCGAAAAAGTGTCGATTAGCCGATCCTGCTAATGTCGCAAGCCGAATGCGGTGTTAGCGTCAAGGCCGGTCGAGAACCAGCTTTGCGTCAGACGAAGCGGTCTCGAGTGCGTTAACAGCTTGCGATGAGGGTCATCCCATGAGCGTTGAAGAACGTCTTAAACTGCTGTCGACGAGCGCCTTTTGCGGCGTCGCGTCGATTGCTCTGCTTGCGTCCATGCCGGCTTACGCCCAGGACGCCGACGAGCCTGATGAAATTGAAGAGATTGCTGAAGAAGAGGACGAAGGCGAAGAGGACCGGATCGTCATCACCGGTTCGCGCCTCGGTCGGACGACGTTTAATTCTGCGTCGCCGGTCCAGATCATCGACGGGCAGGTCGCTCGGGAATCAGGCCTGTTTGACGTTCAGGAGATCCTTTCCTCGACGCCGCAGGTCACCGGCCAGCAAATCGACCAGACTTTCAACGGCTTCGTTCTGGATAACGGCGTTGGTTCCCAGCAGGTCAACTTCCGCGGCCTCGGCGCCGGCCGGACGCTGATCCTGATCAACGGCAAACGCATGGCGCCGGCGGGCGTTGGCGGCGCGCCGACGTCGCCGGACGTATCGCTGATCCCGCGGGTCCTCATTGACCGTGTGGAAAACCTGCTTGACGGCGCGTCGTCGATCTACGGTTCGGACGCGGTCGCCGGTGTGTCGAACATCATCCTGAAATCGGAATTCGACGGTCTTCGTCTCGAAGGTTCGGCGTTCATTCCGGAAGAGTCCGGCGGCGAACGGACGAACATCGCGGCGAGCTGGGGCGTTGAAGGCACGAACGGCTTCGTCGGCTTTGGCGTCGAGTACACCAAGCAGGCTGATCTGTCTTATGGCGATCGCGATTTTCTCTTCTGTAATGAAAACATCGAACAGGGCGAAAGCGGCGCGATCCGTCGGAACGACATCTCCCGGAATGCGGGCGTGTCTGTTTCGCCGTGTAAATTCAGCTTCAACAACCGGATCGACGTTCGCGACGTTTATCGCCTGCTCTACGCCACGCAGGACGGCTCCACCAACGTCGGGATCCCCGGCTTCAACGAATCGACGCTCAACCCCGGCTTCAACGTCTTTAACCCGATCATCGATCCGGTCACCGGCATTGTCGATGGTAATGGCGACGGCCTTCAGGACGTCGATTTCTTCGGCGATTTCAACTTCTGGCCGGCCTCGCCGCGGGCTCAGGAAACGGACTTCCTGAGCGAGAACGAACTTCTCTCGTTCTACACCTACGGCGAGTACGACCTGAACCGTTACGGCAACATGACGGCGTACTTCGAGGCGTCCTACAACGAGCGCAAGACGTTCGTGGAGCGCGACCCGCAGTTCCTCGCGCCGCTCTATCCGGGCGACAGCCCTTTCAACCCGTGTAACAACGCGACGGTTCTGGACTCCAACGGCGTCGATACAGGCGTTCCGCAGAACCCGAACGGCGTCGACTGCTTCACCTTCTTCAATCTCGGGCCGAACCTGTTCGAGCCGGGAACGGTGCAGGTTGCGCCGCAGGTCCGCATCAACGGCGTCGCCGACTTCAACGAGGTCGAGATTGCTCAGACCCGTCTTGTCGGCGGTCTGCGCGGTGAGCTGCCGTTCCTGACGAACATCATCGGTCAGGATGACTGGACCTACGACACCTACATCAGCTTCTCGCGGTCCAGCGGTCAGTCGAACACGACGGCCATCATCAACGACCGTCTCCTTCTCTCCATCGAAACCGCTCAACGCCTTGAAGACGGCTCGGTCGTTTGCGGCGTCGACTTCGATGGCGACGGTCTCCCGGACGTCGGTCAGAACCCGGCGGAGCAGGAATCCGAAGCGTGTGTTCCGGTCAACCTCTTTGCGCCGGAGAAATACGGCCTGAACGGCGGTACGCTTACACCGGCCGAATACGATTATCTGGTCGGCAACCGCCTCTTCAACACGGTGTTCGAGCAAACCGTTTTCGTCGCCTTCGCGAGCGGCACCGGCTTCAACCTTCCGTGGAACGACAATCCGTTCACGGTCGGCGGCGGTTTCGAATATCGCGAGGACCGGATCCGGTCGGACCCGTCGTGGGTTTCTTCCTCGGGCCAGCAGTTCAACTTCTTCACCGATCCGGGGGCCTCGGGCGCTCGCGATCTCTACGAAGTGTTCGGCGAGTTCTCGGTGGACATTCTCTCCGACGTCCCGTTCGCTGAAGTCCTGACGATCGAAGGTTCGGCTCGCTGGACGGAAGAAAGCACGTACGGCTCCGCCTGGACCTACTCGGCCAAAGGCTTCTACAAGCCGTTCGACTGGCTGACGGTTCGCGGCACCTACGGCACGTCGTTCCGTGCGCCGAACGCCCGCGAGCAGTTCCTGCAGACCACGACGGGCTTCCTCAGCACCACGGACCCGTGCGTCGTTCCGGTGGCCGCTCGCCTCGCCGGCGCCAATCCGGGTGATGATCCGACCTATCAGCAGACCGATCCGGTCAGCGGCGAGTTGCTGGATACCCGGATCAATGATCCGCGGACGATCGACCAGTGTATCGCCGATGGCGTGGATCCGTTCTCGCTTGGTCTTGCGGGCGATCAGTCGACCGTTCGTTCGATCGAGGTCAGCCAAGGCGGCACGCAAGAGCTTGATGCTGAAACATCGCGCTCGTTCACCGCAGGCGTGGTCGTCGAGCCTCTGGCGGCGTTGGAGACGATTTTCGATACGTCAGTCTTTGATCGTGCAGGCGTCATTCTGTCGGCGACCTACTACGACATCCTGATCGAGGACTCGATCCAGGAGCTCGGCCTCGGAGCGGTCGTGAACGAATGCTATACCCTCGTTCAGGGCGGTTCGACCTGCGACCGTCTCACCCGGGACGCTGACGGCTTCCTTGCCGAAGCCGATGTGTCGCCGGTCAATATCGGTGAGATCACCTCGGTCGGCATCGACGTGAACGGTCTGTTCTCGTACGAAGCCGAGATGTTCGGGGAGACGATCGACTTCTCGCTCGACCTCGCGGGCACGCTGCTTCTCGAGCAGAATGTCGAGCAGCTTGGATCGACGTTCGAGAACGCCGGTCAAGTGAACTCGCCGGATTGGGTCGCTCGCGGCAACCTCCTTGTTGATTGGGAGAACTGGCGCCTCAACTGGTTCACGCGCTTTATTCAGGGCGGTAAAGAACCCGCCACCGCGTTCGGCGCTCTCGAAACCTGTACGCCGGGCAACAACCCCGACGTGCCGCAGATCAACGAACTCTGCCGTCCGGTCTTCTTCACCCGCGACTACTTCGTCCACAACGCGTCCATCGCGTACGCGGGCGACACATGGGTCGTGAACTTCGGTGTCCGGAACGTCTTTGATCGTGACCCGGAACTGGTTGACTCCCAGGGCGCCTTCTCCGTTCGCAACGTGCCGATCGGCGCCGGTTACGACTTCCTTGGCCGGACCTTCTTCCTGACGCTCGGCAAGGACTTCTAATCGACGCGATAGCGTAACCTCAGAAGGCCGGCGGGAAACCGCCGGCCTTTTTTGCTTGCGAGACAACGAAAAAAGCCCCGCTCACCTGAGCGGGGCTTTCACATGTGTACCGGGGAGGCGGCTTGGTGCGTTACGCCGCTTTCAGGTTCTCGTTCGCGAAGTCCCAGTTCACCAGCTTGTCGAGGAAGACCTCGATATAGGCCGGGCGTTTGTTCTGGTAGTCGAGATAGTAGGCGTGCTCCCAGACATCCATGGTGAGGAGGGGGGTGACGCCTTCCTCCGTCAGCGGCGTTTCGGCGTTCGGCGTCTTGCGCACTTCGGCCTTGCCGCCTTTCACGACCAGCCACGCCCAGCCGGAGCCGAATTGCGTTGCGCCCGCTTTGGCGAATTCCTCCTTGAACGTCGCGTAGTCGCCGAAGGCGTCCTTGATGAGCGACGCGACATCGCCCGTCGCCTCGCCGCCGCCGGCCGGCTTCATGGAGTTCCAGTAGAAGGTGTGGTTCCAGACCTGCGCGGCGTTGTTGAAGACGCCGGCTTTGGCCGCATCGCCTGCGACGGCTTTGATGACGTCTTCAAGGCTCGCGTCCGCGTGCGGCGTGCCGTCGACCATCTTGTTGAGATTGTCGACATAAGTCTGGTGGTGCTTGCCGTAATGGAAGTCGAGGGTGTCCTTGGAAATGATCGGGGCGAGGGCGTCGCGCGCGTAAGGAAGCGGCGGAAGTTCAAAGGCCATGATGGGTCCTCCCGGTTTGGCTGGGTGAATTCGATAGGCACTACGTAAACGTCCCCGCGGCGCTTTCAAACCGTCGCGTGGCGGCGTACCTCCGCGACCCATGACGAACGCCAGCACTCACACGCGCTTTCTCCGCGAAACGGTCGCGAGCGCGCACGAAACCCGCGCGCTCGCCGCCGCCTTCGCGCCCGGCGCGGAACGCGCGCACTACCTCGCCGTCGCCGCTTTCGAGGCGGAAGTCGAAAAGACCGCCGAAACGGTGTCCGAGCCCATGCTCGGCCAGATCCGCCTCGCCTGGTGGCGCGAAGCGCTGGGCGAAGCGACGGGCGTGGGCGAGCCGCGCCGCCACCCGGTCGTTGAAGCTCTCGCCGAACTGCACCGCGCCGGTCGTCTCGACGCGGAAGCCGCCGCCGCGCTCATCGACGCGCGCGAACACGAGCTGGAGCCGGGCGCGGTCTCCTTGCCGGATCATGCGCGCATTCTCGGGCGCAGCTGGGCCGCGCTCGCCGCCCGCGCGCTCGGGGGGGATACGGACAAGAGCGCCGAAAATCTCGGCGTCGCCGCTCTCTGGGCGCGGGAGCTGACGCGCGCCGGCGCTCGCGCCGCGCACGGCGTCTGTCTTGTTGCGGATGATGTGCTGGAGGCGGCGGGCGCGAGCCGGGACGGGGTGGTCAACGGCCGCGACGGGAAGGCGTTCGCCTCGGTGATCGAGCATTACGCTCGCGGTCCGGCGCACGAGGCCTTGGCGGCGATCGGCGGCGCGCCCGCGAGCGATGCGCTCGGCCCGCTCCTCGCCGAGGCGGCGGCCGGGCGCCTCGCTCTCCGGCGTCTCGCCGACGGGCGCCCGACGCGCGCGCCGATGGCGACGCGCCTCGCCATGGTCCGCGCCGTCGCGCGAGGACGGATTTAAGCGGGATCAATCCGGCAGCGGAATATATTCGCTCTCGCCCGGCGGCAGGGTGAAGACCGCCTCGCCCGTCCACCCGGCTTCGGCGGAAGCGACCCAGTCGCGCTTCGCCTGCTCGATGCGCTCTTTTGTGCTCGCGACAAGGTTCCACCAGATATGCCGCGCGCCGAGGGGCGCGCCGCCGAGAAGCATGAGGCGCGCGGCCTCGCGGATCTCGATCATCGGCGCGCCGCCCGCCTCGAACACCGCCATGGCGCCCTGCGGTATTTCCGTTCCGCCTGCGGACGCGGCGCCCGAGACGAGGAAAACCGCGCGCTCTTCATAAGGTTCCGGCAGCGCAACGCGCGCGCCGTCGTCGGCGTCCACGGCGAGATAGAAGATCGGCGAGAACACCGCAACGGGCGAGGTCGCTCCGTAGGCGGCGCCGAGAATGAGCCGTCCGCGCCAGCCGTCGCCCTCGACCATCGGCAGGGTCTCTTTCTTGTGGTGGTGGAAAGCGGGATCGGTCTCTGCATCCGCTTCCGGAAGGGCGATCCAGATCTGTATGCCGTGCATCGTTTGGCCCGCCGCGCGCGGCTCGTCGCCCGTGCGCTCCGAATGCACAATGCCGCGGCCCGCGGTCATCCAGTTGACATCGCCAGGGCGGATCACCTGTTCGAAACCCAGATTATCCCGGTGCGTCATTTCCCCATCGAAGAGATAAGTGACGGTGGAAAGGCCGATATGCGGGTGCGGGCGGACGTCAACGCCCGTCCCCGGCGCGAAGGCCGCAGGCCCCATTTCGTCGAAAAAGATGAACGGCCCGACATGGCGTTGCTTCGCGTAGGGCAGCACCCGCGCGACCTCGAACCCGCCGATATCGCGTCGGCGCGGTTCGATCAGCAGCGCGACGGCGCCCTCGCAGGGCGTCGCCTCGCAACGGTTGTCATCGGGCGTATTAGCGTCTTTCACGGACATGAGGGGGCTCCTTCGGGCTCGCCCTCAGGATAGTCGGCGCGGCGCGCACGTCACCCCGCCTTGCGCGCCGCCCAGGCGTGGATGAGCCCGCCCTGATAAATCTGCAGCGGATCGGCGAACCCGCCCTCGGCGATCAGCGCGCGCACCGCCTCCGGCACCACGACGGCGACATTGGCGCGGAGGCTGTCGCGAAAGCGCGCGACCATCTCTTCGCCTTCGCCGGCGAGGCGAAACGCAGCGGTCCAGATATCCAGCATCGCCTCGCCCGCGGGCGCATTCAGGTCCGTGCAGAGATCGGCGGCCACGAGATGTCCGCCAGGGCGCAGGCGCGCGGCGATCTCCTCGAAAAAGCCGAGGCGTTTCTCCCGGTCCAGAATGAATTGCGAGACGAGGAGCGAAGTCGCCGCGTCGAAGGGAGCCGTGTCGGGCGCGCTCTCCAGAAAGCCCTCATGAACGTCTATGCGCTCCGACAGTCCGGCGGACTGTGCCTTGCGTTCGAGTTTCTCCAACATGTCCGAGGACGGATCGACGGCGAGAAACCGCCAGCCCGGAAACAGCTCGGCGAGATAGAAAATCTCCGCGCCCGTGCCGGCGCCGACGCAGAGAATGCGGGCGTCCGCCGGGAGGTCCTGCAGCACAAGGCGCGTCAGCAGGTGCAGGGCGTCCTTCAGCGGGGCGAGCTTGTCAAAACGCTCGTCATATCGGTCGGCGTTCTCGCCCTTGAAGAATTCGCTTGAGTCCGGCTCGGCCATGTCGCGGTTCCATAAATGTTACAATATCACATTCGCCCATCGGCGCTGCGCTATCAAGTCCCTATACGGCGTCGCGCGCAATCAACGAGGGTCAATCGACACTTCGGCGTACACGGGAAAATGGTCGGAGCCGATATCCGGGAGCACCTCATAGCGGTGCAGACGGACGGTGTCGCTCAGCATCACGTGATCGATGGGGAGGCCGATCAGCGGGTGGCGCGCGGCCCAAGTGGCGGCGCGGCGCGGGTCTCCCGCCCGGCGGCCGGGCAGGGCGTGATAGCCCGGCGTCCACGGCGTCGCGTTGAAGTCGCCCGCGACGATGAACGGGCCGTCGAGCCCGCTGGCGGCGCCGCCGATCACCTCCATGATGTGATTGCGGAGCCTAAAATGCCTCGGCGTTCCCGGCGGGTACGGATGAGAGGCGAAGAGAACGAACGGCGTCGGCGCCTCGATGGTCGCGGCGAGGGCGAGGCGGCGCGCGAGCTGCGCGGTGAGCTCTGGCTCATCCCGCACCGGATAGCGCGACAGAACCGCGACATCGCGCGTGCCCCAGACGCCAGGACGCCCGACCATCAATCGGTGCGGATGCTCCGGGTAGAACGCCGCCATGCGGTCGAGTTCGCCGAAGGGCAGTTCGGTCAGCACCACGACATCCGCCTGCGTTCTTTCTGCAAGGCGCGCGAGCGCGGCTTCGGAGCGGTGGAGGTTCGCCCAGACGAGACGGACCTCGCCATCGCCGCCCTCCGGCGTCGCGAACGGGCCCGGGAAGAAGAGCGCCGCGCCGTTGAGGATGGCGCAGAGCGCGAGAACAGCGGGCGCGATGACGGCCCGCCGTGTCCGGCGACGGAAGAACAGCGCGACCGTCGCGACGGCGCTGACCGCTGCGATCGCCGTAAGATGCGGTTTGAAATGTCCCGCCAGCTCAAACGGCCATCCGAGCGGCGCGGCGAGGGCTATGAGCGTCGCGAGCGCGAGGGACACGGCGACGAGCGTCGGAAGGTGGCGGAGCATTAAAACCGTTCCTGTGGGATGAGGTGGTTCTACCAGCCAAGCATGACGATCAAACGGCGAATTCTTGGGCGCTTCCGCTCTATCCCCGTCATCCCGGCCGAGCGCAGCGAGAGCCGGGACCCAGGGTCGCACGCTCCGCACTCGGACACCCTGGGTCCCGGATAACCGCTTCGCGGTTTCCGGGATGACGGTTGAACTCAATATGCGGCTCGACGCGCTACTCCGCCGCCTGCGCGTTCGGCTTCAGCCAGCCCTCCAGATCCGCGAGCGCGCGGCGCGTCATGGCGCGTTTCTTCGCGCGGCCCTTCTCCTTGCCGCGGATGCGGTTTCCGTCTTCGTCCGTGCGGGGCGCCTCGATCTCCGGGAAGAGGCCGAAATTGACGTTCATGGGCTGGAAGGCGCCTTTCGCGCCCGCGCCCTCGCTCGCGTGGCCCGTGGTGATGTGGGCGAGAAGGGCGCCGAGCGCCGTCGTTTCCGGCGGAGGCGCGGCGCGGATTCCCATCGCATCGGCGGCGGCGAAGCGCCCGGCGAGGAGGCCGATGGCGGCGCTTTCCAGATACCCCTCGACGCCGGTGATCTGACCGGCGAATCTGAGGCGCGGATCGGCTTTCAGGCGGAGATCATCCGCTAGCAGCTTCGGCGAATTGAGAAACGTATTGCGGTGAATGCCGCCGAGCCGGGCGAACTCTGCGTTCTGAAGGCCGGGGATCATGCGGAAGACGTCCGCCTGCGCGCCGTATTTCAACTTTGTCTGGAAGCCGACCATGTTGAAGAGCGTGCCGAGCCGGTTGTCCTGGCGCAGCTGCACGACGGCGTAGGGTTTCTCCTCCGAATGCGGATTGGTGAGGCCGACGGGTTTCAGCGGGCCATAGCGCAGGGTCTCGCGGCCGCGTTCGGCCATCACCTCCACCGGCAGGCAGCCCTCGAAATAGGGGGTCGACTTCTCCCACTCTTTAAACTCGGTCTTCTCGCCGGCGATCAGCGCGTCGATGAACGCTTCGTACTCGTCCTTCGTCATCGGCAGGTTGATGTAGGCCGCCGCGTCGCCCGACGGGCCCGGCTTGTCATAGCGCGACTGGCGCCAGGCGACGGAGAAATCGATCGAGTGCGTATGAATGACCGGCGCAATGGCGTCGAAGAAGGCGAGGGCGTCCTCTCCCGTCAGCTCCAGGATGGCTTGCGCCAACGGCTCGGAGGTGAGGGGGCCGGTGGCGACGACGACGTTCGCCCACTCCGCGGGCGGCAGGCCGGCGATCTCCTCGCGACGGATATCGATGTTCGGATGCGCCTCCAGGCGCGCGGTGACGGCGCCGGAGAACCCGTCCCGGTCGACGGCGAGCGCGCCGCCCGCCGGCACCTGGTGCGCGTCGGCGCACGCGAGGATGAGCGAGCCCGCCCGGCGCATCTCCTCATGGAGAAGGCCGACGGCGTTGTGCTCGGCGTCGTCGGAGCGGAACGAGTTCGAGCAGACCAGCTCGGCGAAGAGGTCCGTCTGGTGGGCGTCGGTTCCGCGGAGGGGACGCATTTCGTGGAGGATGACGCGCGCGCCCGTTTCGGCGGCCTGAAAGGCGGCTTCCGAGCCCGCAAGCCCGCCGCCGATGATGTGAATATCGCTCATGGCGCTCACATAGCGCGGCGCGCGGCCCCCTTAAAGCGTGCGGCGGCTGACGGGGGCGGGTTCTTCCCTTAAGGTGGCGGCGGGGTAGTCGCGGGGGCGATATGAACCAGCATCTCGGCGTCGGCGACGTGGTCGCGGCCGCTTACCGTTTCGGTTTCGAGCGCGGGCTCATTCTCATCCGCCTTTTCTGGGCGCCGATGATCGCCATCATCGGGCTGGAGGTCGCTTTCATGGCGCTGATGGCGGCCTATACGGGCCCTGACGGAGACCTCCGCTTCACGGGCTCTCCGCTGGTGTATATGGCCGTGTTTTACGGCGCTATGTTCCTGTTCACGGCCGTCATTCTCTTCATCGCCGCCGGCGCGACCGCCGCTTATTACCGGCTGGCGGCCCTCGGCGAGGAGCCGAAGGGCGTCTTCTTCATCCGCTTCGACGGTCCGTCCGTGCGCACGGCGCTCGCGATGATCCTCTCAATGCTCGTCCTTTACGCCACGCTTCTCGCGCCGGTCGTCACGACGATCGTCATCGCCACGAAAATCGAGTGGGCGAGCTGGCAGGGGCAGTTCGTCCACGCGGCGCCCCGGGGGCTGCCCGCCTCGTCGCTATTGGCTATCCTCGCCTCCTATCTCTTCGGGCTGGTGCTGACGCTCTATTTCGGCGTGCGGCTTTCGACGCTCGCGCCCGTCGCCGCCGTAGAGAACCGGATCTCGCTCGGGCGGGCTTGGTCGCTGGCATCCGGCAAGGTGCTGCCGATGGTTGGCGCGTACGTTCTGACGCATCTCGCGTCGATACTCGGCTTCTTCGTCGGCGCGCTCGCGCTGGTGACCGTTAATCTCGCCATCGCGGTCGTCGGTTCATTGATGTTCGCCGGCGGCGACGTCTTCGGCATCGTCGGTCTGATCGTCATCGGAGCGATAGCCATAGGCGCCTATATCGCGGTGATCGCGACCCATGCGGCGCTGCCTGCGATCATCTATCGGCGGCTCGTGGAGATCGACGCGGCGGACGACTAGGCGCCGGCGGTCTGATGGATCAATCGCGGAAAAGGGGGCGATGATGAAGTTCGG
>CAYFIB010000043.1:0-12408 GCA_964342855.1 uncultured Caulobacterales bacterium
GCACCCTCGTCGCCATTCTCGACGCCGACAAGGAAGGCTTCCTGCGGGCGGAAACCTCCCTCATCCAGACCATCGGCCGCGCGGCGCGCAACGCCGACGGGCGCGTCATTCTCTATGCGGACGGGATCACCGGCTCCATGGAGCGGGCGCTCGCGGAAACCGAACGTCGGCGCGAGAAGCAGATCGCCCATAACGAAGAACACGGCATCACGCCGACATCGATCCGCAGCGCCATCCACCAGATCCTCGAGGACGGCGACGACAACGCCCGCGCCGCCCGCGGCCTGCGCGCGCCCATCCGCTCGCGCGGCGTTCAGGAAGAAGCCGCCGAGTTCAAACCGAAACCCGGCGACAATCTCCGCGCCTATATCGCCGACCTCGAAAAACAGATGCGCGAAGCCGCCGCCAACCTCGAATTCGAGGACGCGGCGCGGCTCCGGGACGAGATCAAGAAGCTGGAGGCGGAGGAGCTGGAGTTGGGTTGACGCGCCGACATCACGGCCTAAAGTTAAATCCGGGATTATTCAGGATGCAAATCATGTTTCGTATTCCCCATCTGCTCGGCGTCGCCGCCGCGCTCGCAGCGGCCAGCTGCGCCGGCGGATTGGCGCGCTATCCCCAGACACCCTTCACCTTGGCTCTGATCGACGAAGCCGAACGGCCGGAAGGCGGTTTCGCGCCGGATATGTCAAACGCGTCGGACGTGGCGTACTGCACCTACCTTTATGAGCGCGCCTCCCGGTCCGCCTCGCCGACCTCCGATTTCGCCAAGAACAGTCGCGACAAGGCGAAGCAGATGAAAGAGCGCCTGCTCGAACTCACCGGTTCAGCGGCGGACGCGGACGCGCTCATCGCCCGTTCGGAAAGCACCTACTCGAAAGCGATCTCCATGGGCCGATCGGGCAACAACGCCGCGCTCATGGCCTTCAACTTCGGCGGACACGCCGCCGCCTGCCGCGAAGCAAGCGCGACGCTCTAGGCTCCCGGCCTTGCAGCGCTTGCGAAGCACTTGTCGGCATCGCGCGCACGCCTTGAACTCGGAATCGCTCACATGGTTGGTGTGCCAATTTTCGAATGGCGCGCCGCGACATCGTGACGATCTAACGCCTTAGCGTATCGCGCTGAAACTCAGCCCGCTGCTCTCAACAAAAATCCGCCGAATAGCTTCCCTGGCTGACATAGAGGCAGCCGTCGGAGGCGCGGCCGACATGGGTGCCGGGTTTGCCGCCGATGCCCGGCAGGTAGGTGCTTCCGCCGCCCTGCCCGCCGTTCTGGCGCGCGGCGGCCTGTCGGGCGGCGGCGACGATGTTGAACATCGCCGGGCCGCCTTCATAACCGCCGATGCCCGCGGCGTTCATCCAATAGCGGCCGGGCGCGGCCTGCCCGAAAATCTGCGTCAGGAACGCATGCTCCTGCGGGTGGATTTCGCGCCCGTTGATGAAGACGCCCGTGACGCGCCCGCTCCCGCCGCCGGAGGCCGAGGGTTTCAGCGCGCCGCCGATGGCGAGCCCCGGCGCGAGCTGGCCGGAGGCCGGCTGGCCGACGTTTCCATAGAGGCCGGACATCGGGTCGTACCAGTAGTCGCCGGGATAGACGCCGCCATAGAGGGAGACGAGCCCGTCGATCTGGTGTTTCGACAGCGTCACGCCGTTGACGTTCACGGTCGGAACCTGCGCGAGGGCGGCGCCCGTCAGACTTCCGAACGCCATGGCGATGCAGAGAATAAAAGCGGCGACGCCGCGGATCGGGTTCCGGTTCATGACGCTCTCCCCTTATGGCGACGCCGGGCGTCGCGATCGGAAGAGACTAAACCACGATTTGCGGCGAACCCGAGGCGCGGCGCACTCGTCCTTCGTGACGCCCGCTGCGCGGGCTCCTCAGGACGAAGGTTGGCGATGTCCGCTGGAATGATCTTCGTCCTGAGGAGGCGCTGCGCGCCGTCACGAAGGACGGCGGCCGAGATCGCCCTCAGCCCCGCTTCAGCGTCCCCAGCGTATCCTCCTCCCGCAGCAGCCAGAGCGCGATGAGCGCCGCGAGCGTCGGGACGCCGGCCCAGAACAGGTGGTTCTTGCCGTAAGGGTCGATGAGGTGGGCCCAGGTGGAGAGCGTCGTCAGCCCATGCATCACCATCAGCGCGCCATAGCTCCAGAACTTGAAGAGCCCGAGGACGAACAGCGCGATGATCGCGAGCTGCACCGACCCGATGGCGTAGGACGCGATCTCGCCGACGCCGTCGATATGATAGAAGTGCGACCAGATGGCGGTCGTGTTTCCGGGCTTCACGAATTTCTCGATCGCCCAGACGCCGAAGAAGGCGGCGAGCGAATAGCGCAGGGTCGCGAGCGCGATCTGTTGTTTTGCGGGCATGATGTTCCTCCAGCCGAATTCCTGTCAGGAGAGATCACGCCCGCGGCCACGCGTCCGCTCACAAGGCGGGCGCCCGTCTCACAAACCTGCGATAAACCGCCCAGTTGAAGACGTACTCGCGCGTAAACCCTGTCTTTCGACTGAGCGGACTAGTTTATCGACCAACGGACTTGAACGATTGGGTAAACTCACCAGTTTACCTCGAAAGCGCGCGGGGGTATTCCGCAACGCAATAACAGCTGTGCGGCGCAGCCGATCCGGGGCGCTGAAACAAAGGGCGGTTCGACATGAAAGCCACCTCGCCGATCGCGATCTCTCTCGGCGTCGCCGCGATCTTCATCGGCTACTTCGCCATCGGCACCCTGCGCGGCGCCGGCGAAACGGAAGAAATCGCCGCAAATGAAGAAGAAGAAACGTTCGCCGTCGTCGCTCGCCGCATCGCGCCCGAGGCCGCGGGCGACGTCACCATCCTCCGCGGTCGCACCGAAGCGATCCGCAATGTCGTCGTGCGCGCCGAAACTGGCGGCCGCGTCGTCGCCACGCCCTCGCCCCTCGGCGCGCGGGTCTCTGAAGGCGATGTCCTCTGCGAACTCGCTATCGACGAGCGCCGCTCCCGCCTCGACGAAGCGAACGCCGCCCTCGCCAAGGCGCGGCTCGATTACGACGCCGCGATGAAACTCGCGAAAGAAGGCTATCGCTCCGAAACGCAGACCGCCGCGGCCAAGGCGAACCTCGATCTCGCCGAGGCGCAGATGGAGACGGCCCGCCTCGGGCTCGAACGCACGAAGGTGCGCGCGCCGTTCGCGGGCGTTCTCGATGCGCAGCTCGCCGAAGCGGGCGATCTTCTGGGCGCCGGCGACGGCTGCGCGCGCCTCGTCCAGCTCGATCCGGTTCTGATCGTCGCCGACGCCTCCCAGGAAGACGTTGCGCACCTCGGCGCCGGGCAACCGGCGCGCGCGCTCCTTACGGGCGGCGAAATGGTGCAGGGATCGGTGCGGTTCGTCGCCTCCGCCGCAGAAGACCGCACGCGGACATTCCGCGTGGAAGTCGAGGCGCCGAACCCGGACCACGCCGTTCGCGTCGGCCTCTCCGCCAAGCTCGAAGTCGTCTCCGGCGACGCCGTGGTGCACGAAGCGCCACGCTCGGCGCTGGTGCTGGATGACGATGGCCGCCTCGGCGTTCGCTATGTGGAGGGCGACACGGCGTTGTTCGCTCCCGTAAAAGTCATCGGGGAGCGAAATGACGCGGTGCTGATCTCCGGTCTTGAAGGCGTGGTCGATCTCATCATCCGAGGCCAAGGTTTCGTCTCGGAAGGTCAGACCGTTCGCGTCGTGCCGGAAGAAGCGCGGCACGCGGCCCAAGTGCAAACGCAGAACGCGGGGAGCACGGAAGAATGAACGCCAGCAGCTTCATCGACTGGACTTTCTCCAAGGCCCGCGTCGTTCTGACGGCGCTGGTCGTCATGATCGTCTTCGGCCTCCACGCCTACAACACGATCCCGCGCGAGGCGGACCCGGACATTCCGCTGCCGATGGTGCTGGTCACCCTGCCGCTCCCCGGCGTGTCGCCGGAGGACGCCGAGCGCCTGCTCGTGCGCCCGACGGAGCTGGAGCTGCAGAGCATCGAAGGCATTACGCAGATCGACAGCGTCGCCTATGATAGCTCGGCGCGCATCTTCATCGAGTTCGAAACGACGGTGGACGTGGACATCGCCGTCGCCGACGTGCGCGAAGCGGTCGACCGGGCGAAGACGGAGTATCCCTCCGACGCCGACGAGCCGATCGTCTCGGAACTGAACGCCCAGACCATGTTCCCGGTGATCTCCATCGTCCTCTTCGGCGACGCGCCGGAGCGCACGCTCTTCGCCATCTCGAAGTCCCTGCAGGACGAACTGGAGAGCATCGGCGGGGTTCTGGAAGCGAACCTCGCCGGCGCCCGCGAGGAGCGCATCGAGGTGGTGGTCGACCCGGACAAACTCGACGCGCTCGGCCTCACCGAAACGGAGATCGCCGCGGCGATCATCAACAACAATTCGCTGATCCCGGCGGGGTCCGTGCGCACGCCCGACGGCGCCTTCGGCGTGAAGATCAACGGCCTCGTGAAAACCGCCGAGGACGCCATGTCCATCGTCGTACGCTCCAACGGCGACGGGGTGGTCACCCTCGCCGATGTCGCCGACGTGCGCCGGACGTTCGAGGACGCTTCGGGCTACGCGTTTTTCAACGGCCAGCCCGCCATCGGCATCGACATTTCCAAGCGCACCGGCGCCAACATCGTCGAGACGATCGAGGAGGTGCGCGCGGTCGTCGACGCCGCCGCCGAGCAGTGGCCCGCCTCCGTGCGCTATGAGTTCCTGAACGACCAGTCGACGGTCGTGAAGGACATTCTGTCGAGCCTCACCGGCTCCATCGTCACGGCGATCCTCCTGGTCATGATTATCGTCGTCGCCGCGCTCGGCGTGCGCTCGGCGCTCATGGTCGGCGTCGCCATTCCGACCTCGTTCCTCATCGGCTTCATGCTGCTGACGGTCTCCGGCTACACGCTGAACATGATGGTCATGTTCTCCATGGTGCTCGCCGTCGGCATGCTGGTGGACGGCGCCATCGTGGTCGTGGAGTACGCGGACCGCCGCAAAAGCGAAGGCGCTTCGCGTCGGCAGGCCTACATGGAAGCCTCCAAGCGCATGTTCACGCCGGTCCTCTCCTCCACCGCGACGACGCTCGCCGCCTTCCTGCCCTTCCTTTTCTGGAACGATCTGCCGGGCGAGTTCATGAAGTTCCTGCCGGTGACGCTCATTTATGTTCTGAGCGCGTCGTTTCTGGTCGCGATCATTTTCGTGCCCGTGGTCGCGGGCTCCGTCAGCGCGCCGCGCTGGTTGCATACCGCCTTTTCAAGGTTCGCGCCGCGCCGCGGTTTCGTGGCCGATGACGCCGCGTTGAAACAGACCGTCGATGACGACGCGGCCGCCCCGCTCACCCGCAACGGCGCCGTCGGCGGTTACGCGCGTTTCCTGAACGAGGCGATCCACCGGCCTCTGCTCGTTATCGCCGTGTCGTTCGCGGTGTTCGCGACCTGCATCTTCGCCATCAAGAGCGCAGAACCGGCGGTCGAGTTCTTTATCCGTACGGACGAACAGCAGATCGATCTCCTCGTCCTCGCCCGCGGCAACGCCTCGCCGGAAGAAGAGCTCGCGATCATTCAGGAGGTCGAGCGCCTCGTCATCGGCCACCCCGCCATCGAGCATCGCTATGTGAAAACGGGCCCGGAACTTTCCCTCGACCAGAACTCGCCGCCGGACACCATCGGCCGCATCTCGCTCGATCTCGTTGACTTTTCGGAGCGCAAGCCCTCGCTGGAGCTGATCGCGGAGTTCCGTGAACTGACCGCGAGCGTGCCGGGCGTCGTCGTGGAAGCCCGCCAGCCGGATTCCGGCCCCGCGCAGGGCAAGGACGTGCAGGTCGAACTCGCCGCCCGCGACTATGACGTGCTCATCGAAGCCGCTGGCAAGGTGAACGCCTTCATGCATGAGGCGCGCACGGAGATCGATGGCGAGAACATCCACGTCTATTCCGACGTAGAGGACACCCGCCCGCTCCCCGGCGTCGAATGGCGCCTCGCCGTCGACCGTGAGGAGGCCGGCCGCTTCGGCGTCGACGTTTCGCAGATCGGCGCGATGGTGCAGCTCGTCACCTCCGGCCTTCTGATCGATACGGTGCGTCCGGACGATTCCGACGAGGAAATCGATATCCGCGTCCGCTTCCCGGAGGACCGTCGTTCCATCCTCGCGCTCGATCAGGTGCGCGTGGAGACGGCCGCCGGGTCGGTGCCCATCACGCATTTCGTTCGCCGCGAACCGGCGGGCAAGGTCGATCAGGTGGTGCGCCGCGACGGCCGTCGGATCATGGAAGTCAAAGCCAACGCCAGCGACCGCGACCCGGAACGCCTCGTCGGTCAGGACGTCGCCGCCGATGTCGTGAAGGAATGGCTGGAGACCGGCGCGCTCGGCCCGAATATCGAATGGCGCCTTCGCGGCGCCGATGAAGAGACCGCTGAAGCCGGCGCCTTTTTCGTCGTCGCCATGGGCGCAGCGATGTTCCTCATCGCGATCATTCTGCTGCTGCAGTTCGACAGCTTCTACCATGCCGCGCTGACCCTTTCGGCGGTCGTCTTCTCCGTATTCGGCGTGCTGCTCGGCATCGCTGTGACGGGCCAGTACTTCTCGATCATCATGACGGGCACGGGGATCATCGCCCTCGCGGGGATCGTCGTTAACAACAATATCGTGCTGATCGATACGTACCGAGAGCTTCTGCGCGCCGGTCGCGATCCGGTCGACGCCGTCATCCGCACCGCCGCCCAGCGTGCGCGTCCGGTGCTGCTGACGACGATCACCACCATGTTCGGCCTGCTGCCGATGGTGTTCGAGCTGAACCTCAACTACCGCACGGGCATGATCGGCATCGGCTCGCAGACTTCCGGCTGGTGGGTGCTTCTGTCCTCCGCCATCGTCTACGGCCTCGCCTTCGCGACGCTCCTGACGCTCATCCTGACGCCGGTTCTGCTCGCTGCGCCGACGGTCTTCAGCGACCGCATCAAAGCGCTGTTCGCTCGCCGCGAGGCGCGCGCCGGCGCCCCGGCGACAAAACCGGTCGGCGCGCCTGCGGAGTGAAAGCCCCGCTCAGGAAGAATTGACGTCGCTTAGCGGCGTTCTTCTTCGGGGATGACGAAGACCTGTCCCGGGTAGATCAGGTCCGGGTCACGGATCTGGTCGGCGTTCGCCTCATAAATGATCGTGTACTGCTGACCGGAGCCGTAGACCCGGCGCGAGATCGTCCAGAGATTATTCCCCGGCTGAATGACGATCTGGCCGTCGCGCAGCGCCAACGCCTCGTCTGAGGCGCGCTCGAAGGGCAGTTCGATGGCGTATTCCGGTTTCCCGTCCGCGCCGATCTGGAAAACGCGGAGGAGATAGACGCCCGGACGGATGTTCGCCGTCGTCGACCAGCGCCCGTTCGCGTCCGCGCGCGCCTGCGCGATCAGCGAGCCCTCGATGAAAAGCTGAACGCGTTTCGTCGGCTCCGCGCGCCCGGCGAAGATGACCGCGCCGGAGGCGTCATAGTCGATGGTCTCCAGCGCCAGCGGGCCGAAGGAGACGTCCGGGTCCGTCGGGCGCTGCAGCACCACGGTCGCCCCGCCCGGCGTCGTGCGCAGGACGAGCGGTTTTTCGCCCTCGGCTTCCGGCACGTTGACGATGACCGTCTGCTCGGAAAGGAGCACCAGCCCGTCGGTCGTCGTCATGCGCAGGGTGAATTCCACCGGCTCGCCGATATTGATCGGGCGCTCCAGCACCGTCGACCAAGAGCCGTCGGCGTCCACGGTTTCGGTGGAGACCACCTCGCCGTTCGCCAGCACTTCCATCTTCGCGCCCGGCGCGCCGCGCCCGGCGATGACCGCGAAGCCCGTGCGATCGACGCGCACGATGTCGAAGCGCGGCGGCGCGACGCCGACCTCCTCCTCGCCCGCATCCGGCGTCTCGGCCGGCACGCCCGCCTGGTCGGTCTGCTCTGGCAGGAATCGGTCCAGCCACCCTTCCCGTTCGGCCGTCTTATAACCGACATAGGCGAGGACGAGGATGACGAGGAAAATCAGCGCATACCGCATGGACGCAATCCCTATAGCGTTTGTGAGAAGTTAAACGCGCTCACGGCATTCTGAGCAAGACGAACGCGCCCGAGAACGGGCCCCGGAGCACCCAAATGAAAGATATCGACAGCCTGTGCGTCTATTGCGGTTCTTCGAACGGCGCCGGCCCGAAATACGCCGAAGCCGCGAAAACCCTCGGGCGCCTGTGCGCTGAAGACGGCGTGCGCTTCGTTTATGGCGGCGGCGGCATGGGCCTCATGGGCGCGGGCGCGGCGGCGGCGCGGGATGCGGGCGGGCGCGTTTTCGGCGTCATTCCGGACTTCCTCGTCAGCCGCGAAGGCGTTCTCCCCGATATCGAGCACGATGTCGTGGAGACCATGCACGAGCGCAAAATGAAGATGTTCGAAGCGTCCGACGCCTTCTGCATCCTCCCGGGCGGCATCGGCACGCTGGAGGAGCTGGTCGAGACCCTCTCCTGGGCGCGCCTCGACCTCCACCGCAAGCCGATGGTGCTGGTCAACATGGACGGCTACTGGGCGCCCTTCGTGGAGCTGCTGGAGCACATGGTCTCCAAACGCTTCGCCAGCCCGGATCTCCTGCGCGATTTCTGCGTGGTCGATAAGGTCGAGGAGGTCCTCCCCGCGGCGCGGGACCGGGCGATCCGCGGGCGGGCGTGAGCCTCGCATTGACCTTCGATTAAGTTCGCGCGCGCAGGTTTCGGTCGCCGGTCAGGGAACGATCCACATGCGCGCGCCGCTCCTCGCCTTCCTCCTCATCCTCGCCGCCTGCGGGCCGGCGGGCTCTTTGCATTCATCGGAGGACCCGGTCTCGGGCCCCTATGGCGACGTCACACGGTTTCCACGCTCGTATTTCCGCCTGCGCGCCGTTTATGAAATGAAGGAGACGGGCGAGCGCTTCGCGGCGAACTATGTCGTCGCCTGCAGCGGCAGGATCGCCATGTACCCGGGCGGCACGCCCTCTTACGACATCTCGGTCGCGCCGCAGGTTTATGTGATGGCGACGCCGGACGGCGGGGCCCTGTCCATTCTCACGCCGGAAGTCTGCGCGGAAAGTCGGCGGCGGACCGCGCCGGACAACTACATGCCCTGGCTCGTCCGGTATGAGGACGTGAACGATCTCTCCTTCGGCTGGGGCCACATGACCGAGCGGGCCTATAAGAGCCCGCTCTCCCCATTTGATTTCGTGGAGGCGTCGCTTGCGTCCGCGACGCAGGAGGAGTGGCTGAGCTGGCGCGAGCAGGCGGCGGCGGCGTATGTTCAGCAAGGCGCCGTGCCCGGACCGTGGGGGTTCCAGCTATCGACCACGGACTTTCTGCGCATCCGGACTTATGGAAACGGCAAGGGCGTGACGCTCGGCTGCAGCGGCTACAAGCGCACGCCCGTACCGGCCGACCTGATGGAGGCGGCGTTCGAAAAGGCGCCGGCGCATGTGGGGAGATGGTGGCTTAATCAACTGACATCCGTTTTTTTGCCAGGCCACGCGAAAAAAGACGCCGAGAACCAACTCTTTTCTGAAGCTCTAGATTCAATTCTGGACGATTGGTATCGCCGATTTGGCCGTTATCACACAGCTGACACACGGCTGCCGCGAAACTCGGACGGCACTCTACGAGAAGCCGGCGGTGGTTACCTGACCTACTATAACGGCGATCCGGAAGACCGGCGTTATCGGATCGGGGAAGTCTATCCCCTTCTTCCGAAGTCCCGGTTTTTTGACGAGCCGATTCTTGAGCCGCGGGAGAGCTACCCTCAGCGCCTTCTGATCGGCCCGGAATGGGACGGTTTCGCGGCCTGCGGCGGCAAGGAGCCGGTCGATACGAGGTGGTGGCCAGCCGGTTCGGAGGTCCCTCAGTCGTCTCACGACGATTGCGGCGGCGACGCCTACTCGCCAGTCTATCCGCACACGCCCAACAAACCTCGCGAGCACAATGAACTGGCGCGTTTCGAATGCACGCCCGGCTTCATGCGGCGTCACCCGCTCTACGTCAACGATGAGATGATTGCGGAGAATGTGGCGATGAATTCGATCATCAGTACAGGTTTGATCTTGGATCGATCTGGATACCTCATGCACTTTGTGCAGTAGATCTGAGCGTTTCCAGCGGGCCGCGCGAAACCGGCGCTCAAGCCGCCGTCCGGTGCGCGCCCAGCGCCCTGCCGAAGGCTTCTTTCAGGGCGGCGGTGTTGATGGGTTTGGGGAGGAAGTCGGTGAAGCCGGCGGCGTGCAGCTCCTCGCGGTCTTCGCTCGCGATATCCGCGGTGCAGGCGATGACGGGGATCGCGGCGTAGGGCGCGCCGCTCGCGCGGATGCGCCGGGTCGCTTCCACCCCGTCCATGACCGGCATGTGCTTGTCCATCAGCACCAGGTCGAAGCTTTGCGTCGCCAGCTTTTCAAGCGCCAGCGCGCCGTTTTCGACGACCGCGCAGTCCGCGCCGAGCTTCGTCGCGAGCGCCGAGGCGACGAGCTGGTTGGTCGGGTTATCCTCAACGATCAGCAGCCGGAACGCGGACGGCTCTGACGCGCACGCATCGCTTTCGCCCTCCGACGCGCAAGCCGGCGTCGTGACCTGCATGGGCAGGCGCAGGGTGAAGGTCGATCCGGCGGCGTCGACGCTGCGCACGGTGAGGTCGCCGCCCATGAGCCGCGCCATGCGGCGGGCGAGATAAAGCCCAACGCCCGCGCCGTCGAAGGAGCGTGTCGCCCCCTGCTCGCCCTGCTCGAACATCTCGAAAATGCGCTCGCGCTTGGCGACCGCGACGCCGCAGCCGGTGTCCGTGACGGAAAACGAGACGAACACGCCGTTTCTCGTCGGCTCCGCCGTCGCCGTCAGGCTGACGAAGCCCGCTTTGGTGAACTTCAGCGCGTTGGCGATCAGCCCGGAGAGCACCTGCTTGATGCGGAAATCATCGCCGATCAGAGCGTCCGGCACCGAGGCGTAGCATTCGACGGAAAAAGCGAGCGCCCGGTTGTCCGCCGCCGCACGCCATTTTGCGTCCAGCTCCTGCAGCAGCAGATGGGGGTGAAACTCGCGCTCGCTGACGACGATCTGATCGGAATTCAGCTTGGTGATGTCCAGAAGATCATCGACCACGACGAGCAGCGATTGCCCGGCGTCCGAGATCGTGTCCGCCAGCCGCGCCTGCTCCGCCGATAAAGTCAGGCCCCGCAGAGCTTCCGCCGAGCCGAGAACGCCGTTGAGGGGCGTGCGGAGTTCATGGCTCATGGTCGCGAGGAAGTCGGTCTTCACTTTCTCCGCGCGCTTCGCCCGTTCCGCGTTCAGGCGCAGAAGCCGGAAGGCGCGGTGGATATTGGCGCTGAACACGGACGAAATGACGGTCGTCATGAAAATGGCGAACGCCGCCTGCATGGCGCGCAGCGCCGTGCGCTCAGCGTAGAACGCCGCCTCAACCGCCGGGTTCGACGCCGACCACCAGTAAAGAAAACCGGTCGAAGCAAGACAGAGCACGCCCGCGCAGACCGCTGCGCGCCAGCCGGAGATGAACCCCGCCAGCATGGGCGCCGCGACGAGAAACGGCAGGAGCGAGGTATTGATGCCTGTATAGTCGTAGAGAGCGGTCATGAGCGGACCGGAGGCGCAGAGAACGCTCGCCCCCGCCGCATAGACGGCGAAATTCCGGTAGAAGCGGAGGCAGTGCACCGCGCCGAGCACGATCGCGATGACCAGTACGGAGATCGCGTGATCAAGCGTCCAAGCGCCATAAATCACCCGCATACCGATCATGTTCAGGACCTGCGTGAGTGCGATGGCCCAGCCGAAAACGTACAGCGCGCGCGCGCGCAGAAGCTCGCCCTGATCGTCCTCAGGATCGAGCAGCAAGGCGCGTTCATACCCTCCGATGACAGCGCGCCGCGTTATCATGTCCGACGTTTCCCGAGCATCGACAGCATTCTGCCGCTCGGCTGTTAACGTCGAACAAATGATGCGTAATGCGTTGATTTAACGAGAGATTTTTCAGCGTCTCGAATCGTGTTCAGGGCGTGAGCAAGATCCTAGCGATGGCGGCTCCGCGCCGCCGCTCTCGCGGCGAAGTAAACTTTGTCCCCGGCAAGGGAGTGCTCGCCGACGGCGTGGAGTTTCGGAAGGCTTAGAGGCGTCCATTCTTTTCAAACAGGCGTGCTTCATCGATAAAAACGTCATCCCGGAAACCGCAAAGCGGTTATCCGGGACCCAGAGTGACTGAGTGCAACGCCCGCGGCCCTGGGTCCCGGCTCTCGCTTCGCTCGGCCGGGATGACGTAAGGTAGGTTGGAGGAGATTTCGAACCTACACTAATTAATGGAAAAATGGTGCTTTAGGCAGTTTCGCCGTTAAGCCGGGCCCGCGCTTTCTCCGCGCCGATGAGCGGGAAGAGCGCGG
>CAYFIB010000043.1:12508-20821 GCA_964342855.1 uncultured Caulobacterales bacterium
TCGCCGTTAAGCCGGGCCCGCGCTTTCTCCGCGCCGATGAGCGGGAAGAGCGCGGCCATGTCCGGCCCGCGCTCGCGGCCTGTCAGCGCCTTGCGCAGCGGCATGAAGAGCGCCTTGCCTTTGGCGCCCGTCTTCTCTTTCACCGCAGCGGTGAACGCGCCCCAGCTGTCGGCGTCGAGGGGCCCGTCCGCCACGAGTTCGGCGGCGGCGGCGCAGAAGGCCGCGTCCTCAATCACTGGCTCGACCGGCCCGGAGATGATCCGCGCCCATTCAGCCGCGTCGGCGAGAGAGCCGATGTTCTCGCGCACCGCGAGCCAGACGCCCTCATCAACGCCCGCATTCAGCTCGGTGAGGCGCGCGGCGACCGCGGCATAAGGCGCATCGTGAAGAAGTTTCGCCGAGAGCTGCTCGACATCGGCCATGTCGAAGCGCGCCGGCGCGCGGCCCATCTTGGCGAAGTCGAACCCCTCCGCCAGCGCATCAAGCGAGCCTTCCGCGACGACCGGGTCAGAGGTGCCGAGGCGCGCCAGCAGGCTGGTGATCGCCGCCGCTTCGACGCCGTCCGCACGCATCGCTTCGATGGAGAGCGAACCGAGGCGCTTCGACAGCCCCTGCCCGTCCGCGCCGATCAGGAGCGAGTGGTGCGCGAATTCCGGCACCGCGCCGCCGAAGACCGGCGCGAGGGCCTCGAAAATCTCGATCTGCGCGGCGGTGTTGGTGACGTGGTCTTCGCCGCGCACGACATGCGTAATCTTGAACTCCAGATCATCGACGCAGGACGGCAACGTGTAGAGGTACTGACCGTCTTCGCGGATGAGCACGGGGTCGGAGATGGCGCCGGTATCGACTTCCGTCTCGCCACGGATGAGATCGGTCCATTTCACCTGCTTGCGGGCGAGCTTGAACCGCCAGTGAGGCTGGCGGCCTTCAGCTTCCAGCTTCGCGCGATCGTCCGCGGAAAGCTCCAGCGCCGCGCGATCATACACTGGCGGCAGGCCGCGGGCGCGCTGCAGCTTGCGCTTGCGGTCAAGCTCGTCGGCGGTTTCGTAGCAGGGATAGAGGAGCCCCGCCTCGATCAGTGCGTCGCGCGCCATGTCGTAACGGTCGAAACGAGCGGACTGGCGCGCCTCATCGTCCCACTCGATGCCGAGCCAGGCGAGATCGCGACGGATGCCGTCTTCGTACTCTTTCGTCGAGCGCTCCTGATCGGTGTCATCGATCCGTAGAAGGAACTTCCCCTGATTGCGGGTCGCGAACAGGCGGTTGAAGAGCGCGGCGCGGATGTTCCCGACATGGAGCTTGCCCGTAGGCGACGGCGCGAAACGAACGGAGGGGGTCATGGATCTGGTTCTTTCTCTGTCCGCTCACCCCCGCGCAGGCGGGGATCAATGGCGTCGCGCGTCGATATCAGACAATTGCGCGCGTGGCCCGAGATCCCCGCCTACGCGGGGATGAGCGGGTCTAGGGGTTACAAACTCCGCCATCCGTTGGTCATCGGATAGCGACGATCGCGCCCAAAGGCGCGGCTGGTGATCTTCGGCCCGGGCGCAGACTGGAAGCGCTTGTACTCGGCCGTATAGAGAAGCTTCTCGATCCGGCGCGCGTGGTCTTCGTCCACGCCCGCGGCTGCGAGATCGCGCACGGACTGGTCGCGTTCGATGAGGCCTTCGAGGACGCGGTCGAGGAGATCATAGTCCGGCAGGCTATCCTGGTCCGTCTGGTTTTCGCGCAGCTCCGCGGACGGCGCTTTGGTCAGAATGCGCTCCGGGATGACCGCGCCTTCCGGCCCCTTGCCGTCGATGGTCGTGTTCGCGTTGCGCCCCGCCGCCAGCCGATAGACATGGGTCTTGTAGACGTCCTTCAGCGGATTATAGCCGCCGTTCATGTCGCCATAGAGCGTCGCATACCCGACCGCGAGTTCGGACTTGTTGCCCGTCGTCAGCAGCATCGCGCCGGTCTTGTTGGAAAGCGCCATGAGGAGAAGCCCGCGCAGGCGCGACTGGATGTTTTCCTCCGTCACGTCCGGCGGCGCGTCGCCGAAGACGGGTTTCAACGTATCTTCCACCGCCACGACCGCGTCCGTAATCGGAACGGTTTCGGTTTTCACGCCCAAGGCGGCGGCGCAGGCCGCCGCGTCCTCATTACTTTCTAAGGAGGTATATTTCGACGGCAGCAGGACGCAGGTGACGGCGTCCTGGCCCAGCGCATCGACCGCGACGGCGGCTACCAGCGCGGAATCGATCCCGCCGGACAGTCCGAGCACGACTTTTTCAAAGCCGTTGCGGCGGACATAGTCGCGCGTGCCGCGCACCAGCGCGTGGTAGTCGGCGGCGTCCCCTGTCGGCCAGTCCGCCTTTGGTCCGTCCACGCAGGTCCAACCGGTTTCTTCCTGCGCGAAGGAGAAGATCTCCAGCCCCTCGGCCCACTTGCGGCCACGCGCCTGCACCTCGCCGCGGGCGTCGACCGCGAAGGCGCCGCCTTCGAAGACAAGTTCGTCCTGCCCGCAGAGCTGGTTGACGAAAACGATCGGCCGTTTCGCCGAACGCGCGCGGGTCACCGCCGCGGCCTGTCGCTCATCCGCCGCCGTCCGGCGATAGGGCGAGCCATGCGGCGCGATGATGATATCCGCGCCGGCCCCGGCCAGCCCCTCAGCGACGCCCGGGAACCACATGTCTTCGCAGACCATGAAACCGAGCGCGGCGCCTTTCAGCGGCAAGGGCGGCGCGCTGGTCTCCCCGGGCGTGAAGCGCCGCGGTTCATCGAAGACGCCGTAATTCGGCAAGACGCGCTTGGTCGCCACGCGCAGGATCCAGCCGCCGCCGACGGCGACCACGGCGTTGAAGATGCCCGCATCGGTTTTCCACGGCGCGCCGATCAAGACGACCGGCCCGCCATCGCTCGTCTCGCTTGCGAGCGTTTCGATCGCCGCGCGCGCCGCAGCGAGATAGGCGGGCTTCTGGACGAGGTCCTCGTCCGGATAGCCGGTCATGAACAGCTCGGAAAAGACGACGATGTCCGCGCCCGCTTCTTTCGCGGCGGCGCGCCAGGCGCGCGCGGCGTTCAGATTGGCTTCGATGTCGCCGATCCGGGGCGCCGTCTGGGCGACAGCGATGCGCAGTGTGTCAGATGTCTCCGCCATCGCGCGGACATATCCCTCTCCGCCCGCCGCGCCAAGCGCGTCGGGCGTTCGGCCTCAGGCGCCCTCGCCCGACGCCTCGGTCGCCGCGATGAAGGCGTCGCAGACCCGGTGGGCCATCTCGTCGGTGAGGTAGGGGTGCATGGGCAGCGACATGATGCGGTCCGCGACGCTTTCGCAGACCTCCAGGCCTTCAGCCGGCGCGTAGTCCTTGAACGCCGCCATCTGGTGCAGCGGCTGCATGTAATAGATCGCCGTCGGCACGCCCGCCTCGCCCATGGCCGCGCGCACGGCGTCGCGGTTCTCCACGCAGAGGGAAAAGTAGCCGTAGCCGCTCTCGGTCTCACGCGGGAACGCCTGCAGCTGGGCGTGTTCGGCGAGACGCGCTTCATAGATCTTCGCGACGCGTTTGCGCTCGTCCAGCTCGTCGTAGAAAATCTCCAGCTTCTCCAGCACCACCGCCGCCTGGAAGGAATCGAGGCGACCGTTCATCCCGACACGGACGCTCTCGCGGCGTTGCGGGTCAGTGCCGTGCCAGCGGATCGACTCCATGATCTCGCGATCATCGGAGTTCTGCAGCAAGGTCGCGCCGCCATCGCCATAGCAGCCGAGCGCTTTGCCCGGGAAAAAGCTGGTGCCGGTGATCGGCGCGAGGTTTCCGACCCATTTGCCGTCCTGCTTGCCGCCAAAGCTCTGGGCGCCGTCGCCGAAAAGATCGAGCCCTTCCTCCGCGCAGACCGCCGCGATGGCGGGATAGTCCGCCGGCGCGCCGAAGAGATCGACCGCGCAGACCGCGCGTGGACGCAGGCGACCTTCCGCCTTCACTTCTTCGATCTTCGCGCGCAGATCGTCCGGGTCTATATTGAACGTCGCCGGATCGATATCGACGAAGACCGGGCTCGCGCCCGCGATCAGCACCGCGTTCGCCGTCGCGTTATAGGTGAAGGCGGGAATGAAGACGGCGTCCTCGCGCGTCAGTTCAAGGGCCATCATCGGAATGATGAGCGCGTCCGTGCCGCTCGCGACCGCGACGCACTCCGCCGCGCCGGTCTTCTCCGCGAGTTTCTGTTCGAGCTCCTCGATCTCCGGACCCGCGATATAGCGGCCGTGGTCGAGGACGGCGATGAGACGCGCCTCGATCCGCTCGCGGATCCGCTTCTGCTGGGCTTTCAGATCAATGAAGGCGATGGGTTCGAGGATTTTGACTTCGTCGCTGCGCGAGGCCATTTTATTTTTCCTTACTCTGACAGGTCAGGCGGCCTTCGCGGCCGCTTCGATGGCGAGGGCGAGGGCGAGGGCGGCGCGCCCAGCGGCGCCGGAGACGATGGGCGCGCGGCCCGAGACGACGCTCTCCAGAAAGCTCTGCGTGCCGAAGGCGAGCGGGTCTTTCAACGCGAGCGGCGCATTATCGGCGCCGAAAGCCTCCCTCAACTCCGCACTCGTCGTGTTCTCGACCGCGCGGTTCATGAAGTCGATTTTGATCTCGCCGTCCGGGTAGACGAGGCGCATATCGCGTTCGCGCTTTTCGGCGATGCGGCTCGCCTCCAGAACGACGTCGCATCCGGCGAATTTCAGCTCGGCGCGCGTGCGGTCCGAATGGGCGCCGTGCTTCAGCGTCTCCTCGGCGTCGACGGCGTGGTGATCGCCCTCGACAAGCTGGCGGGCCATGTCGAGATCGTGGATCATCAGATCCATGACGACAGAAACGTCTGTTCCGCGCTCCGAGTACGGGCCGAGGCGGCGACTTTCGATGCGGGTCGGCTTCTCCGCGCGGCCGAGAACGCCGATGGCGTCGAAGACATAACGCTCCTGGTGGCCGACCTGCAGCACCTTGCCGGAGGCTTCGGCGAGGGCGACAAGCGCGTCGGCGTCTTCCAGCGACAGCGCGATCGGCTTTTCGACAAGCGCGTGCTTGCCCGCCTCCAGCGCGGCGCGGGCGAGCGCGGCGTGGGCCTTGGCGGGCGCGGCGATGGTGACGGCGTCGACAGCGTCGAAGAAGGCGTCGAGATCGGAGAAGGCGGCGCAGCCGTGCTTTTCCGCGAGCGCGCCGGCGCGCTCCGCATCGAGGTCGAACACCGCGACGAGATCGGCCTTGTCCGTCTCCGCATACTTGTTGGCGTGGTAGCCGCCGAACACTCCGGCGCCCATCACGCCGGCCCGAACGCCCGCCATCTGAACCTCACCTGTTACGCCCGGCGCGCCATTGTGCGCCGCAACAATCAAACGCCGACCGTGGTGCATCGTCCGCGCCCCGGACGCAACGCGCGCGGCGCCGCGGCGGGGTCAATCTTTCTTTCGCGGTGTTACGAGCGTTGGTGATTGCGCCGCAATATCCGGCGGTTACGCTGTGGGCTTCGAGCAGCGTAACCCTTTGGAGCCATCGCATGGCGCGCACCAGCAAACTGAAATCCTTCCTTCTCGCCGCCGGCGCGGCCCTCGCGGCGAGCGCGGCGGACGCCCAGACCTTCATGCCGGGCGTTTCGACCGACGCGAAGATCCCGACCGTCGCCGAGGTGCTGGGGGCGGCGCCCGGAACGCGCATCACCGCGCCCGAAGAGGTCATCCGCTATTTCCGCGCGCTGGAGGCCGCCGCGCCGGACCGGGTGAAGGTCGTTCCGTACGCGCGCAGCTGGCAGGGCCGCGAGCTCGTCTACGCCGTCATCGCCTCGCCGGAGAACCTCGCAAAGCTTGGCGCCTTCGAAGACGCCATGGCCCGCCTCGGCGATCCCCGCGAGACCGATGCGGCGACCGCCGCCGACCTCATCGCCGAGACGCCCTCCTCCGCCTGGCTCGCCTACAGCGTCCACGGCAACGAGATTTCCTCCTCCGACGCCGCGATGATGACGGCCTATCACCTCCTCGCCGCCGAGGACGACGAGACGGTCGAGAAAATCCTTCAGAACACGGTCGTCTTCATCGACCCCGTTCAGAACCCGGACGGCCGGGCGCGCTTCGTCACGCGCTTTTACGACACCCTCGGCATGGAGCCCTCCGGCAGCCCCATCGCGGCGGAGCGCAATGAGCCGTGGCCGTCAGGGCGTACGAACCACTATCTCTTCGACATGAACCGCGACTGGTTCGCCCTCTCCCAGCCGGAGACGCGCGGCCGCGTCGCCGCGTATCTGAAATACGCGCCGCTCATCTTCGTCGACCTGCACGAGATGGGCTCCGACAGCACCTACTATTTCTCGCCCGAAGCCGAGCCCTTCAACCCGCTCATCACCGAGGCGCAAAAGGGCGTCCTTGAAGCCATCGGCGCGAACAACGCGAAGTATTTCGACCGCTTCGGCTTCCCCTATTACACGCGCGAGGTCTTCGACGCGTTCTATCCGGGCTATGGCGCAGGCTGGCCGAACTTTCTCGGCTCCGTGGGGACGACCTATGAGCAGGCGAGCTCGCGCGGGCTGACGGCGGAGCGCGCCGACGGGACGGACCTTCCCTATGCGGAGACGGTGCGCCACCACTTCGTCACCTCCATCGCGACGCTGGAGACCGCCGCCGTCAACCGCGAAAGCCTGCTTCAGGGCTATTACGACTACCGCAAGGACGCCGTCGAAGACGGTCGCGGCGGGCCGGTCAAGGCCTACATCATCCCGACCCAGACGAACCAGGCGGGCGCCGACAAGCTCGCCGCCGTCCTCGCCGAACAGGGCGTGGAAGTGGCGCGCACGAACGAAGACTTCCGCGCCTGCCGGACGAGCTACGCCGCCGGGTCCTATATCGTTCCCCTGGATCAGCCCGCGAACCGTCTCGTCCGCACGCTCATGGACCCCGATACGGGCTTCCCGGAGGACTTCGCGAAAGAGCAGGAGCGTCGCCGCGCCAAGGGCCTCAGCGTCGAGGTCTATGACGTCACCGCCTGGTCCCTGCCGCTCATGTGGAACGTCCGCTCCGACACCTGCAACGCCAAGCCGACGGTCGACGCGGCGCCGGCGACCGCGACCCGCATTCCGCCGGGAACCCTGACGAACGCGGACGCCGCCTTCGGCTTCGCCGTTCCCGCGGGTGACGTCTCCGCGAGCCGTCTCCTCGCCGCCGCTCTGCGCGCGGAGCTGCCGGTTCTCAGCAGCGATCTTCCGTTTACGGTCGGCGAACGGAAGTTCCCGCGCGGCTCCCTCATCCTGCCGAAAGCGGGCGCGCCGGACGACCTTGCGAAACGCCTCGCCGCGCTCGCGGAGACGACGGGCGCCGACGTCTTTGGTCTCGACACCAGCTACACGGTCAGCGGACCAAACTGGGGGAGCGAGAATGTCTATCGCCATCACGCGCCGAAGGTCGCCATCGCCTGGGACGAGCCGACAAGTCAGTATTCGGCGGGAAACACGCGCTTCGTCATCGAGCGCCAGATCGGCTGGCCGGTGACGCCGGTGCGCACGGAGGACATCGCCTCCGACCACCTCGCGAGCTTCGACGTCCTTATCCTGCCCGACGGGTACGGCTATGGCGGCGTCCTCGGCGGGCGCGGCGCGGATGCGCTGAAGGAATGGACCCGCGAAGGCGGCGTCCTCATCGCCTTCGACGGCGCGCTCAGTTGGCTGGGCGATCCGAAGACGGAGTTCAGCGCGCTCCGTCGCGAGAACGCCTATCAGGAGACGGAGGCGAAAAAAGCCGAGGACGCCGCCGCGGTTCCGGGCGTCCTTCTGGAGACCCGCGACGATCTCGCCGCCGCGACGACGCCCGCCGCCGCCCGACCGGATCGCGCTCTCGGCGTTCTCGTCAAAGCCGAGACCGACCCGGACCATTGGCTCACGGCGGGCGTCGGATCGTCCGTGAACGTGCTCTTCTCAGGCTCGGAGATTTTCGCGCCGCTTGCGCGTGATTCAGGAACCACCGCGGTTTCCTACGCCAGCAAATACGAGCTCTTGCTCTCAGGCTATCTTTGGGACGATGTCCGCGCCCAGATGGCCTACAAACCCTTCGTCACGGTCGAGCCCATGGGCCGCGGCTATGTCATTTCGTTCACGGAAGACCCGACGACCCGCGCCTATCTCGACGGCCTGCAGACCTTGCTCGCGAACGCGGTCTTCCGCGGTGCGGCGCACGCGAGGCCGGTGCGGTAGGCCTCAAGCCGCCGCCCGCGCCCGTTCTTTTTTCAGGCCTTCGGCGATGAGGAAGGCGAGCTCCAGCGCCTGCGTCGCGTTGAGGCGCGGGTCGCAGTGGGTGTGGTAGCGGGAGGA
>CAYFIB010000044.1:0-19520 GCA_964342855.1 uncultured Caulobacterales bacterium
GGTGCTGACGATCATGTGCTCTCTCCCATTTTTCTTCCGCTCATCCCCGCGTCCTTCGAGACGCCGCCTTGCGGCGGCTCCTCAGGATGAAGCCGGGATCTCGGGCTGCATGCGCAGGATATAGGCGTTCGCGCGCGAGGCCCTAGGTCCCCGCCTGCGCGGTGACGAGCGGGGGAGAGTGATGGGATTTAATGGTGTTCCCCGCGGCTTGACCGTGGGGCCCATGGTGATCGGTCGACGCGCACGCTGAGCGTGGAAAGCGCCGCGCACTCTCACAACGCCCAGAAACACCGGCCGTTCCGCTCCATGGGTCCCGCGGTCAAGCCGCGGGAAGTCGGGGAGTGGCGCGAACTACCCCCGCTTCGCCATCACCGCCGTCGCGACCTTGGAGGCGGGGCGCCGCCCGAGCTGCTCTGAAATCCAGACGCTCGTCTCGATCAGCTTGTCGAAATCGACGCCCGTCTCGATCCCGGAGCCGTGGGCCATATAGACGACGTCGTCGGTCGCGACGTTGCCGGTTGCGCCCGGGGCGTAGGGGCAGCCGCCGAGGCCGGAGACCGAAGCGTCGAAGACGCGCACGCCCGCCTCCATGGCCGCGCGGATGTTGGCGAGGGCCTGGCCGTAGGTGTCGTGGAAGTGGCCCGCGAGGTCTGCGACGGGCACGTCCTGTTTCAGTCGTTCAATAAGTGCGAACACCTCGCCCGCCGTACCGACGCCGATGGTGTCGCCGAGGGAGATCTCATAGCACCCCGCTTCATGGAGATGCTTTGTCACCCGCGCGACGGCTTCCGGGTCGATCCTGCCTTCGAACGGGCAGCCGAGGACGCAGGAGACATAGCCGCGCACGCGCACGCCGTCGGCTTTGGCGGCCTCGATGATCGGCGCGAAACGCTCGAAGCTCTCGGCGATGGAGCAGTTGGTGTTCTTCTGACTGAACGTTTCCGACGCGGCGGCGAAGACGGCGACGGTATCGGCCTTCGCGGCGCGGGCGGCCTCATAGCCCTTCATGTTGGGCGTGAGCACGGGGTAGGAGACGCCGGGCCTGCGCTCGATCCCCGCCATCACCTCGTCGGAGGCCGCCATCTGCGGCACCCATTTCGGCGACACGAACGCGCCCGCCTCGATCACATCAAGCCCCGTCGCGCTCAGGCGGTTCACGAGCTCGATCTTCGTCTCCACCGGGACGGTCTGCTTCTCGTTCTGCAACCCGTCCCGCGGGCCCATCTCGATGATCTGGATGCGGTCGGTCATGAATTCCTCCCAAACGTCATCCCGGAAGCCGCGAAGCGGCTATCCGGGACCCAGGGCGTCGGAGCACTGCGCGCGCGACTCTGGGTCCCGGCTCTCGCTGCGCTCGGCCGGGATGACGTTGAGAGGGCGCTCAGCAATTCAGAGTCTCGTACAGGTCTTGCCACTGCGGATTGTCTTTCTCGATCAGCTCGATTTTCCACGCGCGCCGCCATTTCTTTATCCGCTTCTCAAAGGCGATCGCCTCATCGATCTTCTCAAAGCGCTCGGCGAACACCAAATCGTGCACGTTGTATTTCGCCGTGAATCCGGGCGTCAGATTTTGTTTGTGCTCCCAAACGCGACGCCCGAGATCGCTGGTGACGCCGACATAGAGCGTCCCGTTCCTTCTGGACGCCAGAATATAAACCCAGCCCCCTTTCACGATACTCGCTCAACCCGCCATCCCGGAAGCCGCAAAGCGGCTATCCGGGACCCAGGGTATCGGAGCGCGGCGCTCGCGACCCTGGGTCCCGGGTCTCGCTGCGCTCGCCCGGGATGACGTACAGGGAGTTATTAACACGACCAACTATCTGATTTAGTCCGAGGTGGATGAGTCCTCGAACACGAATAGCAAAGTCTTTTGATGTGAATCCGTCGCTCCACGGATAATTTCTCCATAATTGGTAGCCTTCGCCAATGGGTTCGTTGACCACTCCTGATGCGAAACAACGATCACGCTTTCCATTAGCCAACTGAGATCATTCAGGCATTCATCCAGCGAATCCCAGTTGTTCGATGCGTATTCTGGAAACTCGAGCTCCTGCCGAAGAAGCTGAATAAGTTGGTCTTTCGTTTGGATGTCACCACCCACCTCGACAACTCGAACGTCGTCATCGGGTCTGGCGATGAAGCGGATCACGCCCCCTCAAACTCCACCAACAGATCCCCGTCCTTCACCTGATCGCCCGGCGCGAAGCGGAACGCCTTCACCACGCCGTCGGCGGGGGCTTTGACGGCGTGCTCCATTTTCATGGCCTCCATGACCATGAGGGTCGCGCCCGCGGCGACTTTGGCGCCCGGCTCGACGGCGAGGCCGGTGACGACGCCCGGCATGGCGGCGGTGAGCGATCCGCCCGCGGCGTGGTTGTCGGCGGCGCCGGAAAGCGGGTCGGAGAGGGCGACGTCCCAGCATTCGGCGTCGATGAAGACGCGCAGCGCCTCGCCATGGGGCGCGACGTCCGCGATGGTCTCCAGCCCGTCGACGATGATCCGCAGGCGGCTCCCGTCATCGGCGCCGGAGAACGTGAACTCCTCCGTGGTCAGCTCGACCTCGCCCGTGCGCCGCTCGGCGGCGGCGGTTCCGCGCTCCAGCCGCACGGCGAATCCGTCCGCCGTTTCGGTGAGGACGGCGAGGGCGGGGGCGTCGTCGAGGGCGAGCCAGTACAGCTCCTCGGACGGCGCGTTGAGGCGGAAACCGGAGAGAGACTCCCACGGCTCCTGCGCGTCGCCCTCGGCGCGCAAGGCCAGAAGCGCCGCGGCGAGGGCGGCGTGGGGGAGCGGCTTCACTTCGAAGAGCGCGTCGCGGTTCTCCTCGATGAAGCGGGTGGAGACGTCGCCTTTGGCGAAGTCCTCCGCCGCGCACAGACGGTCGAGAACGCGGGCGTTGGTCTCGAGGCCGGTCACCCGCGTTTCGGCGAGGGCGGAGCGCATGCGGCCGAGGGCGGCGGCGCGCGTCGGCCCGGCGGCGATGATCTTCGCGATCATCGGGTCGTAATAGGGGGTGATCTCGCGTCCTTCGACGACGCCTGAATCCACGCGCGCCGTCGCTTCGGGCAGGGCAAGGGTCGTCAGCGTGCCGATGGACGGCGCGAAGTCGCGATCGGGGTCCTCGGCGTAAAGACGGCTTTCAAACGCCCAGCCGGTGCAGGAAATCTCGTCCTGTTTCAGGGGCAAGGACTCGCCCGCGGCGACGCGCAGCTGCCATTCGACAAGGTCGAGGCCGGTGACGCATTCGGTCACCGGGTGCTCCACCTGCAGGCGCGTGTTCATCTCCATGAAATAGACGCCGCCGTCGCCGTCATAGAGGAACTCGACCGTGCCGGCGCCGACATAATCGACCGCTTTCGCAGCCTCGACGCCCGCCGCGTGCAGCTTGCGGCGCACGTCATCGGGCAGGTTCGGGGCGGGCGCCTCCTCGATGACCTTCTGGTGCCGTCTTTGAACGGAACAATCGCGCTCATAGAGGTGGACGACGTTGCCGTGCGTATCGCCGAAAACCTGCACTTCCAGGTGGCGGGGGCGTCCGAGATATTTCTCGACGAGGAAGCGGTCGTCGCCGAAGGCCGATTTCGCCTCCCGTTGCGCCGAAGCGAGGGCGTCCGGCAGGTCCGCAGCGCGCTCGACGAGGCGCATGCCCTTGCCGCCGCCGCCGGCGGTCGCTTTCAGGAGAACCGGATAGCCGATGCGCTCGGCCTCGGCGAGAAATCTGCCAACGGATTGATCGTCGCCCTGATAGCCGGTGAGGGTCGGCACGCCCGCCCGCTCCATCAGGTCCTTTGCGGCGGATTTCGACCCCATGGCGCGGATCGTTTCCGGCTTCGGGCCGACGAAGGCGATCCTCGCCGCGGCGCAGGCCTCGGCGAATTCGGCGTTCTCGGAAAGAAAGCCGTAGCCCGGGTGGATGGCGTCGGCGCCCGTCTTCTTCGCGGCCTCGAGGATGAGGTCCGCGCGCAGATAGCTTTCCGCGGCGGGCGGCGGGCCGAGGCGGACGGCGACGTCCGCGGCGCGAACATGCGGCGCGCTGGCGTCGGCGTCGGAATAGACGGCGACGACGCGCAGTCCCATGGCTTTTGCGGTGCGCGCGATGCGAACGGCGATCTCGCCCCGATTGGCGATCAACAGCGTACGGAGCATGCTCATTCGGCGGCGCAGACCGAAAGCCCGCCCGCGGCGAGCTTCACCGCCGGGATGTCGAGGAGGTGCGGCGCGGCCGCGACGGCGGCGGCGAGGAGGATCGGCGGAAACACCGCGCGCCAGATCGCCTCGCCCTTGCCGGCGATGACCGAGATGAGGGCGAAGAGCCCGCCCAGCCCGACGAAGACCATCGCCCCCGCGAGCGCGACGAAATACCAGCCCGACGGCTCGCCGCGCGGGCAGACCGCGTCGATGGCGTAATAGCCGTAGGTCGCGACGGCGCCGCCGATGGCGACGCCGATAAGCGCCGGAAGAATGAGGAAGAGGCGTTTGATCAGGCCGAACATGCCGCGGTCTCCGGTTGCCGGAGGCCGCGGCGCAAGTCCGTTACGCGGCCCCGTCGAGGAACGGATAATCGGTATAGCCGCGCTCATCCCCGCCGTAAAAGGTGGACTGGTCCGCCTCGGTGAGCGCGGCGTTCGTCGCGAAGCGCGCGGGTAGGTCCGGATTGGAGATGAACGGTTTGCCGAAGGTGACGGCGTCGGTGCGGCCGGTCGCGATCACGTCGGCGGCGCGGCGGGCGTCGAAGCCGCTGTTGGCGATGTAGACGCCTTTGTAGAGCGGCCGCAGCCGGTCGATGATCGCGAGATCCTCCGCCGGGGCCCCGCCGCTTTCGTCGCCTTCGACCACGTGAAGATAGGCGAGATCGAAGCGGTTGAGGCCCTCATAGACGACGCCATAGGTCGCTTCCGGGTCCGTATCGCCCATGTCGTTGAACGCGCCCGTCGGCGAGAGGCGCACGCCGACGCGGCCGGCGCCGACTTCATTCGTGACCGCTTCCAGAACCTCGAACAGGAAGCGCGCACGGTTCTCGGGCGCGCCGCCGTAGATGTCGTCGCGTTGATTGGATCGATCGACAAGAAACTGATTGAGGAGGTAGCCGTTGGCGGCGTGCACTTCGACGAGATCAAAGCCCGCCTCCATCGCCCGGCGGGCGGCGACGACGTAGTCCCTGACGAGTGCTTTTATTTCCTCCGCCTTCAGCGCGCGCGGCTCTGAGACGTCGACGAACCCGTCCCCTGTCACGGTCTGGGCGTTCGCGCGGATGGCTGTGGGCGCTACAGGCTGCGCCCCGTCCGGCAGCAGCGAGGAATGGGAGATCCGCCCGACATGCCAGAGCTGGAGTGCGATTTTTCCGCCCTCGGCGTGAACGGCGTCGGTGATCTTTTTCCAAGCGGCGACGTGACCGTCTTCATGGATGCCCGGCGTGTTGATGTAGCCTTTGCCCATGGGCGAGATCTGCGTCGCCTCGGTGATGATGAGGCCGGCCGATGCGCGCTGACGGTAATATTCGACCGCGATTTCGGACGGCGTTCCGTCCGGGTGCGCCCGGTTTCGAGTGAGCGGCGCCATGAAGACGCGGTTAGCGACTTCGACATCGCCGAGTTTCAGCGGCTCGAACAGGGGGCTTAAGGATGGATCCTTCGGAGCCGGGACGGTGATCGCCATCGGTCTCTCCTTTCCGGGGGTTGGTCCCGGCGGAGATGGTCGCTGCAGCGGCGCATGAAAGCCCGGCGGCGATCACCGTGGCGTGTGGGCATTTCAGCGCGCCGCGTCGAGGTCGGCGCAGCGGGTCTTTTCCTGGGTCCAGGCGCTGGAGCCGATTTTCCAGGCGCCTTCGACCTTCTGCAGGATGAAGACATCGACGCCGCAATGGAGCCGTTCGCCGTCGCGCAGGAATTCATAGGGCGCCCAGGCGACCGCCATGTTCCCGCGAACAAGAACGGTCGTCGCCCAGATCGGCTCGGATTCCTCGCGGGTCTGCGGGCCGTCCTGAAAGGCGGCGAGGCGGTCATAATCGAGCGAGACGAAGCGCCAGTCGCCTTCGGGCGTCTCCAGTTGAACCGTGGCGTTGGAGCCCTCCAGCAGCAGTTCGCGCCAGGTCTCCCGGTCGTGGGTCATGATCGCGGCGAGGAAGCGTTCGACCGTGGCGACGACCTCGGCCTCCGCGTCCGGGCGCGCCTCCGCGCCAGCAGGGCGCGTCGGCGCGGTGCTCGCGCAGGCGGCGAGGGAGAGGGCGGCGAGAGCAAGTGCGAGGCGGATCATGGCGGCGTCTCCTTTGGGGCGACGATACCTTAATCGCCCGCGGCTGCGAAGGCGGCGGTCTCAAGCCTGCCCGTTTGAGGCCGCTTGCGTCGCGTTCCGTCGCCCTCGGTAGCGGGGCGAGGTCGCTCAGCATGGGCGGCGGAACAATTGTCGCTACGCAACGAACGTGAGCGTGTTCGGCACGTCCTCGTAGAAAGTCCAGTTGGACGCATCAGATGCGGATTGACGCAGCGGCCCGGGACGACAACCCTGAACCGTTTTGACCTGACGGTCGTTGAAGGTGAGCGGGCGGAAAGATCACCGCACGGGCGGAACGTTTCGCCGCTCCCGTCTTGATGCCGCCACCCGGCCCGGCGATGCTGGCGCCGGGAGGCGTTGAGCCATGGCTGAACTGACTGACGCGAAACGGGCGCGCGCCGCGCGTGCGCTGGCTGAAGTGGAAGACCTCGCGGACCTTCTCGACACGCGGTTCTCCATTCTCGGGATCCGCTTCGGCGTCGACAGCCTGATCGGGCTGATCCCGGGGATCGGCGATGCAGCGGCGCTCATTCTGTCGCTTTATGTCGTCGCGCTCGCCGTCCGCGCGGGGGCGAGCGGCGGGCTTGTCTTCATCATGCTGATCAACATCACGCTCGATGCGGTGCTCGGTCTGGTGCCGGGCCTCGGCGACGTGGTCGACATTTTCTACCGCGCCAACGCCCGCAACGCGAAGATGCTGCGCGCCGAACTGGAGCGTAGGGCGCGCGCATGACCGGGGTCATTCTGCTCGCGACAGCCGTTGGGCTGCTGATCGGGTTTGTCATCGGCCGTATGCGCGGCGGGGGAGGGACGCCGGCGCTGTCGCCTGACGCCCTTGATGCAGAAATCGCGAAGCTGCCCGGCGATGTCCGGGGGCGGATCGATATGCTATTGCGCGAGGGTCAGGTTATCGCCGCCATCAAAGAAATGCGCGCGGCGAGCGGTCTCGGCCTGCGCGATGCGAAGGCGGTCGTGGATCGGCTGAAGGCGCAAAGCTAGCGTCATCCCGGCCGTTACACGCGTCCGAGCCCGAAGGGCTCGGCGAACGCGTGTTAGAGCCGGGACCCATCTCGAATGTCATCACCGTGTGGAGAGCGTCCGAGATGGGTCCCGGATAACCGCTTCGCGGTTTCCGGGATGACGACTTTGTTGGGCCTTAAGCCCCCGCCTTTTGCGCAAAGCTCCACGCATATTCCGCCAGCGGACGGACCTGCGCGCCGGTTTTCTTCGCCTGGTCGGACGAGGCGTTGCCGTCGAGGCCGCGCTTGTAGACGCCCTGAATGATCGAGGCGATGCGGAACATGTTGTAGGCGAGGCAGAAGTCGAGATCGGGAATTTCCGAGCGCCCGGTCTTTTCGCCATAGCGCGCGACGACATCCTCCACGTTCGGGATGTTCAGCTCTTTCAGGTCCGAGCCGAGGAGCCCGCCGCGCACGTCCGACGGGAAAAACCATGCCATCAGATAGTAAGTGAAGTCCGCCAGAGGATGGCCAAGGGTGGAGAGCTCCCAGTCGAGGACGCCGATCACCTTCGGCTCGCTCATGTGCATGATCATGTTGTCGAGGCGGAAGTCTCCGTGAACGACGGAGGTTTCATCACCCGCCGGAATGGCCGTCGGCAGCCACTCGATAAGCTTGTCCATTTCCGCGATTTCGTCCGTCTCCGCAGCCTTGTACTGCTTCGACCAGCGACCGATCTGGCGTTCGAAATAGTTGCCGGACTTGCCATAGTCCTCGAGGCCGACGGCCTTATAGTCGACCGTATGCAGATGGCTGAGAGCGTCGACGGCGGCGTAGACGATGCCCGGGCGGTCCGCCGCGTCAAGCTGGGGCAGACGCGCGTCCCAGAAGATGCGGCCGTCGAGGAAATCCATGATGAAAAACGCCGTGCCGATGACCTCTTCATCCTCGCAGAGGCAATAGGTCTTTGGCACCGGGAATTTATCCTTCGCGAGCGCCGTCATCACGCGATATTCGCGATCCACAGCGTGGGCGGAGGGAAGAAGCTTCCCCGGCGGCTTGCGGCGGAGGACGTATTTCTTTCGCGGCGTCGTCAAAAGGTAGGTCGGGTTCGACTGCCCGCCCTTGAACTGCTGAACCGTCAGCGGGCCTTCATATCCCGTCACGTGTTCCTGCATGTAGGCGTCGAGCGCGCCCTCATCGAATTTCAGGCGCTCGGGCGTTTCCTGAACGCCGGTGAAGAGGTCTTGTTCGTCAGCCATGGGCCTCGCTCCCGTCTGCGGGTTTCGGGAAATGCATCTGATGAAACTCAAAAAATCCAGCGAGAACTGCAGCGGCGTCCTCCAACTGGGGATAATGGCCGACGGTCGGCAGGAGGACGCCGTCGGCGTCCGGGACCGTCTCCATATAGGCCTTATAGAGATGTTCGCCGGAGACGGGGTCGAGGGCGCCGTCGATGAGGCGGAGGGGAACGCGCGCTTCTTTGAGGGCGCCGACCCAGCGATCGTAGTTCAGAATGCGCTGGCGCATGTAGTCGATCAGCTGGTGCATGCGCAGATTGCCGGCGTTCTCGGCGATGAGCGACCAGTCCTCGGCGAGGTCCTGCGCGCTCGGCTGGCTGTCGGGCCCGAACACCTCGCGGAAGGACTTTGAGAAGCTCCGCTCGGACATGAGGCGCGTGACAAGGAAGCCGAAAGGGCTCGCGAGCAGGGTCTGAATGAGCCGCGGCCGGTGCTCGCCCGGAATAAGCCCGCCATTGAGGAAGACGAACGAACGGAAGGCCGCCTTCGCCGAGCCTTCGTTCGTGCGCGCCAGCAGCTCCTGTGCGACGGTGTCGCCATAGTCGTGGGCGAGAACATGCGCTTCGTTGACGCCCAGATGGGCGAGCAGCGCCTCATAGTCATCCGCCTGTTTCGTCAGCAGATACTCCGCCAGCGGTTTATCGGAGAGCCCGAAGCCGAGCATGTCCATGGCGATGACGCGATAGCGCGCAGCGAGTGCGCTCCAGACGCGCCGCCAGTCCCATGAGGATGTCGGGAAGCCGTGAATGAGGAGGAGGGCGGGGGCGCTCTCCGCGCCGTCGGTCCAGAACTTCAGCGTGCGGCCTTCGCAGACGAAGTCCTGCGCGGAGGCGCGCCAGGCGGCGAGGGAGGAGACGTCCGCGCTCACAGCGCTCTCCATCCGATATCGCGGCGGTGGAAGCCTTCCGGCCAGTCGATCGCGTCGACGCCGGCGTAGGCGCGGGCGACGGCGTCTTTCAGGGTCGCCGCCGTGGCGGTGACGTTCAGCACACGCCCGCCACTTGCGACGATGGCGCCTTCCCTCTCCGCCGTGCCGGCGTGAAAGACCTCGACCCCCGGCAGGGCGCCCGCCGCGTCCAGTCCGCGGATGACTGAGCCTTTTTCATACCCGTCCGGATACCCCTTCGCCGCCATGACGACGAGGGCGCAGGCTTCGTCCGACCAGGCGAAGCTCTGGCCGGTGAGATCGCCTTCCGCCGCCGCCATCAGCACCGGCGCGAGATCGGACTTCAGGAGCCGCATCATCACCTGACATTCGGGGTCGCCGAAACGGGCGTTGAACTCGATCAGCTTCGGCCCGTCCGCGCCGATCATCAGCCCGGCGTAGAGAACGCCGCGATAGGGCGCGCCGCGCGCGGCGAGGGCGTCGACCGTCGGTTGGATGATGGTGTCGATCGTCTGTTGACGAACGGCGTCGGTGAAGACGGGCGCGGGGGTGTAGACGCCCATGCCGCCGGTGTTCGGGCCTTCGTCGCCATCGAAGGCCCGTTTGTGATCCTGAGAGCCGATCATGGGGAGAACGCGTTCGCCGTCGCAGATCGCAAAAAAGCTCGCTTCCTCGCCGTCGAGGATGTCTTCCAGCACCACGCGCGAGCCCGCTTCGCCGAAGCGCCCGGCGAACATCTCCTCCGTCGCGCGGATCGTCTCCTCGATCGACGTGGCGACGACGACGCCCTTACCCGCGGCGAGACCGTCCGCTTTCACCACCAGAGGTCGGCCGACGTTCTCGATGTAGGCGAGGGCGCAAGCGAGATCATCGAACGCGCCGCTCGCCGCCGTCGGGACGCCCGCCTCGGCGGCGATCTCCTTCATGAAGGCTTTGGAGGCTTCGATGCGCGCCGCCTCTTCTGAAGGGCCGAAGCAGGGGATGTCGATCTCCTCCAGCCGGTCGGCGATCCCTTCGGCGAGGGGCGCTTCCGGGCCGACGACGACGAGGTCCGGATACTGAACGCTCGCCCAGGCGACGAGGTTCGCGACATCGTGAGCGGGCGTGTCGAGGATTTCGACTTTCGGGCCGAGCGCCGCCATGCCCGGATTGCCCGGCGCGATGGTAAGTTTCTCGACCGCGTCCTCGCTCGCGAGTTTCCAGGCGAGGGCGTGTTCTCGGCCACCGGCGCCGATGAGAAAGATGTGCATAATGCCTCGTTCTCCAGCGTGGGCGGCTGGAGCTTGCGTCGTGAAGGTCCCTCTTCTAACGGGCGGCGGGGCGCGATCAACGCAGGCGCGCAGGGTTTATGAAAAGCCTGCGTGATGTGGGGCGGGAAAGGAGCGCCGGTCCGGTGAAGGGCGCGGCTTGGGCCGAGACGAAGCTGGCGAAAGCGTTTCGCCGGCGCGCACGCTTTGCGCGCCGGGCGGCGGGCGTGTGGGCGTCGCGCGCGCTGGAATCGCTCGCCGCGCGGCCGCGCGCGCGCCGGGGGCTCGTCGGCGGGCTCGTCATCGCGCTCCATCTGGTGTTCTTCACGGCGATCTTCCACTCCTTCCATGTCGACCCGCCGCCGCCCTTCGACGCCATCATCATCGAATTTTTCGAGCCGCCGCCCGACGCCGCGAGCGAGCTTGAGGACGAAGCTGAGGAAGAGGCCGTCGAAACCGAGATCGAGGCCGAGCGCCGAATCGCGCCGGAAGAAGAAGACGAAGAGGCGGTCGAGGAAACCGAGGACGAGGAGCTGCGCCCGCAGGACGAAGACCCGCCGCTGCGTCGCGCCTTCTCCATTGAAAATCTGCCTGTTCCTTCGCGCAGCCGGGTGGTGGAGGCGATCCCGGGCGTCGTTTGCGTCCGTGTCGGCGGGGAGGACAGCGTCAGCGCCATCTACTGCCCGCATTATGATCGCGGCACCTGGGTGCGCGAGGCGGGCGAGCTGCGCCGCGTCCGCCGCAACCCGACCCTCGACGACATCCGCGGCCCGCCCGTCCCGCAGGAGGTCCGCGATCTCGAACGCTTCCGCCGAGAGGGCCGCACGCTCCGTCGCACGCAGGGCCTTTCAGGCAACGACACGCGCAGCGTCGCGGGCCTTGGCGATTCGCCCGTTCCCGAACTCCACCCGCTGCCCACCCCCAGCTGGGCCCGCGACCGCGCCGAAGTCGGCGACCGCGAACGCATCGAGCGCGAGTACGAAGAGGCGGCGGAGGAGGATGAGGACGGGTGAGGGCGGCTTCCGTTTCGCCCGCCGCAGAGCCATGGTGCGCGGATGATGACGCCCGAACAGATCGACGCTGAGTTCCGGAGACTGGAGCCCGTTTGTCGGGGCGATCCGGAATCCGATGATTACTGGTCGGCGTTGCGGAAGCTGGCGGTCGAGTCGCCTACGGGCGGTTTCCCAGTGGCGGTGAACTGGACGGGATCAAGCGCGTCGAACGAACGCGCGCTCGGCCTCGATTTTCTGAATTGCGTCGCTCACAAACTAACTGAGGAAGAAACGCGCGCCGCCCGTCTAGCCTGCGGCGCCGCGTTATCTTGCGAGGATGATGGCGTCATCATCGCCGCTCTCGCCGCCCTTGGGCATCTCAACGGATACGAAGAAGTTCTGAACTGCGCGACGAAACACTGGACGTCCGCTAACGCCGACATCCGATACTATTCCGTGTTCGCAATGACGGGCTCGGCGGACGAGTCGCCGGCCGTGGCTGAGATTCTCCTGTCATTGATGACCGACAGCGACGGCGACGTACGCGACTGGGCGACCTTCGCCATCGGGACGCAATCGGAGATCGACACGCCGGAAGTCCGCGACGCGCTTCGAGCGAGGCTGAGCGACCAACATGATGAAACGCGGGCGGAAGCGATGGCCGGGCTGGCGAAGCGAGGCGACCGAAGCGTGCTGCCGTCGCTCATCGAAGCCTTTACTCCAGACGCCGACGGCGAGCTTTCGTATTGGGACCGGCAACTGGAAGCCGCGGCGTATCTGGCCGATCCAGCGCTTTATCCGCTCTTGGCGGACATCGACGGCGATGGTTCCGAGTTGTTGAACACGGCCCGCGACGCCTGTCGAACGGACGTCGCGCCAGAGATAGTATGACCTTATGGCGCTCGCCGGCTGAGCGCGGGCCTCACAAAACGATGTTGCGGAAGGGAAAGAGCTTCTACAAGTTTCATCCAACCCGTTTCTGCTTAAGCAGTGTCCCGTGTAACGCGTCCTTTATTACCGACGCGGTTTTTCGCTTCGGCCATCTGCGATCCGTGACCAGAAGGTCCCAGACCTGCACCGACGTGATTGCCCAGACGTAGTCTGCAGCGTCGGACGGGGTCCATGGAGCTTTGAGGGCGTCGTCGTTCTTGATCGATGTCATGAGGGTGCGAAGCCAGGATCGCAGATCGCTCATGCGATCCTCCCACGCGGCGGCGGCTTCCTGGTCCGTGGCGCGGAGTCGTACGAGATCGCGCGCGACGGTAATGATCTTCGGGACGAAGTTGAACCAGGCAGTCAGGGCGAGATCGAAGCGTGTCGCCGGGTCCGGATGATCCAGCGCCTCGAAGAACTGCTCCTTGATCGCCAGTCGGTCATCGGCTCGCTTGACGAGCTGCATCAGGAGGCCGCCGCGACTGTTGAAGTGCAGGTAGACGGCCTGCCGACTGACGCCGGCGTTTTTCGCGATCTCCGCGACGGAAATCTCGGCGCCGCGTTCCGCGATCAGATCCCAGGCTGCGTCCAGAATTTCGGTTTCGGTCCGTCGTGACCGGCTGTTTCTTGACACGTGTCAAAATTCCATTAGTTTACACGCGTAAAGAAAGCAGGTTTCGCCATGACAGACAAACAGGATCGTGACGCGGTCATCGCGCGGTTGATTGACTGGTACGGGAACGGCCAAGACGGTTCCGCGCCGACCAAGGAGCAATGGCGCCGAACGCTTGAGAGCCTTACGGAAGGCCCACTGACGCTCGTCAACCTCTTCAAGCTGCGTGAAAAGGCGCAGTACTCGGACACCAAAGAAAAAGTCAGCGGGCAGGAGGCTTTTGATCGGTATGCGAGCGTCAGCGTTCCCGCCATGGAGCGCGCAGGGGGCGCTTTTTTATATCTCGGTCCGTTCGCCGGAACCTTCCTCGGTGAAGATGAAGACTGGGATATGGTTGTGATCGGCCAATACCCGGACGTTTCGAACCTGTTGAAACTCTTCGAAGACCCGCTTTATCGCGACGCCTTCCATCACCGAACGGCGGCGTGTCTGCGTCAGAAGGTGTATGTCGGCGGCTAGCCCGGTTTTCTTCACCGTCGGGGCTCGGTAAAAACGGCGGCATGACCGCCCCCCCGTCCAATATCCGCGAATACACCGTCGCCGAGCTATCCGGCGACCTGAAGAAAACCCTTGAGGACGCCTACGGACATGTGCGCGTGCGCGGGGAGCTCGGGCGCGTCACGCGGGCGGGATCGGGGCACATGTATCTCGACCTGAAGGACGACCGGGCGGTGATCTCCTCCGTCGTCTGGAAGGGGGTAGCCGCGCGGCTGCCGATCGACCCTGAGCAGGGGATGGAGGTGATCGCGACGGGGAAGATTTCGACCTTCCCCGGACAGTCGCGCTATCAGCTCATCATCGACCATCTGGAGCCGGCGGGCGTCGGCGCGCTGATGGCTCTCCTCGAAGAACGCAAGAAGAAGCTCGCCGCCGAGGGACTTTTCGCCGCCGAGCGCAAGCGCGCCATCCCCTTCCTGCCGGAGGTGATCGGCGTCGTGACCTCGCCCTCGGGCGCCGTCATCCGCGATATTCTCCATCGCCTGCGTGACCGGTTTCCGCGCCATGTCCTCGTCTGGCCGACGCAGGTGCAGGGGAAGGGCGCTGAGGTCGGCATCGCGTCCGCCATCGCCGGCTTCAACGCGCTGGAGCCGGGCGGCCAAGTTCCGCGGCCGGACGTTCTCATCGTCGCGCGCGGCGGCGGCTCCCTCGAAGACCTCTGGTGCTTCAATGAGGAGATGGTCGTACGCGCGGCGGCGGCCTCCGACATCCCGCTCATCTCCGCCGTCGGCCACGAGACGGACACGACCCTCATCGACTACGCCTCCGACCGGCGCGCGCCGACGCCGACCGCCGCCGCCGAAATGGCGGTGCCGGTGCGCTCGGAGCTGCAGACAGAGCTCCTCAACAAGGAGCGTCGGCTCATCGGCGCCATGGCGCAGGGGCTGGAGAGGCAGCGCGCGGCGCTCATCTCCGCCGGGCGCGGGCTCGGGCGGCCGGAAGACGTTCTCGGCATGGCGGGACAGCGCCTCGACCGCGCGGGCGACAAACTCGCGGGCGCGGCGCGGCTGCGGTTTGAAAATCTCGCCGCGCGGCTCGCCCGCGTCGGCGACCGCGTGCGCCCCTCGACCCTCGATCAGGCCCTGCGCGCGAAGGAGGCGCGGCTCGCCGCCGCCCGGCTTCCCCTGAATGCGACGCGCGCGCGCATTGAGCGCGAAGCGCGCGGGCTTGTCGGGCTTCAGGAGCGCGCCCGCGCCGCCGCCGAACGGCGCCTCGAGCGCGCCGAGAAGCAGCTCGGCTTCGCCGGGCAGCTTCTCAATTCCCTTTCCTATGAGGGCGTTCTCGCGCGCGGCTATGCGCTTGTTTACGACGAGGCGGGCGCGCTCGTGCGCTCGGCGGAGGCCGCTGCGCCCGGCGCCGCGGCGGAGGTGCGTTTCGCCGACGGCTCCCGTAAGGTCGTCTTCGACGGGGACGCCAAGACGGCGCCTCAATCGGGCGGTAGCCCGAAAAAGAAATCGACCGCGCCGAAGCCGGGCCCCGCGCCCGCGCAGACGCGCCTGTTCGACTAGGAGACCCGATGAATCCTCTCGGCGGCGACTTCAGCGGCGAGGCGAAGCTTGAATATCTGGACGCGGATTATGAGATCGTCCGCTCCGGCGGCTTCGTCTATTGCGCCGTCACGGGCGATCCGATCTCCCTTTCGGAACTGCGCTATTGGAGCGTCGATCGCCAGGAAGCCTATCGCGACGCCGCCGTGGCGACGGAAGCGATCACGGGCCGCAAACCGAAATCCTGAAATCTGTCAAAAGGAGACGCGCTGATGATCGCTCCTCTTCTCGCTCTTGTTCTCGCCGCCGCGCACCCCGGCCATGACGATCCGCATCCGGAAAGCGAGCGCGTCGTCATCGGCGACGGCTTCCGGCTCGAGGGCGATTTCGAGCAGGGCGGGCTCGTGTTCGGCGAGGCGGAGCCGGGGACGCAGGTGTTCTTCGGCGAAGACACGCTGATGGTGTCCGAAGAAGGGCGGTTCGTCTTCGGTTTCGGACGTGACGCCGGCGAGATCGCTGACCTTGTCATCATCCGCCCGGACGGGGCGCAGATCCGCAAACCGCTCGCCATCGCCCCGCGCGACTGGCCGGTCAGCCGGATCGACGGGTTGCCGCCGTCGAAAGTCGATACGTTTACGGAAGAACAGCTCGCCAAGATCGGCGAAGATCGCAAAAAGAAAAACGCCGCCCGCGCGCTCGTTTTTGAAACGACCGACTGGTCAGGAGGTTTCGACTGGCCGGCGACCGGTCGCATCTCCGGCGTGTTCGGCTCCAAGCGCATCCTCAACGGCAATGACAACGGCCGTTTTCACTCCGGCCTCGACATCGCCGCGCCTGCGGGAACGCCGATCAAGGCGCCGGCGGCCGGTACGGTGACGCTCGCAGAGGCCGACATGTATTTCGAGGGCGGCCTCGTGCTGCTTGATCACGGCCATCGCGTCGAGAGCGCGTTCCTTCACATGTCGCGCCTCGATGTGGAGCCGGGCGAGCGGGTGGAGAAGGGGGATGTCATCGGCGCCGTCGGCTCGACGGGGCGCTCCACAGGTCCGCACCTTCATTGGTCCATTCGTTGGAACGGCACGCTCGTCGATCCGCGCCCGCTGCTCGGCGACATGCCGACGGCGGAGTAAATCAGTCCGGCCGGTAGCTGATATCGTCCTTGTCCTCGACAAGGCGCCCCCAGTACCAGTTGTACGGATGAACGTGCGACGTCTCCTTGTCGCCCTGCATCAGGCGGCGGTCATCGTTCGCCCAGCGAAAAACGCCGCCTTCGAGATTATAGCTCGCGGCGACGCCCAATTCGCTCAGCGCGGACGCGGATTTCGCGAGAAGATCTGAAGACCGTCTTCCGACGGAGCAGTAGAAGACGGCCGTCTTGCCTTTTAGCGCCTCGCCATAAAGCGCCGTCAGCTCGTCCGGCGTCGCGTCTGGGTCGATACGAACGGCGCCCGGCAGATGGCTGACGGCGTATTCGCGCGCCTCGCGCACATCGAAAATGATGACATCGCTTTTCGGCAGCGCGTCGAACTCTGCGCCGCCGATGTGCGAAATCTGCGGATGCTCGCGCTCGATCTTCGCCTGAATGCGCGCAAGCCCCTCATCAGGCCCGATGGCGGCGGAGAGGGACATGGCGAGGACGAGAGGCGCGATCATGCGGTCGTCTCCGGTTTGCGGGCGAAGCGGAAGGGTTCGATGAGGCACCAGAAGAGCGAGGCGGGAGCTTGCGTCTGGTATTCGTCGAGGCCGAGCGTCATGTCGTCATGACCGCCCTGCGGTTCTTTGGTGTACGTTCGAAACAGCCGATCCCATACGGACAGAAAGAAGCCGTAGTTGGAGTCCGTTTCGGAACGGATCGTCGAATGGTGCGGGCGGTGGAAATCCGGCGTGACGATGACGGTTCGGAGCGCCCGATCGACCGGGAGGGGCAAGCGGACGTTCGCGTGATTGAAGATCGCGGCGGCGTTGAGGACAAGCTCGAAGAGAACAACGACGCCCGCCGCCGGCCCGATGGCGAGCACCAGTCCGATCTTCACCCCCATGGAGAATAGGATCTCCACCGGATGAAATCTCAGCCCGGAACTCGCGTCGAGATCGCGGTCGGCGTGGTGGATTTTGTGGAAGGCCCACAGGACGGGAACCTTGTGGGTTGCCACATGCTGCGCCCAGATCGCGCAATCGAGCATCAGGAACGCGGCGACCGCCTCCAGCCAGAACGGCAGATCGAGAACGTTGAACAGCCCCCACCCCCGCTCCGCCGCGATGACGGCCATGGCGACGGCGAGCACCGGAATTGCGAGGCGTAGAGCGACGGTATCGACGACCACGAGGCCGAGATTGGCGAGCCATCTGGAGCCGCGCCCGAGGCTGCGTCGGCGTCGCGGAAAGAGGGATTCGGCGAGCGACATGAGCGCGAGCATGCCGAGAAAGACGGCGGGTCGGATCTGGCTTTCGGCCGCGGCGAGTTGGTCGAGCAGGGCGTGCATGGGCGGAGGATAGATCGTCACGCCCCGCGCCGTCCCCGTGGAAAACGCCGCGCTAACGGGGCTTTGACAATTCGAGAGGGAGCTTTGGGTGATTGACAATCATTCGCACAGCAAATAGCTATGTGAGTGAAAGGCGTTCTCATGTACGTGTGCATCTGCAATGCCCTGCGTGACAAGCAGGTGAATACCGCGGCGGCCGACCCCGCGACGCGGTCCGTTGCGTGCGTCTTCAAAGCCCACGGCGTGAAGCCGCGTTGCGGCAAGTGCCTGCCCATGGTCGCGGACGCCATCGAAGCGGCCCGCGCTGAGAATGCGCCGGTCGCCATGGCGGCGGAATAAACGCAAGCGCCTCTCAGTTTCAGTCTCAATACGGACGTTCAGCTTGGCGCAAGCGCCGGGGCGGGTTATGGCGTCCCGTGTTTTTAAAGGAGCTGCGTCGCCATGAAGGGTGATCCGAAAGTCATCGAATATCTGAACGCCGCGCTGAAGTTGGAGCTGACCGTCGTCAACCAGTATTTTCTGCATGCGCGCATGTTCAAGAACTGGGGCTTCGAGGGGATCGCCGCGATCGAGTACGAAGAATCGATCGACGAAATGAAGCACGCGGACGCGCTCATCGAACGCATTCTTTTCCTCGACGGTCTGCCGAATGTTCAGGACATGGACAAGGTGATGATCGGCGAGAACCTGAAGGAGTGCCTAGAGCTCGATCTTCAGGCGGAGCATCGCGCCCACCCGCTTTACGTCGAGGCCATCGCGTATTGCGAGCAGGTGAAGGACTATGTGAGCCGCCAGCTGCTCGACGAGATCCTGAAGTCCGAGGAGGAGCACATCGACTTCCTCGAAACCCAGCTGCAGCTCATCGCGACCATCGGCCTCGAGCTCTATTCTCAATCGCAGATCAAAAAAGGCGACTCCAAAGTCGTTTAGCCCGCCGCCTCATGTGCTTCGACCATTTGCGGCGCGAGGCCGGCTTCCCAGAGCCGTTCGGCGGCGGCGTTCAGCGCTGAGCGCACGCGGTCGCGTCTGTCCGCACGGACGAGCCAGAGAAGGCGCGCGTCCACCAAACGCGCGTCGCCTTCTATGGCCGCTTCAACTAACCGCTCGGCGCAAAGAAGATCGCACGATGGCGCCCCGTCATCGACGAACAGGCGAAGTGGGCGTCGCGCGCCGCGGATGAGGGCGAGGACGAACTCCCGGAACGGCGAGATCGGTCGTCCGGCGGCGACGGCGAGGAGAAGACTGCGGATTGCGTCCGACGACGCGGCGAGGCGTTGAGCTGGCATTCTCGGACCATAACGCGAATGAGAATGATTCGCAACATGGTTGGCGTCAGCTTGTCGCCCTAGCTCTGACCGAACCCGAACCGGCGCCCGACAAGTCGTGCGGCGGAAGAAAGTCCGCGGCGCAGCCGCGGTTCCGGGCGAGCCGCAAAGGCCGCCGTCCAACCAGCGACGGCTGCTTCCAGCGCGCGCTCCGTCATCGGATCGACATCATAGGGTCGCATGAGCGCGGCGGGCGCGGTCGTCAGCGGCTCCAGCGCCGGCGCCTCGCGATTGAAGAGGAGCGCGGCGATAGCGTGGGCGTCCGCGCGGAACCGATCGAGCGCGGCGGCGGGCAATGACGCGCGCGCCACGCCGTCTTCGGCGCCGGACGGCGTATCGCGCAGAAGGGCGGCGGCGACGCGTTTGCGCACTTTCGGATTGTCGGAAAGCGCGTTGAGCGCGCGCAGGAGCGCGAGCGCCCGCGCGCCGGTCTGCGGCTCGCAGTCGGCGCCCGCCGCCAGCGCCGCCG
>CAYFIB010000045.1:0-18565 GCA_964342855.1 uncultured Caulobacterales bacterium
GTCGTCGCCGGGCGGTCGCCGGGGAAGACCTTGTGCGGGGCGAGCGCGTCGATCTCGCTCTCGGCGTAGCCCTCAGCCTCCAGCTCGCGGCGCACGCTTTCTTCGGACTTGCCGCGCATCAGCGCCTCGGCCTGCGCGAGCGCGTTGGCGATCAGCTTCTCGTGATGATCCCCGGTCGGATAATGGGAGCGCGCCGGCAGGATGAAGTCGCAGGAGACCGGATCGACACCCTGGTGGATCAGCTGGTGGAACGAATGCTGGCCGTTCGTGCCGGGTTCGCCGAACACCACCGGCCCGGCGGGAACGGCGAGCGCCTTTCCGTCGCGCGTCACCCGCTTACCGTTAGATTCCATATCCGCCTGCTGAAGATAGGCGGGGAGTCGGTGGAGGCCCTGATCGTACGGAAGGACGGCGTGCGCGTGCGCGCCAAGAAAATTGCGGTTCCACACCCCTGTCAGCGCGAGGAGAGCGGGCAGGTTCTCCGCCAGCGGCGCGGTTTCAAAATGCTTGTCCATCTCCGCCGCGCCCGCCAGCAGGTCAGCGAAGCAGGTGAACCCGATCTGCAGAGCGATGGAAAGTCCGATAGCGGACCAGAGCGAATATCGCCCTCCGACCCAGTCCCAGAAGCGGAACATGTTCTCGATGGAGATACCGAATTCGCCGACGGCGTCCTCGTTCGTCGACAGCGCGATGAAGTGGCGCGCGATGTCGCTCTCCGAGACGCCTTCCTGCTCCAGAAACCACGCCCGCGCCGTGCGCGCGTTGGTCATGGTCTCCTGCGTCGTGAAGGTCTTCGAGGCGACGACGAACAGCGTGCGCGCCGGATCGAGATCGGCGAGCACGCCGGCGATGTCGGCGCCGTCGACGTTCGAAACGAAACGGGTCCTGCGCCCGCTGATCCAGTACGGCCGCAGCGCCTCGACCACCATGACCGGGCCGAGATCGGAGCCGCCGATGCCGATGTTGACCACCGTCGTCAGCGTCTCGCCGGTATAACCCTTGCGCGCGCCGGAATGGATCGCTTCGCAGAAGCTCCGCATGCGGCCGAGCTCCTTCGCGACCGCCGAGGCGACGTTCTCGCCGTCGATGGTCCGCTCGCGCCGCCCGTTATCGCGCAGCGCCACGTGCAAGACCGCGCGGTTTTCCGTCGCGTTGATCGCCTCCCCGGCGAACATCGCTTCGCGCCGGTCTTCGAGTTCGGCTTTGGCGGCGAGCGCGAGCAGCGCCTCCAGCACCTCGTCGGTCAGCTTGTTCTTGGAGAGATCAACGAAGAGCCCCGCCGCCTCGCCCGAAAAGCGCTCGGCGCGCGCGGGATCGTCGGCGAACAGCCTGCGCATGGAGGTCCCGCGCAGCTTCTCGGCGAGCTTGCCGAGCGCCTTCCATTCGGATGTCGAGCTGATGAGCGTCATGGCCTCTTTTTAGCCTCCGCGCCCGTCTGAGGCGAGCGCGTGGTCGTGTCAGCCGTCGCGAGGGAGGTCAACCGTCGGCGAAGAGGCGCGTGATGGTCTCGACGCTCAGGATCTGCGGCAGCACCGCCGCCTCCTCGGCGCCGGGCGCATAAAAAAGATAAAGCGGCACGCCGGAGCGCCCGTGCGCGGCGAGCGCTTCGGTGATGGCGCCGTCGCGATGGGTCCAGTCGCCGACCACATAGGCGGCGTTCGCGGCCCGGAAGGCCTCCTCCACCGCCGGGCGCTTCAACACGGTCTGCTTGTTCACCTGGCAGGTGACGCACCAGGCGGCGGTGAATTCCACGAACACCGGTCGCCCCTCCGCGCGGAGGTCGGCGACGGCGGCGGCGGAATAGGCGAGCGGCCGCAGACGACCGCCCGCAGGCGCATCGCCCGCCAGCGTTTGCGGCGCCGGGGTCGCAAGGGAGAGCGCGCCGATGGCGAGTACGGCGCTGACCAGCGCGCCCGCGCGCGCGGCCCAGCGCAGCCCGTCGGCGGCGGGCGCAAGGCTCAACAGGAAAACCGCCAGCGCCGCCGCCAGCGACGCGCCGCCGACATAGAGAACCGCGATCGAGCCCGCCTGAACGCTCGCGACCCAGAGAAGCCAGAGCGCCGTTGCGAACACCGGGAACGCCAGCGCCTGACGCACGCGCGCCATCCACGGCCCGGGCTTCGGCAGCTTGGCCGCGCTTGCAGGAGATGCGGCGAGAACGAGATATGGCGCGGCGAGCCCGATCCCGAGGCTCGCGAAGACGAGCACGCCCCCGAAACCCGGCTGCGCAACAGCGAGCCCGAGCGCGCCGCCGACGAACGGCCCGATGCACGGCGCCGCCAGCGCCACCGCGAGAACGCCCGTCAGGAACGCGCCGGCCAGTCCCGCGCGTTCGCCGAGCAAAGCGCCGCCCGCGCGCTGCAGCCCGACGCCGGTCTCGAACATGCCCGCGAGGTTCAGCCCGACCAGCACCATGACCACCGTCAGCAGGCCGACGATGAATGGCGACTGGAGCTGAAAGCCCCAACCGATCTCCGCGCCGCCCGCGCGCAGGGCGTAGAGCGCGAGCGCCAGCGCGAGGAAGGAGGCGACGACGCCTGCGGCGTAGGCGAGCGCGTGCGTGCGCACCTCCCGCGCGTCGCCGCTTGAGGCCGCCTTCGCGATCCCGGCGGCCTTCACGAACATGACCGGGAAAACGCACGGCATGAGGTTCAGCAGCACGCCGCCGATGAGCGCCGCGCCGATGGCGCCGAGCCAGCCGATGAAGCCGACGCGGGGCGCGCTCCGCCCCTCTGCGTTCGCTTCGTCCGTGGACGATGCGAGTTTCTGCGCGATCGCCGCGGCGTTCGCCATGGAGATGTCGCCGCGCTCCGCGGAAATTTCATAGCTGACGGCGTTCTCGCCATCGCCGACGCGCAGAACGCCGGCAACTGCGTCGAGGGCGTCCGGCGCGTAGTCGTAATCGGGCGTCAGGGCGAGCGCGAACCGGCCGTCGCTGCGGGCGGCGATCTGCGCCGCCGCCGGTTTCACGAGCCCCTGCTCCTCGGCGAAGAACATCACCTCGCGCGCGCGGCCGACCATCGCTTCGTCGACCTCGAGAAGGAGAAGCTCCGGCTCCGCCGCATATTTCACGTTTGCATCCGGCATCGCGCGCGGCAGCGCCGCCCGAGCCGAGGCCGACCACGGCTTCACCTCACCCGCTTCGGCGGCGATCGGCGCGGTAATCCGCAGGGTCGCGTCTTCCGGCACGCAGACATCGTCACAGATGAGCCAGTAGGCGTCGGCGACGATCTCAACGGCCCCGCCAAGCGGCGCATCGGCTGGAACATCCACCGAAATGAAAAAGGTCGGCGCGCCGTCGATGACGTAGTCGACGATGGGCCCGGTCGCTTTGGCGTAGGGCGCCGGGAACTGGATGTCGCCGAAGGCGTACCCTTCAGGCGCCGACCAGCTGAGCGACAGGGGCTGGCCGGTCGTGCCGAAGTTCTTCCAGTAAACGTGCCAGCCCGGTTGCAGGCGCTGGCGCAAGGCGATGACGCCCCGCTCGCCGGGAACCAGCGCCGCACGCTCCAGAACGAGTTCGGAAACCGCGTGCGCTGTACGCACCTCTTGCGCGAGCGCGGAGGCGGCGGCGGCGAGCGCCGCCAAAGCGGCGCTCAAGATAGCGAAAAACCGGAACACGATCGGAGGCGATAGCGCGGTCCTGGTGAACACGCCACTTCGCCGCCGGACGCCTCGCCGCTTCGTGAGCGGCTTAAACGCCGTTCGCCGGAAGCGGTTTGAAGACGTTTTCTTCCGTCAGGTTGTACCGACGCGCGCGACGCTCGATGAGGCGACGCCAGTTCGCGATGGACATGAGGTGCGCGTAGATCATCGCCAGCGCGCCAGTGTCGCGGAGCTTCAGGAATTCCGCTTCCGGCAGCGCCCGCAGCTTGTTTTCATCGACGGCGTGATACTGCGCGAACGGCGTGCCTTCGCCTTGCCCCTGGTCGCCCTGCGGGTTCTGAGCGGTCGCGCCCGGCGTGAAGTTCGCAACCTGATTTGTGAGCAGGTCGAGGTCTTTCAGGATTTTACCGAATTCGACGGTCTGACGGCGGTCGCCTTCGTAAACGCGGCAGCTTTCCAGCGCCTGCGAGCCGAGCTCCGACGGCTGATCGCCTGCGAAAAGCGGACGCTCAGCGTTTTTCACGAAACCGGCGTAGCCCGTGTCCACGACCAGAGCCATGCGCTCCGATTGGTTGTCCGCAGCGAGAGCGAACGGGAAGCGGCGGACATAGTTCGGAATATACGCGTCTTCCGCCCAGTTGCCGGCGTCGTCCACGAAGAGGTTGCGCTCGTCGATCACGCCGACGGCCGCGAGCGGCACCGGCGTATCGCCTTCGGAGAAAACGACAGGGAAGGATTTTTCCGCCGCGAAGATTTCATTGATGTTCAGCGGCAGGATGCGAACGTTTTCGCAGAAGGAGAACGGACGCTCCGGCGCGCTCAGGCCGTATTCGCCGTGCAGTTCGCGGCTGACGATCTCCGGTTTTTCGAAGAGGAAGAGTTTGCCGGTCAGTTCCGGCGCGGCCTGGGTCTCGGACATGAGCTTGCGCTTTCGTTTCTGGGAGGGCGGCGGCGTTCTCGCGCGCGCGTGATTTCAGGACCCGCGGGCCCTAGCAAATCTACGCACGCCGCGAAAGTCAGGCGCGTCAGATGCGCTCAAAGCGCGCGCGAGCGCGCTCCAAAAGCCACGCTGACGCGGTCTCGGGCGCTTCCATCGGCAACAGATGACCGCCAGCCTCGCTCGTCTCAAGGCTTGATCCGGCGGCGACGACAAGGTCCGGTCGCCGCACGGTCGATCCGCGACGCGCCTTCAGAACGTCCAGGCGATCCCCGAGGCGCCGGACCGCCCGCCAGGTGCGATGTTGGTGCGCGCCGAAGACCGCGGCCTCCCACGCAGGCGCGCAGGCGAGCGTGACGCCATCAGGCGTTTCGCGCGTTCCGCCCTCGACATAGTCCTCAAGAATTCCCTCGCTCCACGAGGCGAAGGTCGGTTTCTGCTGATAGTTGTCGATGGCCGCTTCGCGAGACGAAAACTCAGCGCGTCTTCGCAGCGCGCCCTGCACCATCGGATTGTACTGACGCATCAGCCCTGCGAACGGCAGGAAACTCGTCGCGAGAACCGATGGCGGCAAGAGCACCGGTTCGATAGCGATGACGCCCAAAGCAGCCTGCGGGCGGCGCGCCAGCATCAGGATCGACGATGTCGCGCCGAAGGAATGCCCTGCCAAGAGCAAAGGCGCGCCGGCGAGTTGGTCGGCGACAGCGCCGAGATCGTCGGCGAACGTCTCCCAACTGACGAGGCGCGCCGGGTCCGCGGGAGCGTCAGACGAACCGCAGCCGCGCATATCGACCGCGACGACGTCGAAATGCGCCGCGAGCGGCGCCAGAACGCGGTCGTAGGTGCGCGCGTTGAAACCGTTGGCGTGCGCGAACAGAATGCGCGGCGCGTCCTGCGGGCCTTGGCGTTGCGCTGAAAGCCGACCGCCCTCCACCTCGAAATCAAGGCGAGAAATCGCCTCCACGCCACCCAAAGCCAAGCCGCCCCTCGTTCCCGCCCTCAGTTCTTGGGAACGAATACGCCGCTTTGCGGGTCGCGTTCATAGTCGATGACAGCGCCGTCGTAAGATTTGCGACCGCGCATCTGCGCGTCGAAATTGCGCCGCGCTTCGAGGCCCTTGCGCTCCAGCGCGCGCGTCAGCGCGATCACGCCGGAAATCGCCGCCACGGAAACCACAAGTCCGGTCAGCGCGCCCATGGCCGCTCTCCCTTCAAGCACCGCGCGCCGTCGGCGCCGATGCGGCTTTCAACTACAATCCGAACCGCGCCCACAGAGCACGCTCCTCGAACGCGGCGACGAGCTCCGTCGGCCCGCCGCGTGCGCCGCCAAGCAAGCGCGCGAAAAGTGGCCGATCATCGGTCGCGATCTTCTTGATCTTAACACGATCTCCGAACCGGCGGCGCAGATCATCGCGGCAGGAGGCCGTTCCGTCGATTAGTCCAAGCCGCGTCGCCGAGGCGGCGAGCCAGACATCGCCGCTGAAGAGATCGGTCTCCGTCGCGAGTTTCGCGCCGCGGCGCGATTTGACGAGATCGATGAACACCTTGTGCAGGTCGCCGAGCAGCGACTTCAGCCAGTCGATATCATCCGCTTTTTCCGGCCGGAACGGATCGAGGCGAACTTTCTCCGTACCCGCTGTATATACCCGGCGCTCGACGCCGAGCTTCGCGATGGCCTCCGGAAAACCGAAGCCGCCTGATATGACTCCGATTGAGCCGACGATGGAGCTAGGGTCCGCAAGGATTTCGTCGGCCGCAATCGCCAGCATGTAGCCGCCGGATGCCGCGACATCTTCAACATACGCAAAAACCGGCACCGCCTTCTCACCAGCGAGCGCGCGAATGCGGTCGTGGATGAGGCGCGATTGCACTGGCGAGCCGCCCGGCGAATTGATGAGAAGCGCGACAGCCGCCACGCCCTTGGGTTTGAACGCCTCGTCGATCGCTTTCTCCAGCTTCGACAGCGTGAGGCTTTTACCCGGTCGACCGGTCGATCCGATAACGCCGGTCAGCTCGATGACGTTCACGACCGGTCGTTTGGGCGGCAGGAAGCCGAAACGTTTTTTCTCGCTCATTTTCGGGACGTAACCCGTCCGAGGCCTGCAGCCAATGCGTGTCCCGATTACGTCGCGGTTACTTCGCGTCCATGAGGTGACGCGCGTATCCGGCCTCGCTGATTACGCGGCGCGCCTGATCGGCCTCGTCCTCCGGCACGACCAACCGCTTGGGAAACGCCCCGATATTGCCATCGAGAGCGTTCATGCCTTCATCGAAAACATACGGCGCGAGCCCCGCATCGCGCAGCAGCGCCTCAAAGAAGGACATGAGAATGAAGTCGTTCGTGCGCAGGAGTTCGATCATTACGGTCCGCTTTAAACGTCGGCGCTCTTAGGTCGCGTCGCGCGCTTCTTGACCGCGCATGCGGCCCCTTACATCTTCGAAACGCCAAGGCTGAGCAAGGATGCGTGCGTAGTGGGACTGGCGGCGGAAACGGCCAAACGCCCGGCGAACAGAGCCGAGACGTTCGCGGATGCGGCGCGCGCATTGCGCGACATCGCGGGCGACGATCTGGAGGCCGTCAACGAGACGATTCTCGCGCGGCTCCAGTCAGACGTGGCCATGATCCCGGAGGTCGCCGGGCATCTCATCCGCTCCGGCGGCAAACGCCTGCGCCCGCTCGCGACCCTCGTCGCGGCGCGCATGTTCGGCGTCGAAGGCGATGACCATGTGCGCCTCGCCGCCGCGGTCGAACTCATCCACGCGGCGACCCTGCTGCATGACGACGTCGTGGATTCCTCCGAACTTCGCCGCGGCGCCGCGACGGCGAACGTCATCTGGGGGAATTCCGAGAGCGTTCTGGTCGGCGATTTCCTGTTCTCGCGCTCTTTTGAACTGATGGTCGAGACGGGCCGCCTGCCGGTCCTCCAGATCCTGTCGCACGCCTCCAGCGTCATCGCCGAGGGCGAGGTGCTGCAGCTATCGACCCAGAACGACATCGAAAGCACCTTTGACCGGTATCTGAAGGTCATCGAAGCGAAGACCGCCGCCCTCTTCGCCGCCGCGACGGAAGTCGCCGCCGTGGTGACGGACCAGTCCGCGGAGACGCAGGCGGCGCTTCGCGAATACGGCATGCGCTTCGGCGTCGCCTATCAGCTGGTCGATGACGCGCTCGATTATTCAGGAGCCGAAGACGCGATCGGCAAATCCGTCGGCGATGATTTCCGCGAAGGCAAGATGACCGCGCCGGTGGTGATCGCCTATGAGCGCGCGCGCACTGATGAAAAGGCCTTCTGGCGACGGACGATCGCCGAGAGCGACGTGCGAGAGGGCGATCTTGAACAGGCCGTGTCGTTCATGGCGCGCGACGGCGTCATCGCTGAAACGCTCTCCCGCGCCCGCGCCCATGCGGACGCCGCCATCGCCGCGATCTCGGTCGGGCCGGACAACGCCTACCGCCGCACGCTGATCGATCTCGCTGAACAGTCCGTCGCGCGGGCCTACTGACGGCGGGTCGCGCGGAACGCGATCATCATCGTCAGCGCAAACCCCGTCGCGAGCGCAAGCGCCGCTAACCAGAGCCCGACGCCGCCGAGACCGGATGCGGCGATCGCGACCGCCGCCGAAACGCCGATCATGGCGGCGAACAGCCCCGACACCGCGCCATGGCTCCAACCAGCCTGATTGAGCCGCTGATAGAGATGCTCCTTGTGCGCCTCTGACAGACGCGCGCGACGTTTGGTTCGGCGCGCCAGCGTCCAGGCGGCGTCAAAGATGAACGGCGCGAAGACGAGCGGCGCGAGCGCCATGCTGAAGCCCCCCGCCGACCCCTTTTCCGCCATGGCCGCCGCCGCCGCCAGAACGAACGCGATCGCCTGACTGCCGTTGTCGCCGAGAAATATCCGACCGCCGCCGACATTAAACGGCGCGAAGCCCGCGCTCGCCGCCGCGACCACGAGGAACGCGGCCCCCGCAGCGGGTTCGCCCGCGATGAGCGCCGCCGCGCCGAGCGCCGCGCCTCCGACCGTCGCCGCGCCAGCGGCCATACCGTTGAGACCGTCCATGAAATTGAAGACGTTCATGAACGCGACGATCCAGAGCGCCGTCACCGGCGCGCCGAACGCGCCGAGCGCAAGTGCGCCGAAAGGCGTCGGCAACGTTTCGAACGATCCGAGACCATAGGCCGCCAGCACTGCGAACGCCGTCTGCACGAGGAACTTCCCGAGAGCGGGGAGCGACATGACGTCGTCGATGAGACCGAACGCGCAGGTCGCCGCTGCGAGAGTCGCCAGCGCGGAAAGATCGCCGCGGACGCCGGGCGCGATGGCAGCGATGAGCGCCGTCGTCGCGAGATAGGCGCCAATGACGGCAAGGCCGCCAGTGCGCGGCGTCGGCGTCGAATGGCTGGAACGCTCGTTGACGTCGGCGAGCACGGCTGGCGAGCGCAGCGCGGTCAGAACGCCCGCGGCCGAGAGCGCCGCGGCGAACGCGACGGCGAGCGTGATGGTCGCTGGCGACAGCACGTCCATAATCAACTTAGGCCCAACGCCCCCTTACCCGGCCGCGGCTCTAGCATGGGATGCGTCGCGGCGCGAGCGAAGCGCCCCTTAGCGCAGAACCGGTCCGGAGGCGGACCACCAGCCGCGCGCAGCGAGACGACGCGCCGCGCGCGCGGCCGATCGCGCGTCCGGAAAAAGAGCGAAACAGGTCGCGCCGGAGCCCGACATGCGCGCGGCGAACGCGCCGGGAGATTGTTCAAGGGCTAGGAGAACATCGGCGATAACGGGCACGCGCTCGATCGCGGGCGCCTGAAGATCGTTTCGGGTGGCGTCCATGAACGCGCGCCACGCGGCGACTGAGCTCCTCGGCGCAGGTGGCGTTTTCGGCTCGGGCGGCGTCGGGAATGCGCGGTCATAAGCGCGGAAGATCGGCCCGGTCGGCGTCGCGACGCCCGGATTGACGAGCGCCATGTGCGCGAGCGGCGCGCGCGCGCGCGCTAGGATTTCGCCCGCGCCGCTGGCGACGGACGGGCGCGACGCCACGCAGACGGGAACGTCCGCCCCCAGCGAAAATGCGAGCCGCGCCAGAGCGCGCGCGTTCGGCGCGACGCCCCACAACCGCACGAGCGCGCGCAGGGCCGCGCCCGCATCCGCCGAACCGCCGCCGACGCCCGAGGCGACCGGCAGACGCTTCTCCAGCGTGATGCGCGCTTTTGGTTTGACGCCGCAGAGGCAGGCGAGCTTGCGGGCGGCGCGGACGACGAGATTTCCTTCCGCGTCCTCGCCCTGAAGCGGCGCACTGAACGGTCCTTCGACGGAAAAATAGAGATCATCCGCCGCCTCGACGCGCACCATGTCGCCGACGCCGGCGAAGACGATGAGGGACGACAGATCGTGCCGCCCGTCCGCGCGAAGCGGCCCGACATGGAGATTGAGATTGACCTTGGCGGGCGCGAATTCGGCGATCATGCCGCCTCGTCCGCCTCCGACAGGCCGTCGCGGAGCTTGCGCTCGATCGCGTCTCTCAGCTCGGGCTCCGGCTCAAGATCGAGCGCCCGTCGCCACTCAAACGTCGCTTCAAGTTTTCGACCGACGCGCCAGTAGGCGTCGCCGAGATGATCCGTAATCACCGGACTGTTCGGCGACAGCTCGACGGCGTTCTCCAGAAGGAACACGGCCTCTTCGTATTTGCCGAGACGGAACTTCGCCCAAGCATAGCTGTCGACGACGGCGCCGGAACCCGGGGCGAGCTGGCGCGCGCGTTTGAGGAGGCGTTCGGCTTCCTCAAGCGACTCCCCGCGATCGGCGAGCGTATAGCCAAGAAGGTTCAGCGCTTCGGGCTCGTTCGGGGCGAGCTCGACGGCGCGGCGAAGCGCGGCGAGCGCCTCGGCGTCGCGACCGGTTTCTAGCAGCATGGCGCCAAGCGCGCCTTCGATGCGCCAGGAGCCGCCGCCCTCGCGGCGCGCGGTTTCCGAGGCGTCGCGCAGGACCAGCACGGCCTCGTCGCCTCGGTCCTGCCGGATGAGAAGATCCGCCAACGGAAGGGCGTAAATCTGCGAGCCGGGATCGGCCTCGCTCGCCTCGGCGAGAACGGCGGCGGCGGCGTCATAACGCTCCAGATCGCCAAGCGCGCGCGCCGCGCCGAGAATGGCGTCGGGATAAACGCTCGCCTCCACGCTGACCCGCTCGTACGCGACTGCGGCCATGCGCGCGTCGCCATAGGTTTCTGAAGCCGCGCCGATCAGCGCCCAGGCCTCGTCGAACGCCGGATCGAGGCTCACCGCCAGCCATGCGAAAGAGAGCGGCGTCTCCAGCCGCGGCGGACCGTTGGCGGAGAGCCCCGGCGGCGCCAACGCCTGCGCTTCCATCGCTTGCTGATAGGTCGCCGCACCGAGATTGAAGAGCGCCAGCGCCGCGCCTTCGCGCGCCGTCTTCGGCGTCGCAGGCGCCGTCAGACCGTTCGCGAGCCGATAGAGACCGCGGCGGCCTTCATAGTCGTCGGCGCGTTCGGCGAGCATGGCGCGGTAGAGACCCGCCGCGGCCGCGCCCTCGCCGCGCGCTTCCAATGAGCGCGCGTAAAACCCGCGCGCGAGACGCGCCGCCGCGCCATCCGCCGCCCGACCGAAGGCGCTGTCGGCACGCCGCCAGTCGTCGGCGGAGGCGAAGATCAACGCGCGATGGAGATCGTGGAAGCCGCGGAAAGTCTGGAAGCCGGATTTGTCGAGGACGTCCGCGCCCGCCTCGACGCCCGCGCGTTCGCGCGCGATCCAGGCGCGGGATATCTCAACGACTGCGGATGAATAAACGCCTGCATCAAGGGATTTCAGTATCTCATCCGCACCCGACAGATCGCCGTGAGAGAGGCGATCGGCGGCGAGCGTGAGGCCGATGAACGGCTGGGAGTATCCGGCGCGCGACAGCGCTTTGGCGTAGGTCTTAGCGGCGTCGACCCGACCGGAGGCGAGCGCGTAGGAAAACGCTTCGGCTTTCAGATCGAGATCGGCGGGCGCGCTTTCGCTCGCCGCGGCGAACATCTCCGCCGCCGCGCCAAGATCGTACTGGCGCGCCGCGAAGCGTCCGGCGAGATAACCGCCATAGGCGGTCGGCCCTTCCGCGACGCGGCCGACGCTGAGACGCGGACCGCCGACGCACGCGGCCAGAAAAGCCGCCGCCAGCGCCGGAAAGGCGAACCGCGCCAGCGCGCGGGAGACGCTACATGTTCGGGTAATTCGGGCCTCCGCCGCCTTCGGGAACCGTCCACACGATGTTCTGCGACGGGTCTTTAATGTCGCAGGTTTTACAGTGGACGCAATTCTGGGCGTTAATCTGAAACCGAGTGTTACCGCCCTCTTCAATGAACTCATAGACCCCGGCCGGGCAATAACGCTGGGACGGCCCGGCGTAGACCGGCAGGTTCGTGCCGACCGGAACCGAAGCGTCTTTCAGCGTAAGGTGGATCGGCTGATCTTCTTCGTGATTGGTCGCCGAGTAGGCGACGTTCGTCAGCCGGTCGAAGGTGAGAACGCCGTCCGGTTTCGGGTAATCGATGGGCTTGTGCCTGTCGGCGGGCTCAGTCGAGGCCGCGTCCGTCTTGCCGTGCTTCATCGTGCCGAAGACCGAGAAACCGCCGAAGACCGACGTTGTCCAAAGCTCGAAGCCGGATAGCGCGACACCGCCGAGGACGGTGCCGAACTTCGACCAGAGCGGCTTGGCGTTGCGGACTTTCTTCAACTCGTCATAGACCCACGACGACTGATATTTCTCCGTGTAGGCCGTGAGTTCATCGCCTTCACGGTCGGCGCCGAGCGCCTCGAACGCAGCTTCGGCGGCCATCATGCCCGTCTTCATGGCGTTATGATTGCCCTTGATGCGGGGTACGTTCACGAAGCCCGCCGAGCAGCCGATGAGCGCGCCGCCCGGGAAGGTGAGCTTCGGCACGGACTGGAAGCCGCCTTCGGTGATCGCCCGCGCCCCATAGGCGACGCGCTCGCCGCCCTCGAGATATTTCGACACCTCCGGATGGGTCTTCATCCGTTGGAACTCCTGATACGGAGAGATATAGGGGTTCGCGTAGTTGAGGTGCGTCACGAACCCGACGGAGACGAAATTGTCGCCGAAATGGTACATCCACGAACCGCCGCCGGTGTTGTTGTCGAGCGGCCAGCCGAAGGTGTGCTGCACGAAGCCGGGCTTGAAGTTCGCATCCGGAACTTTCCAGAGCTCCTTGCAGCCGAGCCCGTACTTCTGCGGCTCGCGGCCTTCATCGAGCTTGAACTCGGCGATGAGCTGTTTCGCGAGCGACCCGCGCACGCCTTCCGCGATGAGCGTGTATTTGCCCATGAGGTTCATGCCGGGTTGGAAGTCCGACTTTTCCGACCCGTCGCGGGCGACGCCGAAGACGCCGACGACGACGCCCTTCACTTCGCCGTTCTCGCCGCGGATCAGCTCTGACGCCGCCATGCCGGGATAGATTTCAACGCCCATGCCCTCGGCCTGCTCGGCGAGCCAGCGCGTGACGTTGCCCATGGAGGCGATGTAGCAGCCATGGTTCTTCAGCATGGACGGCATGGCGAAGACCGGCAGTCCGACGGAGCCCGCCGGTCCGAGAACGAGAAACTTCTCCTCGACGACCTCGTTCTCCAGCGGCGCGCCTTTTTCCTTCCAGTCCGGGATGAGTTCATTCAGCGCCTTGGGGTCGAGCACGGCGCCCGACAGAATGTGCGCGCCGACCTCGGAGCCTTTCTCCACGACGACGACATTGACGTCGCGCCCGGCCTCTTCTGCCAGCTGCTTCAGCCGGATCGCGGCGGAAAGCCCGGCCGGCCCCGCTCCGACGATCACCACGTCGAACTCCATCGACTCCCGTTCGCTCGCGTCGTAAGCCATTGTTGTTTCCCGTTTTGTCGCTCCCCTTGCGCTTAATATGCGCGCCGCCCGGAATCTAGGACGCGCGGCGCCGCGGGCGCGAAGTCCTCGCATGACGGGCGAAACCGTCGCAGGATCAGGGCGTGGATTTGGACCTTTCAGACTTCGAGCGCGCCCGTGCGGTTCTCGCCTGGTACGCCGATATGGGCGTGGAGGAAGCCGTGGGCGTGGAGCCTGCGGATTGGTCAACGCCCGCGCCGGCCGCCTCCGCTGCGGCCCCGTCGAGCGGACGCGCCGCGCCGAAACCGCGCGCGCCGGCTCGCTCAAGCGCCGATGAAGCCGCCGCTGAAGCCGCCCGCATCGCGTCCGCCTGCGAAACGATCGACGCCCTAGCCGACGCGGTCGCCGCATTTGACGGCTGCCCGCTGAAAGCCGGCGCGCGCTCGACCGTCTTCTGCGACGGCGTGGCGACCTCCTCCCTCCTCGTGATCGGCGAAGCGCCGGGACGCGATGAGGACCGGATCGGCAAGCCCTTCGTCGGGCGCGCGGGACACCTGCTCGACGCCATGCTGTCATCCATCGGCCGGTCCCGAAATGAGAACGCGCTGATCTCGAACGTCATTTTCTGGCGCCCGCCGGGCAACCGGACGCCGACGCCGGAAGAAGTGGCGATGTGTCGCCCCTTCGTCATTCGCCTCGTCGAGCTGATGCGCCCGAAGGCCGTGGCGCTCATGGGAGGGGCGGCGGCGCAGGCGTTGAGCGGCCTTGAGGGCGGCGTCATGCGCGCGCGGGGAACCTGGCGAAGCATCGAGACCGCCGACGGGGCCGTTCCCGCGCTCGTCATGCTGCATCCGGCCTTTCTCTTGCGTCAGCCAGCGACGAAGCGCACCGCTTGGCGGGACCTTCTGAGTTTAGAGACCGAGTTGAACAAGCCTTAACGGCCGACCGGCGAAAAGCGGATGTTGCGCCTTAAGGGCGCCATTCGGGGCGGAGAGACTGTGGCGATGAAACGAACGATCGCGGCGATCAGCATGGCGGCGGCGAGCCTCGCGCTTGCGCACGCGCGCGGACCGGAAGCCGGGCCGCACGCCGAAACGCCCGCTCCGGAAACAGCCTCGCCCGTCATCGCGCCGCTCGCTCCTTTCGTTCCGTCAGCGCTCTCCGCCGCCGATCGCGACCTCTATGAACGCATTTTCGACCTGCAGGAGCGCGGCCGGTTCTCAGAAGCGGCGAAGCTCTTCGCGCGCGTCGAGGACAAAACGCTGGAAGGCTGGGTGCTGCACCAGAAACTGATGCACCCGACGGCCTACCGCTCGCGCTACACCGAACTGAAGGACTTCATGGAGGCCCACCCAGGCCATCCGCACGCCGATGAAGTCTACCGCCTCGCGCTCTATCGCCGCCCGAAAAACTGGCGTCGCCCGCCGCCGCCGTCCGGGCGCAGTTGGCGGGCGGAAGCTCCCGAAGCTCAGACAGAAGAACTCGCCGCTGCCTATGAGGGCTCGTATTCGCGCCGCCGCGCAGTTCGGCGCATTGAGGGCCGCGTGCGCTATCTTCTGCGCAAGGATCGCCCCACCCAGTCGCTGAAAGAGCTGAACTACCGCTCCAATCGCGCGGTTCTGGAAGATGTTCAGTACGACCGCATCCGCTCGTGGATCGCGGCGAGCTATTATTACAATCAGGTCTACGACAAGGCGCGCGAGATCTCCGAAGAGGTCGCCGCCGCCCATGGCGACAGCGCCGTCCTTTCCTACTGGATCGCCGGGCTCGTCTCCTGGCGCGAGGGCGATGCGGACCGCGCCGCCGACCACTTCGCCGCCATGGCGAAGGTTGAGGAGCAGGACCCGTGGCTGCGCTCCGCCGCCGGATACTGGGCCTCGCGCACGGCCCTCGCCGCCGGTCGCGCCGACGGCGTCGTCAAACCGCTGCTCATCGCCGCGAACTATCCGTATACATTTTATGGTCAACTCGCGCGCGCGACGCTCGGCCAGTCCGCCGATGCACCCGCCGTTCAAGCACCGCTGACGAAAGAAACGCTTCAGGCGCTCATGATCGCGAGCCCGCGCGTGCGCACCGCGATCGCGCTCGCCGAAGCAGGACGGACGGAGGAAGCGGACCTCGAACTGCGTTGGGCCATGGGCGAAACGCCCGCCGAACACGACCGCGAACTCCTTGCTGTCGCGAGCGCCCTTAAGCTCGCCTCAGCGGAGATCGACATCGCCGAAAGCGCGTGGAAGCGCTCGGGAAGCGCGGAATTCGAAGCGGGGCTCTATCCCATTCCGGATCTCGCCCCCGCCGGCGGCTATGTCATCGACCGCGCCCTCGCCTTCGCGCTCATGCGTCAGGAAAGCCGTTTCCGTACGGACGCGCGCTCGCGCGCCGGCGCCCGCGGGCTCATGCAGCTCATGCCGCGCACGGCGAGCTATATCGCGAACGACCGCACCTATGTTTACCGCTCCGGCCGCAAGAAGCTCTACGACCCGGCGGTGAACATCCATCTCGGTCAGACGTATGTGGACTATCTCTTCGAAAACCACGTCGACGGCGACCTGTTGCAGATGGCCGTCGCCTATAACGGCGGGCCGGGCAATCTCCGCCGCTGGAAAGCGCGGATCGGCGCTGAAAACGACCCGCTCCTCTTCATCGAGAGCATTCCGAACCCGGAAAGCCGCGACTATGTCGAGCGCGTCCTGACGAACCTCTGGGTCTACCGCGCCCGCTTCGACCAGCCCGCCCCGAGCCTAGAGGCCCTCGCGCGCGGGGAATGGCCGAAATACGTCGCGCTGGATGAAGGGGCGTAGGGTTTCCGACCATCCATCCGCCCGCTCGGGCGACCTGTTTCCACGCAGATAAAGCCTTTGACAGCCTTCAGGCGCGAAGGCAGATTTCCCATCACAGGTTTGTGTTTGGGGGATCATCCAGTGAAGAAGATTTTCGCAGCGGCTCTGGCGGCTCTCACGGCGCTGGGCGGCGCGCAGGCGCAGTTCAAGGACGGCGATCTCGGCCTCCATATCGGCGGCGGGATCGGCGTCTTCGCCCTGACCGACGACACGGCCACGACCCCGGCTGGCGATGAGCTGACGAACGACATCGGCCCGCGGGTCGCGCTCTCCCTCTATGCGGGCAAAGCCCTCCACAAGTATCTGCTCGTCGAGGGCCAGCTCGGCTTCTGGTCGGCGCAATGGGACGGCTTCGAAGAAGTCCCGGTGAGCTTCTCCTGCCCCGCCGCCGATCCGGACGAGTGCGTCGACCCGATGATCTCGACCACGTCCGTCACCATCAACGCGGTCCTCACGGCGCCGATGAATTCGAAAGTCCGTCCGTATGCGGGCGTCGGCGCCGGCTTCATGAGCACCTCGCTCAATCTCGACAATGTCGATAATAAAATCGGCTTCGGTTACCTCATGAAAGGCGGCGTCGACTTCGCCGTCTCCGACGGCCTGCGCATCGGCGCGGAAGGCACGTACCTGGCGCCGCCGAAAGCGGACTTCGACAATTTCGCCGAGATGGACGTCGCCGGCTTCGCCTTCATGGCGACGCTGACCGCGGCGATCTGAGCGGGCCGGTCCCCGTTTGAGCCCGTTCGTCGGCGCGGCGCCGTTCGCTCCGCGCTAGGAAGGCCTGGTGAACGGGGAGCGTGACACCTCCCCCGCCCTCGCCTATCTCCGCCGTATGGCCGCATCCGAACATCCGCCGGCGCCGGGGGCCCGTCCCGCGCGCGACAGGCGTCGCCTGACCGAGGGACCGGTCGGAGCGACGCTCTTTCATCTGTCGTGGCCGATGACCGTGGGGCTTCTTTCGGTCATCGCCTTCAATGTGGTGGACACGCTCTATATCGGCCGTCTCGGCGCTGATCCGCTGGCGGCCATCGGCTTCTGCTTCCCGGTGATTTTTTCGACAAGCGCCGTCGCCATCGGCCTCGGCACGGGGGCGGGCGCCCTCGTCTCGCGGGCCATCGGCGCGGGCGATATGGAGCGCGCGCGGCGGCTCTCGACCAACGCCCTCATTCTCGCGGTCATCATCGTCGGCGCCCTGACAGCGCTCGGCGCGGCTTCGGTCGGGCCGCTCTTCCGCAATCTCCTCGGCGCGCCGGACGAACTCATCCCGCTCATCGAGAGCTATATGCACATCTGGTACGCCGGGATGGCGTTCCTCGTCGTGCCCATGGTCGGAAACTCCATCCTGCGGGCGAATGGGGAATCGCTGCTGCCGAGCGCGATGATGGTCGTCGCGGCGATCCTCAACGCCGTCCTGTCGCCGCCGCTCATTTTCGGCCTTCTCGGCGCGCCGCGGCTGGAGATGGCGGGCGCGGCGATCGCGACATCGCTCTCACGCTCCACCATGCTGTTCGCGACGCTCTGGCTCCTGCAGAACCGCGGACGCCTGATCGACTGGTCGGGCGCTTCGCTTTCCAGTTTCGCTGAAGACGCGCGGGCGGTCTTCCGCGTCGGCGGGCTCGCCGCTCTCGCCCAGGCGATCCAGCCCCTCTCGGCCATCGCCATCACGCGCCTGCTCGCGGGCTTCGGCTCCAGCGCCGTCGCCGGCTTCGCCGTCGGCGCGCGGATCGAAGCGCTGTTCCTCGTCCCCTTCTTCGCCCTGCAAACGGGTCTCGGCCCCTTTGTCGGCCAGAATGCGGGCGCGGGCGACGCGGCGCGCGTGGGCGCGGCGCGGGACCGGGCGATGATGTTCATCGCCCTCTGGGCGGCGGTCGCCTTCGCCATTCTCTCCGTATTCGGCGAAACCGTCGCCGGCTGGTTCACGCCGGATGCGGAGATCGCGGCGCTCTCGGCGCGCTATGTTCTCTTCGCCTCGGGCGGGTTTCTCGGAGCCGGGCTCATCCTCACCGGCGTCGCGACTCTGAACCCGCTTAATCGACCGCTCTTCGCGCTGTCGCTGACGCTCCTGCGATTTCTCGGGATCTATCTGCCGCTCGGCTTCGTCTTCAGCCGCCTGCAGGGGCCGGAGGGCGTGTTCGCGGCGGCGGGGCTTTCTTATCTCGTCGCGGGCGCGGCGGCGTTTCTCCTCACCCGCTGGGCGACTCGCGAGCTTAAAGCGCGATCATCCGCGCCGGCGCCGGGCGCGAGCGCAGCGGCCTCACGGCCCTGAGGCTCGCGGCGTCGTCGACATCGTCGAGACGCTCCAGATACGCCGTGCGGAAATAA
>CAYFIB010000046.1:0-18229 GCA_964342855.1 uncultured Caulobacterales bacterium
CTCACCAATCTCGCTGGCGGAACGGCCGTCTGGACGCTCGGGGCGGAGCCGTCCGGGCGCGAAAGCGTGGTCGTGGTCCTGAAGCGGGTTCTCGCCATTCCCGGGCCGGATGAAACGGCGGCGTTTACGGAAGAAGCGCCCGAGCCGGTTTATGCGGATGAATTCGCAGGCGAACCTGGTCTATCGGCCCCTTTGCGGGAATACGATTTCGCCGCGTTCAAGCCGCGATGCGACATTCTGGTCGAAGGGCCCGCATTGGCGGCGGGCGGCGATCCCGTGACCGAAATGACAGCGGGCGTGAAGATCGGCGAGGTTCGCAAGACGTTCTCCGTCATCGGACCGCGACGCTGGATCAATGGCGTTGGCGGTCTTCGCCCCTCCGCGCCCGAACCGTTTGTCTCGGCGGAAGTGACCTATGGCGAAGCCTTTGGCGGTACGGATATCTCTGGCGGCGACCCGAAATCGCATGTCGCCTGCCGCGCCAATCCGGTTGGTCGCGGATTTGCGCCGAAGACGCCCGCCAAAGAGCTGGAGGGTTTGGCGCTTCCGAGTACGGAGGAGCCCGGGCGCTCGATCAAATCGCCGGGCGACCGCCTGAAGCCGATGGCGCTCTCCCCCGTCGGGCGCAGCTGGCCGCCGCGAGTGGACTACGCGGGCACCTACGATCAGGCCTGGCTGGACGAGGTGTTCCCCTTCCTGCCAGGCGATTTCGATGAGCGCTACTATCAAGCGGCGCCAGAAGATCAGCAAACGGCCTATTTACAGGGCGGCGAGGAGGCGGCCGTGCTTGGCTTCTCGCGCGACGGCCTCCTGCGGTTTCGCCTTCCGGATCTTTCAACGCCGATCGTATTCTATCGGAAGGGTGACGGGGCGTTAGAAGCGGAAATGCGCGCCGACACGATCGTCTTTCAGCCGGGACGCCGCCGTGTCGAGATCACCTGGCGGGCGCGCGTTCCGCTGAAGCGCGATGTCTTCAAGATGAAAGAAGCAATCATCGGGCGCCAGTCCCGTGCACGCGTCCGGGCGCGTCAACTCGGCAAAACCTTTCACGCGGGTCTCGGCAAGGCTCTGGCCCCGCGGCCGATGGAGGACGCATGAGCGTCGCCGTCATCGGCGCCGGCATGGCGACGCCGGTCGGGCTCTCCGCGCCCGCCTCGTGCGCGGCGATCCGCTGCCGTCTTTCCGGTTTTTCCGAAACCCGGTTCATCGACAAGGCGGGCGAATGGCTGGTCGGCGCGGAAGTTCCGTTGTCGGAGCCTTTGCGAGGTGAGGAGAAGCTTGCGCGCATGGCGGCCTCCGCGCTCGCCGAATGCCTTGCTCTGCTTCCGCCGGGCGCGCTGGCGCCAGCTCTGTTTTTGTGCGTTTCAGAGACTGAGCGGCCCGGACGACGAGCGGACCTCGGCGCGCGACTTTTCTTCCGCCTGCAGCGCGAGCTCGGCGTACGCTTCGCCGACGGTTCGGCGGTGATCGACGGCGGGCGGCTTGGCGCCGTCCTCGGTTTGCATGCCGCGCGCAGCTATCTTCGAGGCGCGCCTCAAGCGCACGCAATCGTACTCGGCGTCGACAGTCTGTTGATGGCGCCAGCGCTCACCGCTCTCGATGCTGATGATCGGCTGCTGAGCGGCGATAACTCCAACGGCTTCATAGCGGGGGAGGCCGCCGCCAGCGTGCTTTTAAGCGGCTCAGGTGGGCCCGGCTCGATGGAGATCGCCGGAATGGGCCTGGCGCGGGAGGCGGCGACGATTTCTTCCGGCGAACCTCTGCGCGCTGACGGGCTGCGCGCCGCCATTTTCGCCGCCCTCGAAGAAGCTGGTCTCGCCATGCATGACATGGATTGGCGAATGACGGACGTTTCCGGCGAGCAATACTACTTCAAGGAAGCCGCCCTCGCCATGACGCGCACGCTGAAGCAGCGTGTCGAGGAGATGGACATCGAGCATCCGGCGGAGTGCGTCGGCGAGACGGGCGCCGCGGCCCTGCCCATTATGCTGGGTGCGGCTCTCGCCGCACACCGGAAGGGTTACGCCAAAGGGCCGTCCGTACTCGCCCATTTGAGCGATGACGCCGGCGCCCGCGCCGCGATTGTTCTCAGATACAAGGGGAAATCCGATGGCTAATGACGTTTTCGCCAATGGCCGGGAGATCTCCTGCAAGAAAGCGGACGGCAAGGCGATCGCCGCCTTCCCCGATGTCTGCATGACCCCGCCCACAGCGCCGCCGACGCCGCCCGGCGTCCCCATTCCGTACCCGAACACGGCTATGGCGAAGGACTGCTCCGGCGGATCGAAAACGGTGAAGATTTCCGGCGCCGAAGTCATGTTGAAGAACAAGTCCTTCTTCAAAACGAGCACCGGCGACGAGGCCGGGAGCGCGCCGAAGAAGGGCGTGATGACGTCCAAGATCAAGGGCAAGGCGTATTTCACCATGTGGTCGATGGACGTCAAGGCCGAGGCCGCCAACGTGGTCCGGCACATGGATTCAACGACGCACAATCATGGGTCCGTCCCGTCAAACACTAGTCCCTGGCCATACCTTGACGGAATGGCCGCGCCTCCTGACGATCATCCCTGCAAGGAGGAGTTTGAGAATGAGCGGGAAGCCTGTGCGCCGCTTGAGACGCGTCGCGCTGACGGTTCGCTCGTAAAGTCGTCGTCGCGGAAAGCGATCTGCGCTAATAATGACGCGGCGGCCAAGTGCCGGGAGGCGCAGGCCTGCAGGATGGCGCCGTATTCAGAAGGGTGCTGCCCGCAGTCCTCCGGCGAAGAGATTTACTCGCAACCGCACCACCTTGTGGAAGACCACTGGGTGAAGAACAATCCGGCCTTTGCGTGGTATCAAAGCGGGCGGACGGATGCCTCGCCTCCGCCTGCCGGGATCGACCCGGCGGACATCAGAACTGACGCCGACGCACCGTGCGTGTGTGCGACCGGCGACAAGTGGCGCAAGGAGCACGGAGAATTTCACTGTATTCAAGGTACGTATGAACAGTCTTTCATGCCCGGCGGTGCGCGCGAAGGGCAGCCATTTGACTATCAAGCGGGGAAGAATGGCGGCCTAACCGCTCATGAAATGGTTTTCGACGGTCGGTGCGACAGAGCGTGCCTCGAAGCGCAGTTGGACGCCTTTTATGGCGACGATATGGATCGTCCGCTCAACGAGCCTGAGCGCGTGCCGCCCAATACGGACAGCGATCGTGGGTGGACGGAACAGGAGGCGGCGGAATACATCAATCCGGGCTCATTGACCCAATCGCTTCCGCTTCCGGGCTGACGGTTCGCTGAAAGGTTGACGGAATGCCAAAGTTTCTTTTTGGGTCGGCTGTAGCGCCCCATCAGGACTATCTTGTCGTCTCCGCCAGAGTTGCGGAAATGGAGGCGCGTGGCGCGGACCACGACGTGCTTCTTTTTCGCGTCGGCGGAAAATGGTCAGCGTTGCCCCTGGCTGAGCCGATCGCGGCGCTCAACTGGGACGGCGCTTCCGTGCAGGCGCTGACCATCGATGGGCTGAACTACGTCGTTTCTGCGAGCGGCGTCGTAAAAGAGGTGCTGGACGCGTCCGCCGATGGTCCCGGCCGAACACAAGCGATCATGGGCGGTGCGGTCATTGAGGGAAAAGCATACGCCTGCGGAATGACGCGTCAGGTCTATCGTCGCGATGTCCACGGCTGGGCACGAGCGGACGCGGGCGCAAGGCTGAATGACGTGGTCGGATTTAAAGCGATCGCCGGTGTTTCAGAGAGCGAGCTCTACGCCGTTGGTTTCGGCGGCGAGATCTGGAGCTTCGACGGCGCGGTCTGGACGCAGGAGGATAGCCCGACATCCGTTAAGCTTGAATGCGCCGTCATCGGTCCTGATGGCGACGTATACGCCGCGGGCGGTCGCGGCGTTGTCGTGCGCGGACGAAAGGGCAGGTGGGAGGTTCTGGAAAATCAGGCGTCTGAGGACACCATTTGGGACGCGACGGTTTCCAGCGGCAGAACTTGTTTTTCTTCAGATCGCGGCGTGCGAGTGGTTTCAGAAAACGGCGCAGTCGAGAAGCTTACGACGCCTTTTGATGGGAAGATCACCTTCGGAAATCTTGCGTCGTCGGAAGGCCAGCTCTGGTCGGTCGGTCGTCTCGACATCGCGCTTTTTGAGGGTGGCGCGTGGTCGCTGCTTTCGCTGACGGATATTTGAGCGGAGCCTTCAGCGAAGTTTATGACTTTCCGCCCAAGCCGGTGCAGGCGATAGACGCGTGACGATACCCGCCATCCTCCTCCAGCACGCCGAAGAGGTTGCTGTCCTCTGGGGTCAGCGCGATTACGCTGTTCGCGCGCCGCATTATTCGCTGAAGGACCTTCAGGCCCATGACAATAGATTGGCCGCGCACCTTGACGGCCTCCTGATCGGCGCGGGTGCGGCGGCGGAGATTGTTTGGGAGCAGTTCGATCAGTTCCCGGAGGCGGGCGAAGCGTTCTCCGCGGCGTGGCATGGGCTGGCGTCCGGCGGACGTGAGCGGTTCGAGGCGGTCGTGGATCGCGCCATCGCGGCGGACGTCGTGCGGGAACCGGCGGAGTTCACGCCGCCGGTTGAAGATGCAGGCGGCGCGGGCGGCGTTTCGGGGGCCTTGCGTGGCGTCGCCTCGGCGCTTGGATGGGCGGAGCCGGGGCTGCTGGGCGGACTGGTCGCGGACTTTCTCAGTTCGGACGACCCGAACCGACGGCTGCTCGGCGTTGCGGCGTGCGCACTGCATCGGCGCGATCCTGGCGCGGCGCTGAAGGCGGCGTGTGAGGTTGACGATGTTCGGCTCGCGGCGCGCGCGGTCAAGGCGGCGGGAGAGCTGGGCCGGAGGGATCTTGCAGGGCTGGTCGCGAACCGGGTTGGCGACGACGACCCTTCCGTGGCCGCATTCGCCGCCTATGCGTCGGCCTTGCTCAGGGTCGATGACGGGCGCGCCCTTGGTCGGATCGCCCTTGAGGGCGGGCCGCTCGCGGCGAAGGCGGCGACGATCGCGCCCCGTCTTATGAGCGAGGGGGCGGCGCGGGGACTTTTGAGCGATCTGCGTTCAGCAGCACAGAGCGATCGGTCCGCGGCGCGCCGACTGGTGCAGGCGGTGGGCGCCTTCGGCGACCCGGCGTTCCTTCCGTGGCTTCTGGAGCGCTGTGAAGAGGACCATCTCGCGCGAGTCGCTGGAGAGGCGATCGCGCTCATCTCGGGCCTTGATCTCGCCTACCAGGACCTTGATCGCGATCCGCCGGAGGGGGGCGTCGCCGGGCCTACCGACGATCCCAAGGATGAGGATGTCGCCGCGGACCCGGACGCTGATCTCCCTTGGCCGGACTTCAAACGTATTTCCAACGCGTTATCTGAATTCTCATCGGAAAAGGGCCGTTGGTTGTGCGGGAGACCGGTTTCTGAAGCCGGTTCGCTCGGAAGCGACGCGCCGCAACGCACGCGTCGGGCTGCGTCCTATGAAGTCTGTACGCGTTCCGGCGGCGTTCTGGCGAACGGCTCGGCGCCGGGCCATACACAGGCTTGAGGCAGCTATCCTCCCGTTCGAATTAACCTTTTCGAGCGCCGTGGCGCGGCGCATCGCCTTGACTTTACGGGGCTTTCGGCGGAGCGTTCACGAAACCGCGCGCAGGAGGCGCGCTCCAAGGGGGAAAGGTGAGCGGCTTGGACATCTCGCCGTACATCGCGCCATTCGCCGACGGCCCCGCTGGCGGCCGATCCTGCGAATATGACGCCCCGTTTCGCGAACTCGAAGCGCTTTTCGAGCCGCGTCAGGAAAGCATGGTCGGCGACGGCGCGGATGAAGAAGCGCGCGATTGGGCGGCCGGCAAGTCCGCTGGTTTCGCGCTTCTGGAGACCTCGCGCGATCTGCGCGTCGCCTGCCGCCTCTCCATCTGTCTTTTGTATACGGACGGGCTTGAGGGGTTAGCGAACGGGCTGGATCTCGTCGCCGCTTTCGTCGGTCCGCTCTGGCGCGATATCCACCCCGAGCTCGACCCGGATGACGGTTTCGATCCGCTCGCCCGGTGCAACGCGTTCGCCTCGTTCGCTGATCCACTGACGAAGGCGGGTTTCGAACAGGCGACGCTGGCGGTGAGCCGCATGCGCATGGCGGCGACCCTGCGTCATGTCGAGGTCGCGGCGGGGCGGCGCGCCCCGGCGGATGCGGACGATCAGGCGACCTGCAACGGGCTCGTCGCGGACGCGTTCATCGACGATCAGGACGCTGCTCTCGGGCGGCTTGCTTCCGTTCGACGCGCGCAGGAAGCGTGCCGGCGCATCATGGCGGACTGGCGGTCCAACATGCAGGCGCTCGAAGAGGAGTCCGGCGAGAAGGGCGCGAATACGGACTTTACGCAGTCGCCGAAGCTGGAGCCGCTTCAGGACCTTCTCGCGGCGATGGAGCGCGCCCTCTCCGGGCGCCTCGAAGGCGCGTCAACGCAATCGGAGAGCGCCATGGACGATGAGGCGGTGTCGAACGCCCCGGCCATGAACGGCGCGGCGCCGCCCGCGCCCGCCAAGCAGCTCGGGGCCATCAGCAGCCGCGAAGACGCGGCCCGCGAACTCAAACGCATCGCCGACTGGTTCCGTGACAACGAACCTTCAAGTCCCGCACCATTGATGATCGAATGGGCCCGGCGCATGGTGAACCGCTCGTTTCTCGACATCATGAACGAGCTGGGGCCGGACGGTCTTGAACAATTGCGCCGCGGCGCAGGCGAAATCGAATAAGACGCAAACGGACGTACGGGAGACCTTTCATGGCGAAAGAGAGCAGTCAGAAGTTCATCGGTCGGAACCGACCGCCGCGCGTCCAGATCGAATATGATGTGGAGCTCTACGGCGCTGATAAAAAGGTTCAGGTGCCGTTCGTCATGGGCGTGATGTCGGATCTTTCCGGGGCGTCCAAGGACGAGCTGCCGCCGATCGATCAGCGTAAGCCGCTTGATGTCGATGTCGATAATTTCGACGCGCGCCTTAAGGCCATGAAGCCGAGCGTGAAGTTCGCCGCGCCGAACAAGATCACCGGCGAAGGGAACATCGCCGTCGAGATGACCATGGAAAGCATGGACGATTTCTCGCCCGCGCGCGTCGCGGAGAAAGTGGAGCCGCTCGCCAAGTTGCTGGAGGCGCGCACCCAGCTCGCGAACCTTGTCACGTACATGGACGGCAAGTCGGGCGCGGAGGAATTGATCGCGAAAGTGCTGAACGACCCCGCCCTGCTTCAGGCGCTCGCCGCCAAGGCGAAGCCTGAGGGCGAGGCTTCGGAATAATCGCGGACCGGAATTTCAAGGGAACGAACCGACATGGCCGAACAGGAACTTGAACAGGGCGGCGCCGCGGGCGCCGCGGAAGAGCTCTCCCCGGACTCTTTCTCCGCGCTTCTTGAAAAGGAATTCAAGCCGAAGTCCGACCGCGCGAAGAACGCAGTCGAGAACGCGGTGGGCACGCTCGCGCAGCATGTCCTGTCGGAAACAACGCTGATCTCGGATGACGCGGTCGAGACGATCAAGGCGATGATCGCCGAGATCGATCGCACCCTGAGCGATCAGGTCAACGAGATCATGCACCATGAGGATTTCACGCAGCTCGAAGGCGCGTGGCGGGGGCTGCATCATCTCGTCAACAATACCGAGACGGACGAAACGCTGAAAATCCGCGTTTTCAACGTCGACAAGAAAACGCTCCACAAGACGCTGAAAAAGTTTAAAGGCACCGCCTGGGATCAGAGCCCGATCTACAAGAAGTTTTGCGAGTACGAATACGAGCAGTTCGGCGGCGAGCCGTTCGCGTGCATCGTCGGCGACTATCATTTCGACCACACGCCGCAAGACGTCGAGCTGCTTGGCGAAATGTCGAAAGTCGCAGCTGCGGCCCATGCGCCGTTCATCGCCGGCGCGGCGCCGACCGTCATGCAGATGGATACGTGGTCGGAGCTTTCCAATCCGCGCGATCTTGCGAAGATTTTCTCCACTCCGGAATACGCGGCCTGGAAGTCCCTGCGCGAATCTGAAGACGCGCGCTATCTTGGCCTCGCCATGCCGAGGTTCCTCGCGCGGCTTCCGTATGGGGAGAAAACCGCGCCGGTCGAGGCGTTCGCGTTCGAGGAAGACACCGAGGGCGCGGATTCTTCCAAATACGTCTGGGCGAACGCCGCCTACGCTATGGCGACCAACATCACGCGCGCCTTCAAGCTTTATGGCTGGTGCTCGCGGATCCGCGGCGTGGAGTCCGGCGGCGACGTGACGGGCCTTCCGGTGCACACGTTCCCGACGGACGATGGCGGCGTCGATATGAAGTGCCCGACGGAAATCGCCATCTCCGATCGCCGCGAGCAGGAGCTCGCCAATTGCGGGTTCATGCCGCTCATCCACAAGAAGAATACGGACTTCGCCGCGTTCATCTCGGCGCAGTCGCTGCAGAAGCCAGCGGAGTATGATGATCCGGACGCGACGGCGAACGCCGCGCTGGCGGCGCGTCTGCCCTATCTCTTCGCGGCGACCCGCTTCGCGCATTATCTGAAGGCGATCGTCCGCGACAAGATCGGCTCCTTCAAGGAGCGCGACGACATGCAGGTCTGGCTGCAGGAGTGGATCATGAATTACGTGGACGGCGATCCGCGCAATTCGTCTGAGCAAGTGAAGGCGCAGCGCCCGCTCGCCGCAGCTGAAGTTGTCGTCGAGGACGTCGAGGGCGCGCCCGGCTATTACGCGGCGCGCTTCTTCCTGCGCCCGCACTATCAGCTTGAGGGGCTCAAGGCGTCGCTTCGGCTCGTCTCCAAATTGCCGTCACAAAAGGCGGGCTAACATCGAAAAAGGGGGCGGCTCGGTCGCGTCCAGTTGCGTCTTGAAGAGCATACCGATCAATCATTTCGGCACATGAGGAGGAACAGACCGTGGCCGTAGACATGTTTGCGAAATTTGACGGGATCGAGAGCGAGTCCGTCGACAACAGTCACAAAGGCGAAATCGACGTCCTGTCCTGGAGCTGGGGCGTCTCCCAAAGCGGAACCGCGCATCTCGGCGGCGGCGCCGGCGCCGGCAAGGCGAGTGTTCAGGACCTGTCGATGACGAAGTACGTCTGCAAGGCGTCGCCTGAACTCATCAAGCGCACCTGCAACGGCAAGCATATCCCGACGGTCGTGCTGACGGTGCGCAAGGCGGGTGAAAAGCCGCTGGAATACCTCGTCATCACGCTGACCGATGTGCTGATCACCAGCGTCTCCACCGGTGGTTCTGGCGGTGAAGATCGCCTGGTGGAGAACGTGACGCTCAACTTCGCGAAAGTGAAAGTTGAGTACACGGAGCAAGCGAAGGATGGCTCGAAAGGTAAGACGGTGTCTTCCGAGTACAACATCGCTGAAAACGTCACAGCCTAAGCCAAGCCGATCAGGAGGCCGCGTCATGCGAACGCGCGCGTCGATCATCATCGCCCTTGCCGCCGCGCTCGCTGCAGCGGCTTGCGGCGGCCCGAAAGCGAAGCCGCTGTCGGTTAAGCTGACAGCGGCGGAAATCGTGAATCCCGGACCGTCGGGCGAGGCGCGCGCCGTCGTCGTGCGGGTCGTGCAGATGACCGGGGCCGACGCCTTCACGACAGCGGATTATCGAAGCCTCGCCTCCGACACCGAAGGCGCCGTCGGCGATGATTTTCTGTCGTTCGAGGAGGTGTTGATTGCGCCGGGTCGTTCCGAGACGCTGTCTCTTGAGGTCGATCCAGATGCCGAGCATATCGGCGTCATCGCGCTCGTCAGGGAGCCCGCATCGGTTGAGTGGCGCGCGGTCGAGCCGATCAAATCGCGGCGGCTTGAAAAGGTTCGTGGCCGCCGCGTCATTAAAATCGGCGTAGACGCGAAGGCGGTTCACATCGAAGCGAAATGAACGCGCGCCGCGTTCGCCCGCGTCGATCCGGGAGGAATTGGAAAGCCTGTGTCCTGGCGTTCTAAAGTCGCATGGACGGAGGGCATGTTCCTCCGCCCTCAGCATTTTCAGCAGGAAGCGCGCTATCTTGAGCGCATCATTGAAACGCGTCTCGCTGTCTCGGCCCCCCACTTCTGGGGCTTCGATGCGCTCGAGATCGACGAAGTCCTGCTCGGCGCCGGGAAAATCGCCATCACAAAGGCGTTCGGCGTCATGCCGGACGGGACGGTGTTCGATTGTCCGGCGCATGACGATCTGCCGGTCGCCCTACAGGTCAGCGATGCTGCGATCGGCAAGGTGGTGACGGTGTCGTCGGCCATTGCACGGGAAGGCGATCTGGAGGCGGGTAGAGAGGACGCCGCCGCGCGGCGGCGTCTCAAGACGCTGGATGCGCGCGACGTCATGACAGACGCCGCGACGGAGCCGGCCGAGATCGATGTCGCCACCATAGCGCTGCGGTTGGATGTCGCCTCAACGGAAGACGCGCGCGGCCGCGTCAGTCTGCCGGCATGTCGCATCGCGGACGTTCGTCCGGACGGCGGCGTCGTGCTGGATGCGAATTTCGCTCCGCCTGCGCTCCGAATGGAGGCGGCTGGCGGGCTGCGCGGTTTCCTCGGGCAGGTCGCCGGCTTGGTGGAGAACCGGGCGCAGGCGCTCGCAGAGCGGGTCTCCGCCGCAGGGCGCGGCGGCGCGGCTGAGGTTTCGGATTTCCTTCTCCTGCAGACATTGAACCGGTACGCGCCGCTCCTGCGCCATGCCGACTCCGTTCGTACGCATCCGGAAGAGGCGTTCCGACTGGCCATCGCTCTCTGCGGCGACCTCGCGGCGTTCTCACGACCGGACAAGCTCGCTGCGAAGTTCCCGCCTTATACGCACAATGACGCCGCGAACGCCTTTGCACCTGTCGCGGAAGAGGCGCGGCGCGCGCTCTCATTCGTCGGTGATCCGTCGGCGGTGCAGATACCGTTGCCGGAGCGCAAATACGGCATTCGCGTCGCAGAGATCGGCGATCGCACGTTGTTCGATGGCGCGCAGTTCGTGCTCGCCGTGGCCGCCGACATGCCGCCTGAAGACGTCCGGAAGCTCTTTCCTCAACAGGTGAAAATCGGCGGAGTCGAGGTCATTCGCGATCTCGTCACCGTTCAGCTGCCGGGCGTTCGGGTTCGTCCGCTTCCGGTCGCTCCGCGTCAAATTCCCTTTCATGCGGGCAAGACCTATTTCGAGCTCGAGCGTCAGGGCGAGTACTGGGATGGGCTGAAGAAATCCGCCGGGTTCGCGGTGCACGTCGGCGGCGCGTTCCCGGGCGTTACGGTCGACCTCTGGGCCATACGGCAGGCGAACTGACATGAGCGACGCCGACGATCCCTTCGCCTCGCCTCTTGATCGGACGGTCATCATCCCGACGCCGGGAGGGGCCGCATCAGCGCCGAAGGCGTCGACGCCCCCACCCCGCTCCGCGGCGCCTCCCGCTTCAGCCGGGTCTCGTCAGCTTGGAGACGGGTTTGATCCGCATGCCGCTGACGATCCGCTGGTGCGCGCAGCCGCGCCCTTGCTGCTCAGCGCGGCTCAGATCCGGCAGACGGTTTCCGCGTCCGATCCCGCCGCATTGCGCAAGCGAATTGTCGATGAAGTCCGGGCGTTTGACGCTTCCGCCAAGGTCGCCGGCGTTCAAAGCGCCGCGGCGCAGGCGGCGCGCTATATGCTCTGCACCATGATTGACGAGGCGGCCATGGGCACGCCATGGGGGCCGGAACACGGTTGGGCGGATCGCACTCTCCTCGCAGAGTTTCACGGCGAAACCTGGGGCGGAGAGAAAGTTTTCGACATCATCGAGCGCGCGAAGCGTGAGCCCGGCGTGAACTCCGGCTTCCTGCAGCTCGCTTATTATGTTCTCGCATTCGGTTTTGAGGGTAAGTACCGGGTCAAGGAGAGCGGCCACCTTCTCAATCTGAAAGACGGGCTGTTCCGTATCTTGCAGAATCAGCGCCCGGCGCCGGAGCGCGCGTTGTCGCCGCAATGGCGCGGGCGCGAGGCGGGCGCCGCCGAGCAGTTGATGAAAGTCATCCCGCTCTGGGCCGTTCTCGCTGGAACCGTCGGGGCGCTTGTGCTGATTTACGCCGCCTACAGCCTCCTTCTTTTCAACGCGGCCCGACCGGCGGCCGCTCTGGCTCAGGACATCGGCGGCGGCGCTGCGGCCGCGCTGGCGGATGCGCCGCCGCCGCCTATCGCGATCGATCCGCGTGAGGCGCTCGCGCCTCATCTCGGGCGTACGCTCGAGGTCGTGGACGAAGGCCCGATCACGACCATCCGGCTCCTCGGCAAGTCGCCCGACGGCGTGCTCTTCCGCACGGGCGGCGCAGATATCGGTGCGGCTTATGGGCAGGCGCTTGTCGATATTGCGGATCTTCTGTCCGAGTTCCCGGGCGCCGTGATTGTCGAGGGGCATACGGATTCAACCGGTTCGGCGTCGGCGAACGCGCGCACGTCGCAAGCTCGCGCTGAAGCGGTCGCCAAACGCCTCGCCGCCGACGGCGTTTCCGCAGCCCGTCTGGAGGCGGAGGGCTGGAGCTCCCGCCGCCCGCTGGTCGCGGAGAGTTCAGCCGCCGATCGGGCGCTCAATCGGCGCGTTGAAATCCGCTTTCGCGGCGCAGGAGGCGGCGCATGAGCGCGTTCAAAGCCGTCGCGGGCCCGGCGCTCGCTTTCCTGCGACATCCGATCACGCCGCGCGCTCTGGCGCTTGTTCTCGTCTCGCTTGGCGTATGGGTGGGCGGGCTCGCGCTTGGCTGGAGCGTTCTGACGCGTATCGGTCTCATTATACTGGTGCTGGTTCTATGGGGTGGCGGGGAGGCGCTCGCGCGTTTTCTCAAGAAGCGTTCGGCCGACCGGATGCTCGACGAAATGTCGGCGCCCGGAGAGGCGGATGTCCTGAAAGAGAAATTCGAGAGCGCAATATCTCAGCTCAAAACAGGTCTGGACGGCGCCGGCGGCCTGCTGAATCTGCCATGGTACGTCATTATCGGCCCGCCCGGCTCCGGCAAGTCGACCGCGCTCCGCAATGCCGGCCTCAAGTTTCCGCTTGAGCAAAGCTACGGCGAAAGCGCCCTTAAAGGCATCGGCGGCACGCGCGATTGCGATTGGTGGTTCACGGATCAGGCCGTGCTTCTTGATACGGCGGGCCGTTACACGACCCAGGACTCGGACCCCGGGGGCGATAAAGCAGCGTGGACGGCGTTTCTGGAGCTTCTGAAAAAGTACCGGCGTCGGCGCCCGCTCAATGGCGTCTTCATCGCCATCGGCGCCGATACGCTTCTGGAAAGCGACGCCCGGCAACGTTCGGCGCACGCTGATGCGGTTCGGCGCCGCGTACAGGAGGTGCAGTCCATACTGGGCCTTCGCCTGCCGATCTATGTGCTCGTTACGAAGGTCGATCTCGTCGCAGGGTTTGCGGAGTATTTTGATGCGCTGACGCCGGATGAGCGCGCGCAGGTCTGGGGGCATACGCGGCCGGACCTTGAACTGGACCCGGCGCGCGACCCGGGCCCCGCGGACGGGTTTGCGCCCGCCTTCGATGGACTGATCGATCGCCTTTCAGCTGGCGTATCGGTCCTCGTGCACGACGAGCGCGATCCTAAGCGGCGCACCCTGATTTTCGGGTTTCCGCAGCAGGTCGCTGAACTCCGCCGACCCTTGCGGCAGTTTCTGGAAGAGGCCTTCGCGCCCAACGCCTATCATGAGACGCCGTTGGTGCGCGGTTTTTACCTCACCAGCGGGGTGCAGGAAGGCGCGCCGATCGACCGGCTGATCGGCGCCATGGGCCGGGCGCTGGGCCTCGCCGCTGATGGCGCGGACGCGCGTCGTCCCGCGCAGTCGCGGGCGTATTTCATCCGCGACGCGTTGCAACGCGTTGTTTTTCCTGAGCAGGACCTTCTCGGTCTGCGTCAGAAAGAAGAGATCCGTCTCGCCTGGCTCAGGCGCGGGGCGTACGCTGGCGCGGCCGGCGCGTTGTTCCTCGGTCTTGTCGCCTGGACCATCGGCATGACGACGAACGCCGGTCGCTTCAAGGAGATCGCCGCCGAGCTGCAGACGTTCCGGGACGATTTTCCCGAACCGCCGACCGCGACGGGCCGGTTCTCCGTAGACGCTGAAACCGCGCTTGGACGGTTGGACAGATTGGCGGCGTTGAACGTCTCCGTTCGTGAGGCGGGCCTCGGCGGGCCGACATTTGGTCTCGCTGGCGCTGGCCCCGCCCGAACGGCGCCGCGAACCGCATACCGGGGCGCGCTCGATCGTATGATGGGTCCTCTCGTAAAGCGCCGGTTCGAAGACCGTCTTATGCGACGGAACACCCAACTCGAGGCGTTTCCCGCAGACGGCAGCCTCTTCAAGACGTTCACGGATGTTAATCTCGCGCCGCAGGTGTTGAAGTCCTACGCAATGCTGGAGGCGCCGCGCCAACGTCTCCGTGGCGACGACCGCGAACTCTTCCGTCAGATGATCGAGTATTCATGGAGCGGAGATACCGGGGCGCTTGGCCGTCGCGCCGCCCCGCATGTGGACGCCTGGCTCGATTTGTGGAGGGGGCCGCTTCCGCTCGCCCTTGATCGCGACGTTCTCGCCGCTGCGCGTGGTGCGATCAATTCAAACCCGGACGGTCTTGACCCGGCGCGCATCGCTTACGGCGTCTGGCGATATGAAGAGCTGGCGGACGCCGCGCTTTCGGCCGCCGGTGGCGCGTCCGGCGAGTTGCGGTTCGATCTCGCGACCGATGTCGGGCGCGCGACGACCCTCGTCCGCAAGTCCGGCGGACCGCTGAACGCGATCATTCCCGCCATGTTTACGCGCGACGGGTTTCAGGACTTCGTCGGCGGCGGCGCAGAACGCGCGCTCCAGGCTTTCAGCGCGGACGCGTTCGCTTACGGCGACAACGTCGCGGAATTCGAGCCCGCTGAAAAAGAACGCCTCACGCGCGCGGTCATCGATCTGTATGTCAATGATTACATCGAGTTCTGGACCTATGTGCTCGACGACATCGGCGTGTCGCGATCTGGCGGGTTTGATGGGCTGCGGTGGCTCATCAGTCAGAATTCGCCGCTTGAGCGGTTTTTGGAGCTGGTTAATTCCAACACGGATCTGCGGGCGCCGGACGGCGCGGCGGCGCAGGCGGTCGGGGCGGTTTCATCCCTTTTCTCCGCCGGCGAAGAAGCAGAAGCGAGCGGCGACAGCCCGTATGCGCGCGTCGCCCGCGAATTCGCGCCGCTTCGGTCCTTGATGGAGGGAGAGGGCGAAGCGCGTGAGTTCGCGCAGATCATCGTCAACATGAAGACGGTTGAGCGCTATGTGATCGAACTCAATCGCGGGCTCCACTCCGAACTGCCGCCTCCCGCCATGGACGCGATCAACCGCGTGCGCGGCGCCGGCGCGGTGCTTGGCGACAATCCGGCGACCCGAGGGCTTGGCGACGTGTTCGACGACATCGCCGACATGGCGGAGGACGACAGCGCGAGCGGCCGTTTTGAAAACGTCCGCGCCCTCTGGAACCGCGAGTTCTCCCGTGAATGCCGGGTCGCGACCGCGGGCAAGTTTCCCTTCACCGAAAATTCGCGTGACTACATTCTCCTCGACGATTTCACGCGCATTTTCGGCCCGACCGGGCGTCTGATGACCTTCATCAACAACGAGCTTCGTCCGCTGATTGATGACAACGGATCGAGCTGGGTCTGGGGGCCGGGCGCGGGAACCGACAACAATGTTCTTGTTCAGTTTCAGCGCGCCGAAGCGATCTGCATGGCGTTCTTCGGACAATGCTCCGGGCCCTTACGGGCGACGTTCTCCGTCGAACCCGTCGAGACGCATCCGCAGGTCGCCACAGCGACGCTCGTCGCCGGCGGACGGGAGATCGTCTATCGACAGGGCCTTGCGGAAGAGGTGCGCGGGCTTGTCTGGCCGAACGATATGCCGTCGCGCCTGTCGCTGACGACGGTGTCTGGCGGAGCGGAGACAAATGATGCGGACGATCCATGGCATCTTTTCCGGATGCTGATGGAGCGCCGCGGCCGCGTGAACGGCGGCGCATACACCGTTGCTCTCAGCACCCGAACGCTCTGGGCGCGATACGCCTTCCGCGCCAATTCCGTCTTCAATCCGTTCACGACCATGAACGACTGGACGCGTTTTGACTGCCCGGGGGAGCTTAAATGAGCGCCGCAGGGTTCTTCGGGAAAATTCCGACCAGGGGTGACTTTGTGGAACGGGGTCTTCCACGACCCCTCACGGACGCGCTGGAAGTCTGGTCGAAGGCGGGGCTGGCGACATTCGCCGATCATCGACCGCAATCCTGGCTGCAGGACTATCTCGTGTCGCCAATCTGGCGCTTTGCTGGTGCGTTTTCCGGGCGGGTTTGGGCGGGCGTCCTTTGTCCGAGCGTCGACGCGGCGGGGCGCTATTTCCCCATCGCGCTTGTCGCTGAACAGTCGGTTGACGAAGGCGCTGAAACCTATTTCAGCGACGCTGAAGCCCTCGCACGCGACGCTCTGCGACCGGAGGGGTTCGACTTCAGCGCTTGGGCAAATCGGGTATCCGCACTTAGGCGACCGCTATCGACCAGCGCCGAATGGCGAAGCGGTGCGGTCTCCCGACCAGTCGACGGCGAATTGTTCTCGACACCCTCATACGCCGACCTTCTGGAAAGCGTCGCTAGCGAAACGGAGATCCCCCTGTGACACGCGACGACGGTTTCTTCAGTTTCCTGAAAGGGCGCAGCCCCTCAATCGTTTACAGAGCAGCCGGGGCGACCAATAAGGGTCTCGTCCGTTCAGTAAACGAAGACAATTTCCTGTCGCGAACGGATCGCGGCGTATGGATTGTCGCGGACGGCATGGGCGGTCACGAGGCGGGCGATGTCGCGTCAGCCCTGATCGTCGACCGGGCTGATCGCGCAGGCTCTCCGAAGCGTCTGAAGGATGCGTCGCATACGGTGGGTTCGGCGCTATACTCCGCAAACGCTGATTTGAGGGCCATGGCGGAAGAGCGCGGGCCCGGCGCCGTAATCGGCGCCGCGACGGTCGCGCTTGTCGCCCGGGACGGGACCGCGCGATGTCTCTGGGCGGGGGATGCGCGCCTCTATCGTCTGCGCGGGTCGGATTTCAAGCAACTGTCAACGGACCACGATCTTGTCACCGAAATGAAAGCAAAAGAAGCAGGCGGCGATCTGATCGAGGCGGCGATGGCGGGCAACGTCATCACGCGCGCGGTCGGCGCGCACGACAAGCTTCAGCTCGATTCTATCGATATCGACGTACAGCCCGGCGATGTTTTTCTCCTGTGCAGCGATGGTCTTTATAAGGAAGTCGCGTCCGCCATGCTCGCCGATCGCCTTCGCGAGCCGGACCCGAACCGCGCTGCGCAGATGCTGATCGACAACGCGCTCGCCTCGGGCGGGCGGGACAATATTACGGCCATCGTGATCCGGGCAGAAAGCGCGAAGTAACCGTTCCACCATGACGCTGAAACTGAAGATCATCTCCACCGCCACTGTCCCCGAGGGCGTCGCGCTGTCCGCGGAACTTTCCGCGGGTGCTTCAATCGGTCGTGGCGCGGCGAGCGACTGGGTGCTGATCGATCCTGAACGCCATGTCTCCAGCGTTCACGCGAAAGTCGAACTCGAAGGCGGCGGGTACGTCATTGAGGACCACTCGACGAATGGTCTTTTCGTCAACGATGAGCGCGCCCCTATAGGGAAAGGCGCAAGGCGCGCGATCGGTCCGGGCGATCAGATCCGTCTCGGTCGCTACGTGATTGAAGTCGTTTCCGCAGCCGCGCCTGAAGGCGCGTTGGCTGCGCCGTCCTTGGCTCCGGATCAGCCAGCTCTCAAGACGGAGCAGGAGGCCGCTGATGACGATCCGTTCGGGCTCTCCACGCCGACCGACCCGCTCGGCGGCGAAGCTCAAGGTTCCGATCGAGGCGCGAGCCCGGATGATTTCTTCCGTCCGCCGGATCCCGTGCGTCAGACACCGCCAATTCCGCAGAATGCGGGAGAGAAGTGGTGGGAAGACGACGATGATCTCGAACTAGAGAGCGCCGGTGCTCCGAAAGGAGATGATCACTATACAGCGCCGCAATCGGATACATCTGATCCGTTTGCATCAGAGGCGCCGGAGCCGGCGACGTCACGCGCTGTTGATCCGTTTTCAGCGCCCGATCCAGCGCCGCCGCCGACTCCGTCAGAGCCATCATCAAGTCTCGCGGATTCTGAGCGTGCGGCGCCGCCCACAGGAGACGCCGCCTTCGACGCGTTTCTCGACGCCCTCGGCGTCGCGCCTCCCG
>CAYFIB010000047.1:0-17822 GCA_964342855.1 uncultured Caulobacterales bacterium
ACGGCGCAGGATGTGGAAGTAGTTCGCCGGCGTCGTGCAGTTCGCGACCTGCATGTTGTCCTGCGCGCAGAGCTGCAGATAGCGCTCCAGCCGCGCGGAGGAGTGCTCCGGCCCCTGACCTTCATAGCCGTGCGGCAGCAGAAGGACGAGGCCCGACATGCGCAGCCACTTGCGTTCGCCGGAGGAGATGAACTGGTCCATGATGACCTGAGCGCCGTTGGCGAAGTCGCCGAACTGGCCTTCCCAGAGCGTCAGACAGTTCGGGTCCGTCAGCGAGTAGCCGTATTCAAAGCCCATCACCGCGAACTCGGAGAGGTTCGAGTCGATCACCTCGAACCGGCCCCTAGCGCCTTTCAAATGGCGCAGAGGCGTGTAGCGTTTCTCCGTCTCCTGATCGACGAAGACCGAGTGACGCTGGGAGAACGTGCCGCGACCGGAGTCCTGACCCGAGAGGCGCACGCGATAGCCTTCGTTGATGAGCGAGCCGAAGGCGAGCGCCTCAGCCGTCGCCCAGTCGAAGCCCTGATCGCCCGCGAACATCTTTTCTTTCTGGCCGAGCACGCGCTTCAGCGTCTTGTGCGCGTTGAAGCCGTCCGGGACAGTCGTCAGCGTCGAGCCGATCTCCTGCAGAAGGCCCTGCTCCACGGCCGTGTCGCCACGGCGGTCGCCGTCGTCCGGAAGCGAAATGCCCGACCACGCGCCATCCAGCCAGTCGGCCTTGTTCGGCTTGAATTCTTCGCCGGCCTTGAACTCGCCTTCGAGGAATTCCTGGAACTCCGCCGTGACCTTCTCGGTCCAGTCCGCGTCGATGACGCCTTCGGCGACCAGACGATCCGCATACATCTCGCGCACGCGCTTGTGGTCGCCGATCTTCTTGTACATGAGCGGCTGGGTGAAGGACGGCTCGTCGCCTTCATTGTGGCCGAAGCGGCGATAGCAGAACATGTCGATGACGACATCGGACCCGAATTCCTGACGGAACTCGGTCGCGACCTTCGCCGCATACGTCACCGCTTCCGGGTCGTCGCCGTTCACGTGGAAGATCGGCGCGTCGACCATTTTCGCGACATCGGACGGATAGGGCGAGGAGCGCGCGTATTTCGGGCTCGTCGTGAAGCCAATCTGGTTGTTGACGATGAAGTGGATCGTCCCGCCCGCGCGGTAGCCCTTGAGGCCGGAGAACGAGAAGCACTCCGCGACCACGCCCTGCCCGGCGAAGGCGGCATCGCCATGGAGGAGCAGCGGCAGCACGTGGGTGCGTGGCTCTTTCAGCTCTTCGGGCGGCTCAATGCGGTCCTGTTTACAGCGGGCCTTGCCGAGCACGACCGGGTTCACCGCCTCAAGGTGCGAGGGGTTCGCCGAAAGCGAGAGGTGCACGGAGTTTCCATCGAACACCCGGTCGGACGAGGCGCCGAGGTGATATTTGACGTCGCCGGAACCTTCCACGTTCGACGGCGTGACGGAGCCGCCCTGAAACTCGTGGAAAATATGGTGATAGGGCTTGCCCATCACCGCGGCGAGCACGTTGAGGCGGCCGCGGTGCGGCATGCCGACGACGATTTCCTTCACGCCGAGGGCGCCGCCGCGCTTGATGATCTGCTCCAGCGCCGGAACCATCGCCTCGCCGCCATCAAGGCCGAAACGCTTCGTGCCGGTGTATTTGACGTGCAGGAACTTTTCGAAGCCTTCGGTCTCGATCAGCTTGCGCAGGATCGCTTCCTTGCCGTTCTTTGTGAAGGCGATCTCTTTGTCCGGGCCTTCTATGCGGCGCTGCAGCCAGGCTTTCTGCTCCGGATCGGAGATGTGCATGAACTCGACCGCGAACGTGCCGCAATAGGTCCGCTTCACGATCTCGATGATCTCGCGCAGCGTCGCGGTTTCGAGGCCGAGCACCCAGTTGATGAAGATCGGTCGATCCATGTCGGCCTCGGTGAAGCCGTAGGTCTTCGGATCCAGCTCCGGATGCGTCGTTTCATCCTGCAGGCCGAGCGGGTCGAGATCGGCGACCAGGTGCCCGCGCATGCGGTAGGCGCGGATCAGCATGAGCGCGCTGATGGAGTCCTGCGTCGCGTCGCGGATGGCGGCGTCGTCCGTCGCGGGCGCGCGCTCCTCCAGCTTCGCTTTCACTTTCGTCGGCAGCTCATGCGGCTCCAGCGCCGACCAGTCGCCGTCGAGAGCGCTCGTCAGCTCGCCGTTGACCGGCTTCGGCCAGTCCTTGCGCTTCCAACTGGGCCCGTCCGCGTTTTTCGACGCGTCGCCTTTTTCATCGCCCAGTTCGGCGAAGAAGGCGCGCCATTCCTCGGAGACCGAATTCGGATCGGCCTCGTATTTCGCATACAGATTTTCGAGGAACTGGGCGCTGGCGCCCGAGATGAAGGATGTGGCGGCGAGGGCTTCGTTAATTGAGCCGCCGGCGGAAGGCTGTGAGCCGTCATGTGCCATGGGTGCGCGGACCGGTTTTTTAAGGTGCGGAATGATCCGGACATAGGATCAAGGGCGTCTTAACCAAGACTGAAGACCCCGGCTATGGTCCGAAAGTCGATTTTAGGGGCGGGTCAAGAAGTTTGAACGGCCGCGAGCGGGCGTCCCCTCCCCGCTCAGCCTTTCAGCAGGTCGACGAGGGTCGAACCAAGGGCCGCCGGCGTCGGCGAAACGGCGATGCCGGCCTTGTTCATGGCTTCGATTTTCGCTTCGGCGGTGTCGGAACCGCCCGAAACGATCGCGCCGGCGTGGCCCATGCGGCGGCCCGGCGGGGCCGTGACGCCCGCGATGAAACCGACCGTCGGCTTTTTCACGTTGTTGGAAGCGAGAAATTCCGCCGCGTCCGCTTCCGCCGACCCGCCGATCTCGCCGATCATGATGATGCTTTCCGTCGCGTCGTCGGCGAGGAAGAGCTCCAGCACTTCGATGAAGTCCGTGCCCTTCACCGGGTCGCCGCCGATGCCGACGCAGGTGGACTGGCCGAGGCCTGCCGCCGTCGTCTGGTGCACGGCTTCATAGGTGAGCGTGCCGGAGCGCGAAACGATGCCGACCGAGCCCTTGCGGTGAATATGACCCGGCATGATGCCGATCTTGCACTCGTCCGGCGTGATGACGCCCGGACAGTTCGGGCCGACGAGGCGCGAGGCGGAGCCGTCGAGCGCGCGCTTCACCTTGATCATGTCCTGCACCGGAATGCCTTCGGTGATGCAGACGATTAGCGGGACTTCCGCGGCGATGGCTTCAAGAATGCTGTCCGCCGCGAAGGGCGGCGGCACGTAGATGACCGAGGCGTCGCAATCGGTCGCTTCGCGGGCTTCGCGCACCGTGTCGAACACCGGCAGATCGAGATGGGTCTGACCGCCTTTGCCCGGCGTCACGCCGCCGACCATTTTGGTGCCGTACGCGATCGCCTGTTCGGTGTGGAACGTGCCCTGCGAGCCGGTGATTCCCTGGCAGATAACTTTGGTCGAAGCGTCGACGAGCACGGACATGGGCGGGACTTTCTCTCTCGCGGGTGAATGATTCCCGCCCCGGTTAGCGCGCCCCGCGCAAAAACGCCACCGCCCCAAGCCGCGAAGGCCGGGGGCGATGACGAAAGACAGAAATCAGAACGCCAGCGCCTTCGCCTGGCGGACGTGCTCCAGCGTCGTGAGCGCGTCGAGGAGGCCCGGCTCCACCGCCTGATCGACGGCCACGAGCGCGATGGCGTCGCCGCCCGCCGCGGCCCGGCCGAGGTTGAAGGTCGCGATATTGACCCCCGCCTCGCCCAGCGCGCCGCCGAGGGCGCCGATGAAGCCCGGCTTGTCCTCATTGGTGACGTAGAGAAGGTGCTCGGCGAATTCGGCGTCCATCTTCACGCCCTTGATCTCGACGATGCGCGGCTCGCCGCCGAAGAGGACTCCCGAAACCGTCCGCGTTTGACGTTCGGTGCGCACGCGCAGCGAAATGAGCGAGTCATAGGAGCCGGCGTCATCCGTCGTCCGCTCGGAGATGACGATGCCGCGATCCTTCGCGACGCTCGGCGCGGAGACGATGTTGACGCCCTGCAACATCGGTTTGAGCACGCCCGCGACCGCCGTCTGCAGAAGCGGCTTCACATTGAGCGAAGCGACCTCGCCCGCGAACGAGACCTCGATCTCCTCGACGCCCGTTTCCGTCAGCTGACCGGCGAAGAGGCCGAGCTTCTCGGCGAGCGCGAGGAACGGCGTCAGCTTCGGCGCCTCCTCCGCCGTGATCGACGGCATGTTGAGGGCGTTGGTGACGGCGCCGGTGAGGAGATAGTCCGCCATCTGTTCGGCGATCTGCACCGCGACGTTTTCCTGCGCTTCGGAGGTCGAGGCGCCGAGGTGCGGCGTCGCGACGACGTTCTCGTGGCCGAAGAGCGGGTGCTCCGTCGCGGGCTCGGTCTCGAACACGTCGAGGGCGGCGCCGGCCACACGACCGTCATCGAGCGCTTCTTTCAAGGCGACTTCATCAACGAGACCGCCGCGGGCGCAGTTCACGAGCCGCAGGCCCGGCTTCACTTTCGCCAGCGCGTCGGCGGAGATGATGTTACGCGTCTGATCCGTAAGCGGCGTATGCAGGGTGATGACGTCGGCCTTGGCGAGAAGTTCGTCGAGCTCGACTTTCTTCACGCCCAGCTCCAGCGCCCGCTCCGGCGTCAGGAACGGGTCGAAGGCGATGACTTTCATTTTCAGGCCGAGGGCGCGGCCCGCGACGATGGAGCCGATATTGCCGCAACCGACGACGCCGAGGGTCTTGTTGAAGAGCTCGACGCCCATGAAGCGGGACTTCTCCCACTTGCCGGCGTGGGTGGACGCGTTCGCGAGCGGAATTTGCCGGGCGAGCGCGAACATCATGGCGATGGCGTGCTCGGCGGTCGTCACCGCGTTGCCGTACGGCGTGTTCATGACGACGACGCCGCGGGCCGTCGACGCCGGGATGTCGACATTGTCGACGCCGATACCGGCGCGGCCGACGACCTTCAGGTTCGCCGCGTTCTCCAGGATCGCCCCTTTCACCTTCGTCGCGGAGCGGATGGCGAGACCGTCGTACTCGCCGATGACGGCGGCGAGCTTCTCCGGGTCTTTGCCGAGATCAGGGTCGTAGGTGGTCTCCAGGCCGCGCTCTTTGAAAACGGCGACGGCGGTCGGGCTCAGCTTGTCCGAGATAAGCACTTTGGGCATGGGTCGGGTCCTGAATTGGATGGGTAATGATGGATTGAGTTGGGTCGCCGTCCTTCGTGACGGCGCTCCTCACCCTGAGGGGCGCCGTCACGAAGGACGGCGCAAGAGAGCCTTAAAGCTCCGCCATGGCGGATTTGAACGCCCAGTCGAGCCAGGGACCGAGGGCTTCAATGTCCGCGGCGTCGACCGTGGAGCCGCACCAGATGCGAAGGCCCGGCGGGGCGTCGCGATAGCCCGCGACGTCATAGGCGGCGCCTTCGGCCTCCAGCATCGCTTCCATGCGCTTGACGACCGCGCGCTGGCCCGCTTCATCGAGAGCGGCGTAGGTCGGCTCGACGATCGAGAGGCACACGGAGGTGTTGGAGCGCAGCTTTGGATCGGCGACCAGATGGTCGACCCATTCCGTTTCCTCGACCCAGCGCCAGAGCGTCTCGGCGTTGCGGTCCGCACGGGCGATCATGGCTTTCAGGCCGCCTTCGGAGAGCACCCATGTCAGCGCCTCGATATAGTCTTCGACGCACAGCATGGAGGGCGTGTTGATGGTCGCGCCTTCGAAGATGCCTTCGTTCAGCTTGCCGCCTTTCGTCAGACGGAAGAGCTTCGGCAGCGGCCAAGGCGGCGTGTAGCTTTCAAGGCGCTCGACGGCGCGGGGCCCGAGGATGAGCATGCCGTGGGCAGCTTCCCCGCCCAGCACTTTTTGCCAGGAATAGGTGACGACATCGAGCTTCTCCCACGGAAGCTCCATGGCGAACGCGGCCGACGTCGCGTCGCAGAGGGTCAGCCCCTCGCGGTCGTCGGCGATCCAGTCCGCATTCGGAACACGCACGCCGGAGGTCGTGCCGTTCCAGGTGAAGGCGATGTCGTGGCTCGGATCAATGCTCGGAAGATCCGGCAGGAGGCCGTAATCCGCGGTCATTTCCCGCGGCTCCAGCTTCAACTGTTTCACCGCGTCGGTGACCCAGACGAGCCCGAAGCTCTCCCAGGCGGCGACGGAGACCGGGCGCTGGCCAAGGAGCGACCACATGGCCATCTCGAAAGCGCCCGTGTCCGACGCCGGCACGATGGCGATGCGGTGCGTGTCCGGCACCTCAAGCGCGGCGCGCGTGCGGTCGATCGCCTCTTTCAGACGCGATTTCCCGATCTTCGACCGGTGGGACCGGCCGAGCGGGGCCCGGTTCAGCTGTTGGAAATCAAAACCCGGACGCTTGACGCACGGTCCGGACGAAAAATGTGGCCGCGCGGGTTTGACCGCGGGCTTCGCGAGATCTGTCATCGGTTATCTCCCATCCTCACAGATGGGTCGCCCTGCGTTGGGACAGGGTGGCCCACGCGGAGTTGCCCAGAATTCCATGAACGAAGCAATAAGAATCTTCGCACGCGCAAAAAATTGGGAGATTCGGCGACGAACGCGTGAACGGCGAGCGCAAGGGCGTCAAGCGACCTTTACTCTATCAGCATAAAGGTAATATCGTGGTCGTCTAAAGGAGCCGCCCATGGCGTTCAAACCCGCGCGATACACGATTGAACTTCTTGGCTCCATCGCCGTTTACGGCGGGGCGCTGGTTCTGGCGAACCGCCTTTACGATCAGCTCGCGCCCGGCGGGGCGCTGGCGGTGCTGATCGCGCTTACCCCTGTCGCTGCGACCTGCCTCACCGCGTTCGTGATCTTGCGTCACCTTTTCACAATGGATGAGATGCAGCGAAAAATTCAGTTTGAAGCGTTCGCAATCTCCGCGATTTTGACCGGCTTTGGCACGTTCGCGATCGGGTTTCTGGAGGCGGCGGGTCTGCCTCAACCCTCGTTCATCTGGGTTTTTCCAGCCATGATCGGCGGATGGGGCCTCGCGCTGCCCTTCGTGATGCGGCGCTATCAGTGAAAAACTCCGTGCGCGAACTTCGCGAAGAGTACGGCTGGAGCCAAGCGCGTCTTGCAGAGGAGTTGGACGTCAGCCGGCAAACAATCATCTCCATTGAAAAGGGCCGCTACGATCCGTCCCTCTCTCTGGCAATGCGGATTGGCAAAGCCTTCAGCCGCCCGATCGAGGCGATCTTTACGCCAGACGAGAGCAGAAGTTAGTAAAGCATGCTTTACAACTGAACCCAGCCGCCCTATGTAAAGCCTACTTAGCATACTGCGTGTCGAGACGGATTTATGGAGCGTGACATGGCCGGAAGGTTTTTCATTATCGGAGGCGTAGGGCTCGCCATCGTGGCGGCGCTGAACGCCATCGCGGCGGTCTTCATGGACAAGCCGGAAGCCGCGCCTTTGACGGCGGACTGGTGGAGCGACTGGGGACCGAGTTTTGTCCTCTGGACAGTTTGTTTGGCGTTCGGCGCGATTGCGCTCATCGCCAGCCGCCGGCGCTGAAGAACGCGCCTTGAAGCCCGGCGTGTTCGTCGCGATCCTTGTCGCCATCCTGTGCGCGCTGGCCGGCGCCTGCTTCGCGCGCAGCGAGGAGACGGCGGAGCCGCGCTTTCCGCCGGCCTTGGGCGCGCGCATCCTGCTCTGAAGAGCCGCATTGCCGCAGCGCAGCGGACGCGGTACCGCTCGCGCGTCATGAAGGTCGATCTTACCCCCGAACAACAGGCGCTCCTCGACGGGGCGCGCAAGTTCTTCGCCGACGCGCACCCGCTTTTCGGGCTCCTCGGCTTCGAGCCGCGGGAGGTCTCGCGCGGCTCGCTCACGGTCGCGGCGCGGCTTTCGGAAGACTTTCGCCAGCTAGATGGCGAGCCGCAGGTGCATGGCGGGCTCCTCACGATCATCCTCGACTCGATCATGGGGTTTTCGGTCTACACCGCCCTTGATGACCTGAAGCCCGTCGCGACCATCAATCTGCGCTCGGACTATGTGTCGCTCCCGCGGACGGATGAAGAAGTGATCTGCGCCGCGCGCTGCGAAACGGTGCGCGACGACGTCGCTTATGTCGCCGGGGAAATCCGCTCCGCGGACGGCGAGCTCTATGCGCGTGGATCCGGCGCCTTCATGGTCGGCACCCGCGGCCCGAAATTCGGGACGTCCCTGAAAGGCGCGCAATGACCGAAGATACCGCCCGCCTGAAAGAGATTATCGCCCGCTCGCCGGCGGCGCGGTTCCTGAACCTTTCCGTCGATCTGGACGCAGAGGGACGCGTCTACGGCCTCGGCTTCCAGGAAGCCCATATCGGCAATCCGCTCATCCGCGCGCTTCATGGCGGCGTCGTCGCAACCTTCCTTGAAGCGGCGGCGGAGATGGAGCTGGCGGCCGCAACGGGCTTCTCCCGCTTCCAGACAATCTCGGTGCAGATCGACTATCTGCGCGGCGCCGATGCGGTCGACATGTTCGCCCGCGCCCGTCTCATCAAGGTCGGCAAGCGCGTCGCCGTCGCCGACGCCATCGGCTGGCAGGCGAGCGAAGATCAGCCGGTCGCCCGCGCCGCCCTCTCCTTCCGCATGCCGGACGCCTGAGCATGGCCGCCACGGCGCCTGTCGCGCGCTCCGGTCCGACGCCGAAAGACTGGCTTCTCTTCGCCGGGCTGACGGTCTTCGGCGGCTCGTCCTTCTCCATGATCCGCGTCGCGGTGGAGACGCTGGAGCCCGCAACCGTCGCCGCCGGGCGCATGTGGACGGGCGCGATCCTTCTTTACGTCATCATGCGCGCGGCGGGGCGGACCCTGCCGCCGCTGGTGACGGAGGGGCGGCTGGACAGTCGCTGGCGCTCAATCATCGGCGTCGGGATCGTCGGTTACGCGATCCCGTTCTTCCTCTTTCCGTGGGGTCAGCAGACGGTGCCGTCCGGCCTTGCGGGCATCTACATGGCGTTCATGCCGCTCGCGACGCTCGCGCTCGCCCATTTCCTCACGGACGAGCGGCTGACGGTCCGCAAGGGGATCGGCTTCGCTATCGGGTTTACGGGGATCGGCGTCCTCATCGGGCCTGACGCCGTGGCGCGCGCGGGCGACGGCTCGGCGCTGGCGCAGGGGGCGATCCTCACCGCGGCGGTCTGTTACGCCGTCGCCTCCATCATCGTCCGCCGGGCGCCGGAGATGCCGGCGCGCAGCCTCTCGGCGGGCGCGGTGCTGGTCGCGGCGGTGCTTCTCACGCCCGTCGCACTCGTCTTCGGCGCGCCGAGCGAGGGGTGGACATGGGGCGCGGCGCTCTCTGTCGTCGCACTCGGCGTTTTCCCGACCGGGCTCAACGCCATCATCATCATCCTGCTCGTGCGCAGCGCCGGGCCGAGCTTCATGTCGTTCTCGAACTATCTGACGCCCCTCGTCGCCGTCGGCCTCGGCTGGGCGGCGTTCGGCGAGCGGCTCGCGCTCTCCAGCTTCATCGCGCTCGGGATCATTCTCGCAGGGCTGGCTGTGAGCCGGTCGGGGGCGCGTTGAGGTCGCGACGCGTCGCGTCCTTCGTGACGCGGCTTCGCCGCTCCTCAGGACGAAGTTCTGGACTATCAAAGCGAAGAGCAATCTTCGTCCTGAGGAGCCCGCGTAAGCGGGCGTCACGAAGGACGGCCAAAAGCGCTAAACAAAAATCCGTCCGCGGAGATAGGTCACGGCGTCGCCGGAGAGCATCACCCGGTCGCCCGCGAGGCGGCACGCGACGCGGCCGCCGCGTTTGCTCGCCTGGAAGCCAACCAGTTGGCGTTTGCCGAGCTTGTCGGCCCAATACGGCGCGAGCACGCAATGGGCCGAGCCCGTCACCGGGTCTTCGGGAATGCCCTGGCTTGGCGCGAAGAACCGCGAGACGAAGTCCGCGTCCCCCTCGCCCGGCGCCGTCGCGATGACGCAGTCCGTCAACCGACCATCGGCGAGCGCTTCGAGCTTCGTCAGGTCCGGGCGGAGCGCCTTCACCGCGGCTGCGTCCGGATATACCGCCATCAGATATTGCGCGCGGAAGACAGCGCTCGGGGCGGCGCCGAGGGCGTCGGCGAGGCCTTCGGGCGCGACCGTCGGCGTCGGCGGGTCGGCGGGGAAATCCATTTCATATCCGCCGCTTGCGGACTTCTTCACCGTGAGATCGCCGCCGAGGGTCTCGAAGACGATCTCCGGCCCCGTGAAGCCGAGATGCTTGAAGAGGACGTGGGCCGAGGCGAGCGTCGCGTGGCCGCAGAGCGGCACCTCCTGCGCGGGCGTGAACCAACGTAGGCGATAACGCTCCGGCGCGTCGGTCGCAGTGAAGAAGGCGGTCTCGGCGAGATTGTTCTCCGAGGCGATGTTCTGAAGGACGGCGTCCGGCGCCCAGTCGGCCATGGGCACGACGGCGGCGGGGTTGCCCGCGAAGACGGCGCCCGCGAAGGCGTCGACCTGATAGATGTCATATTCGCTCATCGCCGCATCCTAGCTGCGTCGCCCGCGACGGGAAAATCCCCTCTGAAAACGGGCGGTTGCAGGGCCGCGGATGATGCCGCGCGGGCGTTAACCAAGCGTGTGCAGATGGTTGAGCGGCCCGTGCCCGCGGCCGAAACCGGGCGCTGTTTCGATGCCGCGACGAACAAAATCCCGCGCGAGCGCGACGGCTTCTTCGAGCGGCAGGCCGTGAGCAAGGCTCGCCGCTAGAGCGCTCGCCAGCGTGCAGCCGGTGCCGTGGGTGTGGCGCGTCTCGATGCGCGGCGCCCGCCACAGGCGCGCGCCGTCGGCGGTGACGAGCGCGTCGACCGTCTCCACGCCGTTGAGGTGGCCGCCCTTCACGAGCGCCGCCTGCGCGCCGAGGTCGATCAGCGCCCGGCCCGCCTCCTCCAGATCCGCCTCGGTTTCGATAGAGAGCCCGCTCAGGCTTTCGGCTTCCGGCGCGTTCGGCGTGACGACGCGCGCGCGCGGCAGGAGCTTCTCAAGGATCGCCTCGCGCACGCCCTCGCCCGCGAGGCTGTCGCCCGAGGTCGCCGCGAGAACGGGATCGAGAACGACGGGCCCGGAGAAATCAGCCAGAAGATCGGCGACCACTTCGACGACCTCGGCGCTTCCCAGCATGCCGATCTTCACCGCGTCCGCGCCGATATCCTCAAGGCAGGCCCGCGCCTGCGCGGCGACAACATCCGCCGGTACGCCGTGCACGGCGTGAACGCCGGTGGTGTCCTGCACCGTCAACGCGGTGATCGCCGCCATGGCGTAGCCGCCAAGCGCCGTCACGGTCTTGATGTCGGCCTGCACGCCGGCCCCGCCCGAGGGGTCCGAGCCGGCGATGATGAGGATGCGGGGCGTGGTCACGGGTATGATCTAGGCCCCATCGACGCGCTTGCCATCCGCGTCGATGACGAGATCGCCGTCCTCCTTCGCGAAGGGCGCGTCCGGCCATTTGGCGAGGAGATCGAGCACGGCGCCCGAGGGCCGGCAGAGCGCGACGCCTTTCGGGGTCGCGACGATGGGCCGGTTCACCAGCACCGGATGCTCCAGCATCGCATCGAGGATCGCGGCGTCGGAGACGCCCTCCTCCAAAAGCCCCAGCTCCTTCGCGGGGGACTTCGACTCCCGAAGCGCCGAACGGGGCGTAAGGCCCGCAGCCGCAAAGAGTGCGAGAAGTTGCGGCCGCCGCCAGCCCGTCTCAAGGTACGGGACGATCTCGGGCGTGTAGCCGGCGGCCTCGACGATGCGCACGACATTGCGCGAGGTGCCGCAGTCTGGATTGTGGTGAATGACGACGGGGAAGAAGTCGGACATCGGCGCCTCCTGAAACGTTGTCGCTCGGATACCCCATCGCGCCCGGGACTTCCAAGTTCGGGCGCACGAAACTGGAGGCCCCCTTGGACGATCACGCCGGCGTGCACGACTACCTTGATGACCCGCGCAACGCGGACGTCCTCATCTCCGTCAACGGAGCGTTGAAGAAGCGCGAGGAAGCCGTCGTCTCGGTTTTCGACAGCGGATTCATTCTCGGCGACGGCGTATGGGAGGGATTGCGCGTCGTCGATGGCGGCGTCGCGTTTCTGGAGAAGCACCTGAAGCGCCTCTACGCCGGGGCGAAGACCATCGACATGGATGTGGGGCTGGCGCCCGAGGCCCTCGCCGAGCGGCTTTTCGACTGCCTCAAAGCCAACGACATGACGGACGGCGTCCATGTCCGCCTCATGGTCACCCGCGGGATCAAGAAGACGCCCTATCAGGGGCCGCGCTTCACCATCGGAAGCGCGACGATCGTCATCATCCCGGAGTACAAGGCGCCCCTGCCCGAGACGGCGGCGAAGGGCATTTCGCTCGCGACCGTCCATGTGCGTCGCACCGGCCCCGCCGAGCAGGACCAGAAACTCAACTCCCATTCCAAGCTCAACTGCATTCTCGCCTGCATCCAGGCCGATAAGGCGGGGGCGGATGAAGCCTTGATGCTTGACCCGGCGGGCTTCGTCGCGACCTGCAACTCGACGCACTTCTTCATCGTGACCAATGGCGAGGTGTGGACCTCGCCGCCGGAATACTGCCTCGGCGGCGTCACCCGTGGGAACGTGCTGGAGGTCTGCCGCGCGGCGGGGGTTCCCGCCTTCGAGAAGCGCTTCTCCCTCTTCGACGTCTACAATGCGGACGAAAGCTTCGTCACCGGCACCTTCGCCGGGCTCACCCCCGTGCGCGCCGTGGACGGACGGGAGATCGAGACCGTCGACGGGCCGGTGACGCAGATGCTGCGCGACGCCTACAAAGCGCACATGCGCGCAAATCTGACGCCTATCCAATGAGCTCCCCCATCCGAGTCGCGATGTGGTCGGGGCCGCGCAATCTCTCCACCACCATGATGCGCAGCTTCGGCGCGCGGCCTGATACGACGTGCGTGGACGAACCGTTTTACGGCGCGTGGCTGAAGGAGACGGGCGCCCTGCACCCGATGGCGGCGGAGGTGATCGCGGCCATGGAGTGCGACTGGAACGCCGTCGCGAAGACGCTGGAGGGCCCCGCCCCCGGCGGCGCGGCGGTCTTCTATCAGAAGCACATGACCCATCACGTGACGCCCGCGACGCCGCGCGGCTGGATGACCGCCTGCCGCCACGCGATCCTCATCCGCGATCCGCGCCGCGTCCTCGCCTCCTATGCGAAGAAGCGCGGGGGCGAAGCGACTTTGGCGGATGTCGGCGTCGTCGAGCAGGCGGCGTTGGTCGACGAGATCACGGCGCTGACGGGCGCGCGCCCGCCGATCATCGACAGCGACGACATCCTCCGCGCGCCGGAAACTATGCTGCGCGCCTTCTGCAATGCGCTCGACATTCCCTGGGCGGAGGAAATGCTCGCCTGGCCCGCGGGTCCGCGCCCGGAAGATGGACCTTGGGCGGCGCACTGGTATGACGCGGTCTGGCGATCGACAGGCTTCGGCCCGGCCCCCGGCGAACCGACGCCGCTGCCCGATGAGCTAGAGCGCGTCGCGGAAGCCGCCGCGCCTCACTACGTGGCTCTGCGCGAGACGCGCCTAGAAGGGTGAACCCTTCTCGAAGTTGCGGAAATTCTGCTTGCGCCGCGCGCCGGAGGAGCCGGTTGCGCCCGGGCAGGAGCCGTCGTCGTAGGCGCCGACGAGCCGGGCTTTCAGAAGGCCCCTGTTCTCCGCCGCGAAAGCGGCGGCCGCGCGCTCGAACGCCTGTCGCTCGCCCTCGCCGCCATCGGGACAGAAAAAGACGACGACGCGCGGCAGCCCCGGCGTCGCTTCGATCTGTATCGAGAAGAATTCGGGGTCCCAGACCTGAACCAACCTTTCCGGCCCGGCGCGGCGCTCGCCCGCCTCACATTCGATCCAGAGCTCGTAGGCGAGATTGCTTCGAATGGACCGGAAATGGATTTTCGCTTCTTCAGAGATCGTGCAGGCGCTATCGCGGTAGACGACCAGACTGTCGATCTCTTTCACCTCTTCCTCGCACGCGGAGAGGCCCGCCGCGACGACAAGGCCGCAGGCGGCGAAGGTGGTCTGTATACGCCCTACGCGCACGCCCTCTCCAGCGCGCCGACGATATCGCCGACGACCGCCTGAACCAGCGCATCGTCTTCGCCTTCGGCCATGACGCGCACCAGCGGCTCGGTACCGGATTTGCGGATGACGAGGCGCCCCGTGGAGTTCAACCGCGCCTCGCCGTCCTTGATCGCCTCGACGACGATGGGATCGGCGAGCGGATCGGCGTCGCCGCCCTTGTGGCGGACGTTTTTCAGAAGTTGCGGGAATGGCGCGAAGCGGTCGCAGGCTTCGGAGACCGGGCGGTTCTCCTCCGCGACCACCGACAGCACCTGAAGCGCGGTGACGAGACCGTCTCCCGTAGTCGTATAGTCGTTCAGAACGACGTGTCCGGAGGGCTCGCCGCCGATATTGATGCCCTTCGCGCGCATCGCTTCGACCACATAGCGGTCGCCGACCTTTGTGCGCTCCAGTTTCAGCCCGAGGCCTTCAATGTATTTCTCGAAGCCGAGATTGGACATGACCGTCGCGACGACGCCTTCGCCTTTCAAGCGCCCCTGCTCCAGCCAGCTCTGGGCCACCAGCGCCATGATCTGGTCGCCATCGACGATGTTTCCGTGCTCGTCGCAGATGATGACGCGGTCGGCGTCCCCATCGAGCGCTACGCCGATATCGGCGCGATATTCGCGCACGGCCTTCTGCATGCGTTGCGGATGGGTTGATCCGCACTCGGCGTTGATATTGAAGCCGTCCGGCTCCACGCCGATCTTGATGACTTCCGCGCCAAGCTCCCAGAGCACCTGCGGCGCGACCCTGTACCCGGCGCCATTGGCGCAATCGAGAACGATCCGCATGCCGTCGAGCGAGCATTTGCGCGAGAAGGTGTTCTTGGCGAATTCGATATAACGGGCCCCGGCGTCGTCGACGCGCTGGGCGCGGCCGAGATCGCGCGCGGAAGCGAGGCCCTTGTGGAGGCCGTTATCCATCAGCGCCTCGATCTCCATCTCCGCTTCGTCGGAGAGCTTGTACCCGTCCGGCCCGAACAGCTTCACGCCATTGTCGTGATACGGATTATGGGAGGCGGAGATCATGACGCCGAGATCGGCGCGCATGGAGCGGGTCAACATCGCCATGGCGGGCGTCGGCAGCGGGCCGAGCAGGAAGACGTCCATGCCGACCGCAGTGAAGCCCGCGGCGAGCGCCGGCTCGATCATGTAGCCCGAAAGTCGGGTGTCCTTGCCGATCACCACGCGGTGGCGGTGCGCGCCGCGCATGAAATGGCGCCCGGCGGCCATGCCGAGCCGCAAAATGGCGTCCGGCGCCATCGCCCCGGCGTTCGCCAGTCCCCGAACGCCGTCGGTGCCGAAATATTTGCGCGTCATAAGAGCCTCCTGCCGTCCCTCCCCCGAGGTCCGGCGCACTCCTACTCCTAACCTGAAGAGGATTGCACCCCGGTTACGGCGTCTCGGCGATAGCGGCGGCGACTGCGAAGGCCTGACGGGTCGCGGCGACGTCATGAACGCGCACGAAATCGACCCCCGCCGCGCGCCCGGCGAGCGCCGCGGCGAGCGAGCCGCCGAGGCGGTCGTCCGCAGGTCCGTCGCGATCGAGGGCGGCGATGAAGCGTTTTCGCGAGGCGCCGAGCAGGACGGGCCGACCTAATTCCTTGAATTTGTGAAGATTTTTGAGAAGCGCCAGATTGTGCTCCAGCGTTTTGCCGAACCCGATCCCCGGATCGACGATCAGGCGGTCCCGATCAACGCCCGCCGCGACCGCCGCGTCGATGCGCTCCGAGAGGAAGGCGGCGACCTCCGCCGCCACATCGTCATAGCGCGGGGCCGCCTGCATGGTTTTCGGGTCGCCCTGCGCGTGCATGAGCACGATATCGACGCCAAGATCGGCGGCCGTTTCGAGACTTTCCGGCGAAAACGTAAGCGCGGCGACATCGTTCCAGATCGACGCCCCGGCGGCGACGGCGGCCCGCGCGACCTCCGGCTTGCGGGTGTCGATGGAGATCGGCGTTTGCGTGCGCGCCGCGAGCCCCGCGATCACCGGCAGAACGCGCGCGAGCTCGTCCTCGACGGAGACGAGTTCCGCGCCCGGCCGCGTCGACTCCCCGCCGATATCGAGAACGTCGGCGCCCTCCTCGACCAGCGCCAGCCCGTGCGCGACGGCGCGCGCCGGATCATCATGGCGTCCGCCATCGGAGAAACTGTCCGGGGTGACGTTCACCACCCCCATGAGCTTCGGGATCATCGCCGCTCCGAGATCGACAGCATGTGGCCGTCCGGGTCCTTGAACCAGGCGATGCGGGCCGCGCCGTCCGGCGTCGTCCACGAATCAAACGCGTCGAACTCCATGCCGCCGAAGCGCTCGAAGGCGACGCCCTTGGCTTTCAGCTCTGCATGGGCGGTTTCCAGGGAGGGCACGGCGAAGTCGAGCACCGTATAGAACTGCGGCGTCACTTCTTTCAGCTTGGAGAAGGTCAGCTCCCCCGCGCCGCAGTTGAAAACGACCGCATAGTCGTCATCGCGCACGAAGGTGAGGCCGATAACGTCCGCATAGAACGCTTTCGCCTCATCCGGCTTTGCGGTTCCCAGAAAAAAGTTTGGCGTCGCATCGGCGAGCATGGCGTCCTCCCGTGTTCCGTTCGAGAGTGCGCGCCGCGGCGCGACGGCGCAAGCCGACGCGCGTCGGGTTCCCTGACGCGACGCTTAAGCGCCCTGCGGCGTCGGTCCAGCGCCGCCGAAGCCCGGCTCTTCCTTGCCGCCCGGCTCGTCGCCCGCCACGGGGACGGACGGCGCGGCGTCCGACGGGCCGTCCATATGGTCGTCACGGACGATTTTCTCGCCACGGAGGAGACGTTTGATCTCTTCGCCGGAGAGCGTTTCGTATTCCAGAAGCCCCTGCGAGAGAGCCTCCCAGTCATCCTTGTTCGTCTCGCCGAGAATGCGCGTCGCCGTGTCGTAGCCGTCGGTGACGATGCGTCTGATTTCGGATTCGATCTTCTGCGCCGTTTCGCCGGAGATGGATTGCGAGCGCGCAATGGACTGGCCGAGGAAGACCTCGCCCTGATCCTCCGCATACGCGATGGGGCCGAGCTCGTCGGAGAGGCCGTACTGGGTGACCATGGCGCGGGCGAGCTTGGTCGCCTGCTCGATGTCCGAGGCCGCGCCCGAAGTCACTTTCTGCTTGCCGAATTTCAGCTCCTCCGCGACGCGCCCGCCCATCAGGACGGCCATGCGCGAGGTCATTTCTTCGAGCGACATGGAGAGCTTGTCGCGTTCGGGAAGCTGCATGACCATGCCGAGCGCGCGGCCGCGGGGAATGATGGTCGCCTTGTGGACCGGATCCGTCGCCGGGACGTTCATGGCGACGATCGCGTGGCCCGCCTCGTGATAGGCGGTCAGCATCTTTTCTTTTTCGGACATGACCATCGAGCGGCGCTCCGCGCCCATCATGACCTTGTCCTTGGCGTCCTCGAACTCGCGCATGGTGACCATGCGTTTGCCGCGACGGGCGGCCATGAGCGCCGCCTCGTTGACGAGGTTCGCGAGGTCCGCGCCGGAGAAGCCCGGCGTGCCGCGGGCGAGCGTGCGGATGTTCACGTCCGGCCCGATCGGCACTTTCTTCACGTGCACGGAGAGAATTTTCTCGCGGCCGATGATGTCCGGGTTCGGCACGACCACCTGACGGTCGAAACGTCCGGGGCGCAGAAGCGCCGGGTCCAGAACGTCCGGCCGGTTGGTCGCGGCGATGAGGATGATGCCTTCGTTGGCTTCAAAGCCGTCCATTTCGACGAGAAGCTGGTTCAGCGTCTGC
>CAYFIB010000048.1:0-17445 GCA_964342855.1 uncultured Caulobacterales bacterium
CCGGATAGCGCGCGGCGGCCCGGAACATCGCCTCGCCGATGATCGGCACGTCCTCGATGTCCTTCAGGGAAAAGACGCCCGCCCGAAGGCCGTCGTCCACATCGTGATTGTTGTAGGCGATATCATCCGACACTGCTGCGACCTGCGCCTCCAGCGAGGCGAAGGTCGCGAGCTCCAGATCATGGCCCTCGGCGTATTCGGCGAGCGCCGCCGGATACGGCTCCGCCACAGGGCCGTTGTGCTTCACGACGCCTTCCAGCGTCTCCCAGGTGAGGTTGAGCCCGTCGAAGGCGGCGTGCCGGCGTTCGAGCTTCGTCAGGATGCGCAGGGTCTGGGCGTTGTGGTCGAACCCGCCATAGGGTGCCATGCACGCCTGCAGCGCGTCCTCGCCCGTATGGCCGAAGGGCGAGTGCCCGAGATCGTGCGCCAGAGCGAGGGTTTCGGCGAGGTCCTCATCCAGTTTCAAAAGCCGCGCAAGGGAGCGGGCGATCTGGGCGACTTCCAGCGAGTGCGTCAGGCGCGTGCGGAAGTGGTCGCCGTCATGGGCGACGAAGACCTGCGTCTTGTGCTTCAGCCGCCGAAACGCGACCGAGTGCACCACGCGGTCGCGGTCCCGCTGAAACGGCGTGCGCGTCGCGCTTTCGCCTTCGGAATAAAGACGCCCGCGCGTCTCTTCGGCGCGGGAGGCGTAGGGCGCGAGCGGGGCGGGAAAAGCGACGGGCATGGCGCGAGATGGCGCTGTTTCGGAGGCGGGATCAATGGGCCGGGTTCTGGACGTCCCCGTCCGGCGTTCTTAAGTCTTCCGTCGTAAGGAGTCCCTCATGTCCGAAACGCCCGTCACCGTCTCTGACGCCGCCGTCAGCCAGATCGCCAAGATCCTCGCCAAGGAGCCCGCCGGCTCCATGCTGCGCGTTTCGGTCTCCGGCGGCGGCTGTTCGGGCTTTCAGTACGGCTTCGACATCGTGACGGAGAAAGAGGACGATGACCTCGTCCTCGCGCGCGACGGCGCGACCGTCGTCGTCGATCCGACCTCCATCGAGTACATGGACGGATCGGTCATCGATTATGTCGACGCTCTTATCGGCGCCAGCTTTCAGGTGAAGAACCCCCTCGCCACCGCCTCCTGCGGCTGCGGAACGTCGTTCTCCATCTGAACAAGGCGCGATAGGGTCTGAGGTAAACCCATGAGTTTACTTCAGGAGCCCCCATGGACGTTCGCGACGCCGTTTACTCCCGCATCTCTACCCGCGCTTTTCTGGCCGACGACATCCCCGAGGCGGATATCGCCGCTCTGCTGGAGGACGCCCAGCAGTCGCCCTCCGGCGGCAATCTTCAGCCTTGGAAAGTGCATGTCGTCACCGGCGCCGCGCGCCAGCGGGTGATCGACGCGGTCGCCGCGCGCCTGGCCGAGGCGCCGTTCGACGACGAAGGCCATATCAAGGTGTACCCGGAGAAGCTCGCCGAACCGTGGCGGACCCGGCGCTTCGAACTGGGCGAGGCGATGTACGATCTCCTCGGCGTGCCGCGGGAAGACAAGATGGGCCGTCTCGCCTGGCTCGCGAAGAACTTCGAGTTCTTCGGCGCGCCGGTCGGCCTCTTTTTCACCCTCGACAAACGCTTCGACCGCGGGGCGTGGGCGCATCTCGGCATGTATATGCAGACGATCTGCCTGCTGGCGGAGGAACGCGGCCTCGCAACGTGCATGCAGGAGGCGTGGTCCACCCGCGCCCGGACCGTGGAAGGGTGCTTAAGCGTTCCCGACACGGAGGAGCTCTATTGCGGCATGGCCCTCGGCAAGGCGGACCCGGACGCGCCGGTGAACCGCCTGCGCGCGGCGCGCGCGCCGTTGGAGGAAGTCGTGACGTTTCACGGGGCGTAGCCTCAACCGTCATCCCGGGCGAGCGCAGCGAGACCCGGGACCCAGGGTCGCGCGCGCCGCCCCCTGACGCCCTGGGTCCCGGATAAGGGCTTCGCCCTTTCCGGGATGACGGCTAAAAACAAACCGAATCGCCCGGAGCCGCTCATGCCCGCCCTCATCGTCCCGGTTTTCATTCAGGTCGCCCTCACCTTCGCGCTCATGTTCTGGATGGGCGCTGCGCGCACGGCGTGCATTCGCCGGGGCGAGGCGAGCTTCGAGGACGTAGCCCTCGCGAACGATATCTATGACGCGAAAACCCGCGCCATCGGCGCGGCGTTCCACAATCAGTTCGAGCTGCCGGTGCTCTTTTACGTCGTCGTCGCCCTCTCCCTCGCGACGGGGGCGGCGACCCACATCCTCGCCGGGCTCGCCTGGGTGTTCGTCCTGATGCGGATCGCCCACGCCTATATCCACGTGACGACCAATTTCGTGCCCCGGCGATTCCTGTTTTTTCTCGGCTCGGCGCTCGCGCTCATCGCCATGTGGCTGGTGTTCGGCGTGGCGTTCATTCTGAACTGGGACATGGCCGCATGAAGATCGCGACCTTCAACGTCAACTCGATCAACGCCCGCCTGCCGCGCATTCTGGAGTGGTTCGACGCCGCGGCGCCGGACGTCGCCGTCCTGCAGGAGATCAAATGCGTCGACGAGAAGTTCCCGGCGCTCGAATTCGAAAGCCGCGGTTACAACGTCGCCGTGCACGGACAGAAGACCTATAACGGCGTCGCGCTCCTCTCCAGGCACCCGATCGAGGACGTGCGCAAGGGCCTGCCGGGCGACGATGAAGACGAACAGGCTCGCTACATCGAAGCGCTAGTGACGCCAGCCGACGCCGCGCCCGTCCGCGTCGGCGGGCTCTATCTGCCGAACGGCAACCCCGCGCCGGGCCCGAAATTCGACTACAAGCTGGCGTGGATGGAGCGCCTCGTCGTCCATGCGCGCGAGCTGTTGAAGCTCGAAGAAGCCTTCGTCCTCGCCGGCGACTACAACGTCATGCCCGCACCGGAAGACGTGCACGACCCGGCGGCGTGGGAGGGCGACGCTCTCTACCGCCCCGAAAGCCGGGCGCTGTTCCGCACCCTTCTCAATCTTGGTCTCACGGAAGCCTTCCGTGAGCTGAAACCTACTGAAATCGCCTACACCTTCTGGGACTATCAGGCCGGCGCCTGGCCCAAGGACCACGGCATCCGCATCGACCACCTGCTCCTGTCGCCGCAGGCCGCGGACCGGCTGACCGATGTCGGGATCGACAAGGCCGAGCGCGCGAAGGAGAAGCCGTCCGACCACGTGCCGGTTTGGGTGGAGTTAGGCTAACAACGACTCCCCGCGGCTTGACCGCGGGGCCCATGGCGCCCGCCCTCAAACCAACTCGGTCGATAAATCAAGCCACTCCGGATTACCCGCCTCGATCAGCTCAATCTTCCAGAACCGTTTCCATTCCTTGATGCGCCGCTCCCGCTGCAGCGCCATCGCCATCTCCTCGTGCCGCTCGAACCACACGAGCCGGAACGTTCTGTACCTGCCCGTGAACAGGCTCCCCTCCCCCGAGCGATGCTGCACCAGCCGCTCCGGCAGATCCGACGTGACGCCCGTATAGAGCGTCCCGCGCTTGTGGTTCGTCAGTATGTAGACGGCGATGAAGTCGAAGCGGGCCATGGGGCGACCGTGGCGCCATGGGCCCCGCGGTCAAGCCGCGGGGAGTCGCGTGCGTAACGTTTACTCGACTTCGCGAAAATAACTCTGTACAAAACATTTAGAAATTTGAGGTTTCTTGCCGTGAAACTAGTACAAAAATCTGTTCTTCTTGATACTCTTCTCGGTCAAATTCACTTTGTATTTTCCGTCTCAGGAATGGGCGTTACAGAAAGCGACCTATCAATCAGCGTCCGGACATTCACGCCAAAGATACCAGCGGGTATGAAGGTAAAGTCCTGCCGCGCAATTCTCTTCTCTTTGGAATGCACAAACCAAGCAGCTAGAATCTCCTACTCGGCGACCCTCGATACACGCATAGTTGGCGGCCCGTGCACGGGGGAGAGGCTTGAAGCGATCGAATGGGATAAAGAGGGGCTGAATGTTTCTGTAGGGACGGAAGATTCTGAAGCACTTAAAAACCGGATGCCATACTTGAACATTAGAGAACGGGCGGGTGTAGCAACATACTCAGAAGATCAAATAACAGTCGAAATACCTGAATGTCTCCACATACGGCCTGCCACATTTCATTTCGTCGTTGCGGACACAGCAAAGGCGAGCCGAGACGATGCTAGCGGATGGTTCGCAGTCGATGTCTTACACAAACGGATAAGACAGCTGTTTGAGTGATGCCTCCTCAACGACATCAACACCACCTACAAATCTAATTAAATATCCGCAAACTGAACGACCTCCTCCGCCGCACCCGGATGCGTCACCGCCCCCTTGCTTGCGGGGCCCACATTCTGCGCATAGCGCCACAACGCGCCGGAGCCGTACTGGTGGGCGCGGGGCGCCCAGCTCTCGCGGCGGCGGGCGAGGTCGTCCGCGCTCACTTCCAGATCGATCGTCCCGGCGGCTGCGTCGATGGCGATCATGTCGCCGTCCTGAACGAGCGCGATGGGCCCGCCGTCCGCGGCTTCGGGGCCGACATGGCCGATGCAGAAGCCGCGGGTGGCGCCCGAGAAGCGGCCGTCGGTGATGAGGGCGACCTTGTCGCCGTCGCCACGGCCATAGAGGGCCGACGTCGTCGACAGCATCTCGCGCATACCGGGGCCGCCCTTCGGGCCTTCGTTTCGGATGACCAGCACCTCGCCCGCCTCATAGCCCCCGGCCTCGACGGCGGCGAAGGCGTCCTCCTCGCATTCGAAGACGCGGGCGGGGCCCCGGAACTGGAGGTTCGCGAGACCCGCGATCTTCACAATCGCCCCGTCCGGCGCGAGGGAGCCTTCAAGGCCGACGACGCCGCCCGTCGCCGTCAGCGGGTTCGAGACCGGGCGGATGACAAGCTGGGCATCGTCGAAGGTCACGTCCGCGAGATTTTCCGCGATCGTCTTCCCCGTGACGGTCATGCAGTCTCCGTGGAGAAGCCCCGCGTCGAGCAGGGTCTTCATCAGCATGGGAACGCCCCCCGCCTCGCCCATGTCTGTCGCGACATAGTTTCCGCCCGGCTTCAGGTCCGCGAGCCAAGGCGTCTTCTTGAAGGCTTCCGCGACATCGTGGAGGTCAAATTCGATGCCCGCCTCATGGGCGATGGCCGGCAGGTGCAGCGCCGCATTGGTGGAGCCGCCGGAGGCGGCGACGACCACCGCCGCGTTCTCCAGCGCTTCGCGAGTGACGATGTCCCGCGGGCGGAGGTTTTTTTCGATGAGCGCCATCACCGCCCGCCCGGAGGCGAGCCCGTATTCGTCCCGGCTCTCATAGGGGGCGGGCAGCGCGGAGGATAAAGGCAGCGCGAGGCCGAGAGCTTCGGAAACGCAGGCCATGGTGTTGGCGGTGAACTGCCCGCCGCAGGCGCCGGCGGACGGGCACGCGACCTTTTCGAGCGCGCGCAGGTCCGCGTCCGTCATGTCGTTCGCCCCGGCGGCGTGCTTGCCGACGGCCTCGAAGACATCGAGCACCGTCACATCCCGGTCCCTATACCGCCCTGGAAGGATGGAGCCACCATAGAGGAAGACGGACGGCACGTTGAGGCGGAGCATCGCCATCATCATGCCCGGAAGGGATTTGTCGCAGCCCGCGAGCCCGACAAGGGCGTCATAGCAATGGCCGCGCATGGTGAGCTCGACGCTATCCGCGATCACCTCACGGCTGACGAGGGACGAGCGCATGCCCTCATGGCCCATGGCGATGCCGTCGGTGACGGTGATGGTGCAGAACTCCCGCGGGGTGCCGTTCGCCTCCTTCACCCCTGCTTTCACCGCCTGCGCCTGACGCATGAGCGCGATGTTGCAGGGCGCCGCTTCGTTCCAGCAGCTCGCGACGCCGACGAAGGGCTGGGCGATCTCAGCGTCGCCGAGCCCCATGGCGTACAGGTAGGAACGGTGCGGGGCGCGGGACGGGCCGACGGTGACGTGGCGGCTCGGCAGGCGGGATTTATCGGTCATGAGCGTCTCTCCTCGGGCGGCGCATAACGCCATGGCGCGGGGGCGGCGGGCAAGGCTTCCCTGCAAAGATGACAGGGCCTTGCGGACAGCGGTAACAGAAACGTCCACGAGCACCGGAGACGCCCATGCAGCCCAAGCGCGCGAACGCCTTTGACTTCCTGCGCGTCGCCTTCGCGGCCGTGGTGCTCGCCGCGCACCTGATGATCCTGACGGAAGCGGTCGTCCCCGGCTGGTTCCGGGCCGGGCTGCTTGGCATGGGCTATTACTGTGTTCAGGGCTTTTTCCTCATCTCCGGCTATCTCGTCGCCGGCAGCCTCGCGCGCTCCGACTCATGGCGTCTTTATGCGGAGAAGCGGCTGCGCCGGGTCTACCCGGCCTATGCGACCGTCGTACTCTCCGCCGTCGTCCTCGGGCTCCTCTGGTCGCCGGAGGCGCGGAGCGATCTCGGCGCCGTCGCGCGCTACGCCGGCTGGAACCTCGTCTTCCTCAATTTTCTGGAGCCGAACATTCCAGGGCTCTTTGAAAACAATCTCTTCACGGAGGTGAACGGGGCGCTGTGGACCGTGAAGATCGAGATCATGTTCTACGTCGTCCTGCCGTTCCTCGCGTTTTTCCTGAAGCGCGCGGGCGGGCTCTACTGGGCGGCGGTGATCACGATCTATGTCGGCGCCGTCCTCTGGGCGGAGCTATTGCCGGTTCTCGCCGGCCCCCACGTGGGAGAGCATTTCGCGAACCAGCTTTCGCGCCAGCTGCCCGGGCAGATGGACATCTTCATCGTCGGCATGGTGCTGGCGGCGAAAAAGCCGATCACGGAGGAGAACGCGCTGAAAGTCGGTCTCGCGAGCGCCGCACTTCTCGCCGCGACCATCGCCCTTCCCGTCCTGAAACCGCTGGAGGCGATCGCCGTCGGCGGGCTCGTCGTCGCCCTTGGCCGCTACTGGCCCGCGCCGTTCGACGCGGGCCGCTTCGGCGATCTCTCCTACGGCGTCTACGCGCTCCACTTCCCGATCATCCAGACGCTGATCGCCCTCGGCCTCTTCGCCTCGCATTACTGGCTCGGCGTGATGGCTACGCTGGCTATCACCTTCACGGCGGCGGCGCTCATGTGGCGCTACATTGAGCGTCCTGCGCTCCGAATGGACAGCGCGTATCGGCAGGCGTGATCGCAACTCTCCCTCCCCCGCTAGCGGGGGGGAGGAGTGTGCAGGTCGCACCTGAAGGATAATCAGTTCGGAACGTACTCCCGCCCCTTCCAGCTGACGCGTTTGCCGGCGCGCGCGTCGAAGAAGGCGCACCATTGCAGCGCGACGAGCATGGCGATCCCGAACGGATGGGTGAGCGCGCCCAGCCAGTCCTGCCGGAACTTCACCGTCAGCATGAGACGGTAGGCGAGGATCGCGGCGAGCGCGCCGAAACCAGGGAGCGGTGGAACGAATCCGAGCAGTGCCAGCATCGCCGTCAGCACCGGGAGGACGTGGCCGAGGCCGAGCAGCGTCGTCCAGACCGGCAGGCCGACGGGCGTCGCCATCGCCTCGGTCGCGTTCTTGGAGAAGCCTTTCCAGATCTCGTCGAAGCTTTCGTACATGCGGCAATCGGCGAGCGGCGTCGCATCGATGAGGTCCGTTCCGTACCCGGCTTTACGCCATGCGCCGGGCAGGACGACGCCGTCATGGAGCCGGTTCTCCATCACGGCGTGACCGCCCGTGGCGCGGTAGCTCTCAGCGGTCACGGCGATCAGCTGGCCGCAGCCCTGCGCGAACATGGGCCAACGGGTGAGCTTCATGCCGATCAGCGGCAGATAACCCATGAGCACCGCATAGATGAGCGGTATAAGCACCTTCTCCCACCAGGTGACCGTAACCTGCCGAGGGAAGCCGCTGACGAGAGCGAAGTCGTTCGCCGCCATTTGGTCGGCGATACGGCGTGCGGCGTCAGGGGCGAGGGTCACGTCCGCGTCGATGAAGAGGAGGATGTCGCCCGTCGCCTCGGCGCCGAGATGGGCGCAAGCGTTCATTTTTCCTGCGAGCTCGGTCGGCGGCGGCGGGGTCGTGAGCTTGACGCGCGGATCGTCCGCCATCGCCCGTTCCACAAGCGCGCGCGTGCCGTCCGTAGAGTGATCGTCCGCGACGATGATCTCAAGGTCGGCGCCCTCGCTCGCCTGCGCTGCGGCGAGGACGGGACCGAGACGCGCCTCTTCGTTTCGGGCCGGGATCAGGATCGCGACCTTCTGTGCTGTCCCTTCCCGGCGCCGCGGCGCGCGGAGGAGCGCGATGTTGGTCAGCCCAAGGAGGAGCGGAAGAAGAGCGAAGCCGAAGACGATCCAGGCGAACAGAGTCATTTCTTCACGTCCCGGTGCGCCGCAGAATAGCGCCGCCCAGTCACCGCCGCCTTCACGCGCCGCCACGCCTCGTAATACCAGGCGACGCCGGAGCCACCGTCGAGGAGCGTCGCGAAAGGCGCCGGATCGCGCGCAGCGACCGCCGTGGAAAGCGTGTCGAGCGTTTCGGCGAGGCGCGCTTCAAGCGCCGTGTTCGGATCGTCGCCGAGATCGGCGCCGCGAACCGGCGCGCCGAAGCTGACGAACGCTTCCGGCTTCGGCTCCTCCCAGAAGCCGTACTCGATGGCTAGGGGCAGAAACACCGCCTGCGGATGGCGGCTGGCGAGGCGGCCGAGGCCCGGCCGGAAGCCCAGCGGTCGTTCCCTTACGTCAGAAAACCGCCCCTGCGGCGTCACCCAGAGAGACGTCGCCGGATCCTCGACAATGCGAGCTGAAACGCGAAGGAACTGCGCGGCGCCCTTCAACGGATCGGGATCGACGCCGAAGAGGCCGACGCGTTTGAAGATCGCGTAAGCCTCCAGTGCGTCCGCGTCGATGGCGCCGAAGTTCCGCCGATCGGAGAAATACTCTCGACTGAGGCGCAGCATGACGATCGGGTCCCACCAGCCTGGATGGTTCGTATAGACCACCACGGGCGCGCCTGCCGGCGTCTTCGGCGGCGGTCCGAGACGCCTCATCGCGTGCAGGCGTTTGGTCAGGAAGCCCTTCAGATACCAGCAGAACAGCCGGGTCAGCGTCGGCGAATAGGCGCCGAGCGCCTCATCTGTCGACGCTCGGACCACGGCCTCACGCCGCGCGGACGGTGGCGAAGTCCTGATCGAGAGCGTCGGCCGCAATCCAGCCGGACATCATCGCCATGGGCATGCCCGGCCCCGGGTGGGCGGCGCCGCCGCAGAGATAGAGCCCGTCGATATCGCGAGACCGATTGCCCGGCTTGAACGCGCCGAAGAAGCGACCGTGGCTCGCGAGGCCGTAGATCGCGCCGTTCAAGACGTTGTAGCGGTCGTGAATATCCTGCGGCGTCAGCGCCTTTTCGAAAACGATGCGGTCTTCGAGATCGGTCAAACCGGCCGTGCGCGCGAGCTTGTCGAAGATCACCTTGCGATATTCGGGCAGCATCTTCGACCAGTCGTGGTGCGGGCGCAGATACGGCGTGTGCACCAGAATATAGAGCGCCTCTCCGCCTTCGGGCGCGACGCCTGGCTCGGTCGCAGCGGGCGCGGCGATGTAGGCCGTCGGGTCCGGCGCCGGCTCGCCCTTCTCGTAGATCGCGTCGAATTCCTCTTCGGCGTCGCGGGAGAAGACGAAGTCGTGGTGCGCCAGATGCTCGTACCGCTTGTTCAGCCCAAGATAGAGAACGACGCCGGAGCACGCGGGCTCATGGCGCTTCTGTTTCTCGTACTTCTCGCCGACGGCGCCGCCGACAAGCTCTTTGTAGGTACGGATCGAGTCCATGTTTGAGACGACCGCGGAACAGGCGACCTGCTCGCCTGTCTCCGTCTCGACGCCGACCACGCGGTCGCCCGCCCGAACGATTTTTGAAATCCGGGTATCGAACCGAAACTCCGCACCCAGCTCTTCAGCGAGTTTCTTGAGCGCGACCGGAACCGCGCGCGTGCCGCCCTTGGGGTACCAGACGCCGAGATCGGTCTGCATGTGGCCGATGGAGCAGAGCACCGCTGGCGAATTATATGGCGAGGACCCAACGTACTGCGTAAAATGGTCGAGCATCTGGGCGACGCGTTCGTCCGGGACCTGCTTGCGGATCGTTTCGGCCACCGTCGAGCCCATGCGCAGCGCTAAAACGTCCGACAACGTCTTCGGATCCATCTGCTGTTTCAGGTTCATCGTGTCGCGGATGGATTCGACCGACTTCCAGAAGAAGAACTTGTCGGAGATGTCGTGCAGGCGCTCCGACAGCTTGATGAAGTCTTCATAGCCCTGCGCCGAACGCGTTGACGGCGAGAACGCCGCGACGTTCTTCTTCATCTCGTCGACGTTCTCCACGAGATCGAGCACGCCGCCATCGTCGAAGAAGCAGCGCCATTGCGGGTCGAGCCGGACCAGCTCCATGTAGTCGGAAACGTCCTTACCCGCTTCGCCGAAAATGCGCGTCAGGACCGTCGGCACGGTGAGGATCGTCGGCCCCATATCGAAGCGGAAGCCCTCCTCCTCAAGAACCGCCGCCTTTCCGCCGAACCACGCGTTCTTGTCGAAGACGACCGGCTTGTAACCACGCGCTGCGAGCGTCGCCGCCGCAGCGAGGCCGCCGAGACCACCGCCGATGATCGCGACCTTGTAGGTTCCGTCCGTGTGCGTGCTCATGCCGCCTCCGTCAGTCCGTTTTCGCCGCGCTTCGGTTCAGCGCCCGCGCCCCCAAGGCGTCCGACGACCGGCGCGCCGGCGGTGTTATTGTAGCGCAGCCCAAGATCGTTCAACAGCAGCTTCGCCGAAATGCGCGCGGATTCGTAGATGACCGGCAGGCCGGAACCGGGGTGCGTCCCGCCGCCGACGAGATACAGTCCATCAACGTCCTCAAACCGATTGTGCGGACGCCAGTAGAGCATCTGGTCCATGGTGTGCGCGAGGTTGAAGGTCGCGCCGCGGAAAACGCCGCGTCTGGCCCGCCAGTCGCTTGGCGTGTACACCTCCTCCGCGACGATCCGACCTGCGAGGTCGTTGACCCCGGTGACGTCAGCGATGCGCTTTAGAGCAAGCTCGCGCATTTCACGCGTGGTACGCTCATTCCAGTTGACGTCGCCTTCAAGGTTCGGCGTCGGCACAAGAACATATAGCGAGGACCGCCCCTTCGGCGCCATGGTCGGGTCGGTCATAGACGGGTTTGCGACGTAGAAGGACGGCTTGGACGCCAGAACTTTCTGGTCCTGTATCTCAGCGATGTTTCCTGCAAAATTGTCCGAAAGGGCGATGGTGTGGTGCGGCAGATCCACCTCTCCATCGACGCCGAGATACATCATGAAGGTCGAACAGGAATAGGACTTAGCGTCGAGGCGCCGATCGCTCCAGCGCTTGCGACGCTCATTCGGCACGAGCTCGCGGATTGCATGGGCGAAGTCGGCGTTCATCACCGCGGCGTCGACATCGTAAAGCCCCTCCTCGGTCCGGACACCGACGACACGCGAGCCCGCGAAGTTGAAACCGCGAACAGGCTCGCCATAACGGAAATCGACTCCCATTTCCGCGGCGATCTCCGCCATTCGCGTCGACACCGCGCAACAGCCGCCGATTGGGTGTAAAACGCCGTACTCGTATTCAAGCAGAGCGAGGATGGTGAAGAGGCTCGGGCATTGATAGGGCGACATGCCGAGATACTTCGTCTGGAAAGAAAACGCCTGACGGGTCCGCGGATCCTTGAAGAAACGCCGAAGGTCGCCGTCAACCGACTTGTGCGGACGAAGCAGCGGCGCCGCCGAAAGTAGATCAAGGTTTGCGAGATCGAGGAGCGACGAAAACGGACGCTGAAGCGTGCTGCGAAAGCGCGCGAATTTCTTGCGATTGTCCTCCAGAAAAGCCGGGACGGCGGCGGCGTCCGCCGGAGAGATTTTCGCGATCTCGTTCTGAAGCTGCGCGACGTTCGACGTCGCTTCAATGGTCGGGCCGTTCTCGAACGCGATGCGGTAGAGCGGATCAAGTCGGCGGGTTTCGACCTCCTTCGCGAACGACCTCCCGCAGATTTCAAAAATCTCCGAAATGATCTGGGGATAGAGGAAGAAAGTCGGGCCGACATCGAAGCGGAAGCCATTCTTCTCGATCGTGCTCGTCCGACCGCCGGGAACGTCGTCCTTTTCAAAAACCGTCACGCGCAGACCGTGCGCGGCGAGCAACATGGCGGAAGCCAACCCGCCCGGCCCCGCTCCGATGATGGCGACGTGTTTCGACATGGTTCCGCTCCGTGAGACGTCACCCCGCCTTACGGAACAGCGCGCCGAACGGTTCAGCGATCGCCAAAGTATTTGCGATTGAATGGTGCGCCTTGCCGACGGCGACTTGAACCGATCATCGAATGGCCGCAACCGCGGCCCGGCCGGTCAGGCCGCCCGGTCGGAGGCGCCGCGCGCCGCGAGACAGAAAATGGTGCGGGCGGCCGGGCTCGAACCGGCACGACCAAAGGTCGAGGGATTTTAAGTCGAACCGCATAAAATCTAACTAGTTGTTTTCCTTGATATATTCTCCTGCCAAGTCGGTGTGTGTAACTACATGTGTAAAAGATAAAAAATCTGCGCGGTTAAGCGTTGTTAAAAGGACACACAGGGGACGGCGTTCTTTGTCGTGCGTCCAAATAGAGACATCGCCCCCCCCCCCGCGCTAACTGGACGGTGATCAAAAATTACCGCGAAAAATGTGAGGCAAGGGTCGACATCGATCGGTTTCATGGCATCGTGTTAACGTAAAGATTTATTCATTCTGCCAATGGGGGCACGCATGAAACTCAGCATCCTCGCCTATTTAGCGCTGTCCGTGCTAGTTAGTGGATGCGCCTTGTTTAGCGGGCGTAATAATCCTGATATCAGTGAACCAGCTGGAGGATCAGAGCAGCCACTGATAGCACCGGAAATCGTATTAGCTGAAAGCGGGGTTTGTCGCGATCAGTTTGAGCGTATTCTCCGAGGTGATCGCGGTTCTGAATGCGTTACGGTGAAACTGGTCTCAATCGAGAAACCAGGCTTTGTAGAATCGAATAGCGATCAGGCTGACAAATCGCTTTGGTTCAGCGAAGTCGAGATACTCGTTCCATCAAGACATATTCCACCAAGGCAAGCACATGGCGTCACCATGCCGCCACCTTTACCTTCTCCTTTGACCGAAGAACGTGTCGAAAATGATGCCGATAATCCCAGTCCTCCGCCTTCATCACCGCAATCCACAGAAATTTTCGATCTTACCTTAGATCGTCGTATTCGAGGTTCCGATTCAAGCGAGCGGGAACGTTATACTTATCAGTATGTAGCAGATAATGGTGCAGCTGATGCAGATAGGACACAGGCATTGGAAGACTGTGAGCGCAAAGCGTTCTTTGGCAGTACTGATATGTCTTCAACTTCGGCATGCCCTAACGCGGATACGCCGTCTATTTTAGATGCGGCAATTGCGAATAATAATTCGATCTTACTCTTCGTACACGGAATGGGTGTTGGTCCTGAAACAGCGTCAGTCGTACTAGCTCAAATTGTCTCAGACACTGCGCTACTCCGTGCGTTAGAACGAAATTCGGAGACTGGTGGGTTTACCTCGACTTGGCAATCCACGTGTAAATTGGGTGAATGCTTCGACCTAGGTCAGCCAGTAGTATTTAGTTGGCCAACAGATGGGATTGTCTTAAGTGCCGATGCTTTTGAAGAGTACGGAAATTTTTATCGGCGCGAAAAAAAGCGAATTTACGAGAATAAAATCGGAGCAAAATTTACCGAATTCCTTGTCGATCTGATTAACTCAGTTGCCAGGAAGCCAACCAGTAACGGTCAGATCAGAATTAATATAGTCGCTCACTCAATGGGTAATCGTGTTTTGGTTGCCGAATGGGAGCACGTTGCCACCGCGCTCCAGAAACTAGGTGATGCCGCCCCACAAGTAAACATTATACATGGTGCCGCGGAGCTCACGCTAGAAGAGTATGGCGATGCCGATAAGAGGCTTCGTTCTCATCTTGAGGATACAAATGATCCTGAAATTTTAAGAAGAGCAATATATGCCTCAAATGATGACCTATTAATGGCCTTAGCAAAGTATGGCGACGGAGAATTTATTTCTATCGTTGATGGTGTGAGTAACCTCGCCAGAGTTGGGCAGATTAAGAAGGCGGCAAAATCTATTCGCATGTTTGCGAAGGCAAGCACGCGAGACCAAACCGCAAATAACACTAAGACGTTAGCTACCGCGGTAAAAAATTCAACCTCGTCTGTAGGTGGCGATGTTATGATGGGCGCTGTTGCCCTTATCTGCGCGCCTGAAGCGGCTGTCCGAGAAATCGACAACAGAAGTTTAAGGCGCGAAATTCAAAAATTTAAAAAGTATCGTGAGACGTTTTGTCTTGGGGCTGATCTTTCTGATGTGGTATTTGCAATCAATGAAAAAACTAACTCGCCGATTGATGAGCTAATTGGCCTTATACCAAGTCTTTACCCGCGATGTCGAATTGGTGATCTTACAGAGTATCATTGCGTTGATGAGGTTATTGATCAAAGTCTTTTGAACGACGAACTGAACTATAAAGTTGACGATGATACATTCAAAGATATCGAAATTATAGACACCAGTGGTCGCGCTATGTTTGACTACAAGCTTTTATTTAGTGCCGAACAGACTAATTCGTTGGAAACTGCGTTTAAAAAGAGTGCGAACGCATTTATGAACGGAGCGTCCGCAGCTTTCAACTCGGTTATTGATCACGATAGTGTCCTTCGAAAGCCTCTTACGCTTACTGATGTCGGATGTTTTCTTGACGGTGTTGATAGTTCAGAACGTCCCCTTACGCCATTTAGGCATCAGGGTCAAAATCGTGCGTTCCACAAGTTATCGGTTACAAATGAAGTAAATCGGTGCAATCCTGCTGATCGAGTTATTTTTGGAGTAACGTCCCGAGATATTGTTTGGCCATATGCACGCCCTCTTCTGCCCTCCTCAGCATCTGATAGTGATCAAGAAATTTTAGAAAAGCAGGTATTTGCAAAAATTCGCCGATCATTGACAGCGATCGATGGCCTCATCGAAAATGGCAATCCCGTTGCCTGCAACCTACACTGGATTGCAGTCACCGGATCGTCTTCGTTTGAGGGGCCACGTGGTCGAAATGAAGCAAGATCAGCCGCGCGCACAGATTTAGCCGCTGATGAACTCAAGACGATTATAGAGGAACTCAAAAGCGAATACGAAAATTGTACGCCTTCGCTTTTCAAAATTAATCTTGGTCAAGCAAGATGTAATCGAGGTGATTGTGATTCTTCGAATCCAGTGATTTCAGAAGTGGAGCGCCGAGTTCGAATCTATACGCGTGCGAAGGAAGATGGCGAAAGCCCTATGTCAGATAGTGAAGCGAGAAATGATCTTTTGAAATTGTTTGATCAATATGCTGACGAAATGCAAATAAACGGATTCAATATCCAGAATGCGTGTAGTTCAGTAGAAAGCCTTGAAGGTGAGGACTGGGTTCGTCGCCAATTGACCGCTGGTATCTGTAAGATTCGGACATGAAATATGGCACTTAAGACTGCTTATATCTTTCCAACCCCCTTCGCCTATCCCCGGATCATCGGGGTAGCATCCAAACCGTTTGTCATAAAACGACCCGGAACCTGAGTGGTCATAAGTCCATTCCCTTGGAAGACCCGCCGGAGGCGTGGTCAAGATTAGCGACATTCCCTCGGAGCCGACACCTCCAGAACACCGACGCGCGCATGACGAGTCACCCCGTAGGGGTCGTAACGGAGCGCAGCGGAGTGAAGAACGCGAAGCGTTGACTGGAGGAGCACGTTGGTACGCTTCCATTTGGCTCCGTATGATGAGCGGCATCGTTTCTCATCAAGCGCGAGCGCGCGTGTATAGACATAATATCCGTCCTCGAAACGATTCTAGGTTCTAATAAGTTCAAGATTCAGGATTCGCTCGCCGCAAATCCCTTCCCTAGCTGATTTTTTCGCAACTGAAGTGAGAAATCGGGCTGGGTGCGGTGAGAAATCGGGCCGAGTCGGGTGAGGCATTGGGCTGATTCACGTGAGAGATTGGGCCCCTTCAGGTGAGAAATTGGGCTCCCCTACCCCAACCCAAAACGCATAAGTGAGAGATTGGGCCGCTCCGCCTGTGGATAAGCCCTGAATAACTCTGTTCACAAACAAACGACGCACGCAAGGTGAGAAGAAAACGAAAGAGCGTCTCACCTTGTCTCAAGCGATCAGCACCGAGTTTAAAACGACCAAATCGACGATCTCAGGCTATCCGCTGGCCGCGAACGCCTCTGGGACCCTCGTCAAACCCGGCGAGCTGATCGATCTGAAGGAGGTCACCGCGCTCAACCTGACCGATTGGCGGATCTACAATCAGCTGCTCGCCAACGCCTGGGAGGACATCGACAAGAACGTCATCCACCGCATCCACAAATCGTATCTACGCGGCTCCCACGGCTCCACCGACCGCATAACGGAAAGCCTGAAGCGCCTGATGGGCGCGATCGCGACGGTAAAGATTACCAAGGACGGCAAGCCTTCGCATCTCCACGTCCAACTGCTCGGCGCGAACATCGTCCAGGAGGCCGAGGACGGATATTTCTACTATAAATTTCCCGACGAGATGCGGGTGATTATCACTCGCTCGACGGTCTTTGCCCGGATCAAATCGCACGTCATGTATGCGCTCCGCTCAAAATACGCGCTCCGGCTCTACGAGATCGTCCAGAAGCGCGTGAACCTGAAATTCAAGCGATACGAGGAGTTCACGGTCGATGAGTTCCGCAACCTCCTCGGCGTCCCCAAGGGAAAGCTCAAGCGCTTCGCCGACCTCAACAAGCACGCGATCGCTCCGGCGGTAGAAGAACTGGACCGTGTCGGCTGTCACAAGGTGTGGACCGAAAACATCCGTGAAGGCCGCACCGTGAAAAAGATCGTGCTCTACTGGTTCGAGAAATCCTCTGAAGGTCGCCTCGCAGCGCTCGATGAGGTTCAGCGCCGGAACGGCATAGGTGCTTGAAGTGAGAAATTGGGCGGCATTGAAACTTGACATTTGTGTACACAAATTGGTATACTAAGGGATAAGATGGAGAGTGTTGAAGGATTCGATTGGGACGAAGGCAACTGGCCGAAATGCGGAAAGCACGGCGTTTCGAAGGAAGAGATCGAATCACTCTTCGCCAGAAGCCCGATGATCCTGCGCGATCCCTATCCGTCCGAAATTGAAGTGCGCTTCAATGCCGTCGGGCGAACGCAAAGCGATCGTCCGTTGTTCGTGGCGTTTACCGTGAGGCGAGACGGCGACGAACCGAGAATAAGGCCGATCAGCGCAAGATATATGCACGAAAAGGAGGTGCAGCGATATGAGCAAACGCGAAAAACTTAAGCAGTTTCCATCGATCAAAACCGATGAAGAAGCGGAGCGCTTCGT
>CAYFIB010000049.1:0-16849 GCA_964342855.1 uncultured Caulobacterales bacterium
TCGACGGTCTCGGCGACGTCTTCGAGGTCTTCCGGCGTCTCGACGAGGACGCTGGCGAGGGGCTGGGACAGTTTCGATCCGTCCCTATAAAGAGCGACGGATTTCAGGCCGAGCTGCCAGGCGCGCATATAAACCTTGGCGCAGTCCTCCACTTTCGCGGAGGCGGGCATGTTCACGGTCTTGGAGATGCCCCCCGAAACGAAAGGCTGCGCCGCCGCCATCATCCGGAGATGCGCGTCGATGGAGAGCGAGCGCGTCCCGATGCGCCCGCAGGGCGTCGCGCAGTCGAAGACGGGGAGGTGGTCGGGCTTTAAATGCGGCGCGCCTTCGAGGGTCATGGCGCCGGTGACGTAAAGGTCCGCCGCCGCGATCTCTTCGTCGCCGAAGCCGAGCCCGCGCAGAAGGTCGAAATCCGCGCGGTCGAGGTCTTCCATCGGCACGCCGAGCACCTCGGCGCAGAACTCTTCACCGAGAACATAATGTGAGAACGCCGAACGAATGTCGAAGGCGTCGCCGAGCGCGGCCTCGACTTTCGCGATTTCCGCATCGCCGAAGCCTTCGCGCTTCAGGCTTTCGTGGTTGACGTGCGGCGCGCCCTTCAGCGTGCCGCGACCGACGGCGTAGGCGACGATCTCATCAATCTCGCGGGCCTCATAGCCGAGCGCCGTCAAAGCATCGGGCACGGAGCGGTTGATGATCTTGAAGAAGCCGCCGCCCGCGAGTTTCTTGAATTTGACGAGGGCGTAGTCGGGCTCGACGCCCGTCGTGTCGCAATCCATCAGGAGGCCGATGGTGCCTGTCGGCGCGATGGCGGAAATCTGCGCGTTGCGGAAGCCGCTATCGGCGCCGAGGGCTTCGGCTTCATCCCAGATTTCGCGCGCGGCGGCGATGAGCGCGCGGCGCGGGCCGCCGGCGTCGGCGAGGGGCTGCGGGCGAATGGTGAGGCCGTCATAGTCGCCGCGGCCGGTCTTTCCGTAGGCGGCGGCGCGATGGTTGGCGACGACGCGGGCGACGCTTTTGGCGTTCTCTTCATATTTCGGGAACGCGCCGAGACCGTCGGCCAATTCTGCGGACGTGCGGTAGCCGACGGCGGTCATCATCGCGGTGATGGCCGCGGCGGTCTCGCGCCCGGCGTCGCTGTCATAGGCGACGCCCGACGACATCAGCAGCCCGCCGAGATTGGCGTAGCCGAGGCCCAATGTTCGGTAGTCGAACGAGCGCCGCGCGATCTCCCGCGAGGGGAACTGCGCCATGGAGACGGAGATATCGAGGACGATGGTCCACAGCCGCGCGGCGTGCTCGAAAGCGTCGATGTCGAAGCTTCCGTCCTCGCGCTTGAACTTCACGAGGTTCAGCGATGCGAGATTGCAGGCGGTGTCGTCGAGGAAGAGATATTCCGAGCACGGATTTGAGGCGCGGATCTCACCGCCTTCGGGGCAGGTATGCCACTCGTTGATGGTGTCCTTGAACTGGACGCCCGGGTCCGCGCTCGCCCACGCCGCCTGCGCCAGCTCGCTCCAGAGCGCGCGGGCGGGAACCGTCTTCGCGACGGACCCGTCCGTCCGGCGCAGCAGCTCCCATTGGGCGTCATCAGCCACGGCTTCGAGAAAGTCGTTCGAGACGCGCACGGAATTATTGGCGTTCTGGCCGAAGACGGAGCGATAGCCTTCGCCGTCCCAGTCCACATCGAAGATCGGCACTTCAATATGGGCGTAGCCCTGCGCGGCGAGGTCGATCACGCGGCGGATCGCGCCGTCCGGCACCCCGGCGCGGCGGGCGTCGCGGATGGCGGATTTCAGGCCCGCGTTCTCCTTCGGGTCGAGTTTCGCGGCGTCGTCCAGCTTCGCGTCCGCCTCAACGACCGCGCGCATGATCTCCGGGAGGTGCGCGCGCAGCGCCGCGGAGCCCGCGACGAGGGCGGCGACCTTCATCTCCTCATCGGCCTTCCAGTGGATGAAGGCCTCGACATCCGGGTGGTCGATATCGACGACGACCATTTTCGCCGCCCGCCGCGTGGTGCCGCCCGATTTGACGGCGCCCGCCGCGACGTCGCCGACCTTCAGGAAACTGATGAGCCCGGAGGACTTCCCGCCGCCGGAAAGCGGCTCGCCTTCGCCGCGGAGCGAGGAAAAGTTCGCGCCGGAGCCGGAGCCGTATTTGAAGAGGCGGGCCTCGCGCCGCCAGAGCTCCATGACCCCGCCATCGGAGACGAGATCGTCGGCGACGGACTGGATGAAGCAGGCGTGCGGCTGCGGCCGTTCGTAGGCGGATTTCGAGCGCTTCACGCCGTTGGTCGCCGGATCGACGTAAAAGTGCCCCTGCGCCGGGCCTTCGAGGCCGTAGGCCCAGTGAAGCCCGGTGTTGAACCATTGCGGCGAGTTCGGCGCGGCGATCTGCTTTGCGAGCATGCAGACCAGCTCGTCATGGAAGGCGCGCGCGTCCTCTTCTTCATCGAAATAGCCGTGGGTCCAGCCCCACCAGGTCCAGGCGCCGGCGAGGCGCTCGAAGACCTGCTTCGCGGAGGTCTCCGCCCCGGTCGCGGCGCCTTTTTTCGCGACCCGGCGGCTCAGCCAGTCCGGCGCGTCGTCCTCTTTCACGGCGACGGTCTCGGACGGCACGCCGGATCGGCGCACGTATTTCTGCGCGAGAATATCGACCGCGATCTGGCTCCAGCCCTCCGGCGCCTCGATCGACGCCTGCTTGTTCTCATCGAACGAGCGGGTGTCGCGGCCCGTGAAGGCGATCCCGTCATAGGGGCTCGCGGCGTCAAGCGTATAGCGGCGGGCGATTTTCATGCTGCGCCTCAGATCGGTCCAGCTGCGGGGAAAACAAGCATAGCAAAAAGCGCCGAGTCGGGCGCGCCGGTCCACTTCAGGGGTTGCGGATTTCGCAGGCGTATTTAAATGACTGACCAGTCAGTCAAAAGAGGTGCGCATGCGGGCGCGGACGCAGGAAGCCAAGGACGAACGACGCACGGAGCTGCTCTCCGTGGCGCTCGACGTCTTCTATGAGCGGGGGTTCGACCTCGCGCGCATGGACGACATCGCGCGGCGCGCGGGCGTCTCCAAGGGCGCGGTCTACCTCTATTTCGACAGCAAGGAGGCGCTCTTCAACGCGCTCATTCAGGAGATCGCCGCGCCCATCCCCATGGCGATCCGCGAGAACGTGCGCGCGGCGGGCGATCCGGAAGAGGCGCTGCGGGCGTTCCTGCGCTCATGGCCGATGATCATCCGCGAGACGCCGGTTCCGAAAATCATCAAGGTGCTGATCGGCGCGTCGGCGACTTTCCCGGAACTCGTCACCGCATATCGTGAAGACGTCATCGAGCGCGCCGTCGCCGTCATCGCCTCTGTCCTCGAAGCAGGGCGCGCGGCGGATGTTTTCGATATCGACGATCCGATGCTGACGGCGGAACTGGTCATCGGTCCGTTCATCGGCGCGGTGATGCGCCATGTCGTTCTCGCCGTCGACCATGAGGCCGAGGTCGATTTCGAGGAACTCTTCACCCTGCATGAAAAACTGGTGCTGCGGGCGTTGAAGCCCGCGGCGGGGAGGACGCGATGACGCGTTGGTTGACGCTCTCATTCGCCGCGGCTCTTGCGGCCTGTTCCGCCGAGGCGCCGGGCGTTTATGTCGGCTATGTGGAGGCGGAGCATCTTTATCCGTCCGCGCTGCAATCGGGACGGCTGGAGCGCCTCGCAGTCTCCGAAGGCGACCGCGTGGAGGCGGGCGCGACGCTCTTCGAACTCGACGCCGAGCGGGAGAGGGCGCGCCTTGCGCAGGCGGAAGCCGAAGCCCGCCGCGCAGTTGCGTCGGCGCGCGATCTGGCGACGGGCGCGCGCTCGGAAGAAATCGACCGTCTGGAGGCCGAACGCGCTGAAGCGCAGACCCGGCTTGATCTCGCCCGCGCCGAACTGAACCGCACGAAGCCGCTCGTCGCCACCGGCGTCGCTTCCAAAGCGCGAGGCGATCAGGCGCAGGCGGAATATGACGCCGCCCTCTCTCGGGTGCGCGCCGCGGAAGACGCGATCGAGGTCGCCCGGCTCGCCGGTCGCGACGCCGCGCGCGAGGCTGCGGACGCCGCCGCCGCCTCGGCCGACGCGGCGCTCGCCGAAGCGCGTTGGGCGCTCGCCCAGCGGACAGGGCGCGCGCCTGCTGCGGGAACCATTGAGGACGTGTTCCTGCGCCCCGGAGAGGTCGCGAACGCCGGCGCGCCGGTGCTGGCTCTCCTGCCGGGCGACGCGCTCAAGGTCCGCTTCTTCGTTCCGCAGGCGGATCTGCCGGGCCTTGATGTCGGCGGCGCGGTCCGCATCGAGCCGGACGGCGCGGAGGCGATCGACGCGACCATCTCCTTCATTGCGACGGAGGCGGAGTTCACGCCGCCGGTCATCTACTCCAATCAGGCGCGCGACAAGCTCGTCTTCCTCGTCGAAGCGCGGCTGCCGGCGGGGGCGACGCTGCGGCCCGGCCTGCCGGTCGATGTGAGGCGGCCGTGAGCGATCTCGCCATCGACGTGCGCGGCCTCGTCAAACGCTTCGGCGACAAGACGGCGGTCGACGGCGTCGACATCCAGATGCCGAAGGGCGAGGTCTGGGGCTTTCTCGGGCCGAACGGCTCGGGCAAGACGACGACCATCCGCATGATCTGCGGTCTCCTCACCGCCAGCGAAGGCGAAGGGACGTGCCTTGGATGGGACATCCGCGAGGAGGCGGCGAAGATCCGCCTCGCGACGGGTTACATGACGCAGAAATTCTCCTTCTGGGGGGATCTGACGATCCGCGAGAACCTCGAATTCGTCGCCCGGCTTTACCAGCTCCCGGACTTGAGGCGCGTCGTCGATGAGACGCTTGAGGGCCTCGGCCTCGCCCACCGTCAGAACCAGCTCGCCGACGCCCTTTCAGGCGGCTGGAAGCAGCGCCTCGCGCTCGCGGCGGTCTCCATGCACGACCCGCAGCTTCTTCTTCTCGACGAGCCGACCGCGGGCGTCGATCCGCAGGCGCGGCGCGATTTCTGGGACGAGATCCACCGGCTGACCTCCGCCGGCATGACGGCGCTCGTCTCCACCCACTACATGGATGAGGCGGAGCGCTGCGACCGCATCGTCTATCTCGCCAACGGCAAGCTCGTCACCAAGGGCCGCGTCGCCGACATCATCGATCGCTCCGGGCTCGTCACGTTCAAAGGCGAAGGCGAGGGCGTGCGCCGCATCGCGGATCGGCTGCACGGACGGGCGGGCGTCGAGCATGTCGCTTACTTCGGCGCGGCGCTGCATGTGAGCGGCCATGACCGCGAGGCGGTGGCTCAGGCCGTGTCCTCAGTCGGCCTCGGCGAGTGGCGCGAGGTGCGTCCGAGCCTGGAGGACGCCTTTATCGCCCTCACCGCCGAGGCGGGCGCGGACCGGAGGGCGCACGGATGATCGGGGACGTCCTCGCGCGCATCGGCGCGATCTTCCAGAAAGAGTTCGTACAGATGCGCCGCGACCGCATCACCTTCGCGATGATGCTGTCGATCCCGGTAATGCAGCTCACGCTCTTCGGCTTCGCCATCAACATGGACCCGAAGCACCTGCCGACGGCGCTGCACCTTGAAGAGACGACGCCCATCGTCCGCTCCATCGTCTCGGCGCTGCAGGTTTCCGGCTATTATGAAATCGTGATGGAGACGGACGATCCGCGCGAGGCGGGAGACCTTCTCGCGCGCGGCGAGGTCGCCTTCGTCGTCTCGATCCCGGCGGGGTTCACCGAGCGTCTCATCCGCGGCGAGCGACCGCGCCTCCTCATCGACGCCGACGCCTCCGACCCCGCCGCCGCGTCGAACGCCATCGCGCGGGCGCAGGCCATCGTCGACGGCGCGCTTCGCCATGAGCTGAAAGGCCCGCTCGCGCGCCTCACCCCGACGCCGAGCCCGGTCGATCTCGTCGTCCACGCCCGCTACAACCCGGAAGGGATCACCCAGTACAACATCGTACCCGGACTTCTTGGCGTCATTCTGACCATGACCCTCGTCATGATCACCGGCATGGCGATGACGCGCGAGGCGGAGCGGGGGACGCTCGAGAACCTCCTCGCCATGCCCGCGCGGCCCATCGAGGTGATGCTCGGCAAGATCGCGCCCTACGTCATCGTCGGGGCGGTGCAGACGGGCGTCATTCTCATCGCCGCCCGCTTTCTTTTCGGGGTGCCGTTCGTCGGGCCGTTCTGGGTGCTGCTTGCGGGCGTCGGCGTGTTCGTCGTGGCGAACCTCGCCCTCGGCTTCACCTTCTCGACCATCGCCCGTTCGCAGATGCAGGCGATGCAGCTGACGTTTTTCTTCTTCCTGCCGTCGATATTGCTCTCGGGCTTCATGTTCCCGTTCCGGGGGATGCCGGATTGGGCGCAGGCAATCGGCTCCATCCTGCCGCTTACGCACTTTCTGCGCATCGTCCGCGGCGTGATGCTGAAAGGGGCGGGCGCGGTCGAACTCGCGGGCGAGTTCGCCGCCCTCGGCCTCTTCGCGGCGGCGGTGATCGCCATCGCCATGCTGCGTTATCGGCGGACGCTGGATTGATCGGGCGATCAGCGGGCCTCGGCGAGAACTCCCGAGGCCCGCGCAGCGCATCGTACCGGGTCAGACCTGCGCGACGCCGCCGTCCACGAAGACTTCCGCACCCGTCATGAAGCTGCTGTCGGCGGAAGCGAGAAACGCCGCCGCCGCGCCGATTTCGGCCGGATCGCCCACGCGCCCGACGACGGTGGAGGCGCCGACTTCGTTCATGACGGCGTCATCGAAAAGACCTTCGGTGAGTTCCGTGCGTACCGGCCCCGGCGACAGGACATTGAACCGCACGCCGGCGCCCTTGAGGTCCAGCACCCAGCTGCGGACGAGCGCGCGGACGGCCGCTTTCGTCGCGGCGTAAACGCTCGCGCCGGGCGAGCCCATGGCGCTGAGGCTTGAGCCGGTCAAAATGACTGACGAACCGGCAGCCATGAGCGTCAGGGCCGTCTGCACCGTGAAGATCAGGCCTTTGACGTTGAGATCGAAGAGCCCGTCATAGTGCTCCGCCGTGACGTCGCCGAGCGGCGCGAAGGTCGCGGTTCCAGCGTTCGCGAACAGGACGTCGACGCGCCCGTGCTCGGCTTTCACGGTATCGAACAGGCGATCGATATCGCTCTGGTCGGTGACCGATCCCCGCACCGCGCGGGCGGACGATCCGAGTTCGGCGACGGCCTTGTCGAGGGCGTCCTGACGTCGGCCGAAAATGTAGACGACGGCGCCTTCGTCGATGAACCGTTTGGCGGCGGCGAAGCCGATGCCAGTGGCGCCCCCGGTGATGACGGCGATTTTATTGTTCAGCCTGCTCATGGCGTGCTCCTTGGGTTGAGTTGCACGGAGCTGGCGGCGCACCCACTTATCAGCAAGTATGCACCTCTTGGTAAGTGAGGAAAAAGATGGCCGTAGATCGCCACGCCCAATCGGCGCCGCTATCGGAATGCACGCCGACGATACCGGGCTTCACCTGCGGGCTGGATGCGACGCTCCGGCTGATCTCCGGAAAGTGGAAGCCGCTCATCGTCTACTTTCTCGCGCAGGACGGGCCGATCCGGTACGGGGAACTGCGCCGCGCCATCCGCGATATCAGCGACAAGGTGCTGATCCAGCAGCTGAAGGATCTGGAAGCCGACGAGCTGGTGCGCCGCACCGATTACAAAGAAGTGCCGCCGCGCGTCGATTACAGCCTGACGCCGCTGGGAACGAGCCTCGCAGAAGCCCTTGTTCCGTTGTGCTCATGGGGACATGAGCATATGGGCGAGATATCGCGGGTCTGCGCGCCGCGCGCCGACTGGAAAACAGGCGCGCGGTAACTCGGCTTCGACCTTGGACGTGGCGAAATAGACGCGTCGACATGGGCGCGCCCGCCTAGACCCTAGGCGCGACGGGCGCCATAGTCCGGCCCGTTTGCGGAGGGATGCTGCAGGGCATGATCAAGAAACTGTTCGCCTGGTGGGACGGCGCCACGATCGGCGCGCTTTTCGATATTGCGAAAGGCGGCGTGAAGGTCGGCGAAGACGAGCAAGGCAACCAGTACTTCGAGGAGAAGGTCGCCAAGTCCGGCTCAGCCGACGGCGTGAAGCGCCGCTGGGTGGTCTATCACGGCGTCGCGGAAGCCTCGCGCGTGCCGTCGGACTGGCATGGTTGGCTGCACCACACCTTCGAGGAACCGCCGACCACGACGCCCCTGAAGCGCCAGACCTTCGAGCAGGACCACCTGCCGAACATGACCGGCACGCCGCTCGCCTATCGTCCCAAGGGCTCCTTGTCCCGCGGCGGCGAAACCCCGAAACAGATTTACGACGCCTGGACGCCGGACGCGTAACGCGCCGCCCACAACGGAAGACACCGGACGATGAAACACAGCCTCTTTGAAACCGCGGTCGGCGCTCTGGTTCTCGCCGTCGCCGCCCTTTTCTTCCTCTACGGCGCGCAGAAAAGCGACTTTTCCGGCGGCGGCGGATACACGCTCAACGCCAAGTTCGGCCGCATCGACGGCCTCGCGACGGGGGCGGACGTGCGTCTCGCCGGCGTGAAAATCGGCTCGGTCGCCCGGCAGCGCCTCGACACGACGACGTATGAAGCGGCGGTTGAGTTCACCATCACGTCGGACATCCAGATCCCGGAAGACAGCGTCGCCAAAGTGACCCTCGACGGTCTTCTTGGCGGCTCCTACGTCTCCATCGAGCCGGGCGGGTCGGACATCTATCTTGCGGACGGCGAAAGCTTCACGATCACGCAGGGCTCCGTCGATCTCATCGGCCTCGCCTCGCGCGCGGTCATGGGCGGTCCGGGTTCGGACGAATAAGGGCGGGGGCCCTTGTCAGGAGGCGTCATGCGCTCGTTTCTCGTAACTTCGGCGGCGGTATCGGTCTTCGTCGGCGCCGCCTTCGCGCAGGACGCCGCGCCGGAGCTGCGCGACCTGAGCGAGACCGCGCCGCAGGAGCTGGACGCGCTTTCGGGCGGGACGGAGCTCGATACGCTCACCGCCGAAGCGCCGCCGGTCGTCCGAGAGCCGATCTCCGTCACCCTGCGCGCCCTCGACAAGGTGATCGCGCGCTATGTGGATATCGTCGCCCCGATCAACGAGCCGGTGAAATTCGGCACGCTCGAGATCGTCGCGCGCACCTGCCACAAACGTCCGCCTGAAGAGTTTCCCGAGACGACGGCGTTTCTGGAGATCGGCGACTATGGGCTTGAGGGCGCGGCGCGCACGCCGGCCGAAGCCGCCGCTGAAGAAGACGCGCCGGAGCTCATCGCCGAGGCGGTGGATCTCGACGCGCCGTCGGACGAGGGCGCCGCAGACGGTTACCCCGAAGGTTTCGACCCCGCCGCCGTGCCGCCGGGCCCGGGCGGCGAGCGGGTCTTCACCGGCTGGATGTTCGCCTCCAACCCGGCGCTCAATCCGCTCGCGCACCCCGTCTACGATGTCTGGGTGATCGACTGCGCCTCGCGCGTCGTGGAGCCGGAGCCTCAGCCCGAGACGGACGGCGAGGCGAGCGACAGCACGGCCTCCGCATCGCGGTGATCGATCGGCGCGTCTGAGAAAGACGCCGCCGTCGCGAGCGCCGCGTCGAGGCGCGCTTCATAGTCTTCCCGACTGATCTCGATCGCGCCCAGCCGCTCGATATGATCGTTCTGGAACTGCGCGTCGAGCAGCGCGAAGCCCGCCGCGTTCAGCCGCGCGACGAGGTGGACGAGGGCGACCTTCGAGGCGTCGGTCGCCCGCGAGAACATGCTCTCCCCGAAAAAACCGCCGTTGATGGCGATGCCGTAAAGCCCGCCGACGAGTTCTCCATCGCGTCGGCACTCGACCGAGTGCGCGACGCCGCGGGCGAACAGCTCGACGTACATTTCCTCGATCTGCGGGTTGATCCAGGTGTCCGGGCGCGTCGGCGTCGCCTCGGCGCAGGCGGCGATGACGGCGGGAAAGTCCGTATCGACCGTGACGTCGAACCCGGCCTTGCGGACGCTTTTACGCAGCGATTTCGAGATTTTAAGGCCGTCGAGGGGGAAAACGCCGCGTTCGTCCGGGCGCACCCAGACAAGGCTTTCGGCGTCGCGCGCGTTCGCCATGGGAAAGAAACCGAGCGTGTAGGCCCGGATGAGGTCCCCAGCGGTGATCGACGGCGCGTCGTCTCTCGGCATGGAATGGAGGGTGCCCGAGTCCGCCGGGCGAGGGAAGCGCCGACCGCGCGGGGCGACGCTTCCGAGAGGTCAGGCGAGATCGAAGACAAGGAATTCCGCGCCGTCTTCGGTCGCGAAGGCGAGGTCGCGCACGTCTTCGATGGCGGCGCCGTCGCCCGGCTCCAGCCGTTCGCCGTTGACGGTCAGGCTCCCGCGGGCGACCTGCACCCACGCGCCGCGGCCCGCCGCGATGGAGAGCGAGGCCGTCTCGCCCGGCGCGAGGACGGATGCGAAGACGTTCGCATCCTGATGGATCGTTACGGACCCCTCCCGACCATCGCGCGAGGCGACGAGGGCGAGGCGCCCGTCGCGGTCTTCGGCGAAGGACTTCTGCTCGTAACCGGGCGCGAGATCGCGCGCTTCCGGCAGGATCCAGATCTGCAGGAAATGCACGGGATCGGCTTTCGAGGCGTTGAACTCCGAGTGCGTGACGCCCGTTCCGGCGGTCATGCGTTGCACGTCGCCGGGGCGGATGACGGAGCCCGTGCCGAGGCTGTCCTTGTGCTCGAGCGCGCCGTCGAGGACGTAGGAAAGGATCTCCATGTCCTTATGCGGATGGGTTCCGAACCCCGCACCCGGCGCGACGCGATCCTCGTTGATGACGCGCAGCGACCGGAAGCCCATATGCTTCGGATCGTGATACTGGCCGAAAGAGAAGCTGTGCCTGCTTTTCAGCCAGCCGAAATCGGCGGGGCCGCGGGTCTCGGCTTTGCGGATGGTGATCATGGCGTGTCTCCCGTTGGACGCGCGATGGCGCGTCGTTGCAGGAGAGATGGCTCTGGGCGGCCCGTGCGGAAACCGCCGCGCCGGGGAACAGGGTGTTCTCGGTTAGAGAACGACCTCAGGCGGCGCCGGAAACGCGCTGCACGTCTTCGTCGGCCTCGTTCGTCTGGGAGACCGGACGACGGAAGGAGAGCACCGCCGCCGCGCCGCCGCTATTGCGCGACTGGATGAGGAAGCGCGCGCGATTGAGCTTCGCGACCGTCGCGACGAGAGCGAGGCCGAGGCCGACACCGTCATGACGGCGCGTCAGACCGTCGTCGCCGACGAAGAACGGCTCGCCCGCGCCCTTGGCGATCTGTTCGGAGACGCCGCACCCGGTGTCCGCGACAAGGACCATCACCGCTTTCGGCTCGGTGCGGACGATGACGCTGACATGGCCGTCGACGCTGTTGAATTTAACGGCGTTGTTGATGAGCTCGCGCAGGGCGAGGCGCACCTCGCTCTCCTTGGCGAGAGCGTGCGCGCGGCGACGGTGCGCTTCCACGGAGATGGTGACGCGTTTCTGCTGGGCGCCCCGGCGGGCGCGGCCGACTTCATCGTTCGCGATCGCGACGAGATCGGTCAGGTGCGCGCCTTCGGTGTCCGGTTCTTCGGAGGCGAGGCGCGCGAACTCCAGCATGCGGTCGATGAGGACGAGCATGCGCTGGCCGCTATCGCGGATGTGGCGGAGATTGTCCGGGGCGTCGGCGGCGTCGGTCGCCGTCTCCAGAAGCTGTGAAAAGCCGATGATGTGGTTGAGCGGCGTCTTCAGCTCTTCGTTCATGACGCTGAGGAACGCGTCACGCGCCTTGTCGCCGGCGGAGGCCTGCGGCTTGTCCTCTTTCGGTTCGTTCGTGTCGACGATGAACGCATAGTCGTCGAGCGCCTGATGGATGGCGGATTTCAACTCATCCGCATCGCATGGCTTTCGCATGAAGCGCAGAACCTCGCCCTCATTGATGGCGGCGACGGCGGTCTCCTGATCGGAATTGCCCGTGAGCATCAGCCGACGGATCTCCGGGCGGAGCTCTTTCAGCTGTTTCAGGAGCTCGATGCCGTTCATCTCCGGCATCTGCATGTCGGCGACGACGACGGCGATGGAGGGGTCATGCTTGACGATCTCCAGCGCCTCGCGCCCGCGTTCGGCGGTGATGAGATCAAAATCCGTCATGAGACGGCGGCGCAGCCCCGAAAGGACCCGCGGTTCGTCGTCGACGAGAAGAACGGTTTTACGCGGCTCGGACATTTCCAGCCTCCGGTTTCGGTTTTGTGCAGGACGCAGAGTCGGCGAGGGGAAGTTCGATGAGGAAGGTCGTGTCGTAGCCTTCGACATCGATGAGCGAGAGTTTGCCGCCATGGCCGTTGACGATGGCGTCCTTGGCGAGCGCGAGCCCCTGTCCGGTGCCTTTGCCGACGGCCTTGGTCGTGAAAAACGGGTCGAAGATGCGCTCACGAATGGAATCCGGAATGCCGCCTCCGGTGTCGCTGATGAGAAGCCGGGCGCAGCACTCATCGCTCTCGGATTTGACGCGGATGCGTCTGTTCGCACCGCCATGCTCTTCAATGGCGTCCGTCGCGTTGATGATGAGGTTGAGGAGCACCTGCTGGAGCTGTCCCTTGCGCCCGGCGATGTGCTTCAGGTGCGCGTCGAGCTCCAGAACCACTTCGGCGGCGTTTTTCGTCACGCCCTTGGAGATTTTGGCGACGTTTCTGATGATCTCGTTGAGGTCGACCTGATCGTCCGGGCCGGTGCCGGGATGCGCGAATTCCTTCATCAGAAGGACGATGTCGCGCACCTGCTTCACGCCGTCATGGCTTTCTTCCAGCGCCGCAGCGATTTCGGTGATCAGCGTTTCCAATCGGATTTTTTTGTTGAAGTCGTCGATATCGTCGATGAACCCGGCGTATTTCGGATCGTCCGCCACCGCCTCGCGCAGGGCTTCATAGCGGACATAGGACTGCTGGATCTGCGCCAGCGCCTCGCCGAGATAACCGAGATTGTCGCCGACATACTGGATCGGCGTGTTGATCTCGTGGGCGACGCCAGCGGAGAGGGCGCCGATGGCTTCCAGCCGCCGCGCTTCGTCGACCTGCTGCTCCATGTTGCGACGTTCTGAATCGGCGCGATGGCGGTCTGAAGCGTCGTGGACGAACAGAAGATAAGTCTCTTCGGACTCCAGCGGACCGTGATAGCCGCGGATATCGGCGACGAAGGCGTCCGTTCCCGCCGGGCGCACGACATAATCGACGAATGAGAAATAGCCGGATCGAACCCCTCTGAGGGCGGAGGAAAGCCCCGGAAAAAAGCGATCGACCTCAACGCCTGCGATATTGTCGAGGCTGAGTTTCAGCTGTTTGGACGCCGCTCGGTTGCAGGTCCGCACTTTCATGGAGGGCGAAATGACGAAGATGCCGTCCGGCGCCACACGCATGATCTCGGAAATGAGCGCGGCGATCTTCTTCGTTTTCACGTAGGATCGATCGAGCTCGTGCGACTTATCGAACAGCTCGCGGCTCTTGGCTTCAAGCAGACGTTCGGCTTCGCGACGCGAGGCTTTTTCGCGCGCGGCGATCGCCTTGTAGGTTTCGATGGGCCGCGTCACTTGGCCTCTCGGATGATGTCGAACTGAATGATCGAGCCCGGCTCTTCGGAAATCACGGCCCGGTCGATCCGACCTTTTTCGCCGTAGAAATCGAGGCAGCCCTGGATAAGCCCCTCGCACAGATCGCCGAAATGGCGGCTGGAGCGGTAGATGATCTGAAGATGCGTGTCCGTACGGACCGGAAATTCGAAACGCGGCAATTCGGCGTCGGCGTGCAGCTTACGCACCTCGCCGTGGATCACGTCCTCAACGTGGACAAGAAACGAGAAGGCGTCTTCGACCCCCTCGAAGAACTCCGGATACATATCGTTGAAGCGCGCGAAGAGGTGACGGCCATAGGCCTTCATGAGGTCGGGAATGGAGAGCCCGGATTTGTCCGAGAAGGAGGTGACCAGCGCGCCGATCTCGCAGGCGGGATACGTGCCGGTCGCCGTATAGACGCCCTTGGAGGGGACCTTCGAGGCCTCGATCGATTCCTGCAGAAAGACCGGATCGAAGCTCTCTTCGACGAAGTCGAACAATTCGGTGAAAACGACGCCCTTCATGGCTCATCCCCCGTGGCGAAACGGGGAATGACTAACCAACAGACGTTGTTTTTTTGTTAGAGCCGGAGGTTAACCGGCGTTCACCCTGAAGGGCGGGTTAACCCGCGGCTTCCGGCTGGCTTTCGAGAAATTTCTCAAGCCAGTGAATATGATAGTCGCCTTTCTGGAAGTCAGGCTGCTCCAGAAGTCGCTGGAAGAGCGGGGCCGTCGTCTCCACGCCCGTCACGACGATTTCCGAAAGCGCCCGGCGCAGGCGCGCGAGCGCCAGATCGCGCGTGTCGGCGTAGACGATGAGCTTGCCGATCATGGAGTCGTAAAAAGGCGGGATCGCGTAGCCGGAATAGACCGCCGAATCGAAGCGCACGCCGATGCCGCCCGGCGCGTGAAACTCCGTCACCACGCCCGGCGAGGGGCGGAAGGTGAACGGGTGCTCGGCGTTGATCCGGCACTCGATGGCGTGGCCTTTGAACTGCACGTCCTCCTGCGAGAACGAGAGCTTTTCGCCCGAAGCGATGCGCAGCTGTTCGCGGACGAGATCGACGCCGGTGATCTCTTCCGTCACCGGATGCTCCACCTGGATGCGGGTGTTCATCTCGATGAAATAGAACTCGCCGTTCTCCCACAGGAACTCGATCGTCCCGGCGCCGAGATAGCCAAGCTTGGCGATGGCGTCGCGCACGGTCCTGCCGATCTCGGCGCGCTGCGCCTCGTCCAGCACCGGGGAGAGGGCTTCTTCCAGAACCTTCTGGTTCCGCCGCTGAAGCGAGCAGTCCCGCTCGCCGAGCTGGGCGACATTGCCGTGGCTGTCGGCGATGATCTGCAGCTCGATATGGCGCGGCGTCTCCAGGTATTTTTCGAGGTAGACCGCATCGTCGCCGAAGGCTGCGGCGGCTTCGGATTTCGCGGTGGAAATCGCTTCTTCGAGGTCGGCCTCGGTGCGGGCGATCTTCATGCCGCGCCCGCCGCCGCCGGAGGCGGCTTTGACGAGCACTGGATAGCCGATGTCTTTCGCGACCTTCAGGGCGTCGTCGACGCTCTCAATCGCGCCGTCCGAGCCCGGAACGAGCGGAATGCCGACTTCGCCCATGGCTTTCTTGGCGGCGATCTTGTCGCCCATGACGCGGATGTGCTCCGCCGTCGGACCGACAAAAATGAGGTTATGCGCGGAAACGATGTCGGCGAAGCGGGCGTTCTCCGACAGGAAGCCGTAGCCGGGGTGGATGGCGTCGGCTTCGGTGATCTCCGCCGCGGCGATGATCGCCGGGACGTTCAGATAGCTGTCCTTCGCCGCCGGCGGGCCGATGCACACGCTCTCATCGGCGAGGCGCACGTGCATGGCGTTCGCGTCGGCGGTGGAGTGAACCGCGACTGTCTGAATGCCGAGATCATGGCAGGCGCGGTGAACGCGCAGCGCGATCTCGCCGCGGTTCGCAATCAGGACCTTTTTGATCATGGGTCGTCCCTCGCGCGATCCGCCGTCAGCTGAGGATAAGCAGCGCTTCGCCGAATTCGACCGGCTGCGCGTCGCTGACGAAAATCTGCGACACCACGCCGGCCTTCGGCGCGGTGATCGGGTTCATGGTCTTCATCGCTTCGACGATGAGGAGGGTCTGGCCTTCCTTCACCTTGTCGCCGACGTCCACGAACGCTTTGGCGCCCGGCGACGGCGACCGATAGGCGGTGCCGACCATGGGCGATTTGACCGCGCCCGGATGATCGGACGGGCTGGCGGCGGCCTGCGGCGCGGGCGTTTCCGGCGCGGGAGCGGAGGCGATCGGCGCGGCGGCGGGCGCCGCAGCGGCGGCGACGACCGTCGGCGCGACAGTCGCCGTGCGCGCGACGCGCAGACGGATGTCCTCGCGCTCCAGCTCAATTTCGGACAGGTCCGTCTGGGTGAGAATTTCAGCAAGCTCGCGCACGAGGGCGGCTTCGCCAGTGGAGTCGGTTTTTTTGTCGTTGTGGCTCATGCGCCCCGATCCGAATGCGACTGGTTCAATGATCTTAAGGGGTTATCGGCTTGCGCGGGCCGCCGCAAGGGTTTGCGCCGCTTGAAGAGCAAGGAGGTAACCCGTTGATCCGAAACCGCAGATGACCCCGTCCACAACCGGCGAGACATGGCTTGTGCGCCGAAACGCTTCGCGCGCGTGCACGTTGGAGAGGTGGACTTCGATCTTCGGGATCGAGACGGCGGCGAGCGCGTCCCGCAGCGCGATGGAGGTGTGGGTGTAGGCGGCCGGATTGATGATGAGCGCGGTCGCCTCGCGCGCCGCCTGCACCAGATCGACAAGGCCGCCTTCGGCGTTCGTCTGGGCGAACCGGATGCTCCAGCCCATGGCGTCCGCGGCGGCGCGGCACGCCGCCTCGATATCGGCGAGGGTCTCGGCGCCGTAAATCTCCGGCTCGCGCGTTCCCAACAGGTTGAGGTTCGGGCCGTTCAGGATATGGCAGACGGGGGCGGTCACCGCAGGGCTCCATGGTCGCGGCGCGCTGTCGGCGGGTTGTGAACCCCGCCGGCGCGCGCCAGATGAAGGCCCATGCTAGCGGGAGAGCCCCGCCATGTCGTTAAACGCCGGAAACGGCGGAAAACGCCCGCGGAGACGAGGAGGCCCCGATATGGAGATCGCAGTGAACGGCGAAGCCCGCCGCCTTGACCGCATGCTCACGGTGACGGAGCTGCTCGTCGAGCTGGGGCTGGAGCCGAAGAAAATCGCCGTCGAGCGCAAT
>CAYFIB010000050.1:0-16717 GCA_964342855.1 uncultured Caulobacterales bacterium
GTGTTAAGCCTGCCGCCAGCGTTCGTTCTGAGCCAGGATCAAACTCTCAAGTTGAGTTTGGAACCTGACTTACTGCTGTGTTGTTCAGTCGCAACTTCGTCTTTCGACGGAGTTGGATGCTTCTGAAACGCAGAAAGTCGGTTTCCTGTGTGACCGATCCGGATCTTGCGATCCTTTTCAATCCGCCAGGACGCCGCCGCCCACGTTTCTCTTCCTCAAAACCACAATGTCAAAGAGCCTGCCGACCGCATCCCCAGGACCGAAATCCTAAAAACCGCCGACAAAAAACGACGCCTCCGAAGCCGCCCGTCAAACCATTGTTTTCTCTCAAGAAAACCGATCCTTGTGAGGACCGTCTGGCTTGCGGCGGCCGCCCCGGCCGCGTCGGTGAGGCGCGTATCTACGGAGCCGCCCTCACCCTGTCAACGAGAATTTCACCGAACCGTCGTTTTTTTCGATCCCATTTTTCCACATCGCGCCGAAGGGCTTAAAGCGGAGACACGGGAGCCGAAACGCTGGATCACTAGGGAGCCGAACGCTGCGACCGGAACGCTGAAAAAAGCGCTGAGATCGCGGAACCTACTGATGGCGAGCGTTGAGATCAAGAGGCCTCATGAGCGAAAATCGTAAAGAACCGATTAACCCTGTCGACAGCGAAACGGGGCCCGCGCAACGGCCTAAAATCGGGCTCGCTCTTGGCGGCGGCGCCGCAAGAGGCTGGGCGCATATCGGCGCGCTGCGCGCTTTGCTGCGCCATGGATACGAGCCGGACGTCGTTGTCGGCACCTCTGTCGGGGCTCTGGTGGGCGGGTGTTACCTCGCCGGGGCGCTCGATCCGCTGGAAGCGTGGGCGCGTTCGCTCACCAAGCGGCGGATGATCAGTTATTTCGACGTGATGCTGAACGGCTCCGGCATCATCAGCGGCGGCCGGCTTGAGAAAGTCATGCGCCGCTATCTCGAGGGCAAACGCATTGAAACGCTCTCGAAGCCGTTCGTCGCCGTCGCCACGGAGCTCGCGACAGGGCACGAAATCTGGATGCGCGACGGCGATCTCATCGATTCGCTGCAGGCCTCCTTCGCCCTGCCGGGCGTTTTCGCCCCGAAATTGCGGCAGGATCGCTGGTTGATCGACGGCGCGCTGGTGAACCCTTTGCCCGTCTCCGTCTGCCGGGCGCTCGGCGCGCGCCTCGTCATCGCGGTCGGCTGCCATTCCGGCGCTTTCGGTCAAGCGGCCGTGCGGCGTCGCGAGAAGTTCGGGGAAATCGAGTTCATGGAAGGCCAGGAGCTTTCGGAAGCTTCCTCCCCCGGCCCGCACAAGATGATCATGAAACAGATCTTCGGCGTGAACGCCCGTTCGCCGGGCATCGGCGCGGTCATGCTCGCCTCGTTCAACATCATCATGGACCGGCTGACCCGCGCCCGTCTCGCCGGCGACCCGGCGGACGTCACGGTGCTGCCGAATATCGGGCATGTCGGATTGCTTGATTTCGACAAGGCCGACGAGCTCATCCGCGCCGGCGAAGCGGCGGTGGAGGCTGAACTTCCGAAGCTTGAAGAAGCGATGATGATCCTCGCCTGAGGATCGTCAATCAGTTGACAGAGAAAACGGCGTTTATTCCGTAGACCTCAAGATCGAACGCGGTTTCGATCCGCTCCGCCTTCAGATCGACCAGCAGAACTTTCGTGCCGAGAGGCAGTTTCCGCGCGAGAAGCGAGCCGAGCGTAAAGCCATGGCGCACCTGATCGCGCGCCCAGGCGACGTTTCGCTGCAGCTTCGTGGAGCGCAGCCGCGAAAAGCCGACAAGCGCTCTCTCGCCGCCATCGAGGATCTTCAACCCCCGGCACCAGCCGAGCGGCGCACGCGAGCGCGCCATCTCCAGAATGTTCCAGACTTTCGTCGGGGCCTCGCGCCCGACGGCCCGGTCGAACATGGCGACGCGCCCGTCGATGGTCGTGAAATAAACGCGATCGCCATCGACGACGCCGTCATGGGGCGACTGGAAATCGAGGGCCATGCGGTCGGAAAGGTTGGAGAGCCGCACCGCGTCCTTCTGTTCAAAGCGGGTCGCCCACGGCTCATCCTCCCAATAGAAGAGAAAATTCGGGTGGGTGCGGTGCGGTTTCGTCGTCGCGATCTTGCGGTAATCCGTATCGCGATCGAATTTCGTGAAGGGCGGTTCGTCGAGGGTCGAATACTCCGCCAATACCTCGCCCGCCTCATTCATTTTCATGACGAGATCGAGCCCGGTGGAGACAACGTGGAAGGTTCCGTCATCCGCCGGCAGCACGTGGTGCACGTCGTTGAACGCCGGGTGGCTCACTCGCGCGATCAGCTCGAAATCGGGCAGCGAGAGGATGAGGACTTCGGTCTGCGTGCAGGCGTAGAGCCGATCGGGCGTTCGCGTCGCCGCCTTGAAGAGGATCGACGGCTCTTCATCCGGCCGGAATTCCGGCGGCGTTTCGTATTCAAAGACCGTCTCGCCGCGACCGGTCGCAAGATCGAGCTTCACGGCGACGGCTTTTTCAAAGAAGCGCCACTCCTCGCGCGCGCTCGGATTGCGGCGCGCCCGCCCGCCGACGGCGTAGACGATGTCGTTCACGTTCACTCGCCCCCATTTGACGCTGGAAAGTCGCAGGAACCTTCCTCTGCGAGCCGGATACTCGCCCGGAACCGACGCGCAAAGGGTTAGCGGACGGTTAATCGGCGCAATTACGGCGAAACGGCGCCTGCGATCACGGACGCGTGGGCGGGCGGCGGACCGCCGATCCGACGCACCCAGCCCCGCGTATCGACAGTCAGAGCGAGGGCGGCGCTATCGCGCGCCGCGCCTGCCGCTCACGGATGAACTCAATAGGGAGACTTTCATGTCCATCAAAGCCCTCTTCGCCGCCGCGTTCGCCTTCCTTCTGGCCGCGCCGGCGCTCGCCGATCACCATAAGGACTATAAGAAGAAAGACGTCGTGGACACGGCCGTCGCCGCCGGGTCGTTCAACACGCTCGTCGCCGCCGTTCAGGCCGCAGGCCTGGAAGACACGCTGCGCGGCGATGGTCCGTTCACGGTGTTCGCGCCGACGGACGAAGCCTTCGCCGCCCTGCCGGAAGGTACGGTCGAGAGCCTTCTGAAGCCGGAAAACAAGGACAAGCTCGTCGCGATCCTCACTTATCACGTCGTGGGCGGAAAATATCTCGCTGGCGATCTGGCGGGCAAAAAGCTCGACGTGAAAACCGTCAACGGCGCGAAAGTCGCGGTGAACGGCGCGAACGGCGTGATGGTCGACAATGCGACCGTCATCAAAGCCGACATCAAAACGTCGAACGGGGTCATCCACGTCGTCGACAGCGTGCTGCTGCCGAAATAAGCCACGCCATCGCCCATGGAGAAGCGGCCGGACGCGCGTCCGGCCGCTTTTTTTTCGTCAGCCGGTGGCGATGTACTCTTTCAGCACTTCGGCCTCGCGAGCGCTTTCCTCGATCTTGCGCTTCACGACATCGCCGATCGAAATCATGCCGAGGACTTTTCCGTCCTCATCGACGACCGGCACGTGACGGATGCGTTGCGCGGTCATGATCTCCATCAGCCGATCAACCGTGTCCTCCGCCTTACAGGTGTGCAGATTGCGGGTCATGATCTCCGAGGCCGGGCGGTCCAGCACCGCCGCCCCGTCCTTGGCGATCCGCCGGACGATATCGCGTTCGGAGATAATGCCCGCGAGCGATCCGTCCGGGTGGCGGGCGAGCACCGCGCCGATATTGTGCGCGGCGAGAACTTGGGCCGCCTTCGCGACGGTCTCATCGGGCCGCACGTCGTGCACGTCCGCCCCTTTGGCTTGCAGAATATTACTGACTTTCATGTCGCCTGTTTCCTCCTGCAGTTTGCAGCCCTGCATGGAAACACATGCGACATTGCGCCGCAAATCGGGCGTCAGACGCCCCGCATGCGCGGCCGAGCGCGATGGAAGAGCGGAAACGCCGTCATGCCGAAGAGATAGCCGCCGACATGGGCCTCCCACGCGACCGCGCGCCCGCCCGCCAAAAGGTTCGGCGCGAGCGCGACGGCGACGTTCGTCAGGACAAAGACGACCGTGAGGGCGACGACCGTCCGGTCGTTCATCTCCGTCAGTCGTCGCGGGTCATCGAAGGGCGACGGTCGACGAAATCCGAATCGCGTGAGCGCGCCGAGAAGACCTGAAACACCGCCGCTCGCGCCGACGAGGATCGTCGCCTCCCCCCAATGCAGGGCGAGAAACATCGCCCCGCCAGCGGCGGCCGCGGACATGAAGAGCGAGACGAAGAGCGACGAGCCATAAAAACCGGCGGCCCCGCCCGCTCGTGCGCCGAGCCGGGTCGCGACCGGCGCGCCGAAAGCGATGAGCCAGAGCGCGTTGAAGCCATAATGCACCCAGTCGCCGTGCAGCAGCGCATGAGAAAAGAGCGCGCCGCCGAGTTCGGCGAGCCCGCCATCCCCTTCGGCGCCGAATCGCACGGGCGCGAGCCCGACATACGCGTCGACAAGAAATCGCGTCTGCGGGTCAAGAAACGTCATCGCCAGATGGATAAGCGCCAGCATGGCGGCCAGCCCGACGACGACGCCCGGCGCGTTGAAGAAACGCTGCGGGCCGTCCTCCTCCGGGTCATAGGGCTGCGGACCGAGAATCTGGGACGGACGACGCGACATGGAGCTCCTTTCGCCCGCAGGGCGACAAAATGGTAATCCGTCAACCAGTCATTGACTTTGGCCGCCTAGGCTCGGGTCCGCAACGATTGACGGGTAAGCCCACTATGTCGGCGTCTCACACGCAGCGACAAGACTCCGCGGAAGACGAGGACGGCGTCGATAAACGCCTCCATCGGCGCATTCCTGTCTCGCTCCGCGCTCGCTATCTCGGCCCGGACGGCGAAGAACGCTCCTGCACCGTGGTGAACATCTCCGCGGGCGGCCTGCGTCTCATTTCCGATCACCCGGCGCAATCCGACGACAAGGTCGTTCTCTATGTCGAATCGGTCGGGCGCTTTGACTGCACCGTCGTGCGGCCGACAAAAGACGGCTTCGCCGTCAAATTCGATATTCAGGCGAAGAAACGCGAACGCACGGTCGAGGCGCTCTCGCGGCTCCTGCTCGACGGCCCTGCCGCCAAGCCCGGCCCTGAGCAACGCATGCAGCCGCGCGTCTCGGCGGAAGCGAATGCCGAACTCGTTCTCGGCGACGGCTCTACCGTCGCCTGCAAGGTCATCGATATCTCGCTGACCGGCGCTTCGGTCGAAATGAAAGAGCCGCCGGCGATCGGCGCGATCGTCAAACTTGGCCGCATGAAAGCGAAAGTCGCGCGTCATCATGAGACGGGCGCAGGCCTCATGTTCATGCGAGAAGCCGGAGACGGCTCGCCGCGAGGCATGAACGAGATCGAAAAATCGGTTTCGACCGACTGAGCGGACCGACCGCATTCGTTGACGCCCGTTAACACTCTGTTTGGCATACCCTTTGCTCCCCTCCCTCCGAACGCCGGCGAGACCGGTTCAGATTTCGGACGGAGCGAACAATGTCGCAGACATGGCGCCTTCGCGTAGCGGACCGCACTTACGGCCCCTACTCTTATGATCAGCTGGAAAGCTTCGTGCGCGAAGGCCGCTTCGCGCCGACTTCCATGGTGTCTTCTTCGAGCGAACGCCGCTGGCGGACGGCAGGGTCGGATCCGCAATTCCGCGATCTCTTCCAGGCGACCGCGCCGCGCGCGGTGAAAAAGTCGGTGTTCGGTCAGCGCGACATCTCCCACGATGAAGCCGACGGCAAGAAGGAGCCGGAAGCGGCGACCTTCCTCCTCGTTTTCGACGTCGTCTCCGGCGCGGCGGGCCGCATCGAGACCGCGGTGCGCTCTCTTGGCCCGGCCATGCGAGTCGCTGACAATGTGTGGGCGGTGACGACGACCAACACGGCGCCGGGCGTTCGCAACGCCCTTACGCCGCAGCTGACCGAGCGCGAGCCGGTCCTCGTCGTCGATGCGACGCGCGGCAGGTCCGCGTGGCACAATTTCTGTCCGGAGACGGACGCCAAGCTGAAGCGGCTCTGGCGTCACCCGGTTTAATTTCCTCCAGGCAAGGCCAAAATCCTTCGTTTACGAATTTTCTTCGTAAAACAGGTCGAAAATCGCGAACTTTCATCGCCGCGTAACATGTTTCGCGGTACCATCTTCGTGGTGAATGATTCGCGGTTGATAGCAGGCGGATTTCGCGCATTCAGCGCGCTTTTCTCGCCTTCCGCGGTCCGATCAGCGGACCAACGGGGCCTTCGTCGCTCCGCCGCTTCGGGCCTCTCTCCGCGCTTCTTCGCCCCCACCCTGAACATTTTGTGCAACATGGGGAGCCCGCCTGATGGCGAAACGCGCGTCGCGTCGGTATAAGGACGTAAACGAACCTTCTTACCGCGATCACGGAGACAATGTTCGTCCTCTCTTTGACGAACATGGATGGTCACCTCTCGACAATACGGGCACGGACCAAAAGTACCGCAAGAACATTCGCCCGCAGAACGCGACGCAGAAAAAGCTGATTGAGGCGCTGGAGCAAGACCCGCTGGTCTTCGCCGTCGGCCCGGCCGGCACCGGCAAGACCTATCTCGCCGTCGCCAAAGCCGTCGAAGCGCTCGAAAGCGGCAAGGTCTCGCGTATCATTCTCTCCCGCCCCGCGGTCGAGGCCGGCGAAAGCCTCGGCTATCTGCCGGGCGCCCTGGAAGACAAACTCTCCCCTTATCTCCGCCCGCTCTATGATGCGCTGTCGGACCGCATGTCGGGCAAGCGCCTGAAAGCGCTCCTCGCCGAAGGCGTCATCGAGATCGCGCCCATCGCCTTCATGCGCGGGCGCACGCTCAACAACGCCTACATCGTCGTCGACGAAGCGCAGAACTGCACTTACGGGCAGCTGAAAATGCTGCTGACGCGCCTCGGATGGGGCTCGACCATGGCGGTCACGGGCGACCCGCAGCAGACGGACCTTCTTGCGGAGCTCTCCGGCCTCGCCTCCGTAGCGACGAAGCTGGAGGACCGGACCGGCATCTCGGTGATCCGCTTCAACGACTCAGAAGTCGTGCGCCACCCGCTGGTCGCCGACATCATCTCGGCGCTCTAGGCTTAAGCCTTCCGACACCAGAACCGGGCGACGCGTCGCGTCGCCCGGCGATGCGTGCTAAGTCCCCTCGCCGGGGAACGAGCAGCACGGCGGAACGGAGCGCATGGCGGAAGTCTACGGGTTCAGCGGGGAAGAAGTCCGGCGCGAGTCGAGCTGGCGGTACGCCTTGGGCGTGTTCGCGGCGACGCTCGTCCTCTCGGCGTTCTTTCTTTATCACTATGTCGGACCGAGCGTGGACGATCTGTCGGGCTCGGCGCCGAAGCCGACCATAAGCGACGACCGCTCCTCCATCGCCGTCGGCGAGGCGCTGTTCTCCATCCCGGCGAACCACACCGTTTATCCGCGCGCGCGCCGGTCGGGCCGCCGCCCGTCCATCGATCTCTACGCGCTCTGGCCGACCATGCGGCCCTACTCGCCGACCCAGCGCTCCGAATTCATCGAGAACGCGCCGCGCTCGCGCCGGATCGACATTCACATCTCCGCCGAGAAGCAGCTGTTCGACGAAATACAGCGTCTTGAGCGTCTCTACATGCCGCTGACGCTCACGAACTCCGCGACGCGGACGCCTTCGGGACTGATCCGCCACAGCTTCGCCGAGCGTCGCCCGGACACGCCGACCAACGGCTACAAAGACACCGAACTCTTCATCGGCGACGCCGCCGACGGCCAGACCCTGGTTCTGTTGTGCGGCATCGAAACCGAGATCAACAATTCGCCGGACTGCCGCCGCGAGTACGAATTCGCCGGCGTCAGCGTCGCGTACCGGTTCAAGCGGCCCTACTTGCCGGAATGGCGGGCGATCGACGAACGCGTCCGCGGCTTCGTCGCCGAGCTCTACGACCAGCCCATCGCGGCTGAAGAGCCGGTTGCGGATGAAAGTCTGGTTCCGGCGGAGGTCGACGCCGTCGTCGAAGAGGTCGCCGACGCTGTGACCGGTTCGGACGACGACGCCGCTCCGGACGACACCGTCGACGAGTAACGCCTCAGCCGGCGTCCCCTGCTCGCGTCGCGAGCAGCACGCCGCAGAACGGGCTGAGCGCGAGGCCGCCGCCGACGAGGATTGCGTAAGCGGCCAATGTGTCGGGCGCCGACGCGCCCCAGCGCGGGTCGATCAGCGCGGCGAAGAGCGGCGCGCCCACCCAGATCGCGATCCAGAGCGCCCGCCCGAAGCCGGAGACCAGCGCGTGCTCGGCGATATCGCGCGCCGAACGTCGGCTGGAGACCTCGCCCCGCCAGGCGAGCGCGAAGGCGATCACCGGCGCGGACGCGAACGCGACCGCGAGCCCCGCATCCGCCGCCTCCAATCGCGGCGCGAACCGCAGAACGAACGCCGATCCCGCCAACGCCAGCATGATGACGATGGCGACCATGGCCGAGGCGCGAAGGGAGCGCAGGAGGGCGATCGCCATCAGGATCGCCGCGACATAGGGCGCGAGCGCGATGGCGACCCCCTCGCCCGGCGCATCGACAAGTCCGACCACGGCGACCACGCCCGCGACGCCGAGCACCGCCGCCGCGATTCGCATCGACAGCGCGGCGCGAACGGTGGCGACGAGCGCGCGTAAGGTCCGCACGCGCCGGTTCTCCGCTTCCGCGAAGTTCTCGCCCGGACGCAGCAGCGCGATCAGCGCCGCCGTTGCAAAAACGCCGGATACCGCGGCGAGAGCCAGCGCGCCGAGCGCGACGCGGACGGACGGCCCGAACAGCGTTTCCTCCGCACGCATGATTTCCGGAGCGACGCCGGCGGCGAAAACGACGAACAGCGTCGCCGCGAACGGCAGGCTCGCCTGCGCGGCTTCGCCCGCAGCGTCCTCCCCGCGCGCGCCGCGCGCGAAGCGGTCAGAAAACTCCGCTGAGACGAACGCGCCGGAACCAAGTGAAAGGGCCATAGCCGCAGCGAGCGCTTCGGCGCGCAGGGCCGGATCGAGCGCGGCGGACGCCGCAAGAAAAGCCACGAGCGCCCCGCCCGTCAGCGTCGCGACCAAGACCGCCGCGGCGGCGAGAAAGACCGTCCGCCCGACGCCGATCAGCGGGCCCGCGATGATCTGCAGCGCGGAAAACCCGCACACGGAGAACCAGAGCGCGCCCGCGCCGTTCGCGAACGGATCGGTTTTCAGTCCGAAAAATGCGACGAGCGGCCAGACGGCGGCGAGCGCCAGAAACGCGCCGCCCTGAATGCGCGGGTCGCGGTCATGCAGCGCGAAGATGAGCGCAGATACGGCGGCGAGCGACATGGCGATCACCGCCGCACGCCCGTCGGCGACGGCGGCGAGGCGCGCGGCGTCCTCCGCCCGTCCGATCAGCGCGGCCATGGTCGCGAGCGCAAGCCCGATCAGCCCGAGGACGAGCAACGGACGGTCGGCGGGAATGCGCGCAAGGCCGGTCGGACCGGCGGCGTAGCTCACCGTCGCTTACTCCTCGCGCGCTTCTTCCGGGCTCGGCAGGTCTTCCGACAGGATGGCCATATTGAAGTCGTAAGAGACCTCGCCATCCTCATCGTCACGGAAGAGGACGCCGATGAATTCCTCGCCGAGATACACCTCGGAAGAGTCGTCCTTATTGGTGCGGCGACGGACTTCGAACGGCGCGCCGCCGAACTTGTCGCGCAGATATTTCTGAAGGCGGGCCGCTTCGGAAGCGTTCATGGCGATCTCCTTGCCCATTGCTGGGAGCCTTGCTGGCCTAAACCGATGCGACGTTAGGGACAACGCCCGCAGCTTGCGCGCGCCTCTCGTTTCGCGAGAAAGGGCCGCAAACGAAAAGGTGATCCGATGATGTTCTCGAACCGGTTCTTCGCGCTGGCGGCGGTCGCCGCGATCCTCGCCTCATGCGGTGGGGGCGGCGAGGTCGAGCACGCCGCGCAAGGCGGCGTCAAGGTCGTGGACGGCTGGGTGCGCGCCGCGCCGGAAGGCCGCTCGCTGACGGCAGCCTATTTCACCGTGATTTCAACGGACGGCTCTGACGACGCCCTCCTGTCGGTCGTCGGCCCGTCCGCCGCCGTCTTCGAGCTGCACGAAACCACGCACGAGAACGGCGCGATGCACATGCGCCAGGTCCCGGAGATCGTGGCCGACGCCGACGGCGCCGCGCTGGAGCCGGGCGGCCTGCACCTCATGATGATCGATCTCGCCGCGCCCCTCGCTGATGGCGAGACGGTCGACCTCGTTCTCAATTTCCGCGACGCCGGCGCCGTGCCGGTGACCCTGCCGGTGAAAGCCGGCGCCGGCGGACACTGAGGCTCTGGCGGCGCTGGTGCGGGGGAAGATCGACCAGATGCGCGTCCTGAAGGCGGCCCTCGCCGTTCTTCTGGCCGTCGCGCTGTCGCTATCCGCCATCGGACGCGCCGCCTCCGCCGTCTCGCCGCTCACGGATTTCGCTGAGGGCGACGAACGCGTTCTCTCCGTCCTCGCCCTCGCGCGCATCTGTGCGTCGATGCACTCTACGCCGGAGAATGACGAGGCGCCGGAGCCGTGCTCCGGCTGCCTCGCCTGCGCGCCCGCCGCGCCGGGCGACCCGGCGCGCGCGTTCGAACCGGTCGTCTACGGTCAAGCTCCCCTCGCGCCGCCCGCGGCGATCGCGCCGCCGCGCCGACCGCTCACGAAAGAGACCCGAAGGACGCGCGCGCCGCCGCGCCTTTGACCGACCGTCGGTTCGCCGACGCCTTCGTCAATTTCGTCCTTTTATGCGCGCCCTGAGGATCAACGCCGGGCGCCGACTTTTCCGTGAGCACACACATGAAATCCGCACTCGCACTCACCGCCGCCGCCGCCGCGCTCCTCCCGCTTTCCGCCCGCGCCGACCATGACTCCGGCGCGAAAGACCATGCGCCCATCGGCGTCATGGGCGACCACCGCCACAAGAAAGGAGAGTTCATGCTCTCCTACCGCTTCATGCGGATGGAGATGGCGGGCTCCCGCATCGGCACCGACGCCGTCTCGCCGGAGACCATTGCGACGACGGTTCCGAACCGGTTCGCGAACCCGCCCATGTCGCCGCCGACCCTGCGGGTCGTTCCTCTGGAAATGACCATGGACATGCACATGGTCGGCGCCATGTGGGCCCCAACCGATCGCGTGACGCTCATGGCCATGGGCATGATCGCGTCGAACACCATGGATCATCTGACGTTTCAGGGGCCCGCCGGGACGACGACCCTCGGCGAATTCACGACCGAATCCTCCGGCTTCGGCGACACGAAAATCGCCGCCCTCGTCGGTCTCTTCGATTCGGAGAATACGTCCGTCCACCTCAACGCCGGGATCAGCCTGCCGACCGGCTCGATCACCGAGGAAGACGACGTGCTGACGCCCATGGGGACGCGCCCGACCCTGCGTCTGCCCTACCCGATGCAGCTCGGCTCGGGGACGTTCGATCTCGAACCCGGGATCACCTATCTCGGCGAGACCGAACATTTCTCCTGGGGCGGACAGTACCGCGCCGTCATCCGCCTCGGCGAAAACGATGAGGGCTACACTCTTGGCGACCGGCATGAAGCGACCGCCTGGGCCGCCTGGGGGCCAAACCGGACGGTCAGCTTCTCCGCCCGCGTCGCCGCCCGAACGCAAGAAGCGATCGACGGCTTCGACGCGCGCGTGACGGCGCCCGTGCAGACCGCCCAGCCGGACTTTCAGGGCGGCGAGCGCATCGATGTCGGCGGCGGCCTCAACCTCTATGCGACCGACGGCGCCCTTAAAGGCCACCGCCTCGCCGTCGAGGCGCTTTTCCCCGTCTATCAGGACCTCAACGGCCCGCAGCTGGAAACCGACTGGACCCTGACGGTCGGCTGGCAGAAGGCGTTCTAAAAAAATCCTTCGCCCCTCTCCCCATGGGGAGAGGGGCTTGGTATCGCCTCACCATGACCGCCATTCTCCGCCCCCTCGATCCGGACCGCGACGGCGCGGCGCTTCACGCCATCTTCGGCGATGAGGAAAGCTGCGTGTTCCTCACCCGCGAGGCGACTCAGACCGTCGAGGAAACGATCGCGCTCCTGAAAAAATGGTCGTCCGTCAGCTCCGAGACGGACTGGGCGATCGTGGAACACCCGGAGGGCCCGGCGCTTGGCCGCGCGACGCTCTTTTCGGAGCGCGACCCGGAGGTCTGGGAGGCCGGGATCATGCTGCGCCCGGACGCTTACGGACGCGGCCTCGCCCTCTCCGCCATACAGCAGGGCCTCAAATTCATCTTTGAACAGAAAAAAGCGCGCCGCGTGTTCGTCGACATCGACCCGGACAACGCGCCGTCGCTGCGCCTGTTTGAAAAGCTCGGCTTTCAACGCGAAGGCGTTCTTCGCGCCGAATGGCGCACCCATATCGGCGTGCGCGACGCTGTCATCATGGGCCTGCTCGCGGACGAGCGCTCGGGATTTTGAATGGACATCAGGCCGCCGGGCGCTGATCCGTCCGGCATGTTGAACTCAAAGTCGTCAGATGGCGCCCCGCAGCTCAGAACACTTGATCCCGAAAGAGACGGGGCAACGCTTCACGCGATATTCAGTGATGCCGGGTGCTGCGCATATCTGCCTTTTCCCCCAACCTCCTCTGTTGATGCGACCATCGCTCTGTTGAAGCGATGGCCGTCCGAGAGCAATCAGTATAGTTGGGCGATCGTTCACGACCTTGAAGGGCCCGCTCTCGGGCAGATCTCTTTTTACTGCGCGCGTGATCCGGAGGTCTGGGAAACCGCGATCATGATGCGACCGGACGCATCCGGTCGCGGCATCGCCCGCGCCGCCATGGAGCGCGCATTGACATTCATCTTTGAACAGATAAAAGCGCGGCGCGTCTTCGCGGACATCGATCCCGACAACACGCCGTCTCTACGTCTATTCGAACAACTCGGCTTTCAGCACGAAGGCATCCTGCGCGCATACTGGCGCACCCATATCGGCGTGCGCGACAGCGTCATCATGGGGCTGCTCGCGGACGAATTTCAGAGCGCTGGCTAGATCGCTTCGCTCCGACCGCGGCGCCGCGAAACGATCCAGAGCCCGATGCACAGCGCGAGCGCACCGCCGACCGCGAACGGAATGATCGCCCCGCCGGAGCCCGGCGCGACGACAAGGCTCCAGACGACTTTTGCGACGGCGCCTGACAGCGCGACCATCGCCGCCCAGATGAGCGAACGCCGCCAGAAGGCGGCGGCGAGACCTATCAGAAAAAACAACACGGCCGGTATCGCGACCAGATTGCCGGCGTCGAACCCCGCCTCCAACCGTTCGCGCTCAAGCGCCAGAAACTCCGTGACCTGAGGATCAACGGAATTCGGCTCGGGGAACCAGAACATGGAGGTCAGTATCGCCAGAACGGTCGCTAGCACGCCGTTCAGGCTGCGCCGGAATGCAAAATATCCGTATGGCAGCAACAGCAACGGTCTGGCGGCCCAAGACAGGGTGTTCTGGTGACGAGCGAACGCCCAGTCGAAAAACGCGTCGTTGGTGAAGAACACGAAGAGAAAGACGCCAATGGACGTGGTCAGCGCGATCGTCACGATGCGGCTCATTGCCCCCCCCCTTTAGTCGCATTGCGCGCCTGCATGCCGCAAGATGATGATCCGCCAGACCGAGCGATCACGCGGGGCGGCCGCCTTACCTTAAAACGCCTGATCCATCTCTTCCGCAGGCAGATCAGGGCATTCGCCCACGACGCGCGCGGGCACCCCGGCGACCGTGCAGTGCGGCCTAACCGGCTTCAGCACCACCGAGCCGGAGGCGATTTTCGCGCCCTCGCCGATCTCGATATTGCCGAGCACTTTCGCGCCCGCGCCGAGGAGAACGCCGCGGCGCACTTTCGGGTGGCGGTCTTCGGTCTCTTTGCCGGTGCCGCCGAGGGTGACGCCCTGCAGGATGGAGACGTCGTCATCGATGGTCGCCGTCTCGCCGACGACGATGCCCGTCGCGTGGTCGATGAAGACGCCGCGGCCGATGGGGACGTTCGGGTGAATGTCGACGGCGAAGAGCTCCGACATGCGGCTCTGCAGATAGAGCGCGAGATGGCGGCGCTCATTGCGCCAGAGCCAGTGCGCGACCCGCTGGGCCTGCAGCGCCTGATAGCCTTTGAAATAGAGGAAGGGCTGCACGTGCTCGCGCGTCGCCGGGTCCCGGTCGTAATAGGCGCGGATGTCGGCGAGGGCCGCTTCGACGATCGTCGGGTCGTCGCGGAAGGCTTCCTCGCAGACCTGCCGCCAGAGCATCGGATTCATCTCGCCGTCGGAAAGCTTCTGGGCGAGGCGGAACGAAAGCGCGCCGCGGAAGCTGTCGTGGTTCAGGACCGTGGCGTTGAGGAAGCTGGCGAGGATCGGCTCTTCGGCCGCCGCCGTCGACGCATCGAGGCGGATCTTCGCCCAGGTCTGGTCGCCGGTGGTGGCGAGACGGGGCCCGGAGGGTTTCTCGGTTGCGCTCATCTCGGGTCTCCCTCGGCTCACGCGTCTTTCAGAAATCTCGAAATGGGTTCCGGCGCGTCGCCCTGCAAGGCGAGGAGGCGCGCCTTCAGCACCATCGCGACCGTAAACCCGTCTTCAATACGCCCCGCCATCACGTCTTCGTAAAGCTCGGCGAACGGGACGCGGCGCAGCGCCAGGTCTTCGGTTTCGTCCGGCGCGGCCTCGCCATCCGTCAGGTCCCAGGCGAGAAAGGCGACGGCGCGCTCATCGGTGACGCAGTTGGAGAGGTCGAACTCCATCAGCTTCGCCCAGCCGCCGGCGCTGGCGCCGGTTTCTTCTTTCAACTCGCGCTTCGCCGCCTCCAGCGGATCCTCGCCGAGCGGCCCGCCGCCTTCCGGCAACTCCCAGGAATACCGCCCGAGCGGGTAGCGCCATTGGCCGACAAGATAGGTCCGCCCCTCCCCGTCGATGGGCAGAACCCCGACGGCGCGGTTGGCGAAGCGCACGACGCCGTAGAGCCCGTCCCCGCCCGTCGGCGTCGTCACATCGTGATGCTCGACCGAAATCCACGGGTTCTCGTAGGCGACGCGGCGCGCGCGCAGGCGCCAGGGATTGCGGCTCTCATCGACCATGCGCGTCAGCGATCCCAGAACGCCTCGCCGCCATCTATCCGCACGGGCGCCTTCACCCCGCAGATGTCGACGAAACCGGGGGAGTATTTGAAAAAGTCCGGCGACGGACGGCGGCGGCTCTCCAGAAGCTCCTGAAAGGCGGGCCCGTCCGTGCGCATCACTTCGATGGCGACGCGGTCTTCCGCGGGAACATCCGCCGCGAACGCCATACCCCGCAACGGATGATAATCCGCCGCGTCCTGAATGACGCCGCTCTCCTCCCGCGGGCCGGGCGCGAGGGTGCGCACGACCGGCATCCCCGTCAGCACGCGTCCGACGACCGTCAGGTTCCGGTCCAGATAGCGCGGCGGCTTACCGGTGACGATGTAGAACTCCGAGCCGCCCGTGTCCGGGTCCGCATCGCGCGCGATGGCGAGAGCCCCGGTGCAGTGGACCATCCACGCTTCGCCCGTCTCCGCATCCATCCCCACCGGGAAGCCGCCGGAAAACCCCACCCGGTCGGCGAACCCGTCCGGCCCCGGAATTTCCGTGAACGCAAGACCTTCCGCGGGGCGAGTGAACTCCGCCGGGACCGACCGCGCGCCCTCGGCGGGTTCGCGCGTTTCCGTCACGTCGCCGCCCTGGGCGACGAAGCCGTCGACGACGCGGTAGATCGAGAGCCCGTCATAGAAGCCGGAGCGCACCAGCTTGTGCAGATTGTCCACATGGTTCGGCGCGAACGCGGGCGCGAGTTCGATCACCACGCGTCCGCCCTCGAGGTCCATATAGAGAATGTTCTCCGGGTCGGGCGTGCGCCAGTCCGCGCCCCCGTCGGCGCCCTCGCCCGCCGCGTCCTGCGCCGCCGCGCCGTTCGCCGCCAGAAGCGCCGCCGCCAGCATCGCCCGTCCGATCATCATCGCCTCCCTCACCCGCGGCCGCGATAGGGCGCGACGCCCGGATCGGGCAGCCAGAGCCCCTTGGGCGGCTCGCCGGTCTGATAGAAGACGTCGATGGGAATGCCGCCGCGCGGGTACCAGTAGCCCGCAATGCGCAGCCAGCTCGGCTTCACCGCCGCGACGATGCGCTTGGCGATGCTGACCGTGCAGTCCTCATGAAACGCCCCGTGATTGCGGAACGAGCCGAGGAAGAGCTTCAGCGATTTCGATTCAACCAGATGCGCCGCCGGGGCGTAGTCGATCACCAGATGCGCGAAATCCGGCTGGCCCGTCACCGGGCAGAGCGAGGTGAATTCCGGCGCCACGAACCGGGCGCAATAGAGCGTCTCCGGGTGCGGGTTCGGCACGGGGTCGAGCACGGCCTCCTCGGGCGAGGCCGGAAGCGTCGAGCTCTGGCCAAGCTCGCGCGGGGAAAGGGTGTCATCGTCGGTCATGGCCCGCACCATCCCCGCGCCGCCCGCACCTTGCAAGCGGGCGAAGAGACCCGCCCGAACCGCGCATGGAAAGACTGGACACCGGCGCGGCGCTCCCCTAGAAACCGCCCTCCCGCGGGCGCTGCGCGCCCGGGGCGCCCGGGTAGCTCAGTTGGTAGAGCAGCGGATTGAAAATCCGCGTGTCGGTGGTTCGAATCCGCCCCCGGGCACCATTTTCCC
>CAYFIB010000051.1:0-16627 GCA_964342855.1 uncultured Caulobacterales bacterium
GACCGTTCGCCAGCACGAACACCCATTCGCCCGTACTCGTCTGCGCCATATCGGCGATTGTGGACTGAATGACCTCTCGCACACGGTCCTCAGTTCGGCTGCGCGGACGCCGCGCGGCGACCTGTTCCGCGCCCAGCTCCTGCTCAGCGGCGGACGCTGGCGCGGGAGCCGCAGGCGTTGAGGCGACCTGCGCCTCGGACGCCCCAGTCGCGAAAGCGTTGTCGAAGCAGGTCAGTCTCAGCGCGGCGTCCTCGACGCCGACGCAAGACGCTGCAGCGCCAAAGGCGAGGCGGTCGTCAGATGGCGTCGCGCACGCGACCGGTAAAATCGACAGATACAGAAGAAGGGTGGTGCGACCAGACATGGCGGCCTCCAGAAACGAACGGGTTCAGTTTCGGCGGAAATGCCTGTCCGCCGTCAACCAAAGCGCCATCAATTCGAGGGGGGCGGAGACGCCAGCGCCATCACGACTGCGCGACGCCGCGCCAGATTGTAGAGGGACGGTTCCATTTCGGCCTCGATCGCCAACGTCTGCATCCGGATCAACCCGGCGCGATTGAGAAGCCCTAGAACTCGCCGCCGCCGGCGCCGTAGCGCGCCGGGTCTGCGAGGTCGGAGAACCGCGTGATCGTCTCGTCGAAGGCGAGCTTCACGGTGCCGATGGGGCCGTGGCGCTGCTTGCCGACGATCACCTCGGCGAGGCCATGGGCCTCCTCCATATTGGTGAGCCAGTTGGCGTGTTCGGGCGAGCCTTCGCGCGGCTCCGTTCGACGGAGATAGTACTCCTCCCGATAGACGAACATGACGATGTCCGCGTCCTGCTCGATGGAGCCGGATTCGCGAAGGTCGGAGAGCTGCGGGCGCTTGTCGTCGCGGGATTCCACCTGCCGCGAGAGCTGGGAGAGGGCGATGACCGGCGCGTCGAGCTCCTTCGCGAGGGCCTTCAGGCCCTGCGAGATCTGGCTGACTTCCTGCACGCGGCTGTCGTTTCGACCGGAGCCGGTCACCAGCTGCAGGTAGTCGACGATGATGACGTCGAGCCCGTGCTGGCGCTTCAGGCGCCGCGCGCGGGCGGCGAGCTGAGCGATGGAGATACCGCCGGTGTCGTCAATATAAAGAGGAATTTCCGACAGGATTTCGGCGGCGTCGTGCACCTTGTCGAATTCGTCATGGGAGACGTCGCCGCGGCGGATCTTGTCGGAGGAGACGCCGGACACCTCGGCGATGATCCGCGTCGCAAGCTGTTCGGCCGACATCTCAAGGGAGAAAAAGCCGACGACGCCACCGCCGGCGACCCGCTCGATCCCGTCCGGGCCGACTTCCGTCCTGTAAGCGCGCGCCACGTTCACCGCCATGTTGGTGACCAGCGAGGTCTTCCCCATGGAGGGGCGCCCGGCGAGAATGATGAGGTCGGACGGGTGCAGACCGCCGAGGCGCTTGTCGAGATCGCGGAAGCCGGAGGCCGTGCCCGCAAGGCCGCCATCACGCGCCTTCGCGGCGGCGGCGGTGTCGATCGCCTGCGAGACCGCGGAGCGAAACGTCTTGAAGCCGCCGCCGAAGCGGCCGGTTTCGGCGAGCCCGTAGAGCGCGCGTTCAGCTTCTTCGATCTGGCGCTGCGGGTCGTCGTCGATATCGGCGATGCGGGCGCGGGAGACGATCTCCTGGCCGAGGCCGATCAGCCCTCTTTGCACGGAGAGGTCAAAGACGACGCGGGCGTATTCGGGCGCGGACGTCGTCGTCGGCACCGCGCTTGCGATCTCGACGAGATATTCCTTCCCGCCTTCGGCCTTCAGCGCGGCGTCGCCGGCGAGATAGGTCGCAAGGGTGACGGGCGTCGCGAGGCGGCCTGAATCGATGAGGCCCGCGGCGGCGTGGAAGATGGACTGGTGAACGGGGTCGTAAAAATGCTCCGCCTTCAGAAAGCCGGAGATGCGGTTGTAGACCTCGTTATCGAAAAGAATGGCGCCAAGAATGTTCTGCTCGGCGTCAATATTATAGGGCGTCGCGTCGTCGGTCTCAGCGCTCTCGCGCGGCGTCGGGATGAGCGAACCGTCTGGCATTCCCAAACGTTAACCATGAAAAAGCCGGCCTCGCTAGAGGCCGGCTTTTAAAATCCGGGTGCTGTGGAAAAATCCGAAAACCTCAGTTGGTTTCGGTTTCTTCCCCAGCGGCCTCGGCGGTCGTCTCCTCGCCGTCTTCGCCTTCGGCGAGGCTGGCGGCGGCGACGTCGCTCTCGAACTGGTCAAGATCGTCCTCGACGATCTCTTCCTCTTCGGTGGCGTAGATGTTCTCGCCCGCTTTGATGCGGTCGGCTTCGTCGTTCGAACGCGCGACGATGATCTCGACGGTCGCCACGACTTCCGCATGCAGATGGACGCGAACTTCGAAGAGGCCGAGGGTCTTGATCGGCTGGTCGAGCTGCACCTGATTGCGGCTGACCGACGCGCCGGTTTCCGACGCCGCCTTGGCGATGTCGCGGGTCGAGACCGAACCATAGAGCTGGCCGGCCTCAGAAGCCGAGCGGATGAGGACGAACTGTTTGCCGTCGACATCGCCGAGCAGGCCCTGCGCGTCCGTCTTTTTCTTTTCGTTGTCCGCCTCGATCTGGGCGCGGCGGGCTTCAAAAAGCTTTTTGTTGGCTTCCGTCGCGCGCAGAGCTTTTTCGCGCGGCAGGAGATAGTTGCGGGCGTAGCCCGGCTTCACGTTCACCACGTCGCCGAGGGCGCCGAGCTTTTCAATGCGTTCAAGGAGAATGACCTGCATGGGACTTACTCCGCGACGTACGGAAGCAGCGCGAGGAAGCGGGCGCGTTTGATGGCGCGCGCGAGTTCGCGTTGCTTCTTGTGGGAGACCGCAGAGATCCGCGCCGGGACGATCTTGCCGCGCTCGGAAACATAGCGCTGCAGGAGCTTCGGATCCTTATAGTCGATCTTCGGGGCTTTTTCGCCGGAAAACGGGCAAGTCTTGCGGCGACGCATGAATGGTTTGCGCATGGATGTCTCTCCTTAGTCCCGATCGCGACGTTCGCCGCGGTCGCCACGGTCTCCGCGATCACCACGGTCGCCGCGATCACGGTCGCGGCCGCCCCGGTCGCCCCGATCACGACGATCGTCGTCGCGGTCGCGGCGGCTCATCACCGGCGAGGGTTTGGTCGGCAGTTCGTCGACGCGGACCGTCATGAAGCGAAGAACGTCTTCGTTGATCTTCATGCGGCGCTCCATCTCGGCGACCGCCGCGGAGGGGCCGGAGATGTGGAACAGGCTGTAATGGCCCTTGCGGTTCTTCTTGATCTTGTACTGAAGATTGCGCAGGCCCCAGTATTCCTGGCGCTCGACTTTCGCTCCGTTCTCGGAGAGAATTTTCTCAAGTTCTTCGGTCAGCACTTCGACCTGGGCGGGCGAAATGTCCTGACGCGCGATATAGACGTGTTCGTATAACGCCATGGGCGCAGCGGCTCCTCTATTCGACAGCGGAGACGCGCGAAGCCCGGCCGGACGGGAGCGCGCCTGTGGATCGGAAGGGGCGGGACCATCCCGCGCTCGCGAGGATAACCCCGCGCTTTCGACCGCTGTTCGGCGAAGCGGGGCGGATACCCGAGGCGCGGGGATAAGGCAAGCCCGCGCGCGCGCTGAAACGCGCGCGGGCGCTTCGAAAAGCGTAAAAAACGCTCTGAAACGCTCTCGTAACGCTCGCGCGCGAGCATGGGGCCGAAATCACGCGGGAGAGGCGTATGAATCCGGTCAAACTCGCCATCGGCGTGTGCGCGCTCGGCGCCGTCGTCGCCCTCGGCGTCGCCAATAAAGACCGGTTCCCGCAGCTCGCGCGTCAGGTCTCCCCGGTCAAATGGGCCGATGTGCGCGACGACGTCCTGAAGGCCTGTCGCGCGCAGAAGGGCAATTCCAGCGCGTTCTGCACCTGCGCGGTCCAGGGGCTGGAGCGGGAGATATCCCCCGAAGAGCTCGATGTCGGCGCCGCGCAGCTGGCGATGATGCTCGCCGCCGACGCCGAAGATATCCACGCCCTCGCGCGCGCCGGGCTCGCCTATTCGATCAACAGGGCGGCCGGCGGCGTCGAAGAGCTTAGTTCCGCTGACGTTATGCAGACGGTCCAGAAGGATTGCGCCCGCCGGCTTTACGGCCGCTAGGCGCGCCGGAGCGACGGGGCGGACGGCCGGCGCCGTCCGTCGGATTGCGCCGGTTCTGGCCTTTGCGATGGGGCTTCTTCCCGCCCGGACCTTCCGTACGCGCCTCACCGTTCGGCTTGCCGCGCCCGTAGGACGAACCGTTCTTGCGGGCGGGGCGGCCATCTTCACGCGGACCGTCCGTCCGGTCACCGCGGCCGCCGGCGGGGCGCTCGTTCCGGGCCGGACGCGCATCGGCGCGCGGGCCTTTGCGGAACGGGCGATCGCGATTGTCTGATGCGTCGCCGTCCTGACGGGCGTGGCGTTCCGCGGGGCGGCCGGGACGCCGGTCGTCCGAACGCGTGTCCTGACGCGGACCGTTCCGGCGCGCGCCGTCGCGACGCTCGCCGCCTTCCGCGCTCTGGCGGTCGCGGCGCTCGAACGGGCGATCCTTGCGCGGGCCGCGATGCTTCGCGCCATCGGCGCGCCGGTCGTCCCGCTCCGGACGGTCGACGTTGTCGGCGCGGTCCACCGGCGACCATTCCGCTTTCGGTTCGCGGCGTTCCTGATGATTGTCGCGGTCACCGTCGAACGAACGCTCGGCGCGCGCCTCGCGGCGCGGGCGATCGTCATTCGGACGACCTTCGGCGCGCGGGCGATTTCCGCCCGGTCGCGCGCCGTTGCGGCCGCCGGGACGCCCGCCTGAACGCGCGCCGTCGCGCCCGCCTGCACGCCCGCCGGGGCGGCCGCGCGGACGATCGGTTACTTCTTCCGGCTCGTCCTCGATGAACGGCAGGGCCTCAAGGCCTTTCGGGATCGGCTCCGCCTGAATGCGCTGGCGCGTCGCGCGCTCGATGGATTTCAGATACGCCCGCTCGTCATTGGCGCAGAGCGAAATGGCGACGCCATCAGCGCCGGCGCGCGCCGTGCGGCCGATGCGGTGAACGTACTGCTCCGGAATGTTCGGCAGCTCGAAATTGAAGACGTGGCTGACGCCGGAGACGTCGATGCCGCGCGCGGCGATGTCCGTCGCGACGAGGATCTGCGTCGAACCCTGCTTGAAGGCGTTGAGCGCGCGCTGGCGTTGGCCCTGGGACTTGTTGCCGTGGATGGCGGCGGACTCGATGCCTTCTTTCGCCAGTTGACGCACGACACGGTCGGCGCCGTGCTTGGTGCGGGTGAAGACGATCGCGCGGTCGATCGGCAGCTCCGTCAGCTTGTGGGCGAGGATCGCGGATTTCAGCTTCTGCGGCGTGAAAATGACCGACTGGTCGACGCGCTCGGCCGTCGTCGACTCCGGCGCGACGGAGACGCGGACCGGGTCGCGCACGAACTGGTCGGCGAGCTCTTCGATCGCTTTCGGCATGGTTGCGGAGAAGAACATGGTCTGCCGGTCTTTCGGCAGCATCCGGACGATCTTCTTCAGCGGGTGGATGAAGCCGAGGTCCATCATCTGGTCCGCTTCGTCGAGAACGAGGACTTCGACGCCGTCGAGGCGGATCGCGTCCTGCGCGACGAGATCGAGCAGGCGGCCCGGCGTCGCGACGAGAACGTCGACGCCGTTCTTCAGCTTGCGGGCCTGCTTGTGCGCCGGAACGCCGCCGAAAACGGCTTCCACGCGCACGGCGAGGAAGACGCCGTATTTGCGGACGGAGTCAGCGATCTGCGCGGCGAGTTCGCGGGTCGGCGCGAGGACGAGAGCCCGCGCGGCGCGGTGCTCCGGCTCGCCGCGATTGCGGGCGAGGTGGTCGAGGATCGGCAGGGCGAAGGCGGCGGTTTTGCCGGTGCCGGTCTGGGCGACGCCGAGAACGTCGCGGCCTTCAAGAACGGCCGGAATCGCCTGCGCCTGGATCGGCGTAGGGGTCTCATAGCCTTCAGCCGCGAGCGCTTTCGCCACCGGGGCGGCGAGATTGAGGGATTGGAAATCAGTCACGAAAGGTCTTTCTCGCGCGGTCGCGCGAACGAGCGCGCGGCCGGTCCCCTTGCGAATCGAGGGGCGGCGCGAGCGCGGGTCAAACGATACGACCCGCGTGAACAAGGGCGCTATTTTGAGATGTCAGCCGGGGCAGGTGCGGTCGTCGCTATCGAAGTGACCGCGCGAGCTTCACGCTCCCGGAATACGCTATTCGTGCGGCCCATGTGCGCCGCAACACGGCGAAAGTCAATGGCGCGGTCGCAGATGCTCCAGCGCCGCGGGCGACGCCGTCTCGGTTGCGCCTTTCGCTTGGCGATCCCTTACGAACCACCGGGAATGTTGCCGCGCGTCATGCGATCGATGCCGCTGTTCAGTTCGCGCTCGCCTTTGTTGCGCGCTTCTTCGTCGGCTTTCCACTCCGCGCGCGTCTTGCAGATTTCCGCGCGGATCTTCGATCCGGTGGGACGGTAATCGTCACAGATAATCTCGTCGGGATCGCCTTCGGCGAGCTTCGCGCTTGGCGCTCGGTCTTTCGGATACATCTCGACGTGAGCGCAGCCAGTGACGAATCCGAGTCCGAGCAGAACAAATAATTTGCGCATAGCGATCTCCAACGTGCAGGAATTCATCAGGTTCTCGCTGATCGTGGCTTCGGCGTCCTGATGCGACGGCGTCGACCAGCGCCCCCGACAACACATCAGAGGCGCGGATCAGGGACGCCGGGGGTCAAAGGCCGACATCACCGATATTGGTCGGGATCCGCTCGCGCGACATGCGGTCGACGCCGCTGTTCAGTTCGCGTTCGGCTTTCTGGCGCGCCTCTTCATCGGCTTTCCATTCCGCGCGTGTCTGGCAGCGTTCAGACTTAATTTTCGATCCCGTCGGGCGATAATCTTCACAGATGATCTCGTCGGGATCGCCTTCTGCGTACTTTAAGCTCGCTTGGCGCTCTTTCGGGTACATTTCGACATGGCTGCAGCCGGCTGCAAAGACGAGGCTGAGAACGATAAGGCAGGTGCGCATTCTTCTCTCCATTGAGGCGCTTGTCGAAAACCATACGCGTCTTGAGGCGCGTGTCTAATCCGGATCCGAAAGCCGTGGCCGCCCGTTGCCTTCGCGCCGCGCTCTGGCCTAGGAGGGCGGCCCAGAGTGTTAGGGAGAATGCAATGACGCGGGCGTTTGTGTTTCCGGGGCAGGGCAGCCAGGCGGTCGGCATGGGCAAGGACCTCGCCGACGCGTTTCCGGTCGCCCGCGAGGTGTTCGAGGAAGTCGACGACGCTCTCGGCCAGAAACTCTCCCAGCTCATGTGGGAGGGGCCTGAGGATGACCTCCGCCTCACCGCCAACACCCAGCCGGCGCTGATGGCGCACTCGGTCGCCGCCATGCGCGTTCTGGAAAAAGAGGCGGGAGCGGATGTCGCCGCGGCCGCCTTCGTCGCCGGGCACTCCCTTGGCGAATACTCCGCCCTCTGCGCGGCGCGGGCGATCTCGCTTTCGGAAACCGCAAAACTCCTGCGCATCCGCGGCGAGGCGATGCAGGCCGCGGTTCCCGTCGGCGAGGGGGGGATGGCCGCGATCCTCGGGCTGGATCTGGAGAAGGTCGCCGAGGTGATCGCCGGGATCGACGGCGCCGTTGAAATCGCAAACGACAATTGCCCGGGACAGGTCGTCATCTCCGGCGCCGCCGCCGCGGTTGAAGCCGCCTCCGCGGCGCTGAAAGAAGCCGGCGCGAAGCGGGCCGTACCGCTGCCGGTCTCCGCGCCGTTTCACTCGTCTCTCATGCAGCCGGCCGCCGAGCGCATGGCCGAAGCTCTGAAGGACGCCGCCGTCGCCGCGCCCGCCGCGCCGGTCATGGCGAACGTCACCGCCGCGCCGACCTCCGACCCCGCCGCGATCCGCGATCTTCTGGTGAAGCAAGTGACGGGGCGCGTGCGCTGGACCGAAAGCGTGCAGGCGATGCTCGCCGCGGGCGTCGACCAGTTCGTAGAGGTCGGAACGGGCAAGGTGCTCTCCGGCCTCATCAAGAAAGTCGAGCGCGACGCGGTCGTCGCGAATGTCGGAACGCCTGCGGATATCGAGGCGTTTTCGAAGCTCTAGCGCACCGCCGTCCTTCGTGACACGCGCCTGCGGCGCGCTCCTCAGGACGAAGCTCCGCATACCATCTTCGTCCTGAGGAGCCGCGAAGCGGCGTCGCGAAGGACGACCGCACGAACGAAAGGCTGCACGTCATGTTCGATCTCACTGGAAAATCCGCACTCGTCACCGGCGCGACCGGCGGCATCGGCGAGGCTGTCGCACGCGCGCTCTACGCGCAGGGCGCCGCGGTCGCGCTCTCGGGCCGTCGCGTCGAGAAGCTGGAGGCGCTCGCCGCCGAGCTGGGCGAGCGGGCGGTGATCGCGCCTTGCGATCTCTCCGATCTCGCCGCGGCCGACGCGCTGCCGAAACAGGCCGAAGAAGCGCTCGGCGACAGGGCGGCCTCCGGCGGTCTCGATATTCTCATCGCCAATGCGGGCGTGACCAAAGACAACCTCTTCATGCGGATGAAAGATGAGGAGTGGGACGACGTGATCGCAACGAACCTCACCTCTTATTTCCGCCTCTCCAAGGCCTGCCTGCGCGGCATGATGAAACGCCGCTTCGGCCGCATCATCGGCGTCACCTCGGTCGTCGGCGTCACCGGCAATCCGGGGCAGGGGAACTACGCCGCCTCGAAAGCCGGCATGATCGGCATGTCGAAATCCCTCGCGCAGGAAGTCGCGAGCCGCGGCGTGACCGTGAACTGCGTCGCGCCCGGCTTCATCAAAACGGCGATGACCGACGTCCTCACCGAAGATCAGCAGAACCAGATCCTGCCGAAGATCCCCGCAGGCGCCATGGGAAGCCCTGAGGACATCGCCGCCGCGATCGTCTACCTGTCGTCGAACGAAGGCGGCTACGTCACCGGCCAGACCCTGCATGTGAACGGCGGGATGGCCATGATCTAACGGGCTGCGAATGGGCGAACGCGGGTGATTGCGTCCCCTTTCGATATGCCTTAATCGCCACAGCCGATCACATCGGCCGGATAACGGAACAAAATCACGGCCGAACGCCGAACAAGCCAAAAGGAGCGACCATGTCGGACATCGCTGAACGCGTGAAGAAAATCGTCGTCGAACACCTGGACGTCGATGCAGGCAAAGTCGAAGCCAAAGCGAGCTTCATCGACGATCTCGGCGCCGACAGCCTCGACATCGTCGAACTCGTCATGGCCTTCGAAGAAGAATTCGACCTCGAAATCCCGGACGACGCCGCCGAGACCATCCAGACGGTCGGCGACGCCGTGAAATACATCGAAGAAAACGCCAAATAAGGCGCTTCGAGAGCTGTTCTGAAGACACACGGGGCTCGCCAAGGCGGGCCCCGTCGTGTTTCCGGCTCCGCCAGAATTCAGGGATCGGGCGACAGCGGCGCGCGAGCCTATATAAGCGCCGTTGAACGCTTATCGGTCGAACCTTGTCGGACGAATGAGGGGATGGGAGAAAACGCACCATGAAACGCGCTGTCATTACAGGCCTAGGCATCGTCTCGCCGCTCGGCGTCGGCCACGACGCCGTCTGGCGCCAGATCCTCGACGGGAAGTCGGGCATCGGGCCCGTCAAGAAGATCGAAACCGCTGACCTCGCCTGCGGCTACGCCGGCGAAATCCCCCTGAAAGACGGCTACGCCGGCGGCGCGGAAGCGGGCGAAGCGGCGTTTGATCCGGACCTTTTCATGGAGGCCAAGGAACGCCGGAAGGTCGACGACTTCATCGTCTATGCCGTCGCGGCGGCGAAAATGGCCATGGCGGACGCGGGGCTCGTCCTTGAGACCGAGGAAGACCACGAGCGCGCCGGCGTCATCATCGGCTCCGGCATCGGCGGCATTCCGGGCATCGAGGATGCGGCGGTGGTCCTGCACGAGAAGGGCCCGCGCCGGGTGAGCCCGTTCTTCATTCCGGGGCGCCTCATCAACCTCGCCTCCGGGCACGTCTCCATCCAGCTCGGCCTGAAGGGCCCCAACCACGCCGTCGTGACGGCCTGCTCCTCCGGCGCGCACGCCATCGGCGATGCGGCGCGGATGATCATGCTGGGCGATGCGGACGTGATGTTCGCGGGCGGCGCGGAATCGCCAATCTGCCGTCTCGGTCTGTCGGGCTTCGCCGCGGCGCGGGCGCTCTCGACCGGGTTCGGCGACGACCCGACGCGCGCCTCGCGCCCCTATGACAAGGACCGCGACGGCTTCGTCATGGGCGAGGGCTCCGGCATCGTCATCGTCGAAGAGTACGAGCACGCGAAGAAGCGCGGCGCGCACATCTACGGCGAGGTCGTCGGCTACGGCATGTCGGGCGACGCCTATCACATCACCTCGCCCGCCGAAGACGGCGACGGCGCCTTCCGCTCCATGCGGGCGGCCCTGAAACGCGCGGAGCTGGACCCCTCCGAGATCGGCTATGTGAACGCCCACGGCACCTCGACGCCGGTGGGCGATGAGATCGAGCTGCGCGCGGTGGAGCGCCTGTGGAGCGGGGCCTCGGACAATCTCGTCATGTCGTCCACCAAATCCTCCATCGGCCACCTGCTCGGCGCGGCGGGGGCGGTTGAGTCCATTTTCACCCTGCTCGCCATGCGCGATCAGGTGGCGCCGCCCACCATCAACCTCGACAACCCGTCCGTGGAGACAGGCATCGAGCTCTGCGCCAACAAGCCGGTGGAGACGAAAATTGACGCGGCGTTGTCGAATTCTTTCGGGTTCGGCGGCACGAACGCCTCGGTCGTCTTCAAGCGCGTCTGAGGCGGCGTGATCGACGCCGTTCGCGGCGCGCGCTAGGGTTTCGCCGCTTCGCGATGGGGCGCGGGGCGCAGAAGGGGAGCGACATGATGGTCGTCCGGTTCAATTGCGAGGGGCGCGGCTGATGCGGGGCGTGCTGATCGCACTCGCCGTGCTGGCGGCGCTCGGGCTCGCGGCGATCGGCGGCGGCTGGGTCGCGCTTGATCGCGCCCTGAAAGCAGACGGTCCGACCGAGGACGACCGCATCGTCATGCTGGCGCCTGGCTCATCGGCCAACGCCATCGGCCGCGAACTGGAAGCCGACGGCGTCATCCGCTCATCTCTCGCGTTCAAGATCGGCCTCAAGCTGAAGGGCGCCGATCAGGCCGTGCGCGCCGGCGAGTTTGAAATCCCGGCGGGCGCGAGCGTCTACGACGTCATCGACATCCTCGTCTCCGGCCAACCGGTTCTGCACTTCGTGACGGTGCCGGAGGGCGTGACCACGGCGGCGGCGCTGCGCCTCATCGCCGAGGACCCCACGCTCGTCGGCGAGATCACGCTCGAACCGGGCGAGGGGACGCTGCTCCCGGAAACCTACGGCCACGCGCGCGGCGAGACGCGCGACGGGCTCATCCGCCGAATGATGGCCGCGCAGGCCGAAGCGCTCGACCGCGCCTGGGATGCGCGTGCGGACGATCTGCCGTTCAATTCCAAGGAAGAAGCGCTGATCCTCGCCTCCATCGTTGAGAAAGAGACGGGCGTCGCGTCGGAGCGCGAGCTGGTCGCCGCGGTCTTCGTCAATCGACTGAAGAAGGGCATGCGCCTCGAAAGCGACCCGACGATCATTTACGGCCTCACCGGCGGCGAACCTCTGGGCCGGGGCCTCCGCCAATCGGAGCTGCGTTCCGATACGCCGTACAACACCTATCGTATTCGCGGGCTGCCGCCGACGCCCATCGCCAATCCGGGGCTCGCGGCCATCGAGGCGACGCTCAATCCGGCGGATTCGGACGTTCTCTTCTTCGTTGCCGATGGCGAGGGCGGCCACGCCTTCGCGCGCACCTATGAAGAGCACCAGCGCAATGTCGCGCGCTGGCGCCAGATCGAACGCGAGCGTCGATGAGCGACGGGCCTTCCAACGTCTGCAGCATGACCGGTTTCGCCCGCGCGGCGGGCGAGGTCGGCGGGCGCGCGGCGGTCTGGGAGATCAAGAGCGTCAACGGCCGCGGTTTGGAGCCGCGCTTCCGCATGCCCTCCGCCCTCGACGCGCTGGAGATCCCGCTGCGCCAGAAGCTCGCCGCGCGCCTCTCGCGCGGCTCGGTGAGCGCCTCGCTGAACCTTGACCGGGCTGACGCGGGCGCGCGCTTCACGGTCGATACGGCGGCTCTTGAACAGGCGATCGCCGCCGTTGAGGAAGTGCGCTCACGGATCGATTGCGGGCCGCCGTCGCCGGAGGGCGTCCTCGCCATGCGCGGCGTTCTGGTCGCTGACGAGGCCGACGCGGCGGACGCGGATGAGATGAACCTCGCCGTCACAGCCCTGTTCGAAGAGGCGCTCGACGCCCTCATCGCCGCCCGCGCCGCGGAAGGCGCGCGGATGAAAGCGGCGCTGACGGATCGTCTCGCCGAAATCGCCTCCCTGAAAACCGAAGCCGCCGGGTTCGCCGCGGGCGAAGCGGCCGCGATGGCGGACAAGGTGAAAGCGCGCCTCGCGGATCTCGCTGCGGACGTCTCCATAGACCCCGACCGCCTTGCGGCGGAGGCGGCGCTGCTCGCGGTGAAAGCCGATGTTTCCGAAGAGCTGGAGCGCCTCGACGCGCACCTCGAAGCCGCCGACGCCCTGCTTTCCGAAGGCGGCGCCATCGGCCGCCGGCTCGATTTTCTCTGTCAGGAATTCAATCGCGAGGCGAACACGCTGAGCTCCAAGGCCCAGGGCGTGGAGCTGAAACGCGTCGGCCTCGCGCTCAAATCCGCCATCGACCAGCTGCGCGAGCAGGTCCAGAACGTGGAGTGAGCCGCATGCGGAGCGGCTCGACATCGTCATGAGTTCAAACGCTTCAGCCGTCGCCCGTCGCGGCCTCATGTTCGTCGTCTCCAGCCCGTCCGGGGCCGGGAAGACGACCCTCGCCGACCGCCTGTTGAAGAGCGACGCGAACATCACTCTCTCGGTCTCCGCGACCACGCGCGCGAAGCGCGCGGGCGAGACCGACGGCGTGCACTACCATTTCGTCGACCGCGAACGCTTCGCGGCCATGCGCGACGCCGGCGAATTTCTGGAGCACGCGGAGGTGTTCGGGAACTTCTATGGCACGCCGCGCGCGCCAGTGGAGAAGGCGCTCGCCGAAGGGCGTGACGTTCTCTTCGATATCGACTGGCAGGGCGCCCGGCAGATCGAGGCCGCCGCCGAGAAAGACCTCGTGCGCGTCTTCATCCTGCCGCCCTCGCGTTCAGCGCTCGAAGATCGCCTCCGCCGCCGCGCTCAGGACCCGGAGGATGTGGTCGCCAAGCGCATGGCCAAGGCCGATGACGAGATGTCCCACTGGGCCGAGTACGATTACGTGATCGTCAATTCCGATCTCGACCAGGCCGAACGCGAGCTGACCGCCATTCTGACGGCGGAGCGTCTGAAGCGCCGCCGCCGCGTGGGGCTGACGGATTTCGTGAAGGGGATCGTGGCAGGGGGCTGACTTTGCGCTCATCCCGCCGTCCTTCGTGACGCCGGCTCCGCGGGCTCCTCAGGACGAAGTTCAGTTTTTTGGTATTTTCCAATCTTCGTCCTGAGGAGCCGCCGCAGGCGGCGTCACGAAGGACGGCGGCATTGAGGCCATCACCCCATCAGGCTCGGCCAGTCCACCCGAGCGGGATCGAACTCGCCGAAGGTCGCCTCGATCAGATACCGCGCGATTTCGGTCTCGTTGAACCGCGCATGATAAAGCTCCCAGACGCGCTTCGCCTTCGCGCGCAGGGTCGTGTCGTCGCGGGCGAGGCGGGCGCAGCGTTCAAGAAGATCGTCCTCAGACGAATAATATTCCGCGCCATCTTCGCCGAAGACCTCGGCGAGCTTCGCTTCATCGGGGCAGAGGGGCAGAACGCCGTTGCCGGCGAACTGGGCGATGCGGTCGGACGAGAAATGCGTCCAGTCATTGCGCTTGTTGAGGTTCCAGCCCATGCGGCAGGCGGCGAGCACGTCCTGGTATTTTCCGCCGACGAGATAGCCCTCGCGCGCCGCCACCCAGTGGCGAAAGCGGAAGGAGGGCTCTGCGGCGCGAAGTTTCTCTCCGATGGCGGAGAAATCAACGTCCTGTCCGAAATGCGAGCGGACACCAGGTCCATCGGAGTTGGTGGCGAGGAAGAGGTCGAAATCCGGCGCCGGGTTTTCGAAAGCGCGGGCGCTTTCAACGGATTTGTCCGTCGGGTTCGGCATGTAGCCGACGATCTTGCCGGGGCGAGCGAGGGCCGCGAGGCCGGGGCCGCCGGAGGTCGAGAAGATCGCTTCGCAGACATCAAGGCGCGATTTCAGATGCTGGACGACCGTGTCGGAGAACATCGCATCGACGTTCCAATAGGCGACCTTCGCCTGCGGCGCCTTCTCGCGCATGGCCATGACCGCTTCGTTGGAGACGGCGTGGGCGTGGCCGAGGACGATGAGATCGGGCTTCAGCTCCTCCGCGAGGAGGGCGAGGTGGGGCGCGAGGCGTTGCGCCCCGATGGAGCGCAGGCCGAAGCCGAGCATGCGTACCGCATCGCGGTCGCAGACGTTCAAGACGGCGTGGCCGAGGCGCGTGAAGCCGTTGGAGAGCTTCCGTTCGGTATTGTGGAAAAACGCCTGCTTCGGCCGCAAGCTGAAATTGGCGATGTGGATGATGCGCATGTCGGTCGGGCGGTTGCGGCGGCGTCTCGGGGTGAGACAGGGGCCGACCGGGCGCGGATGTCAACGCCGCGAAAAGAGCGCCCCACGACGCGCGAAGATCGCTTGACCGGCCCGGGGCGCTTCTGTAATCAACCGCTCTCGCTTCGGCGGCCCTCGGGGTTTCGAAGCGATGCGCGGGTGTAGCTCAGTTGGTTAGAGTGCCGGCCTGTCACGCCGGAGGTCGCGGGTTCGAGCCCCGTCACTCGCGCCATTTTCTGCTAATCAGAAATTGGCCAAAGTATTGAAAGCAAACGGTTTTCTCGTTTGCTCCGCGTGAGTGGCGCGCCCCAACCGGGGAAATCGTGCTACAAAATGGCTACAAAACGTGCTACACCGCTGCTCATGGTGAGCCGGTCCGACGCCGATCGCTACCTCAAATCACGCGGCCGGAGATGGTGGTATTGCCGCCGCGTCCCGACCCGTTTTGCCCATCTCGATACCCGCGGCACAATCAGGGAAAGTCTGGGGACGGACTCTCTGGAAGTGGCTCGGCTGCGCCGTGACCATCTGGCCGAGGCCGACGATGCCTATTGGCAAGGGCTGGCCCTGGCCGCTGCCGGGGAGGGTGGAGCCGAGGCCCTGGGGGCGCTGCGTCAGCGGCACAAGGCCGCCCAGACCCGGGCGCTGGCGGCGGGCTTCACCTACCGGACAGTCGACCGCCTCGCTGCGACCCCCGACCTCGACGACCTGGTCGAGCGGCTGCTCGCCGTCCGGGAGCGGAGCCACAGCGATGACATCGCGCCGCGGGAAGCCGAGGCGCTTCTGGGCGGTGCCCCGCAGCCGCCGGTCAGGGTCTCCGATGCGTTCGAGATCTATCTGCGTGAGATCGCCTTCAACGACACCCTCTACAAGTCACCCCGCCAGCGCTACAGCTGGGAGAAGACCAAGCGCACCTCAATCGGCTACTTCATCGACCAGGTCGGCGATCTCGTCCTCACCGAGATCACGAGAGACCATGCCCTCGATTATCAGCGCTGGTGGTCGGCCCAGGTGAAGCCCACCGATCCCAAGGCCAAGCCCGTGGCACCGAACACGGCGAACCGCCATATCGGCAATATCCGGACGCTGTACACGTCCTATTTCAAGCATATCGGCGAGGAAGAGCGTCCGAACCCCTTTCGCGGCATCCACTTCAAGGCGAAGTCGCGGACCGAAGTGCCGCCCTTCGAGAATGACTGGGTCCGGAGCCGGATCCTGAAGCCAGGTGCGCTGCTCGGTCTCAATCTCGACCTCCAGGTCATCACCTATATGCTGATCGAAACCGGATGTCGCCCGAGCGAGATCATCAATCTGCAGTTGGAGGATATCGTGCTCGAGGCGGCTGTGCCTCACATCGCCATCCGGGCCCGGACCAGCCGCGAGATCAAGACGCTGACCTCGGCCCGCGAGATTCCGCTGGTCGGTGTCGCGTTGGAGGCGGCCAAGCGTGCCCGGGGCGGCTTCCCCCGCTATCAGGACAAGAGCGAGCTCTTCTCCGCCAATATGATGAAGGGATTTCGACGCCGCGGTCTTTTTCCGACACCGGATCATGTCATCTATTCGTTCCGGCACGCCTTCGAGAAGCGGATGCAGGAGGCCAATATCGACTACGGTCTGCGTTGCCTCCTGATGGGGCATAAGACGACCCGGCCCGTTTACGGTGATGGCGGTTCACTCGCCTATCGGCGGGATGAGCTTCTCAAGATCGCCCACCCGTTCTCGCCCGAGATCTTCGAGCGGCTCGATGATGAGGTCGCGTCGCGCTGAGGCAGGCCATGAGCCGGGTCTCTTCCTCTTCGCGCTGGGCGATTTCCTGGTCGAGGCGCTGGAAAAGGCCGCGATAGCTGGGGCCGCAACAGCGGACCACATGGGCAGCAATGCGCCGGGCTTCGTAGAGGCGCTCAAGACTGTCGGGTT
>CAYFIB010000052.1:0-16574 GCA_964342855.1 uncultured Caulobacterales bacterium
GGGTCAGGCGAATGTCGCCGGACGCTGCGGATTTCGGCGTCGTCGCGCCGAGGAAGCGCAGGGCGAGGCCGAGACGTGTCGCTTCATCCATTCGTTTCTCCGACAACAGTCGAAGAGCGCCGCGATCGGGCTGCGGCGAGCGTCGGCCGCCATGGCGGCGGTAGAGCGCAAGCGCGATGAGGACGCGCGAGGGGTGATCGACGCCGAGAAACGGCGCCGACAGCGCCGTCTCAAAGGCGTAGGCCGCGCGCGCGTCCGGATGGAAGAGCGCGCCGATATCGGCGAGGAGGCAGGCGGCCGTACGCGCCCGTCGCTCCATGTCGGTTTCCTCGAAGAAGAGCCCGTCCGTCGCCGCGACAGCGCCTTCGCCGAAAGCGGGCGCAGGCGACAGGCGGCGGGCGAGATCGCGCGCGCCTTCGATGAGCGGGTCCTGCGCGCGTTCCTCCGTAGAGAGACGCTCAAACAGCATGCCTTCGCGCGCGCCCGCGGCGGAAACAATGGAGGCGCAGGCTGAACTTGCTTCAAGGACGCCCTTCAGCGTCGCGGCGGCGAGTTGCAGCACCGGCAGGCGTCGGCGCGGGGCGCCCTGCAGCTCGCGCAGGCCCTCCTCGTCGAGATCCATGATGTGCTCGCAGGTCGCGAGCGCTTCATCGCGGCTGAGGCGGTATTGGTGCAGCACCGAGAGCGGATAGTCCGCCATCGCCATATGCACCCGCGCGATCGCCCGCCATGAGCCACCGACGGTGTACAGCGTCGGGCTGTCGAACCGGCTGAGCCACGAAACGCCCGCGAGCGTCGCCGCGATGCGTTCCTCCGCAAGCTTCATATCGCCGCCGGTTTCCGAGGAGAGCCGCAGGGGCCCGAGCGGCAGGCTGATGCGTTCGCCAAGATCGGCGGACTCCACCGCGACCAGCTCCAGACTGCCGCCGCCGAGATCGCCGACAAGGCCGCGCGCGTCAGGCTCCGCGCAGAGGACGCCGTAGGCCGCGGCGCGCGCCTCGTCCTCGCCGGAGAGGATCTGGACGTCGAACCCGACGTCCGCCGCCGCGGCGACGAAATCGTCCCGGTCCTCCGCCTCTCGCACGGCAGCCGTCGCGAAGGCGACGACGTCCGTCACCTCCATCTCGTCGAGGGTGCGGCGGAACCGACCGAGCGTGGCGAGCGCGTCCGCCCGCGCGTCAGCGTCGAGACGCCCGGTCCGCGCGACGCCGGCGCCGAGGCCACAGAGGGCTTTTTCGTTGAAGACAGGCGCAGGCGCGCGCGCCGCCCCCTCGTAGACAACGAGGCGGACGGAGTTGGATCCGATATCGACGACGGCGCGCAATTGGCTCATGGCGGCGACGTAAACCGATTATGGTGAACCAACCAGAAAAAAGTGCGCACGCGGTGCACGTCATCGCCTCAAAAAAGTGACGCGTGATTTCTAGGCCGAGTCGGAAGGCGTCCTAGTTGCGCTTTGGCTGCCGAGGTTCACCGCCACATGAGGTCCAGACGCTCCACATCGTTGATGACGCGCCAGACGCCGCCGCCCTCCTCGACCTTCGCGCGCCACGCCTCCAGCCGGTCCATGTACTCGCGCGGGTCGATATTATCCGTGCGCAGTTTGGTGACGTTGAGGGCGACCACCTCGAAGCCGTCGAGAGAGAACGGGATGTCGCGGACATAGCCCTCGGGCAGATCCTCGGCGAGGTCGGAGAAGATGAAGATCACCTTCCGCCCGGCGCCTTTCTCGGTGAGGAACTCCGAGGCCTGCAGCACGCCGCCTGTGATGTCGGTGTAGGCGGAGGGTTTCACCGCCTCGACGAAGGTGTCGATCTGCTCCTGAAAGCGCCGTTTCTGCTGGTTCGCGACCGAGGGCCGGTCGTCGAACTGCACCTTGGCGACGATGTCGCGCTCGGAGAAGGAGCCCGTATCGACGCGCGCGACGGCGAAGGCGTCGGCGGGTTCAAGACGGGCGAGGATCACGTTGATGATCTGCTGGGCCTGACGGATCTCCTCGGTATAGGTGCCCGAGGTGTCGATCAGCATGTAGACGCCGGTGTTGTGGGGGACCGGCTCGCCGCCGCAACCGGAAAGACCGAAGGCGGTAAGAGCGATCAGGGTGCGTTTGAACATGGTCTCCTCCCTCAGCTCGCGAGCCGTTGCTCGACGTCTTTCATGACCGCTTTCGCGCCGATCTCGGCGGAGGGCTCCTGACGGCGTTCGAGCTTGGCGACCCGCGCTTCGGCGACGCCCGCCCGCGCGGCTGCGAGGCGGCGGTCGACCCAGAGCGGGGCGAAAATCGCGACGTCATAAAGCTCGGTGAGGACGCCCGCCGCGCCTTCGAACCCGCGGGCGAGAAGACGGAGCGTGAAAGCGCCGACCATGAGCGCGCCGGAGGCGACCCAGCCGAGCACCGCCCGCATGGAATGAACGAACGTCTCCAGCGGAATGGCGATGAAGGTGAGCGCGAACGGCAGGATGAAGCCCATGCCCATCTGCGCCGCCGTGGTGATCCACAGGAACGCCGGAGCGGACGCCTCCGCCTCCCCGCCTCTCAGAAGCGCGGTCGTCGCCAGCTCGTCCTGCAGAAGAAGCTCGCGCATATAGGCGAGCCCCGCCTCCACCCCCGCGAGGGAAAGGAGGATCGTGAAGGACGCCGCCGCGAGGCGCCGACGGATGCGGTCCGGCAGCGCGCTCACCGCCGGAAAGAGATTGGTGATCCGCAGGCACTCCATGAGGAAGAGGCCCATGGAGAGTTCGACGAGGATGATGACGAGGGCGGCGATGTCCGCCGTGCGGAAGGCGCCGATGAAGGCGTTGCCGCCGACCATCTCCGACATCGGCCGAGCGATGAGGTGGAAATTGACGACCGCCCCGCCGGTCGCGACGAGCAGGACGAGGCCGGAAATGAAGAATTGGACGAGGGCGGAGGATTGCAACGCCGCCGCCGCGCGGTCTTCGCCGCGGGCGATCTCCTCGAACTTCTCCATATGGCGATCAACGGAGGCGGCGCGCTCATTGACCGTCTCGACGGAGCCTTTGACTTCTTCAAGAAGGCGCACGGACTCCCGCCAGGACGGCGCCATGTCGTGCAGGTGCTTGTGGCGGACGCGGCAGTCGCGCCGATAGTCCTCCCGCGCTTCCTCGCCCGCTTTCTTGAAGCTGTCGTGGATGGAGCCGAGCACCTGGCGCAGCACCGGGTCGGCTTTCTCGGTGACGCTGGCGACGGCGTCGACCGCTTCCGCCCAGCCCGGCGGCGTCGGCGGAACCCCGGCGCTCTTCTCGTAATTTTCCTCAAGGCGGCGGGACTGCTCCGACAGCTCCTGATGAAGCGCGGGATAGGCGCCGAGATCACGGCGCACCGCATCGGAGAACCGGTCGAATTCGCGCGAGGCCATGCGGCCCGCGGCTTCACGCCCGGCGGCGAGCAGGACTTCTCTGTTGCGCGCGACGAGGCGCGTGCGCGTCGCCGTCAGCGCGCGGGACGAAAAGCGCAGGCCCTCCGCCAATCCCTTGCACGAGGACGCAATGAGCGCCCGCATGGGCTGGCGGGCGAGATAAAGGCCGATCATCACGGCCCCGGCGATGAGCGCGATATCCGCCGCGCCGGACAGCTGGTCGAACTGGGGCATGGCGCCCTCCCTTCGCTTGCACTGGGTGAAGCGTTGGCGCCGAAGGGGTTCGAAACTCGCAAAGAGAAACGCGCTAACACGCGTTAAGTTTTCTTACTTTTTTTCGCGTCTGCGGCGACTCGCTCCGCCGCCATATTCCGATCCACGCCTCCTCATTCTTTGACCCGCACCCCGTGCGCCAGGTGCAGGAGAACGACTTTCGTGCGCAGGGCGCCCATGCGGGATCGCGCAAAATTCGTCACAAAACGCGCCTACCACTCGTCGTGAGAACTCACTTGGAAGGTTGAGAATGAGCGATCGCACCAACTCCGACGCCGCAATTGACTCCGAAGACGTATCGAGCAATCCGTCGGCTAACCGTCCGTTTACCGATGTTCTGAGAACGCACGCCTCGCGTCGCGCCGTCGTTCAAGGCGCGCTCGTCGGCGCCGCAGCCAGCGGCTTTCTCGCTCCCGCAGCGCAGGCGCGCGCGTATTCAGGTGCAGAGACCAAGCGCCGCAGCGGTCGTGATCTTGTCGGTTTCGAGCCCGTGAGCATCGAGCAGGCGACCGTCGACCAGACTCTGCCGACCATCTCAAACGACTACCAATATCAGGTGTTCATCCCGTGGGGCACGCCGATCGAACCCGGCGCGACGAAAGAATATGACGGCGATCCGAACACCCGTCCGACGCCGGAAGAAGCCGCTCTTCAGGTCGGCGCCGGCCATGACGGCATGCATTTCTTTCCGGAAAACATGAAGTTCAAATTCGGTCGCCGCCGCGCCTCCCGAGCCGGCATGCTGTGCGTGAACCACGAGTTCGGCCGCAACACGCATGTGATCGGCAAAGCGCTTCCCGAAAGCGAGGACGAGGTTCGCCTGTCACAGCACGTGCACGGCGTCTCGGTCGTCGCCATTGAGAAGAAAAAGCGCGCCTGGGAAGTCGTAAAAAGCCCGAACGCGCGGCGCATTCACGTCAACACGCCGGTCCGCTTCTCCGGTCCCGCCGCCGACTCTGACCTCCTGCAGAACCCGGCCGGCGACGCGCCGCTCGGCACCCTCAATAACTGCGGGTCAGGCGCCACGCCGTGGGGCACGTACCTGACGTGCGAAGAGAACTTCAACGGCTGCTTTGGCGCCAACGACGCGTTTTCTCCGACCGAGGAACAGGCCCGTTACGGCTTGTCCGCCACGGGCTTCGGATATGGCTGGCACCTGTTCGACAAGCGATTTGACCTGACGAACCCGGACTATGTGAACGAGGCCAATCGTTTCGGCTGGATCGTCGAGATCGACCCGTTCGACGGCGCCCAGAAGCCGGTGAAGCGCACCGCGCTCGGCCGGTTCAAGCACGAAGCTGTCGCCATCGCCGAAAGCGCGAACGGCCGCATCGCGGCCTATATGGGCGACGATCAGCGCTTCGACTATTGCTACAAGTACGTCTCCAATCAGGCGTGGCGACACGCGATCGCCAAAGGCGAGAGCCCGCTTGATGACGGCGTCCTCTATGTGGCCCGCTTTGACGAAGACGGTACGGGCGAATGGTTGCCGCTGACGCTCGAGAACCCCGATCTCGCGGCGCGCTTCTCCACCTTGGCGGAGCTTCTCATCAACGCCCGCCTCGCCGCTGACATCGTCGGCGCGACGCCGATGGACCGGCCGGAATGGACGACCATCGGTCAGGACGGCGCGGTGTTCTGGACGCTGACCAACAACACGAACCGCAAGGAGCCGAACTCGGCGAACCCGGAAGCGCCGAATGGCGACGGCCATATCATCCGCACCGTCGATGCGGACGACTATCTCGGGGACAGCTTCACCTGGGAGATCTATATTCTCGCCTCGTCGACGCGCGGCACGGAGAACGTCTTCACCGATCCGGACGCGGCGAACGCCGACCCGGACGGACGCCTTTTCATCGGCACCGATGGCGGCCAGCCGGACGGCCTGCAGAACCAGCTCGTCGTCTTCGACACGACCGCCGACACGCCGGAGCCGAAGCGCCTCCTCGTCGGCGTGCGCAATGACGAGATCACCGGCTGGGCGTACACGCCGGATTATCGTACGGCCTTCACCAACATCCAGCACCCGGGCGACGGCGATCCGACGCTGACGAACTTCCCGAAACCGTTTGACGGCGTGACGATCCCGCGCGATGCAACGCTGATCATCACCCGGAAGAACAACGGTGTCATCGGCTCGTAAGAGCGGGGGGCGATGCGACGTGGAAAAGGCGGGCTTCGGCCCGCCTTTTTGTTTATCACCTTCCGATCGTCATCCCGGCCGCTACACGCGTCCAAGCCCGGCAGGGCTTGGCGAACGCGTGTTCGAGCCGGGACCCAGAGCCACCGTCGCAGCGCCCCGACGCTCTGGGTCCCGGGTCTCGCTGCGCTCGCCCGGGATGACGTTATGAAGTGTGGTCGCGCTACTTCAGTTCCGCGGTGTGATCGGCGGCGGCATGTGGCCTTCGCCCGCGGCGCCGCGGCCCGAGAGGCTCGGGTTCGTCATGAAGAAGGTGTGGTTGTTGAACGGCGCAGCCCCCTCCGGGCGCGGCGTGCGCACGTACTCGCCATCGGCGTTGAGGGTCCAGCTCTGCGCCTCATCGTTCAGGTTGGCGACCATGATCTGATCGAGGATCTGACTGTGCACGGTCGGGTTCTCGATGGGGCAGAACATCTCGACCCGGCGATAGAGATTGCGCGGCATCCAGTCTGCGGATGAAATATAGATGCGCGCCTGCGGGTTCGGCATGGGCCGCCCGGCGCCGAAACAGGCGATGCGGGAGTGTTCGAGGAACCGCCCGACGATGCTCTTCACCTGGATGTTCTCCGAAAGCCCCGGCACGCCCGGGCGCAGGCAGCAGATGCCGCGGATGACGAGGTCGATCTCCACCCCCGCCTGGCTCGCCTCGTAAAGCTTGTCGATGGTTCTGGAATCGACGAGTGAGTTCAGCTTCACCCAGATCGACGCCGGGCGTCCCGCCTGCGCGTGGCGGATTTCATCGTCGATCAGTTCAAAGATCTTCTGCTGCATGGTGAGCGGCGAGATCGCGACCTTCTCCCAATTGTCGGGCGCCGCGTAGCCGGTAACGTAGTTGAACACCTTCGCCGCATCGCGCCCGATGGCCGGGTCGGTTGTGAAGAGCGAGAGGTCGGTGTAGATCCGCGCCGTAATCGGATGATAGTTGCCGGTGCCGACATGGACATAGGTGCGGATGTCGGCGCCCTCGCGTCGGGCGACGAGCGAGAGCTTCGCGTGCGTTTTGTAGTGAATGAAGCCGAACACGACGTTGACGCCCGCCTGCTCCAGCTCCCGCGCCCACTGAATGTTCGCCGCCTCGTCGAAGCGGGCTTTCAGCTCGACCAGCGCGGTCACGGACTTGCCGTGCTCGGCCGCCTCGATCAGCGCTTTGACGATCGGGCTGTCCTTCGACGTCCGGTAGAGCGTCTGTTTGATGGCGACCACCTGCGGGTCGCGCGCCGCCTGCTTCAGGAACTGAACGACGACGTCGAAGCTCTCATAAGGGTGGTGGACGAGGATGTCTTTTGCGCGGATGGCCGAGAAGCAGTCGCCGCCGTGCTCGCGGATGCGCTCCGGGAAGCGCGGCTCATAGGGCGTGAACTGAAGGTCTTTTCGGTCGGACGGGATGAGTTCGGAGGTCTGGGCGAGGCCCAGAAGCCCGTCGACGACCACGGCGTCCTGCGGCGCAGCCTGCAGCTGTTCGATGATGAGCGCGCGCATGGGCTCCGGCGTTCGTGCATCCATTTTGATACGGATGACGTCGCCGCGGCGGCGGCGCTGGAGGAGCGATTCAAAGTGGCGGACGAGGTCTTCGGCCTCTTCCTCGAACTCGATATCGCTGTCGCGCACGATGCGGAACGCGCCTTCCGAAACGACTTCATGAGCGGGGAACACATGGCCGAGGAACGTGCGGATCGTCTCTTCCAGCGAGATGAACCGCACCCGCGGCGGGCGCGCCGCCTCGCCCGGCTCCGGCAGGCGGATGAAGCGCGAAATGTTCGTCGGCATCGGAAGAAGCGCCGTGCGCGTCTCTTTATCATTGCGCCCCTTCAACTCGAAGGCGAGCACGAAGCCGAGATTGGGCACGAACGGGAACGGGTGCGCCGGGTCGATGGCGAGCGGCGTCAGGATCGGGAAGATGTTCGTCAGGAACTCGTTCTCGAGCCAGGCGAGATCAGCTTCGGTCAGCTTCTCCGACCCGATGACGTGAACGCCCGCCTCGCCGAGCGGCCCGTGCAGCTCCCGCCAGCAGCGCTGCTGGGAGGCCATGAGCGTGGACGCCGCGGCGTTGATTTTCTCCAGCTGCTCGATCGGCGTCAGCCCGTCGACGCTGTCCACCTGCACGCCTTCACGCACCTGCCCGTGCAGGCCGGCGACGCGGACCATGTAGAATTCATCGAGATTGCTCGCCGAGATCGAGAGGAACCGAAGGCGTTCCAGCAGCGGGTGCTCCTGGTTGAACGCCTCCTCCAGAACGCGCTGATTGAAGGAGAGCCAGGAAAGCTCGCGGTTGAAGAACCGTTCCGGCGCATCGGGCGCGATCGCGGGCGTCACGGGGCGGTCCTCAACGGGGCTCATGAGATCGTCGGCGGGCATGGCGGGTCTCCGGGCGGGTTTCCGGGCGGGGCGCGGCGGTCGCTGGGGTTGTCGGGGTCGGCGGGTCGCCGCGTCAAGCGGCGTCGAACATTTCCGTCAGCGCGCGGCGAACGAGATCGAGCCCGACATCCTTCGACGGCCCCTGCTCCATGGCGAGCGCGTCGATCCGGGCGGCGAAATCGGCGATCCCGTCATAGGAGCGCGGCGCGCGGTTGATGGCGTAGCTGAGGGCGCTTTCGGCGACATCGAGCCCCCGGTCGGCGAGGTGTTTGGCGATCAGCCGCCGCGCCAGCGCATCATCCGGCGGCGGAAGTTCGATGCGTCGGGCGCTCGCAAGGCGCGTCGCGAGGTCCGGCACGCCCTTCGCCCAGGTCTCGGGCTGGCCGCGACCGGCGATGAGGGTCGGCGCTCCGTGCTCGGCGCGTTTGAGAATGGTGAGAAAGGTCGTCGCGTCCGCATGGCGGTCGGCGCTCACTGCGGCGACGGGGCCCTCAGGCGCCGGGCCGAGGGCCGCGAGATCGATGATCGTCGCTCCCCGCCGCTCCGCCCAGAGCCGCGCGAGATGGCGCTTGCCGCCGCCGCGCGGCGCGATGAGCAGCACCGCGCCCGGCGCCGACGGCTCTTCGAACAGCGCTTCCACCGCGGCGCGGTTCGCCTCGGTCCGGATCAGCGCGTCCGCGGAGCGGTCGGGCGTCGGCGGCGTGAAGGGAAAGGCGCGCTGGCGCGTTCCGTTCACGGCGGGCCTTAAAAGTCGGAGGACGGGCTCGCGCCGGTGAAGACGACCGGCGGGCGCTCCGGCTCGATCACCGGCTCGGCCTGCGCGTCGGAGAACCGGCGGCGGCTGGAGCGGCGCAGGCGGTCGCGAACCGACGGCGCGTAGTCCGGCGCGGCGATGTTCCAGACCGCGTCGCCATCGGACGACCAGAGCGAGAGCCCCCGCTCCTCCATGGCCGTGCCGAGCTTTTCCACGTCGCCCACGACGCGGGCGGACAGAAGCGCGCCCGAGGGCGAGAGCGCGAGCACCTGCACGCTTTCGACGAACGGCGTATCGCCCAGAGCGCGACGGATCGCGATCCAGTCGGCGAGTTCCTTGAAATAGGCCGATATCTGCAGAACGCGGGCCGTCAGATGGTCGATCAGCGTCGCCTGCTTCCAGTCTTCAGCGTAGTTCGCGAGCACCGCTTCGATGGCCTCGCGCGAGAGCGCCGGGAAATCGCCGGAGGGCGCGCGGTACCAGCCTTCAGCGAGAAGATCGCCGACATCGGATTCGACTTCATCCGCCGTCTGTGCATCGAACGCGCCGCCGACGTCCGCGAGGCCCGCATCGGCCGCGCCGGTGAAGTCTTCCGGCGAGAACTCCTCGTCTGACGGCGCGAGCGCCGCGGAGACGCGATAGCCGTTGACGAGGCGCACCTGCAGCCGGTCCTCGCCTTCAAACTGCTCCAGCTTGGCGTGGGCGATGACGACCTGCGTGACGCCATAACGTTCGGCGAGTTCGGCGAGGCGTTCCTGATCAAGCGACAGCGCCGTGCGGGCCGTGACGCGGGAGACGTCTTCGAGCTCGCCGAGCGGCGTGATCATCGGCGTCAGCTCATTGGAGAGCGGGCGCGCGCGCCAGGCGGCGAACCACGGATTGTTCGATTCCCAGAGATAGAGCCCGCCCGCGGTCTGCAGGACCGGCAACACCAGCGCGTTCCGGGTCTGGGTCTCTGAATACGGCAGGCCCGCATCGCGCAGCAGCGCGCGGATGGCGTTCGGCGAGAAGGAGATCGTCACCGTCGCGGCGTAGGTGCGCGAGGAGCTTTTCTCGTCGGAGACCGCGAGGCCCGCTTCCAGCTCCGCGATCTGGCGATCATCGAGGGAGACCGGGCGTTTCGCCTGCGCGTTCACCGCTTCCGTGACGCCGGACTCCGAGAGGACGAGGCTGTCGAGATAGGCGGCCGACAGCGGCGAGGTGTCCGGGTCCACCGGCCCGGCGGCGGGCGCGGGCTCGCCGGCGGCGAGGCGCGGCAGGTAATCCCATTCGCTTTCCGGCGTCAGGCGGCGGAGGAGAATGTCCATCGCTTCGCGGCGGGCCTGCGCGAGGGCGTCGCGCTTGGCGGCGGTCGCGTCCGACGCCTCGGCGCGGACTTTCACCCCGGCGACGGCGAAGACATCCCCCGCAGCAAGCGCCCCGCCGAGCGTCACGGCGGCGGAGACGATGAGAGCGAAGACGGCGTGAACGAGACGCGGCATGGCGGAACCCCTATCTTTCGCGGCCATCTTAGGCGCTTCGGCGGCGCGATGCGACCGGCCCGCGAGAATTCGTATCCGCTTTGAAGCCTGAGTTCGTGACAAAAGCGAGACCGGAAGCGAGGCTTTGACCCGGATCGCTGGACAGAGGCGGGCGAGCCTTCTACCCAGCCTCTCTTTTCGACGGTCAAGGAGAGCCGCCATGAGCGACGCCTACGCGAAAGCGGGCGTGGACATCGATGCGGGCGAAGCGCTGGTGGAGGCGATCAAACCCGCCGCCGCCGCGACGCGCCGCCCCGGCGCCGACGCCGCGCTCGGCGGCTTCGGCGGCGTTTTCGATCTGAAGGCGGCGGGCTTTAACGACCCGCTCCTCGTCTCCGGAACCGACGGCGTCGGCACCAAGCTGCTCGTCGCCGTGGAGACCGGCCGCCACAAGGGCGTCGGGACCGATCTCGTCGCCATGTGCGTCAACGACGTGCTGGCGCAGGGCGCGGAGCCCCTCTTCTTCCTCGATTATTACGCGACCTCGAAGCTGGACGTCGCCGTCGCCGCGGAGGTCGTCATCGGCGTCGCGGAAGGCTGCACGCTCGCGGGTTGCGCCCTCATCGGCGGCGAAACGGCGGAGATGCCGGGCGTCTACAAACCGGGCGATTATGATCTCGCGGGCTTCTGTGTCGGCGCGGTGGAGCGCGGCGCGATCCTGCCGAAGATCGCGAAACCGGGCGACCGGCTCATCGGCCTTCCCTCCTCCGGCCCGCACTCCAACGGCTTCTCGCTCATCCGCAAGATCGTCGCCGAGGCCGGCGCCTCGTGGACGGCCCCGGCGCCCTTCGACGAGGCCCGCGATCTCGCCGCGGCGATGCTGGAACCGACGCGCATTTACGTGAAAGACCTCCTGCCGCTGATGAAAGCGGGGCGCATCCGCGCCGCGGCGCACATCACCGGCGGCGGTCTCATCGAGAACATCCCGCGGGCGCTGCCGGAAGGTCTCATCCCTCGCATCGACGACACCGCATGGGCGCGCCCGGCGCTCTTCAACTGGCTGAAAGACGCCGGCGCCCTCACCGAGACCGATCTTCAGCGCACCTTCAATTGCGGCGTCGGCATGGTGCTGGTCGTTGATCCGACAGAAGCGGCGGGCGTCCTCGCTGATCTCGGCCCGGCGGGCGCCTTCGCCATGGGCGACGTGGCGGAGGCCTCGTGAGCAAGACCCGCATCGGCGTCCTCATCTCCGGGCGCGGCTCCAATCTTCAGGCGTTGATCGACGCGTGCGCGGACCCGGAATTCCCCGCGCAGATCGGGCTCGTCGTCTCCAACCGTCCGAAGGCGGCGGGTCTGAAAAAGGCCGAAGACGCGGGGCTCCCGAACAACGTCATCGACCACAAGGAATTCGAAAGCCGCGCGGCCTTCGAAGACGCCCTCGATCAGGCGCTGAAAGCCGCGAAGGTGAAGTATGTCGTGCTGGCGGGCTTCATGCGCATCCTGTCGGCGGATTTCGTCGACGGCTGGCGGGACCGTATCCTGAACATCCACCCGTCCCTTCTCCCCGCTTTCCGCGGCCTCGACGTTCACGCGCGGGTTCTGGAAGCGGGCGTCCGGTTCACGGGGTGCACGGTGCATTACGTGCGGCCGGAAATGGACGACGGGCCGATCGTCGGTCAGGCCGTCACCGCCGTTTCTCCCGATGATGATGAAGCAAGCCTCGCCGCGCGCGTTTTGGAGCTGGAGCACGTCCTCTACCCCGCCTGCCTGCGCCGGGTGATCGACGGCGAAGCGCGCATCGTCGAGGGTCGCGTGCCGCTGGATGAGGGCGAAGCCCCGACCGGCGCGCTGGTGTCGCCTGCGGATTGAGTTTGATTTTACTATCGCTCCGCCCATCCCCGCCTGCGCGGGGATGAGCGGGTGAAGCGGTGATAAGCGGGTGAAGGGATTAAGAGCTGAACTCCCCCAACGCCCACCGCCCCAATTCGCGCCGCTCGACCGTCTCGCCGATCATCACCGCCGTCGCCGACAGCGCGCCCGCGTCCAGCTCCAGCACGTTGAAGCTCGCCGGTTCGTCGCGCAGGCGTTTCGACAGCGTCCCCGCGCTGATGGCGAGATAAGCGCCGCCGCTCGCGCGCCGCACGGCCGCCGAGGGCGCGTGCACATGGCCCGTCAGAAGTACGTGGGCGGCGCTTTGCGCCATGCGCGCGTCCGCCCGGTCGCCGCGGCGGGTCGCGGTGCGCAGGGGCGAGCCCGGCGGCGAGACAAACGGGTGGTGGCAGAGAACGAAGCGCGCGCCCGCCGCCGCGCCCGTTTCAGCAATGGCGCGATCCAGCTCTTCAAACCGCACCGAGCCTTCCGCCCAGTTGCCGCGCGCCTGCCAGCCGCGGGCGGTGTTGAATTCCGCAGCGACGGCCTCGCTGACAACCAGCGGGCGGGCGAGATCGCCGACGAACTCCTGAAACCGCTCGAAAGGCCGCGAGACGCGGTCCAGCATGTTGAGAAGCGGCGTGTCGTGATTGCCGGGCGTCGCGATCAGCGGCGCGCCGAGGCCGCGAAGCCAGTTCGACGCCGCCTCGAACTCGCTCCGCTTGCCGCGCTGGGTGAGGTCGCCGCAGACGAAGATCGCGTCGGGTCCCAACCGCGCGACTTCTTCTTCCGTGACCGCGATGGCGCGCGGGTCCTCCGCGCCGAAATGGATATCGGCGAGTTGGACGATCCGCATCATGAGGGAACCGAAAGCACGCGCGCGGCGTTGGGAACGGCGCGCACCTCGACCGGCCCGTCAAGATCCATCGGCTCGCCGTCGAGAATGGCGGGCACGGGTTTGCCGTCCTCGCGCGAGATGCGGACGCTGTCGCGATCTTCGACCGTCACCCCGTCCGCGGCGCGCATGTCGAACAGAAACGTTTCGAACACCGCCGCCGCGATGTCGGCGGGATGCTCAGACTCCAGCCGCGCGAACGTCAGTTGGCCCGGCGTCTGGCCGATGAACGCGCCCGCGGCGAGCACGGTCTGCGCGTCATCGATCAGCACCGCCGGATCGAGGCTGAGCGCGTCGGATGTGAAGAAATTCGTCAGCGCCGCGCCGAAATCCGCCGCGCGCACCGCTTCGCGGGATTTCGCGATCCGGGTGATGCGTCCGAAAAAGGCGGCGATGAAAAAGCGTCGTCCCGCGACCTCGCCCGCGTCGATGGACTTCGGCGCGTTCGCGGCCAGCGCGTCGGTGATGCACGTTTTCCAGTCGCGCCCGCCATAGAGCTCTTTGTGCAGAAGGTTCATCGTGCCGCCGGGCACGGGCAACACCGGCGGTCCGTCGGGCCCGGCGAGCTGCAGAGCGAACGCCGCCGTCCCGTCGCCGCCCCAGACCAGAAGCGCGTCCGGCCCGGCGTCGATGGCGGCGTTCAACGCGTCTTCGACGCCATCGCCCTCGACGACGGCGATGTCCGCATCGACGCCCGCCTCTTCAAGGACGGCGCGTAAGTCCTCCTCCGCCGTACGCGGTACGGAGCCGGAGGCGATATTGACGACGGCGGCGACCTTCACGGAGGCGATCAGCGCCCCGCCATTTCCGCATCAAGGCGGTCGAGATAGGCGCGCACCCGCGCCGCGTTGGCGCCGAGATCGGAGCCGCCGACGCGCGATTTCGAGCGGACATCGACACGGGTGCCCGTCGGCGTCGCCCGCACGCGAATGATGACATCGTCGACGAAGCCGAACCAGAAACTGGTGGCCGCCGCTTCGATGGTCCCGGCTTCGACGTCTGAGGCGAGCACCTCCCAGCCGAAGGAGCGCGCGACATCGAGCGCGGCGTTGTAAACGATCGCGGGCGCGGCCTCATAGAGCGCGGGCTGAATGTCCGGGAACGCCTCGCGCTGCAGTTCGGCCGTCGGTCGGTCGCCGTCGCGCACGGACTTATCGCCGAGATATTCGGGCGGATTGCGGCGCTCAAGTTCGGCGGCGGCGATGATGGCGGGCGGCTCGTCGAAATCGGTCGTCACGTCGTGGATGAAGGGGTTCGCTTCCGCGAGCGACTTCATCTGCAGAGGCGCATAAACGCCGAGGCCGCCGACCGCCGCCGCGAGCAGCGCGGGAACCGCAAGAAGCCGGGGTCCCGCCATGAGCGCGACGACCGCGCCGATCATCGAGGCGACGGCGCCGCCGGCCGCCGCAAGATGAACCGCGGGCGAGCGCAGGATCGAGAACGCCGTCCCGAGATCCCAGATGTCGAAGCGATAGCCGAGGCCCGCCGCGCCGATCGCGCCGCCGCCGCCCAGCGCGACCAAAATGGCGATCCAGATAAGTCCCACGCGCATGGCGGTCTCCTGTGTCCTGCAGGCGGGCCCCCGCCCGCATACGGCCATTATATAGCGCGCTCGTCCTGACTGTCGCGCGTCATATCCTCCTCCCCCGTAAACGGGGGAGGCCAAGGAAGGTCGCCTCACCCTTCGCCGGCGCCGAAACGTGATGACCATTCGCTGATCTGGTCCTCGTCGATCTTGGCGAACAGCACCTCCGGCGGCGTGAAGGCGCGGCCCGGGGCGAGACGCTGAAGTTCGGCCCGGGCGTCGGCGCTAGGCCAGGCGAGGTCCTCGTCCGTGAGCGCGAACGCTTCGGCGAGTTTCGCCGTCGTCTGCGGAATGACAGGCGCGGAGAGCGCCGCGAAGAGACGGATGAGGTTGAGCCCCGTGCGCACGCCCGCCGCCGCGCGGTCCGGGTCGGTCTTGAAGGCCGTCCATGGCGCGGCGACCTGCAGGTATTCGTTGCCCGCGACCCAGATGGCGCGCAGCTCGGCGAACGCCTTGCGGAACTCCATCTGCTCAAGGAATTCCGTATAGGCCGCGATGCGGGTCGAGAGCTCCGCGTGCAGCGCCGCCTCCGGCTCGCCGTCCGCGCCGCCGGCGGGGACTTCCGTTCCGAATTTCGAAGCGCAGAACCGCGTCACTCGATTGACGAAATTACCGAGAACGTCGGCGAGATCCTTGTTCACGACCGAGGCGAAGTGCTCGAGTGTGAACGAGGCGTCATCGCTCTCCGGCGCGTTCGCCATCAGGTGCCAGCGCCAGTAGTCCGCGGGTAGAAGCTCCATCGCCTGATCCATGAAGATCCCGCGGTTCATGGAGGTGGAGAATTTCCCGCCATACCAGGTGAGCCAGTTGAGGGATTTCAGGTCGTCGACCATCTTCCACGGCTCGCCGGAGCCAAGCTCGGTGCACGGAAAATTGACCACGTGGAAGGCCACGTTGTCCTTGCCCATGAACTGGACATAGCGCACAGTGTCCGCCCCCTCGTCCGTCCGCCACCAGCTTTTCCAGTCGTTCCCCGTCGTCGCCGCCCAGTCCTGCGTCGCGGCGATATAGGCGATGGGCGCGTCGAACCAGACATAGAAGACCTTGTCTTCAAAGCCCAGGCGCGGCGCGCCGTCTTTCACGACGGGCACGCCCCATTTGAGATCGCGGGTGATGGAGCGGTCGCGCAGGCCCTCCTTGATCCATTTCTGGGCGATGGATTTCGTCAGTTGCGGCCAGTTTTCGTGGGCGTCGATCCAAGCGGCGACGTCCGCCTGCTGCTTCGACTGCAGAAGATAGAGATGGCGCGTCTCGCGTTTTTCCAGCTCCGTCGAGCCGGAGACCGCCGAGCGCGGGTTGATGAGGTCCGTCGGGTCGAGCAGCCGTCCGCAGTTGTCGCACTGGTCGCCGCGGGCTTTCTCGAAATCGCAATGGGGGCAGGTCCCCTCCACATAGCGGTCCGGCAGGAACCGTCCGTCGGCGACGGAATAGATCTGCTCGTCCACGCGCTCCTCGATGAGGCCGTTCTTCTCCAGCGCTTCAGCGAAATGCTGGGCGAGCGCGTGGTTCGACGGGTTCGAGGAGCGGCCGAAATAATCGTAGGAGAGCGCGAAGCCCTCCCCCGCCCGGCGCTGGATGTCGTGCTGCTCGGCGCAGTAGTCGGCGACCTCCTGCCCCGCGGCGCGCGCGGCGAGTTCGGCCGGCGTTCCGTGCTCGTCCGTCGCGCAGATGTAGAGCACCTCGGCGCCGCGCGCGCGCTCGAAGCGGGCGTAGACGTCCGCCGGCAGCATGGAGCCGACGAGGTTCCCCAGATGCTTCACCCCGTTGATGTAGGGAAGCGCGGAGGTGATCAGAATGCGG
>CAYFIB010000053.1:0-14919 GCA_964342855.1 uncultured Caulobacterales bacterium
CCTCGCAGGTTCCGATCATGGAGATCGCAAGCAGCATGTTGTTGGCGATCTTCGCCGCCTGCCCGTTCCCCGCGCCGCCTGCGTGGAAGACCTTTTTGCCCATGGCTTCGAGGATCGGCTTCGCGCGCGCGAAAGCGGCGTCCGTTCCGCCGACCATGAACGTCAGCGTGCCGCCTGTCGCCGCCGCGACGCCGCCCGAAACGGGCGCGTCCACTGCCGCGAAGCCGCGCGCTGCCGCCTCGGCGTTCAGCGTGCGGGCGGTTTCGACGTCGATGGTCGAGCAGTCGATGAGGAGCGTGTCGGCGGGAAGGTCCGCCGGAAGGCCGTCCTCGTAGACGCTCGCGACGTGCTTGCCCGCCGGCAGCATGGTGACGACGCAGGCGATATCCGCGCCGTATACGGACGAGAGGTCCGAAACCGGCTCCGCCCCGGCCTTCGCGGCTTCGGCCACGGCCTCGGCGTTCAGATCGAACGCGAGCACGCGGCGCCCGCTTCCGGCGAGGTTCGCGGCCATGCCGGACCCCATATTGCCGAGCCCGATGAACAGAATGGCGTCCGTCATGATCGTTTCCTCCAGATGTGCGGCGCCCCGCTCATGGCGGGGCGCTCATTATGGGTCGTCAGTCGGTCGATCAGCGCCGGTCAGACGCGCTGGTCGATCGGCGTGAACTCACGCTGCGCTTCGCCGACATAGGCCGACAGCGGGCGGATCAACTTGTTGTTGCCGAGCTGCTCGATGACGTGCGCCGTCCAGCCGGTGATGCGGCTCATGACGAAAAGCGGCGTGAACATCGGGATCGGGAAGCCCATGAGGTAGTAAGCCGGGCCCGCCGGGAAATCGAGATTCGGGTAGATGCCTTTCGCCTCGACCATGGTGTCGTCGAGGATGCGGCTCATCTCCCAGTACTTGCGCGCTTCCGGCGTGTCCGTCACTTCGACCATTTTCTTGAAATAGTCCGTCATCGTCGGCACGCGGCTGTCGCCCGAGCGATAGACCCGGTGGCCGAAGCCCATGATCTTCTTCTTGGTGGCGAGAGCGTCGAGCATCCACGCCTTGGCGTTCGACGGTTCGCCGACCTCCTTCAGCATGTGCATCACCGCCTCGTTGGCGCCGCCGTGGAGCGGGCCTTTCAGCGAGCCGATGCCGCCGACGCAGGCGGAATAAATGTCCGAGGTGGATGACGCGATAACGCGCGAGGTGAAGGTCGACGCGTTGAAAGAGTGCTCCGCATAGAGCACCATGGAGACGTCGAAGCATTTGACGACTTCCGGCGCCGGCACCTCGCCGAAGCACATGTGAAAGAAGTTCTCCGACCAGTTGAGCGACGGGTCCGGCGCGATGGCGGGCTTGCCTTCACGGTGACGGAACTCCGCGGCGACCATCTCCGGAATGCGCGCGTACATGCGCACGGCGATATCGTAGAGGCCGTCCTTGTCGAAGCCTTCCGCCGTCATGCCGGAGCCGATGTTCGCGTCGTCGTCTTCCTGTCCCTGAAAGCTGAGCGATGTACGGATCATGTCCATCGGGTGCGCGTTTTTATTGTAGCGCGTGATGACCTCGTGGAGGTCTTTCGAAATCCCGCGCTCGGCGCGTTCTTTCTTGCGGAAGTCCTCCAGCTGCGCCATCGTCGGCAGCTCGCCATTCCAGATGAGGTACGCCGTCTCTTCGAACGATCCGTTGACGGCGAGATCCTGCACCGCATAGCCGCGATAGGTGAGCGAGTTCGTCTCCGGCACGACTTTCGAAACACCCGTATCGTCCGCCAGCACGCCCGCGAGGCCGTATTTCACGTCTTCAGTCATCACACATCACCCTTTCGTTTGACGTTTCCTCGGCCCTCCGGGCCGTTATAGGCGCGCTCCACCCGGGCGACGCGCAATTCGTAGTGCTCATAAAACCGATCGATCCCGGCCGCTTGCGCGAGCTGGTGAACGGCGTGGCGCCGCCAGCGCGCAATCGCCTGCTCGCTTTCCCAATAGGAGACAGTGATCCCGAACCCGTCCGCATCCCGCGAACTTTCAACGCCGAGATAGCCCAGCTGGTCCGCCGCAAGCTTGACCATGCGATCCGCCATCTCCGGATATCCGGCTGCGTCCGCGAGCCGGCTGGAGAAGATCACCGCGTAATAAGGCGGCTGGAGATCGCGTGCGAACATGTCTTATTCCATCGGCGTATCGCCGACCTCGAAGTTGAAGATGTCCTGATCGAACTTCGAATACTCTTCATACCGCAGATAATCATAGAGCGTCTTGCGGTGCTGCATGCGGTCGAGAATGGCGTTCTGGTCGCCCGCCTCTTTCAGGTGGTCGAGCCCGCGCTCCACTTCGCCCATGGCGAGGCGGAAGGTCGTCACCGGATAAATGACGAGATTGAAGCCAAGGTCTTCGAGTTCTTTTTTCGTCAGTAGCCGCGATTTACCGAACTCGGTCATGTTGGCGAGGATCGGCACGTTGATCGCCTCGCGGACGGCTTCGAACTCCTGTTCGGACTTCATCGCCTCCGGGAAGATCATGTCGGCGCCAGCGTCGACATAAGCCTTCATGCGGTCGATGGCCTTGTCTAGGCCTTCCACGGCGCGCGCGTCGGACCGGGCGATGACGACGAAGTTCGGATCGCGCTTGGCGTCGACGGCGGCGCGCACGCGCTGGACCATGATGTCCGTTTCGACGATCTCCTTGCCGTCGAGATGGCCGCAGCGCTTGGGCATCACCTGATCTTCGATATGACAGCCCGAAAGGCCCTTCTCCTCCAGCATACGGACCGTCCGCGCGGCGCTCATGGGCTCGCCGAAGCCGGTGTCAATGTCGATGAAGGCCGGCAGATCCGTCACGCGGGCGATCTGTTCGCCGCGGTCGGCGAACTCCGAGAGCGTCGCGATGCCGATATCGGGCAGGCAGAGATCGGCCGTCAGCATGGCGCCGCCGATATAGACGGCCTCATAGCCCTTGCGCCCAATCATCTGCGCGACGAAGGGCGAAAAGGCGCCCGGAACCTGGTGTAGCTTCCCGTCTTCCAGAATGGCGCGGAAGGCTTCGCGCTTCTCAGTAGCGGTTTTCTTCGTGAACAGCATATCTTACTCCCTGAAAATCCTCAGTCCCCGCCATCCCCGCCGTCAGAGCCCGTGCTCTGTCCGTCCTCCTTGGGCCGAACGAAAGCGTCGATCCCCTGGGAGGCGGCGAAACCGAAAATCGCGCCGATGATCATGCCGAAGACGAGCGAAAGGTTCGCGTCGAACAGGCTCCAGACGGCGCCGAGAGCGGCACCGACCGCGATGCAGAGGAGACGTTGACGGGTGCGGGACATGGCTCGCCTTCAGCTGGTGTCTTTTAGAACAGCCCCTTCGCCGTATTCTCTTGCAGGAACCCGGCCGGCGCGACGGGGTTGAGATCGAGCACCTCGGCGGCGGAAAGGTTCGGCAGACGCTGGACGAGGTCGAGGAAGCGCTCGACTTCCGACGCGTCCAGTATGCCGTCCGTCAGCGTCCGGAACTTGCCGATATAATGCTCGCGCTTGAACGGGCGCGCGCCGAAGGGGTGAGCGTTGGCGAGAGCTTTCTCGTCTTCGAGAACGGTTCCATCCTCCATGGTGACGACGACTTTCGCGCCGAAGGCTTTTTCGTTCGGGTCGTGGGAGTGGTAGCGGCGCGTCCACTCCGGGTCTTCCGTCGTCGACACTTTGTGCCAGAGGCGGACGGTGTCCTCCCGCTGGGCGCGTTCCGGCGCGTAGGAACGAACATGGTGCCATTCGCCGTCCTGCAGCGCGACGGCGAAGATGTACATGATGGAGTGGTCGAGCGTCTCGCGCGAGGCGTTCGGGTCCATTTTCTGCGGGTCGCCGGAGCCCGTGCCGATGACATAGTGCGTGTGGTGCGAGGTGTGCAGAACGATGGACTTCACTTTGTCGAAGCCCCCCGCATCACGGATTTTCGGGCCCATATCGAAGGCGAGGTCGATGAGCGCCTGCGACTGGTACTCTGCGGAGTGCTCCTTCGTGTACGTATCGAGGATCTGCTTTTTCGGCTCGCCGGCGCCCGGCAGCGGGATCGAATAGGTCGGCTCATAGGGGCTTTTGCCCTGATCGCGCGCGGTGCGGCCGTTCAGAATGAAGCTGATGATGGAATCCTCGCCCTCATAGATCGGCGACGGGGCGCCCTCCCCGCGCATGGCGCGGTCGACGGCCTCGATCGCCTGCTTGCCGGCATAGGCCGGGGCGAAGGCTTTCCACGAGGAAATCTCGCCCTTGCGGCTCTGGCGCGTCGTCACCGTGCAGTGGAGCGCCTGCTGAACCGCCTGGAAGATGGTCTCCGCATCAAGACCCATCAGCGTGCCGACGGCCGCGGAAGCCGATGGGCCGATATGGGCGATGTGGTCGATCTTGTGTTCGTGCAGGCAGATGCCTTTCACGAGCGCGACCTGAATTTCATAACCCGTGAGGACGCCGCGCACGAGATCGCGGCCGTCGCGGCCCATCTGCTGGGCGACAGCGAGCACCGGGGGAATATTGTCGCCCGGGTGCGAATAGTCCGCCGCCAGAAACGTGTCGTGGAAGTCGAGCTCGCGCACCGCCGTCCCGTTCGCCCAGGCCGCCCATTCGGCGTGCACGCGGACGTCTTTCGGCGCGCCGAAAAGCGTCGCCCCGCCATCGCGCGCATGGGATTTCGCCATGGCGCGCGCGGACTTGATCGGCCCGCGGTTCAGGGATGCGATGGCGACGGAGGCGTTGTCGATGATCCGGTTGATGACCATTTCGATCGCGTCGTCGGTCGGCTCCACGGCGTCGGCCGCGACGGAGGCGATTTTCCAGGCGAGCTGCTCCTCGCGCGGGAGTTTGTCCTTAGACGGATGAGCGCGGACGGCGTGCGTTTCCATGGGGCGTTTCCTCAAATGTCGAATGCGAAGCGGCGGTGCGGCGATGATCCACGCGGCGCGGCCGCCTTTTGGCTGTCCATATGGCAAAGCCGCGACATTCGCGCAATGGCACCTTGGTCGATTGTTTCATTTCAGCGCCCCTATTTGGAACGATGTGGCGTGATGCTCTAAAATTTTCTGCAGCAATCCGCTATATAATCATCAGAACGCGACGCTTTCGACGCGTCAGTACGATCACGAAAAGCAGCAAGCTGCATCTTTCTCCGCACGTTCCGCGCGACGCGCAAAAGCAGTCTCTCGCGCGTGACCGATCATGCCCGCCATTTGAACAAAAAAAGAGCCCCCTTCCGGCGAACCGGTCGGGGGCTTCAGGACGCTAAGTCGGTTTGGGGATCGACTTAGAAGCTGACGCCGACGCCGAATCCGAAGACGAACGGGTTGATGTCCACGTCCGCTTGCGGCGTCCCGACGGGAGTGTTCACCGTCACGTCGGAGTTGATGGCGATGTATTTCAGGTCGATGTTTGCGAAAAATCGATCCGTCAGCTGATAGTCTGCGCCCGCCTGCAGCGCCCAACCGACGCTCGGATCGTAGTCGACATTGATGCCGGGCGAATCGTTCTCGAAAAACATCGTGTAGTTGATGCCGGCCCCGACATAAGGCTTCACCGGGCCGAGGCCCTGGACGTGATACTGGACCAGCAGCGTCGGCGGCAGGTGGCGCACTTCGCCGAGATAGACGTCGCCGAGCCCGGTATCGACGGCCGTCACCGAGTGGCTGGCGGACGCCGCGATCAACTCCAGCGCGACGTTGTCGGTGAGGAAATAGCTGAAATCGATTTCCGGGACCCATTTGTCCTCGATCTCGACATCGCCGCCGATGAGGGTGATGTCGGCCTCCTCGTTCGGCAGAACGCCGATGACGCGGAACCGGACCAGAATGTCGCCCGCTTCGGCGATCGGCTCCTGAGCAAGAGCGATCGTCGGCGCGCCGAACCCGGCGGCGGCGAGCGTGAGTGCGACAGCGGAAAGAACCTGTTTTTTCATGAGGGGCGCCCCTTTCGAAATGGCCGCCGTGCGCGGCCGCCTGCATCCCATGCGCGTCAGGTACGGGCGCCCGGCGCGGGTTTTCATTCGTAGAACCCCCCATTGGGGTTTCTACGGAGCGCTGCTCCGGACAAAGAAGGTGAGGCGTTTCGAGAGACAAGACGCACCGACGCCCTGAAGGCGTCTCATGCGCATAACGGCCATTTCGGAAGGAAATGGCGCGAGTGACGTGCCACAATCCATATTTTTTATCCAATGTTTTCAAACACTTATGCGCCTGAAAATCGTTTCTTGGTCCTCATTTTGATCCGATTTTGGTCCACAGATTTGTGGACCGCTTGGGTTCGACGCTGGTTCATCGCGTCGAACTCATTAGTAGCAAGTATTATTAGGAATTTGAATCCCGAAAAGGAAATCATGCTTGGTTCGTCTGATTGGGAGTACCGGACCGACGAACGCGACAGTATGAGATCGGCGTTGAGCAACGAAACTCCTACCGTTGAGTATCTCTACGGCTGCTCGACCACTTCCAATGATTCAGCGTACTGGTGCTCGGCAGGCGATCTCTGATCCGATCCCAACTTCAAAGCAACTTGTCCAAGGAAATACTCAAACCGCTTCCTGCCCAGCGCATGAGCAATGTCACGCTCGCCTTCCGGGATGGGTTCGCTACGGGTCAGCCAGTAATAGACGTAGTGCGCGAGCGTCTCATAGGTAAAGGCGAGATCGCGCTCCATATCGGCCTGGCGTTGGTCATAAGCATCCATACGGACCAGAAGCCGTTCCTCCAGAACCGAGCGGGCTTCCGGATCGAACCACGCGCGTAGCGCGTCCTCCACAATCGCTGTCTTTGTCACGCCGGGCTTGTCGGCCGCTTCGCAGAGCTGCGCGTAGAGTTTCGTCGAAATGCGGATATTGACGCGCGGTTTTGCCATAGCCTCAGAACTCCGGCAATACGTCGGGATCGCCCCGATCCGCGGCGACGGCGCGGCGTACCATATCCAGATTCCGGTCTTCTGCGGGATCGGCGGCGTCTTCCACATCAGGCGCGTCCGAAACTACCGGTTCGATTGCAACTTGTTCTGATTGTGGCGCATGGTCAGGCTCGCGCGTGCGCTTTAGCGCAAGTCCGTCGGCGCTTTCACCCACGTCTAACGGCGGATCGTTCACGAGCGGTGCGACAACAATACCGGTCCAGGGTCCGTCAGCGGTCTCCGCCACCCAAGCGACGCTTGTCGGCGGCAAAACCCGTCGTGTGAAATTCCTGTCCTGGAAATAACGCAGCTTTTTCGCAAGCGCGGGCGGCGCGCCGGACACCATAACGATTTCATCCGCCGCAGAGAGCTGCATGACCTCGCCGGGCGTCACCAGCGCCCGCTGAGTTTCCTGTCGCGAGACCATCATGTGGGAGAGCCAGGGCGCGAGGCGATGGCCGGTATAATTCTTCTGGGCGCGCAACTCGGTTGTCGTGCCCAGCGCGTCGGACACCCGTTTGGCCGTGCGCTCATCATTGGTCGCGAAAGCGATGCGCACATGGCAATTGTCGAGGATCGAATTGTTCGGCCCATAGGCCTTTTCGATCTGGTTAAGGGACTGGGCGATCAGATAGGCGCGGATGCCATAGCCTGCCATGAAAGCAAGCGCGCTCTCGAAGAAATCGAGCCGCCCGAGCGCCGGAAATTCGTCGAGCATCAAGAGCAGCTTGCGGCGGTTCCGTTCGGGAAGGTCTTCGGTCAGTCTCCGCCCGATCTGGTTGAGGATCAGCCGGATCAGAGGCTTGGTCCGGGACAAGTCGGATGGCGGCACGACCAGATAAAGCGAAAGCGGCTGATCGCCACTGACCAGATCTTCGATGCGCCAGTCGGACCGGCGCGTCACTTCGGCGATAACCGGATCACGGTAGAGCGATAAAAAGCTCATCGCGGTCGAGAGGACGCCCGAGCGTTCATTTTCCGACTTGTTCAAAAGCTCCCGCGCCGCTTGCGCCACAATCGGATGAACGCCCTGCGGCCCAAGATGTGCCGTCGTCATCATTGCGCGCAGCGTCACCGCAAAAGATCGCTTCGGGTCCGACAGAAATTGTGCGCACCCTGAAAGGGTCTTGTCTTTCTCTGCATAAAGAACATGCAGGATCACGCCGACCAGCAGGGAATGACCCGTTTTCTCCCAATGATTGCGACGCTCAAGCGAGCCTTCCGGATCGACAAGAATGTCTGCAATGTTCTGGACATCGCGAACTTCGTGTTCGCCGCGCCGCACCGCCATAAGCGGATTGTACCGGGGCGAGCGACGGTCGGTCGGATCAAAGCGCGCGCAGCGGGAAAAACCCGACCGCCATCCTGATGTCAGCTCCCAGTTCTCGCCCTTGATGTCGTGGATGACGGCGCTGCCTGTCCAGGACAGAAGCGTCGGGACGACAAGTCCCACTCCCTTTCCTGACCGGGTAGGCGCGAAGGCCATGACATGTTCCGGGCCATCATGGCGCAGATAGCGGTTTTGCCAACGCCCCAGAAATACACCTATGTCAGCGAGCAGACCTGCGCGTTTGAGGTCTGACCGGTTCGCCCAGCGCGCCGATCCATACGTCGTCACATGACGTTCATGGCGGCTGCGCAACACCGAGCCGATGATCGCCGCAAGAAATCCGAGCGCTGATCCCGACACTGCAACCAGTCCGCCGCGCGCGAAAGTTTCCGGCGCGTATGCCTCATAAGCATACCACCACTGAAAGAGCCGCCAGGGCTTGTAGATCGGGGTCTCCCCCGCCACGAACCACGGCGCGCCCAGCGCCGCCTGATACCCAAGCGCTTCGGCGGTCATCTGCGTCGCCAGCCAGACTGCGCCAATGATCAATGCGAACACAACGCAAATCTGCCCGATCAGTATCTTTGTGCCGGTCATGGCGCTCCACGTCTTTAAGAAAACAGTCCCTCCAAGAATGACGGGCGCAGCGCGTCAGCGACCAGTCCTGAAACCGGCCATTCCAGGCAAGCGCGTGCAAAGCAGTCTAAACGCCTAGCTGCAGGCCGTTGCCGAAGTTTTCATTTTGCGACTATGGTCGTGAGTGAACGGATCAATATGACTTTGCACAGTCTGCGAGCGCATACTCAGGACCGACCATCAGTGAGCCCGACCAAAGTCTAGTTTAGCCAGCTACGGGTATATTCATCCGAACTAATCTGAAATCAAAGTTTCAACGATGGGACAGTACGGCTCATCACCGGCTGCGCAATCATCCGATATAGCTTTGAGTGTGCGTTGAAGTTTCTTCAGGTCGGCGATTTTCCTGGAAACAGATTTCAAATGCTCCTGCGTCAGCGCATGAATCTCGCCGCAAGTGTAATCGCCGCTATCGACCATCGACAGCAGGCTGCGAATTTCATCGACGGAAAAGCCGAGTTCGCGGGACCGCAGGATAAAACGCAATCGGCGTTGATCATCGGTCGAGTAAAGGCGGTGACCGGATTCCGTCCTCGCCGGCTCGGGCATTAACTTGATGTCCTCATAATATCGGATTGTTTCGAGATTGCAGCCGGAGCGGCGGGCGAGCTCGCCGCGCTTCACATAATCTCGCGTAAGCGTGAACGACATCGCAAACTTCCTTCTTGATCCTGTAGTTACTACAGAGCCTACATTGAGCTCAAATTGGAGTCGAGACCATGAAGGATATGCGTTTCAGATGTTAGAAGTAGCGGCCGAGAACGAAAAACCTGGCATTAAGGCAAAGAGCGGCAAACGCTGGTTCGCTGCCGGCGGCGCGCTTGGAGCCCTTCTGGCGTCCTCCTGCTGCATTTTGCCGTTGATCCTGATCAGTCTCGGCGTATCCGGCGCCTGGATCGGAAATCTGACCGCGCTCGAAACCTACAAGCTGGTATTTATCGGGATCGCTGCGGTCTTCATCGCAGCCGGGTTCTGGCATGTCTATTTCCGAAAGGCGGAGCCTTGCGAAGACGGAACCGCATGCGCACGACCGGATTCAGCGCGCTTTACCAAGGCGGCGCTTTGGATATCGGCCATTCTCGTCTTGCTCGCGGCAACCATCGATTACTGGGCGCCGCTGTTTTATTGAAAGGAGCACCTCGTGAAAAAAGTTCTGCTTATCGCGGCAGCCATCGGCGCAACGGCGCTTGGCGGCGTTGTCGTGGTCGCGCAATCATCCAGCGATACGACCGTCCTTGCTTCAGCAGAAGCGACAGAGGCGAGCGCGCAATTTTCAATCGAGAATATGACGTGTGCGACCTGTCCGATTTCGGTGCGCAAAGCCATGAAACGCGTCGAAGGCGTCAAATCGGTGGAGGTCGATTTTGAGACCAAAATTGCGACCGTGGTTTACGATCCGGCTATCGCAACTCCCGCCGAGATTGCCGCAGCGTCGACGAATGTCGGTTATCCCGCAGCCGAAATCGAAACCTGACCAATGCGGTCTCTTCTCAGTGTTGGGATCATCGGCACGATCGTCGCCGCGCTCTGTTGCTTTACACCGGTCCTCGTCGTTCTTTTTGGCGTGATCGGCCTGTCGGCGTTCACGGGATATTTGGACCACATCCTGTTCCCTGCCCTCGGCCTTTTCATCGTCCTCACATTATACGCAGTCTGGCGTCGGCGCCGCCGACAAAACACTCTCTCAGAAAGTAAGCTTCATGACGGATAGCTGTTGTCCCCCAAATTCGAACCCACACGATCTTATCGTCATCGGCGCCGGGTCTGCGGGCTTTTCTGCAGCAATAACCGCCGCCGAAGAAGGCGCGCGGGTGGCGCTGATCGGTCATGGATTGATCGGCGGGACGTGCGTCAATGTCGGATGCGTGCCATCAAAAACGATGATCCGCGCCGCCGAGGCGTTGCACGGCGCGCGGGCGGCGAGCCGGTTCCAGGGGATTACAGGCGAAGCGCATATCGATGACTGGTCCGCGCTCATGGCGGACAAGGATGCACTCGTGTCGAGCCTGCGCCAAAAGAAATATATCGATCTCCTCAGCGCTTATGATTCAATAGATTATATTGAAGCCGCGGCGCGTCTTACCGAAGGCGGCGTCATGGTGGGCGAGCGGCGGATCGAAGCCGCCAAGGTTCTCATCGCAACGGGATCGTCGCCGACAATTCCCGACATTCCGGGTCTTGATGAAACGCCCTATCTGACCAGCACCTCGGCGCTGGAGCTTTCCGAGTTGCCGCGTTCTCTTATCATGGTCGGCGGGGGGTATATCGGCTGCGAACTGGCGCAGATGTTTGCGCGCGCGGGAGCCGAGGTGACGCTTGTGACGCGCAGCAGGCTATTGCCGGAGGCCGAGCCGGAGATTTCAGAATCGCTGACCGAGTATTTCGAGGCGGAGGGCGTCGCCGTCCGAACCGGACTTTCCTATGTTGGCGTCGCAAAAACCAATGAAGGCGTTTCCCTGACGATTTCCATCGGCAGTGACGAAGAGGTCATTCACGCCGGGCATTTGCTGCTGACGACGGGGCGCAAGGCCAACACCGGAACGCTCGGACTTGAAGACGCGGGCATCGAAACGCTGGGCAATGGCGGTATTGTCGTCGATGAACGCATGCAGACAAGCAAGCCAGGCGTCTACGCCGCCGGCGATGTTACGGGCCGGGACCAGTTTGTCTATATGGCAGCCTATGGCGCGAAGCTTGCGGTAAAAAACGCGCTCAACAGCAATTCGCACACATACGAAAATGCGGCGATGCCATGGGTCGTGTTCACGGATCCGCAAATCGCGGGCGCGGGGTTAAGCGAGGCTCAGGCAAAAGCCGCTGGATTCGATGTCAAAACGTCGGTAGCGCCGCTTGATCAAGTGCCGCGCGCGCTTGCAGCCCATGATACGCGCGGGCTGATCAAGCTGGTCGCCGACGCCGAGACGGATCGTCTACTTGGCGCGCAAATCTTAGCGCCTGAAGGGGCCGACTCGATCCAGACCATCGTGCTCGCGCTCAAATATAATATAACCGCGACGGAACTGGGCGAGACGATTTTCCCTTATTTGACGACGGTCGAAGGATTGAAACTCGCGGCGCAGGGCTTCGACAAGGATGTGACCAAGCTTTCCTGTTGCGCGGGATAATTGGAGCGCGTGATGGCGACTACCGATCTTCAGCTCGAAAAGCCGGGCAGGTTCGTCGTCACCATATTGGGCTTTGATAAGAATGGCGGCGATCAATGACGGCGGTCTACTATATATTTGCGGCACTCTTTGAAATCGCCGGCTGTTATGCGTTCTGGATGTGGCTGCGCCTTGAAAAGTCGCCGCTCTGGATCGGTCCCGGCGTGGTCAGTCTGATCCTGTTCGCGCTTTTGCTCGCGCGCATTGACGCCAATTTCGCCGGGCGCGCCTACGCCGCCTATGGCGGGGTGTACGTCGCCGCTTCGATTGCATGGATTTATTTTGTTGAGGGCGCGCGGCCGGACCGGTGGGACTTTCTCGGCGCTGCGATCATGCTGGTCGGCGCAGGCGTCGTTTTATTCGGCCCCCGCGGCACGCCTTAGCAGAAGCTATAAGTAGATGTACGAACAATCGGAATCCTGCGCTTTTGTAAAGTTCGGTTTTGTCGGCCTTCTTCACGAGGGCTGCCTCTCCGCCAATCCGCCCGAGCTTCGGCGCCTGTGCAATACAGCGTAACGATCGCTTGGGAAGGACCATTAATATGCGGGCACACACGCTGAAACCGCATCGCTCAAATAGTTAGAGCGATATACGGCACTTTCGGCCAGCCGCAAAACTGACCACTCCGGCCACCCGCCTGCAAGGCAACCAAAAAGCCTAACGAAAAATGCCCTTCGAGCGACCATTTCCAACCGTCCAGCCGATGCCTGCGGCTGTGCGTTTGAGTGTCAGTTCGCGGCCGGTCTGCCGCCCGAGCGCGCTGCGCCACGGTACAAGCGCGAACGCCTTCGCATTCCCGATGACCGCCATGCGGCCCGCCGCCAGATCGACATGGCCTTCCAGCCGCCCGTGTAACCGGTCCCCGTTCGCCAGATCGACAGCCGTCCGGTTCGAGCGCGCAGCGATCGCATCGGCGTTCTGTTTCAGATCAAGCGCCCGCATCCGAATACGCTGCTCATCTGAAAGGGTTGCCTGCCCTGCCTGCAGAACGTCTTGCTCTCGCAGCCATGCCTGCCGCCGCATCTGAAGTTTCCGGAGCGCGATGCACCGTTCCGCATCGGTTTCTGAAAGCCCGTCGATCCATGTCTCACCCATCCGCTCAATCTGCGCCTCCGGGGACAGCCACGACAAAACGGTCAGTTTTACCCCGCCGGATCGCCGCGCTTCGTAGTCAGCAGCGCGTTTGAGGAAGGTCGCGTCAATGCGCCATTCTCCGCTGGCGAGCCGTTCGCCGATTCCCGCCCGCCGCAGCGCTTCAAGACGGCGCTTCAGCGACAGGCGGTAAGCCGGTTTCGATCCGGGATCGTGGCGGGCGTGCAAGTCCTCCGACCAGACGCCACCCGTTTCATCGGCGACTCTGGCGATGGCCGTGTCCGAAGCCCGCGCCAGCGCGCTCGCGCGCGACAGCTCAACAACCGCGCCGCGCGACGGGCGGGAGGTCGGATCAATGGCGCCAGCAGGCACATGCCATATCCCGCCGTCAAAATCTTCAACGAGCATGTAGCGTGTGTCGCGAAGTTCGTCCTCGGCGCCATAGGCTTTAACGACGCCCTGAATAGGGGTTGCATCCGCATCCCGGTCCTGCACAAACTGAATGTGTTTTTTACGTTCGCCGAATTCCGCCGCGAGTGTGCGGATGATGTCGCCCCGCCGGCCCCGGCGTTTGAGTTGCTCCTGCCAGCCCGGCTTCATCCGCCAGGCTACGGCTCCGGCGGGCTCTGCGAGGCCCAACGTTTGGAGGTGGCGTGCGCGAGCAATCTGAAGCGAGCGGCTAAAGCGTTCGCCGCTTGAGGACGCATCGCCCGGCTCAAAAACGCTTCCATCGATAAGGTTTTCGATCTCGCGATCCAGCCCTGTCCACCGGTCCTGATCGACCTGTTTCTGCCGCGTCTCTGCAATCTCCAGCGCTCGCCGCGGTCCGAGCCTCTGTGTCACAAGATCCTCGGCCGCTTCGCGCAGGCCATGGGTGAGATAGTCTCGCGCGATGACGACATCCTTCATCCGCGCGTCGCGCCCGCGCACGACAATATGCGTGTGCGGATGGCCGGTATTGTGGTGATCGACAGCGATCCAGTCCAAGCGCCGCCCGGTGTCGGCTTCCATGCGCGCCATCAGGTCGCGCGTCGCCTGTTTGAAATCGCCCATGCGCGCGCCGCCCTCCGGCGACACGATGATCCGGAACTGGTGGCGATCCTGTTCGCTCCTCTCCAGAAAGTCGCGCGGCGATATACCTTCATTGTCCCGGTCATAGAGGACACCGCCTTCGCCCTCGCGATCCACGCCGTCCCGCTGCAGATAGCCGACATGGGCACGATAGAGTCCTGGGCCCGCGCGTCCGGCTCTGGCGATATGTACTTTGACCACGACGCGCCGCCGTTGCAGGCGGGACAGATGCCGCCCTGCGGATGCGCGTGTTCGCGCTGCGCCGCCGCTGCCATAACGCGCGCCCGTGAAGGAAGATTTCCGGGGCGCATTAGAAAGCCGCTTCCCGGTCTTCGCCAGTTGGCGGCGAAGGCGCTTTCCAGCTGGGCCGCCTCTATCGCGTATCGGCCCCAACCGGGGTGTGAACGGGGTATCATCGCTCATTGCGGCGCTCTTACCCCATGCACCACAGGAACCCCTTTCATTCCGGGAAATTTCCGACGATCCATGCACCGCAATGCTGTGCAAAGGGCGCCAAAAAACAGATGTGCAGACAAGGCGTTAGATGGCATGTGGTGCCATAGCTTTAATCTTGCCCTACCGGGTTCGCTTCTGATTCCCTTGCATCCGCATGTATCGCTTTGCATCCGCTTGCGCCCTGTCTGTCCCGGGCCACGAAAACGGGGATGGCGACGCCATCCAGGTCTGTTTGTTTTACGGGACCGAAATACCGGCCATCAAGCGACGCCGGATGCGGC
>CAYFIB010000054.1:0-14643 GCA_964342855.1 uncultured Caulobacterales bacterium
ACTACGTGAAGAACATGATCACCGGCGCCGCGCAGATGGATGGCGCGATCCTCGTCGTGAACGCCGCCGACGGCCCGATGCCGCAAACGCGTGAGCACATCCTGCTCGCACGTCAGGTCGGCGTGCCGGCGATCGTCGTCTTCCTCAACAAGGTCGATCAGGTCGACGACGAGGAGCTCCTCGAGCTCGTCGAAATGGAAGTCCGCGAGCTTCTGTCGTCCTATGATTTCCCGGGCGACGATATTCCGATCATCGCCGGCTCGGCGCTCGCCGCCATGGAAGGCCGTGATCCGGAAATCGGCGAAAACAAGATCAAAGAGCTGATGGAGCAGGTCGACGCCTACATTCCGACCCCGGAACGTCCAATCGACATGCCGTTCCTGATGCCGATCGAAGACGTCTTCTCGATCTCCGGCCGCGGCACCGTCGTGACCGGTCGTGTCGAGCGCGGCGTCATCAATGTCGGCGACGAGATCGAAATCATCGGCATCAAAGACACGCAGAAAACGACCTGCACGGGCGTTGAAATGTTCCGTAAGCTGCTTGATCGCGGTGAAGCGGGCGACAACGTCGGCGTTCTTCTTCGCGGCATCGACCGTGAAGGCGTCGAGCGCGGCCAGGTTCTCTGCAAGCCGGGTTCGGTCACGCCGCACACGAAGTTCGTCGCTGAGGCCTACATCCTCACGAAAGAAGAGGGCGGCCGCCACACGCCGTTCTTCACGAACTATCGTCCGCAGTTCTACTTCCGCACGACGGACGTGACCGGCATCGTCACCCTGCAAGAAGGCACCGAAATGGTCATGCCGGGCGACAACGTGAACGTGAACGTCGAGCTCATCGTGCCGATCGCCATGGAAGAGAAGCTTCGCTTCGCTATCCGTGAAGGCGGCCGCACGGTCGGCGCCGGCATCGTCTCAAAAATCCTCGAGTAGTCATAACCCTTTGAGTGCGGACCGGTTACGGCCGGTCCGCGTTTTTGTCTCCGGAAGAAGCGTCACAGAAACGACATGCACCAGAACATCCGCATCCGTCTGAAAGCGTTCGACCATCGCGTGCTCGACGCTTCGACCCGTGAGATCGTGAACACCGCGAAGCGGACCGGCGCGCAAGTGCGCGGGCCGATCCCGCTTCCGACCCGGATCGAACGGTTCACCGTGCTGCGCTCGCCGCACGTCAACAAGAAATCCCGCGAACAGTTCGAAATGCGCACTCACAAGCGCATGCTCGACATCGTGGACCCGACCCCGCAGACCGTCGATGCTCTGATGAAGCTCGACCTCTCCGCGGGCGTCGATATCGAGATCAAGGTGTAAGCCATGCGCACCGGCGTCATCGCAAAGAAAGTCGGCATGACCCGGCTGTTCACGGAAGAGGGCGAGCACGTCCCCGTCACCGTGATGCAGTTACAGGAGTGCCAGGTCGTCTCTCAGCGGACGAATGAGACCGACGGCTACGTCGCTCTTCAACTCGGTGCGGGCGTGGCGAAGGCCGCGCGCGTCGGGCGTCCGATGCGCGGTCACTTCGCCAAGGCCAACGTCGCGCCGAAGCGCAAGGTCGCAGAGTTTCGCGTCGCTGAGGAAAACCTCATTGAAGTCGGCGCCGAGTTGACGGCGGATCACTACGTCGCGGGTCAACGCGTCGATGTGACGGGCACGTCCATCGGCAAGGGCTTCGCCGGCGGCATGAAACGCCACAATTTCGGCGGTCTTCGCGCCTCGCACGGTGTCTCCATCTCGCACCGGTCGCACGGCTCCACTGGCCAGTGCCAGGAGCCCGGCAAGGTCTTCAAAGGCAAGAAGATGGCTGGGCACATGGGCGATGTGCGGGTGACGACGCAGAACCTTGAGGTCGTTAAGACTGATGTCGGTCGCGGCGTCATCTTCCTGCGCGGCGCCGTTCCGGGTTCCGCAGGCGGCTGGGTGCTCATCAAAGACGCCGTGAAGCGTCCGCGTCCGGACGATGCGCCGATGCCGGGCGCGTTCCGCACGGCGGCGACGGATGAAGCTCCGGCGGCGGAAGCCGCGCCTGCTGAAGAAACTGCGGCTGAAACGCAACCAGAGGGGAGCGCGGAATGAAACTCGACGTTCTCAATCTGAGCGCGGAGACGGTCGGCTCTGTCGATCTCGACGAGGCGATTTACGGTCTCGATCCGCGCCGTGACATTCTGCACCGCATGGTGACGTACCAGCTGGCGAAGCGCCAGGCGGGCACGCACAAGACGAAAGAGCGCGGCGAAGTCGCTGGCACGACGAAGAAGTTCGTCCGTCAGAAGGGCTCCGGCGGCGCGCGTCACGGCAACAAGAAAGCCCCGCAGTTCCGTGGCGGCGGCAAGGCTCACGGTCCGCGCGTGCGCAGCCACGCCATCGACCTGCCGAAGAAAGTGCGTCGTCTCGCTCTGCGCCACGCGCTGTCTTCGAAGGCGGCGGCCGGGGAGCTCGTCGTCATTGACGAGGCCAAGCTTGATGACGCGAAGACGAAATCGCTCGTCGCGGCGTTCGCCAAGCTGGAGCTGAAGAACGCCCTCATCATCGATGGCGGCGAAACCGATACGAATTTCGTGCGGGCAGCCCGGAACATTCCGGCGATCGACGTGCTGCCGACCATCGGCGCGAACGTTTACGACATTCTGCGCCATGAAAAGCTGGTGCTGACAAAGTCCGCCATCGACGGGATCGCGGCGCGTCTCGCCGGCGAGCATGTCGCGGCCGCTGAAGCGCAAGGAGAAGCGGCGTGAGCGCGACCGAGAAGCATTACGATACCATCGTCGCTCCGGTGATTACCGAGAAATCGACGATCGCGTCCGAAAACAATCAGGTGGTTTTCCGCGTACGGCTTGAAGCGAGCAAGCCGGAAATCGCCGAGGCCGTCGAGGCTCTGTTCAACGTCAAAGTGAAGGCGGTGAACACGCTCCGGCGCAAAGGTAAAACCAAACAGTTCCGCGGCCGTCGCTATGAGCGTTCGGACGTCAAGAACGCGGTCGTCACCCTCGAAGAGGGTCACTCGATCGACGTGACCACTGGTCTTTAAGGAGCGGCTGGCATGGCTCTGAAGACATTCAACCCGACTTCGCCTGGACGGCGCACGCTGGTCATCGTCGACCGGTCGGAGCTCCATTCCGGCAAGCCGGAAAAGACGCTCACGGAAGGTCTCACCTCCAAAGGCGGACGCAACAACAAGGGTCGCGTCACCGCGCGCCGTCGTGGCGGCGGGGTGAAACGTCTCTATCGTCGGGTCGATTTCAAGCGGTCGAAGCTTGATGTCGAAGCGACGGTGGAGCGGATCGAATACGATCCGAACCGGACGGCGTTCATCGCGCTCATCACGTACCCGGATGGCGAGAAATCGTACATCCTGGCGCCGCAACGCCTTGCGGCGGGCGACAAGGTGGTTTCCGGCGACCGTGTGGACGTGAAGCCGGGCAACGCCATGCCGCTTCGGTCGATCCCGGTCGGGACGATCGTGCATAATGTCGAGCTGAAGCCGGAAAAAGGCGGTCAGATCGCCCGTTCGGCCGGCTCGTACGCGCAGATTGTCGGTCGTGACCAGGGTTATGCTCAGGTCCGCATGCAGTCCGGCGAAGTCCGCCTCATCTCCGGCGAGTGCCGCGCCACCATCGGCGCCGTCTCCAACCCGGACCACGGCAACGTCAAACTCGGCAAGGCCGGCCGCGCCCGTTGGCTCGGCAAACGCCCGGCCGTTCGCGGCGTCGCCATGAACCCGGTCGACCACCCGCACGGCGGCGGCGAAGGCCGCACCTCCGGCGGCCGCCACCCGGTCACCCCGTGGGGCAAGCCCACCAAGGGCCGCCGTACGCGGAAGAACAAGGCGACCGATAAAATGATCATCCGCTCGCGTCACGCGAAGCGCAAAGGCCGTTAGGAGAAGCTTCGTGCCTCGTTCCGTCTGGAAAGGTCCGTTCGTCGACCGCTATCTTCTGCAGAAGGCCGAAAACGCCCAGGAGGGCAGCCGCCGCGAGGTCATCAAGACCTGGTCGCGCCGCTCGACGATCCTGCCGCAATTCATCGGTCTCACCTTCGGCGTCTACAACGGCCAGAAGTTCATCCCGGTGCTCGTCACCGAGGACATGGTCGGCCACAAACTCGGCGAATTTTCGCCGACGCGGACCTATTACGGTCACGGCGCGGATAAAAAGGCGAAGAGGAAGTAAGGATGGGTCAGGAGAAAAACCCCCGCCGCCTCGGCGCCGATCAGGCGATGGCGAAGGCGCGCCTGCTGCGGATCTCGCCGCAGAAGCTGAACCTCGTCGCGCAACAGATCCGCGGCATGAAAGTCGAGCGCGCGCTCGCCGAGCTTCAGTTTTCGCGTAAACGCATAGCGCGCGACGTGAAGAAAGTGCTTGAGAGCGCCATCGCAAACGCTGAGAACAACCACGATCTTGATATCGACGCGCTGGTCGTCGATCAGGCGTATGTCGGCAAGAACCTCGTCATGAAGCGCTGGCGCCCGCGCGGCCGCGGTCGCATGGGCCGGCTTCTGAAGCCGTTTTCTGAAATCACTATCGTCGTACGTGAGAAGGAGGCCGTCTGATGGGTCAGAAGGTCAATCCGATCGGGCTCCGCCTCGGCGTCAACCGCACCTGGGACTCGCGTTGGTACGCGCAGGGCGAGACGTATTCTGATCTTCTGCACGAAGATCTGAAAATCCGCGAGTACCTGTTCAAGCGCCTGAAAAACGCGTCGGTCAGCCGCATCATCGTCGAGCGTCCGCACAAGAAGTGCGCCGTGACGATCTATTCGGCGCGTCCGGGCGTTGTCATCGGCAAAAAAGGCGCGGACATCGAGAAGCTCCGTAAAGAGCTGTCGGCGCTGTCGTCGTCCGAGACGAACCTGAACATCGTCGAGATCCGCAAGCCGGAGACCGACGCCACGCTGGTCGCTGAGAACATCGCGCAGCAGCTTGAGCGCCGGGTCGCGTTCCGTCGCGCCATGAAGCGCGCCATGCAGACGTCCATGCGCATGGGCGCGCTCGGCATCCGCATGAACTGCGCGGGTCGGCTCGGCGGCGCGGAGATCGCGCGGACCGAATGGTATCGCGAAGGCCGCGTACCGCTTCACACGCTGCGTGCGGACATAGATTACGGCGTTGCGACGGCGCGCACGACCTACGGCGCCATCGGCATCAAGGTCTGGATCTTCAAGGGCGAGATCATGGAGCATGATCCGTCCGCGCAGGAACGTCGTCTCGTCGAAGCGCAGACGGGTTCGGTCGGCGGCGGTCGCGACCGCCGCGATCGCCGCGGTTAAGCGTCAGGCTAAGGAGAGTTTTACATGCTTCAGCCGAAGCGCACGAAGTTCCGCAAAATGCACAAGGGGCGCATCAAAGGCGTCGCCAAGGGCGGCTCCGCGCTCAATTTCGGCTCGCACGGCCTGAAGGCCCTCGAGCCGGAACGCGTCACGGCGCGCCAGATTGAAGCGACCCGTCGCGCCATCACCCGTCACATGAAACGGGCTGGCCGCGTGTGGATCCGCATCTTCCCGGACGTGCCGGTGTCGAAAAAGCCGACCGAGGTCCGGATGGGTAAGGGTAAAGGCTCGCCGGAATTCTGGGCCGCCAAGGTCAAACCGGGCCGCATCATGTTCGAAATCGACGGCGTGCCGGACGATATCGCGACCGAGGCCCTGAAGCTCGGCGCCGCCAAACTGCCGGTCAAGACGCGCATCGTGCGTCGCGTCGGCGAATAAGGGAGCGCGTCATGAAAGCCGAAGAGGTCAAAGCGCTGTCGACGGACGAGCTGAAAGACAAGCTCGTCACCCTGAAGAAAGAGCAGTTCAACCTGCGCTTTCAACAGGCGACGAACCAGTTGGAGAAAACCTCGCGCATCCGCGAAGTGCGCCGGGACATCGCCCGCATCAAAACCGTGATGCGCGAGCGGACCGGCGCCGCGGAAGCGGCGAACTGAAAGAGGGAGCGCCTTCATGCCGAAGCGCATCATGCAGGGCCGGGTCGTCTCCGATAAGGGTGACAAAACGGTCGTCGTGAACATCGAGCGGTTCTATACGCACCCGCTCTATAAGAAGACGGTCCGTCGTTCGAAGCGCTACCACGCGCACGACGAGGCCAATCAGTTCAAGGAAGGCGATCTCGTGCGGATTCAGGAATGCCCGCCGAAATCGCGCCTGAAGCGTTGGGAAGTGATCGGCGAAGGCGTCGCGTAAGCTGCTTTCGTCATTGAGTTTCGTTTGATCGCGGGACAGGTGTCCCGCTCGGAGGGTCGAGATGATCCAGATGCAAACCAACCTGGACGTGGCGGATAACTCCGGCGCGAAACGGGTGCAGTGCATCAAGGTGCTGGGCGGCGCGAAACGCCGGTACGCTTCTGTCGGCGACATCATCGTGGTGTCGGTGAAAGAAGCGGCGCCGCGCGGTCGTGTCAAAAAAGGCGCCGTGATGAAAGCCGTCGTCGTTCGTACGCGGAAGTCGGTGAAACGGCGCGATGGCTCCGTGATCCGCTTCGACTCGAACGCGGCCGTCATCCTGAACAACAACAAAGAGCCGATCGGCACCCGCATCTTCGGGCCGGTGATGCGCGAACTTCGCGCCGCCAACCACATGAAGATCGTGTCGCTCGCGCCTGAAGTTCTCTGAGGGGGCGTTTGAAATGGCTGCCAAGATCAAAAAAGGCGACCGCGTCATCGTTCTCGCGGGCAAATACAAAGGCGTCGAAGGCGACGTGCTGAAAGTCCTTCCGAAGGACGGACGCGCGGTCGTTGAAGGCGTGAACATGGTGAAACGCCACCAGAAACCGTCGCAGACGGAGCAGGGCGGCATAATCACGAAGGAAGCGCCGTTGGATATCTCCAACCTCGCGATCAAGGACCCGAAGACCGGTGAAGCGACGCGTGTCGGTTTCCGGTTTGAAGGCGAAGGCGAGGATCGGCGCAAGGTGCGGTACGCGAAGAAATCCGGCGAGGCGATCGATGTCTGAGGCGCTTCTTGAAAACTATTCCCCGCGTCTGCGCGAGCAGTACGTGTCGTCCATTCGCGGCAAGATGCAGGAGGCGTTCGAGTACGCGAACGTCATGCAGATCCCGCGGCTCGACAAGGTCGTGATCAACATGGGCATCGGCGATGCGGTCAACGACCGCAAGAAAGTCGATAGCGCGTATGCGGATCTTGAGAAGATCGCGGGCCAGAAGCCGGTGATCACCAAGTCGAAGAAATCCATCGCCGGCTTCAAGCTGCGTGACGGCATGGCGATCGGCTGCAAGGTCACGCTGCGTCGCGACCACATGTACGAATTCCTCGACCGTCTCATCAACATCGCCCTTCCGCGCGTCCGCGACTTCCGCGGTCTGAACGGCAAGAGCTTTGACGGTCGCGGCAACTACGCGATGGGCCTGAAAGAGCACATCGTGTTCCCGGAGATCGAATACGACAAGGTCGACGAAGTGCGCGGGATGGACATCATCGTCTGCACCACGGCGCCGACCGACGCGGAAGCCAAAGCGCTTCTGAAAGAATTCAATTTCCCGTTTCGCAACTAGGCGAGGTCCGGGCTGACCGGAAACCGGCTTACACGGAGTGAGTGATGGCGAAAAAAGGCATGATCGAGCGCGACCTGAAACGTCGCCGCATGTCGAAGAAGTACGCGGCGAAACGCGCAGCGTTGAAGTCCGTTCTCTACGACCAGGAGAAGGACGCTGACGAGCGTTTCATGGCTGCGCTGAAGCTTGCTGAGCTTCCGCGCAATTCCAGCGCGACGCGCATTCGCAACCGGTGCCTCGTCACCGGGCGGCCGCGCGCGTTCTACCGCAAGCTGAAGATGTCCCGCATCGCGCTGCGCGAGCTTGGCTCGCAGGGCAAGATCCCGGGCCTCGTGAAATCGAGCTGGTGAGGAGGCGTTACAATGGCGATCAATGATCCGTTGGGCGATATGCTCACCCGCATCCGCAACGCGCTTCTGCGCGGGCACTCGAACGTCACCACGCCGGCTTCCAAGCTACGCGGTTGGGTGCTCGACGTGCTGCAGGACGAAGGCTACATCCGCGGCTACTCGCGCGTAGAGAAAGACGGCGAGAAGCCGGCTTTCGAAATCGAGCTGAAGTACTTTGAAGGCGCGCCGGTCATTCAGAAGATCAAGCGCGTCTCCACGCCCGGTCGCCGGGTTTACTCTTCCGTCAAGGAATTGATGCCAGTCCGCAACGGCCTCGGCATCTCCATCATCTCGACGCCCAAGGGCGTCATGTCCGACGCCGTCGCTCGCCAACAAAATGTTGGCGGCGAGGTGCTCTGCCAGGTTTACTGAGGAGGGACGAATGTCGCGTATCGGCAAAAAACCCGCCCCCGTGCCGCAGGGCGTCACCGCGACGGTCGACGGCCAGACGGTCAAGGCGAAAGGCTCGAAAGGCGAGCTGGCGTTCACGGTTCCGGATTCGTGCAAGGTCGAACTGACCGACGACGGCGTCGTCATCGCGCCGGTCGACGAGTCCAAGAAGGCTCGTTCCATGTGGGGCATGAGCCGCACCATGATCGTCAACATCATGGACGGCGTCTCCAAGGGCTTTGAGAAGAAGCTGGAGCTCGTCGGCGTCGGCTACCGCGCGCAGATGAAGGGCAAGAACCTCAACCTTGCGCTCGGCTACAGCCACGAGATCGACTACGAGCCGCCGGCCGGGATCGAAATCAAGACCCCGAAGCCGACGGAGATCGAGATCTCCGGCATCGACAAACAGGTCGTCGGCGAGACGGCTGCAAAGATCCGAAGCTTCCGTCCGCCGGAGCCCTATAAGGGCAAGGGCGTGAAGTACGCTGGCGAATTTATCTTCCGCAAGGAAGGCAAGAAGAAATAAGGCGGCGGGACATGGCGCACACGGCACGAATCCATCTGAAAAAGCGCGCCGGCCGCAATCGGTCGAAGCTCGCGAAACTGCGCACGGGCCGTCCGCGGCTCAGCGTTTTCCGCTCGGGCAAGCACATCTACGCCCAGATCATCGACGACAAGGCGGGTTCGACGCTCGTCTCCGCGTCGTCGCTGGAGAAAGACGTGCGCGAGGGCGGACTTGCGAAGGGCTCGGACGTTTCGGCGGCCGCGACGGTCGGCAAGGCCGTCGCCGAGCGGGCGATCGAGAAGGGTCTGAAAGACGTCGTCTTCGATCGCGGCGGTTATCGCTATCATGGGCGGGTGAAGGCGCTGGCTGACGCCGCGCGTGAAGCCGGCCTCAACTTCTAAGGAGACGCGAACATGGCGCGAGACGACGACAGACGCGGCCGCGGTCGCGGACGGGGGCGCGAAGAGCGCGAGGAGCAGGAGTTCGTCGACAAGCTGGTCGCGATCAACCGGGTCTCCAAAACGGTGAAGGGCGGCAAGAACTTCGGTTTCGCCGCGCTCGTGGTTCTGGGCGACCAGAAAGGCCGCGTGGGCTTTGGCAAGGGCAAGGCCCGCGAAGTGCCGGAGGCGATCCGCAAGGCGAGCCAGGAAGCCCGTCGCTCGATGGTTCGCGTGCCGCTGCGCGAAGGCCGCACCCTGCACCACGACGTTGAAGGTCGTTGGGGCGCGGGCAAGGTTGTTCTGCGCGCCGCGCCTCCGGGCACCGGCATCATCGCCGGCGGTCCGATGCGCGCCGTTTTTGAAACTCTCGGTGTTCAGGACGTCGTGGCGAAGTCCCTCGGCTCCTCGAACCCGTACAACATGGTTCGCGCGACCGTGGACGCGCTCACCCGTCAGCTGAGCCCGCGCTCCGTTGCGGCGCGTCGCGGCAAGAAGGTCTCCGATCTTCTCGGTCGTCGCGTTGAAAGCGAAGGCGCCGATCAGGCCGCCGCCGGCGAAGACGCTCTTGAAGACGCCGTCGCCGCCGAGGCGTAACCGGAACGAGTTGAACGATGTCCGATAAGAAAACCCTCACGGTGCGCCAGACCGGCAGCCCGATCCGTCGGCCGAAAGACCAGCGCGACACGCTGATCGGCCTCGGCCTCAACAAGATCGGCCGCACCCGTACGCTCGAGGACACGCCCTCCGTGCGCGGCATGATCCGTAAAGTCAGCCACCTCGTCGAAATCGTCGAGTAGGTTCGAAAACAATCCGTTCGCAATGGGCGAGGGGCGGGCGCTTCAGCGATCCGCCTCGAAAGTCCGGGAGAAGATAATGAGCGACGAAACCAAAGATCCGGTCCGCCTTCACGATCTCGCCGATAATCCGGGCGCACGCAAAAAGCGCATGCGCGTCGGTCGCGGCATCGGCTCCGGCAAAGGCAAAACCGGCGGCCGCGGCGTGAAGGGCCAGAAATCACGTTCGGGCGTTTCCGGCATCCGCGCGTTCGAAGGCGGCCAAATGCCGCTTTACATGCGTCTGCCGAAACGCGGCTTCAACAAGCCGAACCGCGCCAAATTCGTCGAAGTGAACGTCGGCCGCATCCAGGCGGCGATCGACGCCGGCAAGCTCGATGCGTCGAAAGCGATCGACGTCGAAGCGCTTGTCGCGGCGGGCGTCGCGCGTCGCAAGCTTGACGGCGTGCGCGTTCTCGGCGTCGGCGAACTCACCTCCAAGGTGGAGCTCACGGTCGCTTACGCCACGAAATCGGCGGTCGCCGCGGTCGAAAAAGCGGGCGGTTCGGTCACCATGACCCGGCCGGAGAAAACCGCTGACGCCGGCGCGGACAGCTGATCGGTTGCGACCGACGCGATCGGGGCCCATGTGCCGCCAGTCGCGCCGGTCGTCGGCGCCTTCCAGGTAACGGACGGGACACCCACTAGATGACATCCGCCGCTGAGCAGCTCGCCGCGAACCTCAACTTTTCGTCGTTCGCCAAAGCCGAGGAGCTGCAGAAGCGCATCCTCTTCACCCTCGGCGCCCTCGTCGTGTATCGTCTTGGCACGTTCATCCCGATCCCGGGCGTCGACACCGAATTTTTCACCGCACAGTTCCAGGGCCAGCAGGGCGGCATCCTCGGGATGTTCAACCTCTTCGCCGGCGGCGCGGTCGAGCGCATGGCGATCTTTGCACTCAACATCATGCCGTACATCTCGGCGTCGATCATCATGCAGTTGATGACCGCCGTGATCCCCTCCCTCGAAGCGCTCAAGAAAGAGGGCGAGCAGGGGCGTCGGCAGATCAATCAGTACACCCGTTACGGCACAGTGTTTCTCGCCATCATTCAAGGGTATGGCATCGCCGTCGCCCTGCAGCAGGCGGATCCGAACACCGGCGCAACCGCGGCGATCAACCCGGGCATTTTCTTCACCACGACGACGGTCGTCACCTTGGTCGGCGGCGTCATGTTCCTCCTGTGGCTGGGCGAGCAGATCACCTCGCGCGGCGTCGGCAACGGCGTTTCGCTGATCATCTTCGCCGGCATCATCGCGGAGCTGCCGCGCGCGGTCGCCGGTCTTTTGGAGCAGGGCCGGGTGGGCGGCATCAACGCCGGCGCGATCTTGGCGATCTTCGCCATGGCGGTCGGCCTCATCGCCTTCGTCGTCTTTATTGAACGTTCGCAGCGGCGGCTGCTCATCCAGTATCCGCGCCGTCAGGTCGGCAACCGCATGTTCGGCGGGGAGAAGTCGCACCTGCCGCTGAAGATCAACACCGCAGGCGTCATCCCGCCGATCTTCGCATCATCCCTGCTTCTCCTGCCGGTCACCTTCGTCGGTTTTTCAGGCCAGAACGCGCCGGAATGGGTGCTGACGCTCCAGCAATACTTCTCGCCGGGGCAGCCGCTTTATATCCTGCTTTACGCCGCGGGCATCGTCTTCTTCTGCTTCCTCTACACCTCCATCCAGTTCAATCCGGAGGACACGGCGGACAATCTGAAGAAATACGGCGGCTACATTCAGGGCTATCGTCCGGGGCCGCGCACGGCGGATTATCTCGACTACGTTTTGACGCGCCTGACAGTCATCGGCGCCGCGTACCTGACATTCGTCTGTCTTCTGCCGGAGATCCTGCGCGCAAATTACAGCTCCATCCCAGTTTATCTCGGCGGCACGTCGCTTCTTATCGTCGTGACGGTGACCATGGACACGGTCGCGCAGATTCAGGGGCACCTGCTGGCGCAGCAGTATGAAAGCCTCATCAAGAAATCGAAGCTGAGGGGTAGCCGCAGATGATCCTCATCCTTCTGGGCCCGCCGGGCGCCGGCAAAGGCACGCAGGCGAAGCTGATCTCCGAGAAGCGCGGCATACCGCAGCTTTCGACCGGCGACATGCTGCGCGCGGCCATCGCGGACCAGACGCCGCTGGGCCTCAAGGTGAAAGACATCATGGATCGGGGCGACCTCGTCTCGGACGCGATCATCGAAGGCATCATTTCCGAGCGCATCGCCAAAGACGACTGCAAGCCCGGCTTCATTCTCGACGGCGCCGTGCGCACGACGCCGCAGGCGGAGATGATCGACCGGCTGCTGGCGGCGCAGGGCCGCGCGCTGGACGTCGTCATCGAGCTGCAGGTCGATGAGGAGGCGCTCGTCGAACGCTTGAATACGCGTATCGCAGAGGTGAAGGCCCGCGGCGAGGAAGTGCGCGGCGACGACAATGAAGAAACGTTCCGCAAGCGTCAGGCCGTCTATCGCGAGCAGACCGCGCCGCTGATCCCGTACTACGAGAACCAGGGCAAACTGCGTCGCGTCGACGGCATGGGAACCATCGATGCGGTGGCCGCCGAAATCGACGGCGTCCTTGACGCGATCGGGCGCTAAAAAGCGCGCTTCGGGCGTTGACGCGCCGGGCGCGAAGGCTATACGTACGCGCTTCCGCATGAAGCCGGCGTAGGATGTGACCGGCGACGCAACGACGTCGCCGCGCGGAGCCGACGCCGCTTCCTGAAAGCCCGGATTTTCGGGCGCGCGGCGTGAAGGCGAGGTTTGAACGGCGACGGGCGGCGCAGGGGCGCGGTCACGTCGCTTTGTTCGGTTCAGTCGAGGCGATCCGTCGGATCGCTGAAAATCAGTTCCGGCGCCCGGCGCCGGCGGGAAACCAAGACCGGCGCGAGGCGTCGGCAGGAACGGAGAGGCCGCGTGGCTCGTATCGCAGGGGTCAACCTTCCCTCAGGCAAGCGCGTTCACATCGCGCTGACCTATATTCACGGCATCGGCCCGGCGAAGGCTCAGGAGATATGCGAGGCTGTCGCGATCCCGATCGAGCGCCGCGTGCACGAGCTGTCCGACGCGGACGTTCTGCAGATCCGTGAAAAGATCGACGCCGACTACACGGTCGAGGGCGATCTTCGCCGCGAGGTCGCGGTGAACATCAAGCGCCTCATGGACCTCGGCTGCTATCGCGGTCTTCGCCACCGTCGCGGTCTGCCGGTTCGCGGTCAGCGCACGCACACGAACGCCCGCACCCGCAAGGGTCCGGCCAAGCCGATCGCCGGCAAGAAGAAATAAGGACGCATACAGATGGCCAAGCAACCGGCGGCCCGCGTTAAAAAGCGCGAACGCAAGAACATCATGAACGGCGTCGTCCACGTGAACGCGTCTTTCAACAACACCATGGTCACCATCACCGACGCGCAGGGGAACGCCATCTCCTGGTCGTCCGCCGGCGGCATGGGCTTCAAAGGCTCGCGCAAATCGACGCCGTACGCGGCGCAGGTCGCGGCGGAAGACGCCGCCAAGAAGGCGATGGACCACGGTCTTAAATCCGTCGACGTTCTGGTTCGCGGGCCGGGTTCGGGCCGTGAGAGCGCTCTGCGCGCGCTTCAGTCGGTGGGCCTCACCGTCACCAACATCCGCGACATCACGCCGATCCCGCACAATGGCTGCCGGCCGCGCAAGCGCCGCCGCGTCTAAGCCGTCCGCAAGCGGACTGATCGGGCGCCTGAAGAGGGCGCGCTCAATTTTTAAGGGTGAACGCTGAATATGCAGATTCTTGAAAAGAACTGGCAGGACCTGATCCGCCCGACCAAGCTCGAAGTTGAGCCGGGCGTCGATCCGAAGCGCAAGGCGACTCTCGTCGCCCAACCGCTTGAGCGCGGCTTCGGCCTGACGCTCGGCAACTCCCTGCGCCGCATCCTCCTGTCCTCGCTCCGCGGCGCGGCCGTCACGTCAGTGTCGATCGATGGCGTGGTGCATGAGTTCTCGTCCATTCCGGGCGTTCAAGAAGACGTCACCGATATCGTCCTCAACCTGAAACAGCTCGCCGTCCGTTCGCACGCCGACGGGCCGAAGCGGGTGGTTCTCCAGAAGAAAGGCCGCGGCGTCGTGACGGGCGCGGATATTCAGGAGACGGCGGATATCGAGGTTCTCAACAAGGACCACGTCATCTGCACGCTCGACGAAGCCGGCGAAATCCGCATGGAGCTGACGATCCAGAACGGCAAGGGCTATGTGCCGGCGGATCGCAACCGTCCGGACGACGCCCCGATCGGCCTCATCCCGATCGACAGCCTCTATTCGCCGGTGAAACGCGTCGCTTACCGCGTCGAGAACACCCGCGAAGGCCAGGTTCTCGACTACGACAAGCTCTCGCTCGAGATCGAAACCAACGGCGCGCTGACGCCGGATGACGCCGCCGCTTACGCCGCGCGCATCCTGCAGGACCAGCTTTCAATCTTCATCAACTTCGATGAACCGAACAAAGAAAAAGCCGAGTCCGCCCACGAGGACCTGCCGTTCAATCCGGCGCTTCTGAAGAAAGTGGACGAGCTGGAGCTTTCGGTCCGCTCGGCGAACTGCCTGAAGAACGACAACATCG
>CAYFIB010000055.1:0-14287 GCA_964342855.1 uncultured Caulobacterales bacterium
CCTCCTCCATCCAGCGCTCCTCACGGCCCGCGAGCTGGATCGAGAACGGCGCGATATCGGCATGACCCTCCGCGCGGCGCACCACGTCCGGCCGCTGCTGCGCGAGGGTTTCCGAAGCGACCATCTCCGAAACGACCAGCCCTGCCCCCGCACGCATGGCGGCGCGCCGGAAGGCGAGGTCCGAAACGCCGGACATGGGCGCGACCGCAACGGGGTTCGCAACGGGAATTTGGCCGATTGAAATCATCGGCGCCCTTGTACTCGCACTCAATGCTCCTGAAAAACCCGCAGATGAGCACCACGCCCCACCGACCCGTCATCATCCTCGGCGCCGGCGCCGCCGGCCTCTTCTGCGCGGGCGAGCTTGGTCGGCGGGGCGTGCGGGCGCTCGTGCTCGACCACGCCGCAAAGCCCGCCGAGAAAGTGCGCATTTCGGGCGGCGGACGCTGCAATTTCACCAATCTGGAGACGGCGCCGGATCGGTTTCTTTCCGAGAACCCGCATTTCGCGAAATCGGCGCTCGCGCGCTACACGCCGCCGGACTTTCTGAAACTCCTCGCCCGCCACGGGATCGGTTGGCACGAGAAGACGCTCGGCCAGCTCTTCTGCGATGAGCGATCGCCGCGGATCATCCGCATGCTGCTTGACGAACTTGAAGCGGGCGGCGGCGAGCTGCGGCTGGGCGTTTCCATCGACGACGTTCAACAGACAGATCGCGGCTATCGCGTCTCGACGTCCGAGGGCGAACTTACGGCGACATCCGTCGTTGTCGCGACCGGCGGCCTCTCGATCCCGAAAATGGGCGCGACCGGCTTCGCTTACGATCTCGCCCGGAGGTTCGGTCATGCGATCGTCGAACCTCGCCCCGCCCTTGTTCCGTTCGTCTTCACCGGCGCGGAGAAAGACGCCTTCGCGGCGCTCGCGGGCGTCGCCTCCCCGGTTCGGGTCCATGCGGGGCGCGCGGCGTTTGATGAGGCGATGCTCTTCACCCATCGCGGCCTCTCCGGCCCGGCGATCCTTCAGGCTTCGTCTTATTGGCGCGAAGGCGATCCGCTTCGGATCGACTTATTCGCCGGGGTGGACAGCGCCGCCGACCTGATCGCAGCGAAACGCGCGACGCCGAAACGCAGTCTTTCAGCGGTTCTGGAACAGAAAGCGCCCGCCCGTCTCGTCGACCACCTTCTGTCATGGCCGTCCGCGCCCGCGGGCTCCCGCCTCGGCGACATCCCTGATCGCGCGCTCGCCGGCTTCGCCGACGAATTATCGAACTGGATCCTGAAACCGGCGGGCACGGAAGGCTGGCGCACGGCGGAGGTGACCGTCGGCGGGCTCGACACGCGCGATCTCTCCTCAAAGACCATGGAGAGCCGCCGCGCGCCCGGCCTCTATTTCATCGGCGAGTGCGTCGACGTCACTGGCTGGCTCGGGGGCTACAATTTTCAGTGGGCCTGGGCGAGCGCTTTCGCTGCGGCGGAAGCGATCGCCCGAAACTGACATTCCCTCAGCAATTTGGTCGGGACTTTCGCGCCGAAGCAGCCCGGCCTAAACCGCCCCCATGACGACTTCTCTCAAGACAATCGCCCTCATCGTTGCCGCCGGACGCGGCACGCGCGCCGGGCCGGGCGGGCCAAAGCAGTACCGCCCGCTCGCAGGGCGCACGGTGCTCGCGTGGACGGCGTCCAAGTTTCTCGATCACCCTGGCGTCGACGCGGTGCGCGTCGTGATCCACCGCGATGACCGCGACCTCTATGATGCGGCGGTCGCCGATCTCGGCGCGAATGGGCGCCTGCTGGAGCCCGTTTTCGGTGGCGCGGAGCGGCAGGATTCGGTGCGGCTCGGGCTTGAGAGCCTGAACGATGAGGCGCCGGACCGCGTCCTCATCCACGACGCCGCGCGGCCTTTCGTCGACGCCGGCGTCATCGGGCGCGTCATCGAAGCGCTGGACGCGCATGTCGGCGCCATCGCCGCCCTGCCCGTGCACGACACCATCAAACGCTCGCACCCGCACAAGCGCGATATCATCGACACGACGGTGCCGCGCGACGATCTCTGGCGGGCGCAGACCCCGCAGGGGTTCCGGTTCGCCGATATTCTGGAAGCGCACCGCAAAGCCGAAGGCGCAACGCTGACGGACGATGCGGCCGTCGCCGAAGCGGCGGACCTGGACGTCATCCTCACCGTCGGCTCACCGGACAACATGAAAATCACGCAGGCGGAGGATTTCGGCATGGCCGAAACGCTCCTCGGCCGGGAGAAACGCGCTATGGAATACCGGACCGGACAGGGCTTCGACGTGCACGCTTTCGAGCCGGGCGACGCCTGCATTCTCTGCGGCGTCTCCGTGCCCCATGATGCGAAGCTGAAAGGCCACTCCGACGCTGATGTCGGCATGCATGCGCTGACGGACGCGATCCTCGGCGCCATCGGCGAGGGCGATATCGGCGATCATTTCCCACCGTCGGACCCGCAATGGAAAGGCGCGCCGAGCCGCGTGTTCCTCGAAAAGGCGCGCGATCTCGTCATCGAACGCGGCGGACGCATCGCCCATTGCGACATCACGCTCATCTGCGAACGGCCGAAAATTGGGCCGCACCGTCCGGCCATGCGCGCGGCGCTCACGGAGATTCTCGACATCGACGCCGACCGGGTCTCCGTAAAAGCGACAACGACGGAAGAGCTCGGTTTCACGGGGCGGCGCGAAGGCATCGCCGCCATGGCGACAGCGACAGTCGCCCTACCTGAGTAGACCGCACCCCGAATATCAGGAGCTGCACCATGAACCGAATGATCGAGACGCTCGCCCAAACCGTCATCACGAACGCCGCGAGCGCGGGGCTGCGCATCGCGACCGCCGAGAGCTGCACCGGCGGCCTGATCGGCGGCGCGCTGACGGATGTGCCGGGCTCATCCGCCGTCTTCGACCGCGGCTTCGTCACCTATACGAACACGGCGAAGGAAGACCTTCTCGGCGTGCCCATGGGGATGATCCGCACCCGCGGCGCGGTCTCCGCGGAAGTCGCGGCGGCCATGGCGGCGGGCGCTTATCTGGAATCCGACGCAAATATCGCCGTCGCGGTCACAGGCGTCGCCGGCCCGACAGGCGGCTCGGCCGACAAGCCGGTCGGCACGGTCTGGTTCGCCCTCGCCCGCGAAGGCGAAGCGCTGAAAGTGGAGCGTCGCCTCTTCTCCGGCGGCTCGCGACGTTATGTGCGGCTGAAAACGGTCGAAACAGCGCTTAGGCTGCTTGCAAGCGCGGTGTGACAGCCGTGCGAGGGGGACGCCGCCATGAAAACGCTTTCGATATTGCTGTTTGCGGTTTTGACGGTGATCGCCGCTCTGCATGCCTACTGGGCGCTTGGCGGCCTGTGGCCCGCGAAAAGCGAGGCTGAACTGATCCGCACCGTAATCGGCCAAAAGAACTTCGTCCGAATGCCGCCAGCGTGGATGACATTCGTCGTATCAGGCCTCGTGATGACGGCGGCGTTCATCGGCCTCTCGGCGAGCGGCGCACTTCCGATCGGTTGGCCGTGGCTCGCCCGTCTCGGCGCTCTTGGCGTCGCTCTTGTGATGCTGGCTCGCGGTGCTGTCACCTACGTTCTACCAGACGCTAACCACGCTCTCTTGGAACCCTTTGCGACGCTGAACTACCGGTATTACTCGCCGTTATGCTTGGCGCTCGGCGTCGGTTTTCTCTGTCTGGCGTTCGTTGGGCGGCGGTAAACTCCTTACTCGCTATCGCCGTACACGTCCTTCGCGCGCTTCAGGAACGCGTCTGACAGTTTCTTGAACGCTCGGTCGAGAAACTGCATCGCGGTCGCCTGCAGGAAGCGGTTCCGGAATTCAAAATCGATATGAAAATCGATTGTCGAGCCGCCGCCCGGCTCGTCGATGAAGCGCCAGTGGTTCTCCAGCCGCCGGAATGGGCCGTCGAGATATTCGACATCGATGGTTTTCGCGTCGCGATCAAGCCGAACGCGGCTGCGGAACCTCTCCCGGAAGACCTTGAATCCGACCAGCATGTCCGCGGTGATCTGCCCGGACCCGGCTTCCACGTCGCGCGAGCGGACTTTCATGCCGACGCACCAGGGTATGAAATCCGGATAGGCGTCGATATCAGCGACGAGATCGAACATCGCCTCCGCCGAGTACGGAACATGCCGTGTGTCGCGGTGAACCGTCATCCCCGGTCAGGCGGCCCGTTTCGCCGCGCGCCCGCACCCGCCATGGGCGTCAAGAAGGCGTTCGAGCCATGAAGACAGCGCTGGCGGCGCGTCGAACAACGGCTCGGAACAAACGCAACGAGCCCACTGGAAGGCGGAGAATACAATGTAGTCGGAGAGGTTCGGCGTGTCGCCGCCGAGATATGGCGTTCGTGAGAGGGCGAGGGCCAGCGGCTGGATGATGCGCTCGATCTTTTTCGCATGTCCGCCGGCGTCTTCGGCGAGGGCCTCCAGGGTTGTCCCAAAGCGCCCTTCCCGCGTTTCACGGAAGTAGATCTTGTCTTCTTCAGAGATGCAGTCGTGAACGCGGATCATCAGAAGCGGCGCGATGGCGGGGACGAGAACAGTGTCCGTCCACGCGCGGAAAAACTCCGCCGCGCCGAGCGCTTCTTCGGACCCGAGCAGCGGACGGTCCGGATAGGCTTCGTCGAGATAGCGCGCGATCGCCCAGGAATCCTCGACGGTGCGGTCGCCGTCGATCAGCACCGGCACGCGCCCATAATCAGGGTTCGGGTGCTCGGTTTTTTCCGTGAAGCGCCAGGGACGCGCCTCGTACTCAAGCCCCTTGTGGGCGAGCGCCATCTTCGCGCGCCAGCAATAGGGCGAGAAGCGGATATCGAGATCGGCGGCGGCGAGATCGTAGAGAATGCGCGTTTGTTCGGTCATGGACGCTACATGGGCCGACGCGCCGCGCCGGGCAAGCGAGCTACGGCGCGCGGGCCGCCGGACCGATCACCTCGACCCTGTTGGTCCAGATGTAGCCGCTGAACCCCGTCGGCGCCTTGGAAAGCGTCTCGGCATCATCAATCGCCGGAAGGCCGAGGGTGTCCTCCAAGCGCCCCGCGAGGATCACCGTGGTTCCCGCGGCCTCCATCCTGTCGAGGAAACGGTGCGGCCAGCCCCAGACAAGCCGCGCATGGCTGATGGGGACCGCCACGACGGCGCCGCGGCAGGCCCGCGGCGTTCGGCCCATCCACGCGGTTTTGAGATAGCCGATGGCGCAGGCCTTCATGGCGGGTTTCGCGAAGCCGCGCATGCCGGGGACCGCCTCCTGCACCGCCGCGGTCGGACGCGCGCCGCCATAAACGCCCCAGATCTGGCTGCGCCGCTCCGGCGCGGCGTTGATGAGGGCGACAAGCGCCTCGCCCTCCGCGGGGTCGTTGCTTTTGAAATTGATCAGGAAGCGGCCGTTCGGAAAGGCGTCGAGCACCTCCGTCAGGCTTGGCAAAAGGCCGACGCCGAGACCGCGGAACGGAAACGTCTCGCCGCCGTCAGCGGTGTAGCCAAAGCCGACATCAAGCGCTTGCAGTTCCGCCAGAGAATGATCGCGCGTACGCCCCGTTCCTTCGGTCCGGCAGTCGAGCGTCCAGTCATGGAAGACGGCGAAACGCCCGTCCGTCGTCAGATGGATATCGATCTCGACGACATCGGCGCCCGCTTCGAACGCCGCAGCCATGGACGGAAGCGTGTTCTCCAGAAACCCGTGCGTCGGCGGATCGATCCGCGTCGCCGTGCAGGTCTGCGCCTCAAGGTCTTCGCGGTGATAGGTCTGGTGAACCCCGCGATGGGCGATGATCTTGAGAGAGCCTGTCGGTTTCGGCGCGAACACGGACGCGTTGATCGCCCAGACAGCGCCGACGAAAATTGCGAATGCAATGACGGTCACGCGCAGGATCATCCGCAGCTCCCCTTTTCAGAGACCAAAGAGAGCAACGCTTTAAGGCGCGATCAAGGCTGCGATCAGGTTATCCGCGGGCCGCGCGCGCTGCTTTCAACCGGGCGAAATCTTCGCCCGCATGGTGCGAGGAGCGCGTGAGCGGGCTCGCCGAAACCATCAGAAAGCCTTTCGCACGCGCGATGCTCTCATAGGCCTTGAATTCGTCCGGCGTCACGAAACGGTCGACGGCGGCGTGCTTTCGCGTCGGCTGGAGATACTGGCCGATGGTGATGAAATCGACGCCCGCGGAGCGCATGTCGTCCATCACCTGCATGACCTCTTCGCGCGTTTCGCCAAGCCCGACCATGATGCCGGATTTGGTGAACATGGTCTCGTCGACCTCCTTCACGCGCTCCAGCAGCCGCAGGGAGTGATAATAGCGCGACCCCGGACGAATGGAGAGATAGAGCCGCGGCACGGTCTCCAGATTGTGGTTGAAGACGTCCGGCCGCGACGCGATGCAGACATCCGCCGACGGCCATCCCTTGCGCAGAAAGTCCGGCGTCAGAATTTCAATCGTCGTCTGGGGGTTCGCGGCGCGGGTCGCGCGCACGACCTCGGCGAAATGCGCGGCGCCGCCATCTTCCAGATCATCCCGATCGACGGAGGTGATGACCACGTGATTGAGACCCATCTCCGCGACGGCGCGGGCGACCTTGGCGGGCTCTTCGGCGTCCAGCGCGGCCGGCAGACCCGTCTTCACATTGCAGAAGGCGCAGGCCCGCGTGCACGTGTCGCCCATGATCATCAGGGTCGCGTGCTTTTTCTCCCAGCACTCGCCGATATTGGGGCAGCCGGCCTCCTCGCAGACCGTGTGCAGCCCCTTGTCGTGGACGATGGCGTGCGTCTCTTTGAACCCTTTGGAGACAGGAGCCTTTACGCGGATCCAGTCAGGTTTGCGCAGCACCGCCGTTTCCGGATTGTTGCGCTTCTCAGGATGCCGAACCGCCGGCGTGCGGGTGTCGATGATGGTCGCCATCATCGGTATGTAGCACGCTTGATGCGCCGTGAAAGACCGCGTCGCGTCGCGGCGTTCAGACCTTCAGGGCCTTGGAGACGGCGGTTTCCGCGCCAATCTTCGCCGCCTTTTCACCCGAGATCACTTCATCGATCAGATAGAGCGGGCGCCGTTTCGTCTCGATGAAGGTGAGGCCCATGTACTCGCCCAAGACGCCGAGCCCGATGAAGTTCATGCCGCTGAGGAACAGCACCATGACGGCGAGCGAGGCGTAGCCCGGAACATCGACGCCCATGATGAGCGTGTGTCCGATCAGGAACACGGCGTACGCGATGGCCGCGGCGGCGAGCGCGAACCCGAAATAGGACCAGACCTTCAGCGGCGCCGTGGAGAAAGAGAAAATGCCTTCGAGCGCGAAATTCCAGAGCCGCAGGTATTTCCACTTTGACGTCCCCGCCTCCCGTCCCGGTCGCACGTATTCGACCGTCGTCTGCTTGAAGCCAAGCCAGGCGAAGAGCCCTTTGTTGAAGCGGTTGCGCTCGCCCAGAGTTTCGAGGGCATCGACGACGCGACGGTCCAGCAATCGAAAATCACCGGCGTTTGCGGGAATTTTCACTTCGCCCAGACGGCCGATGATTTTGTAGAACCACTCCGCCGTCAGACGTTTCAGCGGCGTGTCCGATGCGCGGTCGGCCCGCACGGCGAGCACCATGTCAAAGCCGTCCCGCCATTTCTCGATCATGTCGAGAATGACTTCGGGCGGATCCTGCAGGTCGACATCGATCGGAATGACGGCATCGCCTGTCGCGTGGTGAAGTCCGGCGGTCAGCGCGGCTTCCTTGCCGAAATTGCGGGAAAGAGTGATCGCCTTGATCCGTGCGTCGCGCGCGCACCAGTCGCGGAGTTTTTCGATGGTGCTGTCGGCGCTGCCGTCGTCGATGCAGATGATCTCCAGTCGGAAATCCGAGCGATCAAGCGTTTTGAAGACGCGTTCGAAGAAGAGGTCGACCACCTCTTCCTCATTGTACATTGGAACGACGAGGCTCAGTAAAAACGGCGTCGGGCGCGGCTTCGCCATGCTCTTCTCCAAGGGGTGCGGCCCTCAGGTGCCGGGAAAAGGGTAAACGATCCCCTAAAGAGCGCGCTCCACGTTCGAGACGGCGTCTTCGAACGTCAGGCGGATGATCTGTCCGTCCCGCGGTTCGCCAAGGCTCTGGTGCACGGCTTCCCACGCGTCCGGCGCGTCGACGAAGTAGACGGGATCGCGAGAAGACAGCCGCGAACCGGCGGCGAGGAAATCGACGATCTCCTTGGAGCGCGGCAGTTTCAGCCAGCGCCAGGAGCGCAGGCAGAGCGAGCCGTCTTCATAGAGAGGCCAGCGCGGATCGCGACCGTCGCTCGACACGTCGAAGAACAGGGTCTCGCAGTATCCCGCATCGACCAGAACCAGCACGCCATGCTCGTGCTCGAAAAAGCGCGGCGGGCGCGCGAGTTCCAGCGCGTTGTGTTCGGTATATCCCGCCTGCAGATCACGACGCGCGCGGGCGCCGCGCTCCTGCGCGACCGCGAATTCGCGCGCGACGCGCGGATAGTCGACAATCGCGGCGAGCAGCGTCGCGGCGGACCATCCGACGAAGAAGATCGTGCCGGCGCGCAGCCCGGCCGTCACGCCGTCGCGGATGACGGCGCCCCATATGAATATCGTCGCGAGAGCGAGCGCGGCGACGATGGTCGCCATCGACGTCGTGAAGAGGCGGCGACGCGCGAAATCAGTCGCGCTGTCGACGATGCTCGCCGCGCCTTCCAGCTCATTGCGCACCGATCTCGGAATCTCGACGCGAGCGACCGTATGCATCTCTTGTTCACCCTCCTTGCGCCTTCCTTGACGCACGCGCACCATGACGCGCCCGGCTCACCGCCCGGTTAAGGATGAGATGCGGTTTTGAATGAGAGTTTCTGAGGTTTCGGCGGGGATCGGAAAACCGCGCTGACGACCTCGCCGCCCTTTTCAAGGTTAACAAGATTGGCTTGGTCGTCCCAAAGCTCGTGAAGGATCGCATTCTCCACGATCAGCTCGTCGAGATCGTCCCGCAACGGCGCATCCTGATAAATCCAGATGAAGGCGCCGTCGATTTCCTGTCCCAGATAAGAGAGCGCGATGGCGTCACCCGCCGCATCACGAAACGCGAAGCGAGATGCGGCGTAGGCGCCGAAGCTCTCCTGCGCTTCGGTGGAAACGTGCAGCTCCGCCTTCGGATCATCAGCCAGAATGCGCACTGCGTGCTCTGCATCGTGCGCGTAAAATCGATGCATGACCTCGATGAAGCCCGTGCGGCGGTTGAAGAGGACCCGGGTAAAGCCCTCCTTCAGCTGGTGCGCCCATGAGGCGGCGGGAAAAAGAGCAAGCCCCGTTCCCACCGCGAGAGCAGCGCGGCGCGTCAGCATTGTACGATCAGCGACCGCCATCCTGCATGCCCGCTTCATCATCCTCAGACGAATGATCGCCCTCTTCGCCTTCCGGCTCGTCGGTTTTCAGCTTCGTCTTCATGTTCTGCATCATGTCGTTGACGGAACGTTGGTTCCGATACGCCTCGACGCGCGACGGGATAATGCGGCGCGGATAGTAGTTGTTCTCAATGTCCGCATCCGCCGTCTCCCAGTTCGGGTCGACGATGATCTGAACGATGTCTTTCTCGGTTTCGATCAGCTTGCGAACGCTTTTCGCGTTGCGCCGCCAGATTTCCGCCGGGATGTACATCTTCTCCGTCGAGCCGTCGGCGTATTCGAGGCCGAGGATGATCGGCATCACGAGGCCGCCCTTATTCTCGAATTCGAGGACGTACCAGTTGCGATCTTCTTCCACCGCGCGTTCAAACACGGCGCGGTCAATCGGATCCAGCCCCTCAAGGAAATCCTTATAGGAATTACGATCCTTATTGGTGACCGTAAAACGGTCGTTCTCGTTGTAGAAGTCGTTCAGCCAATCGAGGCGCTCGACGCGCGGCGTGACGCCTTCTTCCGCGTTGTTAAGCGCCGTCATGTTGTCCGGACGCGCTTTCAGTTCTTCGCGGTCGCGCGCGAAGTCGATGTCCGGGTCCTCCGTATCGAGACGCATCTGATAGACGCCTTCGAGGGAGATATCGACGTGATCGGTGGTGTAGAACCAGCCGCGCCAGAACCAGTCGAGATCGACGCCGGAGGCTTCCTCCATGGTGCGGAAGAAGTCAGTCGGCGTCGGGCGTTTGAACATCCAACGGCGCGAATACTCGCGGAAGGCGAAGTCAAAGAGTTCGCGGCCAAGGATCGTCTCGCGGAGAATGTGCAGCGCGACAGCCGGCTTGCCGTAGGCGTTCGGGCCAAGGCGAAGAACGGAGTCCGACTGCGTCATGATCGGCACCTGCGTCGAGGACGTCATGTAACCGACCATGTCTTCCGGGCGGATGCGGCCGAAGGAGATTTCAGCCTCGTCCGGGTTCCACGCCATCTCGGCGACGCCTTCGAGGAAGGTGTTCAGCCCCTCGTCCATCCATGTCCACTGGCGTTCATCGGAATTCACCGTCATCGGGAAATAGATGTGCCCGATCTCGTGGATGACGACGCCGATCAGGAACGTCTTGACCCCGAGCGAATAGGTGCGCGTGCCGTCGTCCTGCAGCGTCGTGCGAGGCCCGTTGAAGGTGATCATCGGGTATTCCATGCCGCCGACCGGCCCGTTGACCGACTGAGCGGTCGGGTACGGATAGTCGAAGGAGAGCTTGGAATACTCCTCCATCGTGTGGATCACCGCCTGAGTGGAGTAGCGGGACCAGAGCGGATCGCCCTCTTTCGGGAAAAACGACATCGCCATGACGAAGGGCTGCACGTCGCCGCCCTGTTCATATCCCTGAGCGTCCCAGATGAATTTGCGCGACGACGCCCAAGCGAAATCGCGAACGTTCTGAGCACGGAACCGCCACGTCTTCGTGTCGTCGGTCCCTTCCTCTTCATTCTCAAGCGCTTCTTCCGGCGTGACGATGTAGACGGGCTTTTCCGCGTCGCGGGCCTGTTGAAGCCGGCGGCGCTGCTGCGCGGAGAGGACGTCCGAGGCGTTTTGCAGCTCGCCGGTCGAGGCGACGACGTGGTCGGCGGGAACCGTGATCGCGACCTCGTAGTCGCCGAACTCCAGCGTGAACTCGCCGCGGCCGAGGAATTCCTTGTTGTGCCATCCTTCGTAGTCGGAATAGGCGATCATCCGCGGGAACCACTGAGCGAGCAGGAAGATGTCGTTGCCGCCCTCGCGCGCGTCGTCCGGGAAGTGCTCGTAGCCGTTTCGCGCAGAAACCGCGTTTTCCTCGACCATGTTGAAGGCCCAGTCGATGGTGAACGTCGTCGACTGGTTGGGGCGCAGCGGACGCGGCAGGTCGATGCGCATCAAGGTGCCGACGATGGTGTGCGGAATATCGCGACCAGCGGCGTCCTTCACGCCTTCGATGACATGGCCGACGTCGACGTCTTCAAGGAACTGTCGACGACGCAGTTCGCCCATGGAGAGCTGCGCTTTGCCGCCTTCGAAGCTGGTCGCCGGACCGCGACGGCCGACGCCGCCGAAATCCGTCGCCATATTGGCGATGGAGTCGGGTCTGAAAATGTTCTGGTCCAGCTGCAGCCAGAGATAGCGCAGCGTGTCCGGAGAATTGTTCTTGTAGGAGATCGTCTCCGACCCGGTGATCCGGCGCGCCTCTTCATCGAGCGCGACCTCTATCTTGTAGTCGGCTTCCTGCTGCCAGTAGGCGTAGCCAGGCTCGCCCGCGGCGTTGCGGTAGACATTCGGCGTCGGGAGGATTTCGTCGAGCTGGCGGAACTTGTCTTCAAAGTCGCCTTTGGTTTGCTGCACCTGCGCGTTCGCCGCGCCGAAACCGAGCGCGACCGTCGCCGCCAGGACGCTAATCCGTACCATCATGTTCGTTTGATCCTTCCCAAACGCGCCCCGCCAGAGCCGCGAAACTCACACACGGAACCACGCCCGCAAGGGCGTGACTCATTCACACCGACCATATCAGCCGACCTCTTGGCGCCAAGCGGTAGCGCCCGCGACTTAACGAACAGTCATGTCGCAGGCCGCGATCGAACGGCTCAGGCTTCGCCTGCGCCGCGCAGCGCCGCCATGGCGCCGCGCGCCGTCACGCCCATGCCGAACACCCAGCCCAGCGTCGCCAGCGCCCAACCTGCGACCGGAATGAAGCCGACGCCGCAGACGATGACGAAGCCGATGACGAAGAGCCACGGCGAGGCTTCAGCTTCAAAGAACCGGCCCGCGATCAGGGCGCCGAGGCCATACCCCGCGCCGACGCCCGCTGTCGCCAGCAGCACGAAGTAGAGCGCCAGCAGAACCATCGCGAACGGGAAGCCGATGATGGTGATCGCGCTGACGATTACCGCGATCGGCATGAACAGGACGAAGAGAAGCCCGAGACCGAGGGTGATGAGCGGCTGCGCCTTCGCCGCGCTCGCCGCGCCGCCGAACCAGGCCGGGAAGAGAAGCCCCAGCGCGACGCCGGTCAGAAGCGTGGCGACGGCGAAGACCCCCCGCAGAATCGGCGACGCATTCGGCAGGTCGATATCGAAATCGCCGTCGAACTCATCCTCCATCTCCTTGATGCGCTTGCGAACGTCAGCTTCGGTCAGAACCTCGTAGTTCACGTCGCCGAGGATGATGGCGTTCGGGTCGATGGTCGGCTCTTTCGGGCCGGCGACCGTCAACGTCCCCTCAATGCGCGCGAGCGGTCCTATGATGACCTCTTCCGCCGTCACGTCCGCGTCGCCTTCGATGACGCCGTCGATGACCGCGCGCGCGGCGCCGATGACGACGTCGTCGCCGACGTGGCCGAGCATTTTCACGTCCGCGCCACCTGCGGCGAGTTCGCCGCCGATATCGACGCCCTGTTCGATCCGCACGGACGCGCCGCCAAACGCCGCGTCGCCTGCTATGCGCGCGCCGCTTTCGATGTTCACGTCGCTGCCGCCAGCCGCCGCGTCGCCGGCGACCAATCCGGAAATCGAAATGTCCGCGCCAAAGAAAGCGCCGTCGCCTGCGACAGCGCCTGAAAAATCGACCTTGGCGCCGGCGGCGACGACGTCGCCCCCGATATCGCTCTCTACCGTCACCGTCGCGCCGAAAGCGGCGAGATCGCCGCCGATGTCGCCGCGAATGGTGACTTCGGCGCCGGCGGCGAACAGCTCGCCCGGCGCGCCATCCACCGTCACGATGGCGCCGACGGCCATTTTTTCATCGTCGCTTGAGGCGTGCGCCGCGCCGCAGACCGCGATCAGCGCCGCGCACAGTGTTCCAACAAGTCGTCTCATGGCTCAGCTCCCCGCCGTGAAATTCGTTGCAGAAAGTTAACCCCGATACGGGCCCCGCGCCGAGTCGCTTCGTCGCGCGGGTGCGCCCGCCCGGCGCGCTTCAGCTGTCAGGAGCGTTCCCGTCTGTCTGGCTTTTAAGATGCGGCCGAGATCGAACCGGGCTAATTTCTCTTCGACTTGGGGAGACAGGTCATGACCACTCGTATCGCGACGCGCGCCTCAGCGAGCATCTGCATTCTGATCGGCCTCAGCGGCGCCGCCTCGGCGACGGTCACGCAAGGGCCTGCAACGCTGGAGCCTCCGATCGCGCCTACGCCGGTCAAACCGCTCGAAATCGTGATCGGGTCCTGTCAGGCGGACGCGTTCGCATCGCCTGATCTCGACATCCGCGCCGCCCTCGGCCTCGATCCGCGCCCAACGGCGTTCATCCCGATCCTCGCTTTCTAACAAGGCGTGCTCGAGCTTCGGCCAAATTGCGAATACTGCGACCGCGACCTGCCGCCAGACAGCGCCGATGCGCGTATCTGCACCTATGAGTGCACCTTCTGCGCCGATTGCGTGGATGAAAAGCTTCAGAACGTCTGCCCGAACTGCGGCGGCGGCTTCGTCCCGCGCCCCTTCCGCCCGAAGATCGAGAACCGACCGGGCGTCTCGCTGACGCATCAGCCTGCGTCGTCGAAAAGGGTGCATCTGAAGCGCAGCGAGGACGAAATCGCCGCCCTCGCCGCCAAGCTGAAAGATGTTCCGCCTGAGGAACGCTGAGGGCTACTCCTCCAGCGCCTCGACGATGTCGGAGGCCGTCATCGGGCGGATGAGCATTTCCTTGAACGCCGCCCAGCGGGCGTCTTCGTCTTCGCCCGCCGCCTCTACATAGGCGCCGGCGAGATCGAGACCGATATTGTAGTTGATGACATAGGCCCGGTACGTATCGACGAAGCGCACGCGCTGGCGGGATTTCTCCAGGCTCGCGAGATAATATTTCTGCATCAGCGGCGCGGCGTCGGCGCGCGTCAGCTCGCCGTCGATCACCCGGCGCGCGACTTCGTTCGT
>CAYFIB010000056.1:0-14026 GCA_964342855.1 uncultured Caulobacterales bacterium
CGGCGTCGGCGCGCGTCAGCTCGCCGTCGATCACCCGGCGCGCGACTTCGTTCGTGGCATGAGAGAGCTGTCGCGTCAGGGCGTTCAGTTCCGCCAGCGTCTCCGCTTTCGCCGGATCTAGACCGGCCATCGGAAAGAGGACATCGCGCTCGAAGGCGATCTTTTCATCGCCCGGGAACGCCAATTCGATGCCGTAGTTCGCCGACCCTTCGGCGATCGTACCGAACGGCGAGAAAAGCGGGTTCACGGAATATTCGATCCAGCCGCGCTCCTTCACGAGCTCGCTCTCGATGAAGAGGTTCCAGACATGGTGGCCGGGATAGCCCTCATGGCAGCCAAGATCGACAGCGCGGTCGATGACGATCGGGAAGTCCGTGTTGATCTGAATGAGGCTTTCGTAGTCGCCCTGATAGTAGTTGTAACCTGACCACGGCTTGTCGTTGACGAATTCCATGCGGAAACTCTCGCCTTCCGGCAGATCGTAGTGCGCCTTCGTCCGCTCGCGGCATTCCGCCGTCGCACGCTCGAAGACGACCTCCAGCTTGTCGGTCGGGATCGCGAGGGAATTGCGGAAAGCATCGACGCGCTCGGCGATAGAGCCCTCGCCGGGCAGAAGCGCGTCGATTTCGCCGAGCACGGCGTCGTATTCGGAAAGATCATAGGTCGGGACGATGACGTCGTAGATTGCTTCCGCTTCGACCTTGAAGCTCGGCTCATCACCCTGCAGGAATTTCAGGCGCCGCTGCATGGCGCGCAGCTGCTTCAGGAGCTGCTCAATGCGCACGCCGTCGGCTTCGCTGCGCGGGGTAACTTGCTCAATCTCCGTACGGAGCGCTCGCGCGCGGGCGAGAAGATCATCCGATGTCGGCTCCCACGTCTCTGCGGCTTCTGACCAGGTTTTGGGCCCGTGATAGGCATCGACATAGTTCGCGTCGATCTTGCCCATGGCGAGGGCGAGCCGCACGAACTTCGCCGCGGCTTCGTCCAGCGGGTGCGCGTAGGTCGGCTCGCGACCGGCCGCGTACTCCGCATCGATCCATTCGACGACGGTGAGGTCGGTCTCCGCCTCGCCCCAGGGTTTCGGTTCCGGCTCGGAGCCGCAGGCGACTAGGGTCAGCGACACGATGGCGCCGGCGGTGCGGAAGATTGTATTGTACATGCGGGTTTTCCTTTCGCGCGCCAGGCTCAAACGTGGATCACTTTTCCGTACGCGTCGAGAACGCTTTCATGCATCATTTCTGACAGCGTCGGGTGCGGGAAGATGGTGTGCATCAGGTCTTCTTCGACCGCTTCGAATGTGCGCGCCAGCGTATAGCCCTGAATAAGCTCGGTCACTTCCGCGCCGATCATGTGAGCGCCGAGAAGCTCGCCGGTTTTTTCGTCGAAGATCGTCTTCACCATTCCGTCCGGCTCGCCGAGGGCGATGGCTTTGCCGTTGCCGACGAAGGGAAACTTGCCGACCTTCACTTTATAGCCCGCGTCTTTCGCCTGTTGCTCGGTGTACCCCACGGAAGCGACCTGCGGCAGGCAATAAGTGCAGCCCGGAATTTTTTTCACGTCCATAGGGTGGACGCCTTTCAATCCTGCAATCTTTTCCACGCAGATGACGCCCTCGTGCGAGGCCTTATGCGCCAGCCATGGCGCGCCGACGACGTCCCCGATGGCGTAGAGGCCTTTCACGCCCGTCTCCAGCCATTCGTTGACGACGACATGGCCGCGATCGATCTTCACGCCGAGCTTCTCCAGCCCAAGGTTCTCCGTATTCCCTACGATGCCGATGGCGAGGACCACGCGGTCGAACTCCTGGGTCTCGACCTTGCCGTCTTTCATCTTGATCGCGGCCTTGGCGACGCCGTCCTTGACCTCCAGCTTCTCGACGCCCGCCTCGGTGTGGAGCTTCATGCCCTGCTTCTCAAACGCCTTGCGAGCGAAGGCGGAGATCTCCTTGTCCTCGGCGGGCAGGATGCGATCGACCATTTCGACGACCGTCACCTCCGCGCCCATGATCTTGTAGAAGCTCGCGAACTCGATGCCGATGGCGCCGGAGCCGACGACCAACAGTTTCTTCGGCATCGCGTTCGGAACCATCGCCTCTTTCGCGGTCCAGACGACCTCGCCGTCCGGCTCCAGCCCCGCCGCCGGGATCGTCCGCGCCCGCGCGCCGGTTGCGAGGATCACGTGTTTGGCCGTGTACGTCTTCTGCTTCTTGTCCTTGTCGGTGACGACGACGTTCGGCGCGGCGGCGCCCTTCTCCAGCGCCGCGACGCCCTCGATCACGTCGATCTTGTGCTTCTTCATGAGGAAGCCGATCCCGCCGGAAAGCTGTTTGGCGACCTTGCGCGAGCGCTCGACGACTTTGGCGAGATCGAACGAGACGCCCTCGACCTTGAGGCCGAACGCTTCCGCGTGCTGCATGTTCTGGTAGACTTCGGCGGAGCGCAGGAGCGCCTTCGTCGGAATGCAGCCCCAGTTCAGGCAGACGCCGCCCAGATGCTCGCGCTCGACGACGGCCGTTTTCATGCCGAGCTGGGCCGCACGTATCGCTGCGACATAGCCGCCAGGGCCCGTTCCGATCACGATTACGTCGTAGCTGTCGGCCATGGTCGTTCTCTCCCCGGATGCGTGAGATGCTGTCGTTCCAGAACAATGACTTAGCGCTGCGCGCGCGAGGGAGGAACCGCCCGATGACCGAAAACGCCCCGATCAACGCTCTCAGAACCCCGGACGACCGGTTTTCAAACCTGCCGGGCTTCGATTTCGCGCCGCACTATGCCGAAAACCTGCCGGGCTTCGCCGACCTCCGCATGCACTATCTCGACGAAGGCCCGGCGGACGCAGGAACGGTGTTCCTCTGCCTTCATGGCCAACCGAGCTGGAGCTATCTCTACCGCAAAATGCTGCCGGTCTTCACAGCCGCCGGGCATCGCGTCATCGCGCCGGACCTCTTCGGCTTCGGGCGCTCCGACAAGCCGGTCGAAGATGAAACGTACACGTTCCACTTCCACCGGAACGCCCTCCTCGCCTTCATTGACCAAATGAAACTGAAAAACGTCTGCCTTGTCTGTCAGGACTGGGGCGGGCTGCTCGGCCTTACGCTTCCGATGGAGCGGCCGGAGATGTTCACGCGCCTTCTCGTCATGAACACAGGCCTCGCGGTCGGCAATTCGCCGGGCGAGGGTTTTGAAGCCTGGCGCGCCTACAACCGCTCGAACCCCGATCTCGACATCGCTGGCCTGATGCAGCGCGCAACCCCGATCCTGTCCGAGGCCGAAGCCGCCGCCTACGCTGCGCCGTATCCGGATGTGAGCTACAAAGGCGGCGTTCGCCGTTTCCCTGAGCTCGTCATGACCTCGCCTGACATGGAAGGCGTCGACGTCTCCAAACGCGCCGCGGGGTTCTGGTCGCAGGACTGGTCCGGCGACAGCTTCATGGCCATTGGCATGCAGGACCCGGTGCTTGGCCCGCCCGCCATGCACGCCCTTAAGAAGCTCATCAAAAACTGCCCCGAGCCCATGGAAATCGCCGACGCCGGCCACTTCGTCCAGGAATGGGGCGCGCCGATCGCCGAAGCGGCGCTGAAACGGTTCGGGCTCGCTTAACGCGGGGTCGCTTGGGCCCGCGCTCGTATTCATCAGCCAGCTGATCTGGATCTTCGCCGATGAGAAATCGCGCGAGCAGCCAAGCGTTGGCGATCTGACGACGCAAAACTCCATCGGCCACAAAACGTCGAGCAGAGGTTTCCATCTGCGAACGCGCTTTTTTCACCCGGCCGAGTGTCAGCAGTCGCCGACGCAACTCAACATCTTCAAACAGACGCCAGCCCGGCGCGCCGTCGACGGCGATGTAATCCGTACGGCGACAGAAAAAACCCTGATCGCCAAACGTGGTTGCGACGCTATCAACTCGGCTGAGGGCTTCGTAGAGGCGAAAAAGCGGATGAGCCTCAGAAAACCGGAGTGGAAAAGCGCCGAGAGAAACCGTTACGTCCCGGAGGATCCATGAAATGTCTGCAATAGCCGCTGACGTCGGTCGGCAGTCGCTATGAACGATCCAGATGAAATCGCCACGCGCTTGCGCCGCGCCGTAAGCGATCTGCGCGCCGCGTCCTCCTTCTGGGCTGAAAATATACCGGACACGACCGTCTGAATCGATACCCTCGTCGAGCGCAGGTTGATCCGTTCCCACCACAATAATTTCCAGGATCGCCTCGGCGTCCAGCACATCGAAGAGCGGCGCCGGAAGTCGGCCCGCGCCACGAACGGGCGTGACGACGCTGATCGAGCCGCCGACTGCGCTTTTCAATTCGAATCGCCCGCCGCTGCTTCAGACGCATCACGCAGGGACAGAAGGATTTTCGGTACATCCCCGCGCACCGCACGGCGGATCAACGGTCGCGGAACCGGCTTTCCAAGAGCCAGACGGGATTCATAGGTCAAACGAGAGCCGGCGCCGTGATCGATTTCACTCAGACGCCAGACGCCCTCCATGATTTTCAGGTCTCCGCCCGCTTTCTGAAACCGAATTTCGCTGTAGGGCGCGTAGTCGGATCTAAAAACATTCTCGGTCTGCGGCAGAAACCGCGAATAGCGTATTACATGCTTGCGCACGTCCCACGCCCCGTCACCGCCTGCTTCAACCACCTCGCAGGAATGCAGATCAGCTACAAACAAGTGGGCCTTTTCGCAGTCCACCATGAGCGCCCAGATCACGGATCGCGGAGCAGCGATATCAATTGCGGCGAACACGCTCGCGGCTGCTGCGCCTTCCCCTTCATCGCGAGAAACCTCGACGATCAATTCGCGCCCTTTCAGGACTTCAATATCGTGATCAGAGAGCGGCCGCGCCAGCACGATCTCAACAGAGAACACAGCCTGCGCAACAAGGGACATCAGTAGTACGGCACATTTCTGAAACGTCATGGGGCAATGATGTCACTGGATAGAAAGCGCCGAAAATCACGTTTCCGTAGCCGACGCTTTGAGCCTGACTCCGACCCGATTTTTTCAACATTAGCCCCGCAGTGAAGCTCAGAATGAGAACAAAGTCGCAGCGCGCACCATGCCGATATGCGTCGCCGCAGGCGCGAGCATTGCGGCTTCCAGCGCGTTACGCGCATGAGAACAGGCGTCAAAACATCCAAGCGCGGCATTCAAGCCGATGACGCGGATAATCATCTCTGTCGTGATTGTCCCAATGCTTTGAAACAGGGTAGGAAACTGCTCCGCAAACGCGACTGAGCGGTCGCTGATTGCATGGGTATGCTGATGAGCATCATCCAGGCGCTTATCAGGCGCGGAGGTCAGCAGCATCAAGCTCTAGAGCTCTTTCCCTCCCCCTCCTGAAACATCCTCAAATTTGTTGTTAGATGATTTTCGAATTTCAAGCTTCTTCGAGACGTATTTCAGACTGCTCGACAGAATGACGGACTCTAAGTCCCAGCGATCCGCATGAAGGCGAACGCGCCAATGGCGACAAGCGCAGCGCCCAGAGCGATCCAGTAGAGCACGCTCGCGAACACGGCGGTCCATATCGTCTTCACCCATCCGCGCCGGTAGGCGCCCTTCAGCGCGACAATGAGGTAGCCAGTCACAAACACGGTGAGGCCGCCCGCGACCGCGCCGCCCGGAGCCATGCGCGCGGCGAACACCGCCACGGCCAGTCCGAAGAACGCGACGGCGTGAATGATCAACGAGAGCAGCAGATGGTCGTAGATCAGCGCGTCCTTGCCGCGGATGCCGAGCGCGAGGAACACGGCGAGCAGCGGCGCCATGACGAACATCACCCGCGGCAGCCATTCATTGAAGGCGGCGTTGAAAACCGCCGGTCGCTCCAGAACCGTCAGCGCCGCATCGCTCCACTTTCGGAAGCTTGCGATCTGCTCATCCGTCACGCCGTTTTCCGCGCTGCTTTCCGCCGTCCCAGACTCATCAGCAGCCAATTGCGCGTCCGTTTCGCCAGCGCTTTCCGGCTCGATCTGACTATCTTCCAGCGCCGCGTCGATCAATTCTCTGAAACGGTCGATATCTGATGTTTCCGATTTCGGCTGGAGGAAGACCGGACGAAAATTGACTTGTGTATCCGTATCAGGACTGTCCGGCGGCGCTGCGAGCAGTTCACCGTCGGGCGTTCTGAACTCCAGCTGAAACGCGATGAAATTCGTGCCCGAGAGCGCGACAACCATGAAGAAAAACAGGCTGACGAGGACATAGAGTCGTATCGGCGGCGTGTAGCGCGAACGAACGCCGTCGCCGTATTCGCGCACGAAACGCCCGGGGCGCGCCGCGATGGTGCGGATGGTGCGAAACGCGCGGCTGTCGAGCGCGAAGACGGCCGCGAGGGTTTCCCCGAGGAGGACCAGAATGGAGCGACGCATGTCGTCGTTCTTCTGTCCGCACGCGGCGCAGAACGGGCCGATGGTCGCCGCGCCGCAAGCGAAGCAGGAAGGTGGCGGTTCGGCAGAAGCCGGCGGCGCGCCCTCGCCGCCCGTCGCGCCGTCATCAGTTTCCAGTTCGTCCATCGCCCCCTCGCGACCTTGCTACTCCTCCGCGACGTACATGGAGTTTTTCGGCGCCGCCATCACGCGGCGGAGCATCGGTTCGAACGCCGAAAGCGGCATGGTGTCATAGTTCGGGTCAAACGCCGCCTGATCGTATTTCTCGCAAAACTCGGCGGTTCGCTCAAAATGCGGGTGTCCGCGGAACTGTTCGCGCATGTCCCGATCAAGCCCGAGATAGTGGAAGAAATAATACCCCTGAAAGACGCCGTGATTCTCTACCATCCAGTGGTTCGCCTCCGAGACGAACGGTTTCAGCATCGCCGCGGCGATGTCGGGATGATTATAGGAGCCGAGAGTATCGCCGATATCGTGCAGCAGGGCGCACACGACATATTCCTCGTCCTTGCCGTCTCGATGCGCGCGCGTCGCCGTCTGCAGCGAATGCGTCATGCGATCGATGGGAAAGCCGCCAAAATCGCCTTCGAGGATGCGCAGGTGCTCCATCACCCGGTCCGGCAGCCCCTGCGCGTAGGTAAAAAACTGCTCGCCGATGATCGACCAGTCTTCCTGCGTGCCTTCGGTCATCGCGTGAAACTTGGCGCGCGGCGCGTCTGATCCGTCATGAGCCATGAGCGTCCTCCATGTTTTTATGCAGGAAGCCTATGTCCGATCGACGCGTTGATGAAGCCGCCGCCTCAGCGCTCAAGCGGTTTGCGGCGCATGATGTCCCGGTCTTCCTCCGGGCCGTAATAGTTCTCGATCCGGTCGATGGCCTGAAACCCGAGCTTTCGGTAGAGCCACTGGCCCGCCGTGTTCTGCGGCGCGACGGTCAGGAAACTCTCAAGACCGGCTTCATCAAGGGCTTCCAGAAGCGCATCCATGGCCGCCCGTCCGAAACCGCGATTGCGGTGCTCCGGATCGGCGAAGACCTTGTGGATGGCGATGTCGCCCTGAAGCGTCGGGAAGCCGAGCGCGACGGCGCGGATGGCCTGCAACTCATGGGGTTTCGGTTCAACCATGGGCGGCGGAGCGGCGATTTCCGCCGCCTCTTTCTCCCGGTTGGCGGCGCCAAGACGTCGAAGACTGGTCGCCAGTACTTTGGAGGAAATGCGGCTCAGAACATCGCCGACGCCGCCGCCCTCGGCTTCATGCTCTTCGTCGATTTCCGCTTCCGGCTCGACTTCCTCGACCGCGACGTAGACGAACGCCCCTTCGATCCACAGCCGCCAGGTGTGGTGCCCGTCGCCAATGCCTTCGTCCCACGCGTCAGCGTCGAGCATGGCGAGCGCGATCGCGTCGCTCGGGACGGCCTTGCGAACGGCGGGCTCGCTCACAGGAGCATCGCCGCCGGTTCTTCGATGTAGCCCTTGAAGGCCTGCAGCCACGCCGCCCCGACCGCGCCATCGACGACCCGGTGGTCGCAGGTGAGCGTGACGGACATCACCGTGGCGATGGCGAGTTCGCCGTTCTTCACGACCGGCCTCGGCTCGCCGGCGCCGACCGACAGGATCGCGCCGTGCGGCTGATTCACGATCGAGGCGAAGGTCTTGATACCGAACATCCCGAGATTGGAGACAGCGAACGTGCCGCCCTGATATTCCTCCGGCTTCAGTTTTTTCTTGCGCGCGCGGCTCGCGAAGTCCTTGGACTGACGGGAAATTTCTGCAAGGCCGAGGGTCTCGCACTTCCACAGGATCGGCGTGATCAGCCCGCCGTCTATGGCGACCGCCATGCCGATATCGGCGTGCTTGTGATATAGGATCGCTTCATCGGTGTACGTGGCGTTCGCCGCGGGCACTTTCTTCAGCGCCATGGCGCTCGCCTTCATGATGAAGTCGTTCACCGACACCTTGAAGGCGTTCTCCGGATCTTTCTCCGGATCGGGCGACAGCGCGTTCACGCGCTGGCGGGCGGCGAGCAGCGCATCGAGTTCGATATCGACCGTCAGCGGGAAGTGCGGAACTTCCTGGTTGAAGCTCTGGTTGAGGCGCTTCGCGATAACCTTCCGCATGCCGTCGAGTTTGACGGCCTCATAGCTGTCCGCCGGGTAAAGCCGCGCATCGACCGTCGCGGGCGACGGCGTGAAAGCGGGCGCGGACGCCGCTTTGCCGGCCCCCTCTTTCAGCGCCTTTTCGATGTCGCGCTTCACGACGCGGCCATGGGGGCCGGTGCCCGTGACGGCGTTCAGGTCGAGGCCCTCGTTTTCCGCCATGCGACGGGCTAGCGGCGAGGCGAACACCCGTCCGTTGGCGGAGGGCGCCGCGGGCGTTTTCGCTTCCGCGGCCGGCGCTGCTTGCGGTTTTTCAGCTGGCGACGCAGCGGGCGCGTCCGCTTTAGGGGCGCTCCCATTCGCGCTGAGCGACGAGACGTCCACATCGTCCATGCTTTCGCCGTCCTCAAGGATGACGGCGATGGGCGCGTTGACCTTCACATTCTCCGCGCCCGCCTCAATCAGGATCCGGCCGAGAACGCCCTCGTCCACGGCCTCGACCTCCATGGTCGCCTTGTCGGTCTCGATTTCAGCGATGACGTCGCCGGAGGCGATTTTATCGCCTTCTTTCACCAGCCATTTGGCGAGGGTGCCCTCCTCCATGGTCGGAGAGAGAGCGGGCATCAGAATGGGGACGGACATTGTGGGGCGTCTCCTCAAGGAACGGCGCGTCGAGGCGCTTCAGTCGGGCCGGATTAGAGACGCGCCGCGAGTGCGATTCAAGCCGCAGCGGACCGGCAAATCGCTGAAAATGCGTCAGAAATAGACCCGGCCCTCGATACGGTCCGCCTCCTCGCGCGGCGCGAGGTCAGCGGGCGACAGGCGGGCGGCGATCTCCAGACACAGAAGCGCATCCAGCGCGTCGCCGCCGATATCGGTCAACGCTTCCTTACGGGTCGCCGCCGACAGGGCGACGCGGCTCTCGAGGTCATCGAGCAACGCCGCGCGCTGCGCCCTCGCCTCTTCGCTGCGACCTTTATACGGACGATAGAGCCCTCGCTCTTTAAGCGCGCTCGCAGGACATGCTTCGACGATGACAGCCCCGTCCGCGGCGGGCGGCTCCATGGGCGCGAAGGTCACGTCTCCCGCGAGCGGCGCGACGAGCCGGCGCATCGCGGCGTCCGTCTGCCGATAGAGCCGCAGATTGTAGACGGCGAAGGGGGTCTTCGCCTCAAGGTCTGTCGCGCGGCGCAATTCCGACGGCGCCTTTTCGCGCGCCCACGCGCGCATGGCGTCGGCGTCTTCAAAACGAGCGGGATACGCGTCGGCGAAGGCGCGCCAGCCTTCGGGCATGAGCGCCGCCGGAAACGAGAACGGGACATCTACAGCGAAGAGCGCGTCCCGGCTTTCGCGCATCAGCTCGGCGAGCGCAGCGTGGGCCGCCGCCCCGTCCTTCACGCCGAAACGCTCCCCGGCGCTCTGGAGGCTGACGACCTCGACCGCCTCGCCCCGGCGGACGCCCTCCGCGATGAAAATCGTCCGGTCCGCCCGTTTCGCGCCGGAGAAATCGACGCCGAAGAGGCGCTCAAACCCCACGCGGGTCGGGCCCGAAGCGCGTCTCGCCGGGGATCGAGGGCAAAGCGAGCACGAGATAGAGGAAGGCCGGGATCACCATGGCGAGAACCGTGAACGCCGCCATGGCGAGCGTCCCCGCCTCCGCCGCCACCGCCCGGTTCCCGACGGCGATCGCCGCCGCCGTCACGCCGAGAAACCAGAGGAAATGCCGCGGCCCGAAGGCGCGGTCCTTGAAGCGCTTGTAGGTGACGATGAAGAAGGGCGGCGCGAGCGCGAGATTGAGGAGGAGCGAGGCGAGCGACCCGCCCGCCCCCGCAGCGAGCCGCCCCTCGAGCGCCGCCAGCGCGAGGTTCAGACCGAGAACCGGCAGGAACAGGCGAAACCAATAGGCCTGCCGCGAGACGCGGCCTTCGGGGGAGAGATAGAAGCGGAGAAGATCGGAACGGGGCATACTTTGATCTACCGACGCGCTTTTCGAGCGTCCAAACGGGTCTTCAAAACGCGTCGTCCCGGAAGCAGCGAAGCCGCTATCCGGGATCCAGAACCGCATGCGCCGCGCACGTCGCTCTTGGGCCCGGCTCTCGCTGCGCTCGGCCGGGATGACGGGAGAACTTCCGCGCCGCCTGCGCTCGTCGCCCCGCATCCGTGATGAGTCCCAGGGTCGAGCCGTGGGAGACCCCGGCGTTCGCCGGGGTGAGCGGATTAAAATTTAATCCCTGTACATCACCTTCTTCACAGCGGCGACGACCTTGTCGGCGTTCGGGAGACTGAGGGCTTCGAGGTTCGCGGCGTACGGGAGCGGCACGTCTTCCTGGGTCACGCGGGCGGGCGGGGCGTCGAGATAGTCGAAGGCGTGTTGGGTGACGGCCCAGGCGACTTCCGCGCCGACGCCGCAATGGGCCCAGCCCTCCTCCACGGTGACGAGGCGGTTCGTCTTCTTCACGCTTTCAATGACCGTCGCGGTGTCGAGCGGACGCAGAGTGCGCAGGTCCACGACCTCCGCCGAGACGCCCTCCTCCGCCAGCTTCTCCGCCGCGGACAGCGCGAAGGCGACGGAGCGTGAGTGGGCGGATATGGTGACATCCGTCCCCTCACGAACGACGCGCGCCTTGCCGATCGGGAGAACGAGATCATCGATGTCGGGGATCTCATGGGTCTCGCCGTAGACGAGCTCGTGCTCGAGGAAGACGACCGGGTTCGGATTGCGGATGGCGGCTTTCAGAAGGCCCTTGGCGTCTTTCGCAAAATACGGCGCGATGACGATGAGGCCCGGCACGTTCATGTACCAGGAGGAATAATCCTGGCTGTGCTGGGCCGCGACGCGGGCGGCGGCGGCGTTCGGCCCGCGAAAAACGATGGGGCAGCCCATCTGCCCGCCCGCCATATAGAGCGTCTTCGCGGCGGAGTTGATTATGTGGTCGATCGCCTGCATGGCGAAGTTCCACGTCATGAACTCGACGATGGGTTTGAGGCCGCCGAAGGCCGCGCCGACGCCGACGCCCGCGAAGCCGTACTCCGTGATCGGCGTATCGATGACCCGCTTTGGGCCGAATTCGTCGAGAAGGCCGCGCGTGACTTTGTAAGCGCCCTGATATTCCGCGACTTCCTCGCCCATGACGAAGACCGTCTCGTCGCGGCGCATCTCTTCAGCCATGGCGTCGCGCAGGGCGTCGCGGACGGTGATCTCGACCGTCGGCGCGTCGTCGCCCAGTTCCGGCTCGTTCGATGCGGCGATGACGGGCGCGCTCGACTGCGGCGCGTCAGCGGCGGGCGCCGCGGTCGGCTCCCCGGACGCCACGCCATTTGATTTCGGCGCCGACAAAGCACTCTCATCGATGGCGTCGGCGCTTTCGCCCTCTTCCAGCAGCACGGCGATCGGATCGTTGACCTTCACGTTCTCCGAGCCCGCGGCGACAAGGATCTTGCCGATCTTACCTTCGTCGACCGCCTCGACCTCCATGGTCGCCTTGTCGGTCTCAATCTCGGCGATGACGTCGCCGGCGGAGACCGTGTCGCCCTCGCTCACCAGCCATTTGGCGAGAGTACCTTCCTCCATGGTCGGCGACAGAGCGGGCATCAGAATGGGCGTCGGCATGCTGAACGTTCCTTGATGTCTAGAGCGCGCCGATCAGGCGCGTTGCGATCATTCCCATACCGATCAGACCGCCGGTATAGGCGATCGACCGCAAAACGGGCGCGCCCATGAGATAGCAGATGGCGTGGGCGGCGCGGGAGATGACGAAAATCTGCGCGCCGCGGGCGGTCAGATCGTCGTTGAGGCCGGCGACATGCGCGACGAGCACGAGCAGCGCGAACACCATCAGCGCTTCGCCCATGTTCGCGAGCGCTTTGTCCGGCCGCGCGTCCGCGCCGTCATGACGGGTCGGGATCGAGTCGCGATTGCCGAGCAGTTTCGCCCAGCCATAGCGCATCATGTTGCGAACCGCCGGCGCGAAGGTCAGAAGAAAGTAGATGCCAGCCGCAGCCAGCAGCATGGCGAGGTCCATGGTCATCGCGGTTCCTCCGGGATCAGGCGTCTAGACGCGCCTCAGGCTTCGAGCAGCACGTCCGTATAAAGCTCTTTCGGATCCGGCTCAGGGCTCTCGAGAGAGAAGTCGGCGGCGTCTTTCACCTCTTCCTTCACTTCCTTGTCGAGAGCCTTCAGCGCATCGTCATCGGCATATGACTTCTGCAGAATGAACGCTTTCAACCGCTCGATCGGATCGGAATGCTCGCGCATATCCGTCACTTCTTCGCGGGAGCGGTACTTCGCCGGGTCCGACATGGAGTGGCCGCGATAGCGGTAGGTCTTCATCTCAAGAACCATCGGGCCCTTGCCCGCGCGCGCGTGATCCATCGCCTCGCGCGCGGCCTCGCGCACTTCGAGGACGTTCATGCCGTCGACTTCCTTGCCCGGAATGCCGAACGAGGCGCCGCGGCGATAGAGGTGCGTTTCGGCGTGGGAGCGCTTCACGCTCGTTCCCATGGCGTACTGATTGTTCTCAATGATGAAGATGCAGGGAAGATCCCAGAGCTTCGCCATGTTCATGGCTTCGAAAACCTGCCCCTGGTTCGAGGCGCCGTCGCCGAAATAGGTCAGCGAAACCTTGCCGTTATCTTTGTACTTGTCCGCGAGGGCGAGCCCGGCGCCAATCGGAACCTGCGCGCCGACGATTCCGTGGCCGCCGAAGAACTGCTTGTCGCGGGAGAACATGTGCATGGAGCCGCCCTTGCCGCGGGAATAGCCCCCTTCGCGGCCGGTCAGCTCCGCCATGACGCCGCGCGCGCTCATTCCGCAGGCGAGCATATGGCCGTGATCGCGATAGCCGGTGATGACCTGATCGCCGTCTTCCTTCGCCGCTTCGACGCCGACGACGACCGCCTCCTGTCCGATATAGAGGTGGCAGAAGCCGCCGATGTGGCCCATGCCGTAAAGCTGGCCCGCGCGCTCTTCAAAGCGGCGGATGAGGAGCATGTCGCGATAGTATTTGAGCGCTTCGTCTTTCGTCGCGTCGAGATTGGGCCGCGCGGCGGTCGCGTCTGCGGACATTCGTATCTCCCCAAGCGTGTCAGTTCGGCGGCACACTAGGCCCGGAAGACACCGGTCGCAACGCCTTCCGAACGCTCAGGAATTTCCGTTCGCTCAGTCGGCGACGCGCCCGATCAAGCGCTCCAGCTCCGAGCGCGTGAGAATAACGTCTTTCGGGTGCGCGTAGCCGAGCACCACGCGCGCACGCTCTTCGACGAGATCGCGGTCGAGCGCGGCGCCGTCGAGCTGGTCGCAGATCATGGCGAGACGATCCCGGCGCGTTTCAAGGTTGGCGAGCAGCTCGCGCGCTTCAGCGAGACGCGATTCGGCGGCGTCGAGCGCCTTGAGCCCGAAGCGTCCTTCGAACGAGAAGAACGTGATCCAGAGACCCAAAGCGACGATGACGACCGGCCAGAACGCCGCCTTCAGTACCGAAACCATTTTCGAAACGCCCCCGATTCGCGAGAAATCAACCCGAATCGGAATGGAGTCATCG
>CAYFIB010000057.1:0-13742 GCA_964342855.1 uncultured Caulobacterales bacterium
CCGCCCGAGACGCCGGTGACGCAGGTCATGACGCCGAGGGGGATGTCGGCGGTGACGTCTTTCAGATTGTTGCCGCGGGCGCCGACGACCGTCAGCTTGCGGTTCTCATCGATCGGCCGGCGCTCCTCCGGGATCGGCACGGCGCGCCGGCCAGCGAGATAGTCGCCGGTGAGCGATTTCGGCTCAGCCATGATCTCTTCGGGCGTCCCCTCGGCGATGATTTTCCCGCCATGGACGCCGGCGCCGGGGCCGATATCGATGACGTGGTCCGCCTGTCGGATCGCGTCCTCGTCATGCTCGACGACGATCACGGAGTTTCCGAGATCGCGGAGATTCTTCAGCGTGCCGAGCAGGCGCTCGTTGTCGCGCTGGTGGAGGCCGATGGAGGGTTCATCGAGCACGTAAAGAACGCCCGTCAGCCCCGAGCCGATCTGGCTCGCAAGGCGGATGCGCTGGCTCTCTCCCCCGGAGAGGGAGCCCGAACCGCGCGACAGGGTGAGATATTCAAGGCCGACCGAGTTGAGGAAGTGCAGCCGGTCGCGGATTTCCTTCAGCACCCGTTGGGCGATGGATTTTTGTTTTTTGGTGAGGGACTTGTCGAGATCGCGGAACCACGCGTCCGCCGCCTTGATGGAGAGATCCGCCGCCGCCGAAATCGTCCGGTCGCCGAGCTTCACGGCGAGAGCTTCGGGCTTCAGGCGCGCGCCGCCGCAGGCGTCGCAGTCGGTGACGGACTGGTATTTGTCCATCTCCTCGCGCACCCACTGGCTATCGGTCTCCCGCCAGCGACGCTCAAGGTTCGGTATGACGCCCTCGAACGGTTTTCGGGTTTCGTAGCGGCGGAGGCCGTCGTCGTAGACGAACTGAACAGCCTCGGCGCCGGTGCCGTAGAGGATGACGTTCTGCTGTTCCTCGGAGAGCGCGTCCCAGCGATCGTCGATCCCGAAGCCATAGGCGTCCGCCAGCGCTTGCAGCGTCTGCATGTAATAGGGCGACTGGCCCTTTGACCAGGGCGCGATGGCGCCCTTGCGCAGCACCCGGTCTTTTTCCGGAACGACGAGTTCCGGGTCGAAAAACGTCTGCACGCCGAGACCGTCGCAGGTGGGGCACGCGCCAGCCGGGTTGTTGAAAGAAAAGAGCCGCGGCTCGATCTCGTCGATGGTGAAGCCGGAGACAGGGCAGGCGAATTTCGCGGAGAATACCGTGCGGACCGGCTTTCCGTCAGCGTCCTTTTTATCGGCGCTCTCGGCGACGGCGATGCCGTCGGCTAGCGCGAGCGCAGCTTCGAAGCTTTCGGCGAGGCGGCTTTCGACGCCTTCCTTCACGACCACGCGGTCCACGACCACGTCGATATCGTGCTTCACCTTCTTGTTGAGGGCGGGAACGTCGGCGATTTCGTAGAACTCGCCGTCCACCTTCACCCGCTGAAAGCCTTTCTTCAGAAGCTCGGCGAGCTCTTTTTTGTACTCACCCTTCCGCCCCCGGATCATCGGCGCGAGTAGATAGAAGCGCGCGCCGTCTTCCTCGCCCATCAGCCGATCGACCATTTCGGAGACCGTCTGCGCCGAGATCGGTTCGCCGGTCGCGGGAGAATAGGGAATTCCGACCCGCGCCCAGAGGAGGCGCATATAGTCGTATATCTCCGTCACCGTGCCGACCGTGGAGCGGGGGTTCTTCGAGGTCGTCTTCTGCTCGATGGAAATCGCGGGCGAGAGGCCCTCGATCTGGTCGACATCGGGCTTCTGCATCAGCTCCAGAAACTGGCGGGCGTAGGCCGAGAGGCTCTCCACATAGCGCCGTTGGCCCTCGGCGTAGATGGTGTCGAAAGCAAGCGAGGACTTGCCCGAGCCCGACAGCCCCGTGACGACGACCAGCGCGTCGCGCGGGATCTCCACCGTCACGTTCTTCAGATTGTGCTCGCGCGCGCCGACGACGCGGATGGAGGTGAGGCTCATGGGGGCTCGCTGCGACTTTCGCCTTAAGGGGAAGGACCCAAACTATGCGCCCGGTTCGGAATTGACAGCAAGAACAAAAAGCGAACAATGTCGCTCCTGACAGCGGGGGCGGGCCAGATGCGGGAACGCGAGTCTTTTCGGAACTATTTCTCCGCGCCGGCGGTCGGGGCGACGCTGGCGGCGCTCGCCGTCGTTCGCGATCCGATCGCGGCGAGTTCGCTCCTTGCAATCGGCATGGCGGCGCGGCTTTTCGGCGCGACGCTTTTGGATCGGTGAGGGAAGAGGTACGGTGACATCATGATCGATCTTCCGGCGAGCGAAATCATCTGGCGCGGCGCGGTGCTGTTGAGTTTCTGCGGCGCAATCACCGTCTGGCTGAAAATGCGGGAGCATCGCCGCGAAAACGGCCGGTGAGGGCGGCGACCCGGGGGCGGCCTGTACGGACGTGGGGGCGACTCGCCGCAAAGGCTCAGTGAACGCAGTGGGAATGGAAGGAGCGCCGCATGGCCGGCAGCGTCAATAAAGTCATCATCGTCGGAAATCTGGGCGCGGACCCGGAAGTCCGTCAGTTCCAGAACGGCGGCTCGGTCTGCAACCTGTCCGTCGCGACGTCGGAAAACTGGAAAGACCGCAATACCGGCGAGCGCCGCGAGAAAACCGAATGGCACCGCGTGGCGATCTTCTCCGAAGGTCTCGTCCGCGTCGCCCAGTCCTATCTGAAGAAGGGCTCCAAAGTGTATCTGGAAGGCCAGCTGGAGACCCGCAAATGGCAGGATCAGTCCGGCGCTGATCGGTACACGACCGAAATCGTCCTGCGAAACTTCAACTCGACCCTCGTCATGCTCGACGGGCGCGGCGAAGGCGGCGGCGGTCGGCTGGAAGGCCCGTCCAGCGGTTACGATCAGGGCCCGCCGCAGGGCTCCGGCGGCGGCAAGTCCTATGAGCTGGACGACGATATTCCGTTTTAAGCGGGGCCATTCCGGCGGCGCTTGTTTGGGGAGGACAGGGATGCGTGTTCATTCGACATTCAGGGGCGCGGCGCTCGCCGCGTCGCTGGCGGCCATGCTCGCCGCCTGCGGCACGTTCGGCGGCGGCGCGTGGAAACTGCGCGATGGTTGGCGCACGCTCGGTCGCTATGACAGCTTTTCGGAGTGTCAGGCGGCGTTGATGAAGCGCGCGGAAAAGCTCGCCGACTCCGGTTCGACAGACGATGTCAGCATGAGCTGCTCGAACGGCTGAGCGGGCGACGGGCATCTTTTTGAGCCGGTTACGACCATTCAACGTCATCCCGGAAACCGCGAAGCGTTTATCCGGGACCCAGAGTGTCAGAGCGCAGCGCGCGACGCCCTGCGTCCCGGCTCTCGCTTCGCTCGGCCGGGATGACGGGTTTGCGTAAGCTAGCGAGGGCTGTCGCCTTCTTCACACCTTCAGAATATCGACCGCCGTCAGCGTCTCTTCGCCGCCCGGCTTCTGCGCGCCGCCGATGAGGGCGATCTCGCCGCGCTCTTCAAAGGCGACGGCGTTGAAACCGTGGCGCGGGCGCGGCATAGGGTCGATCGCCTCCCACACATCCGTCGCGGGGTCGTAGACGAAGGCGTCGGAGAGAGCGTGCGCCTCGCCGTCGAACTCCTCGCCGCCGAAGACGTAGAGCTTGCCGCCGAGGGCCGCCGCGCCGTGGCCGCCCATGGGTTTCGGCAGCGGGCGGAGCGTCTCCCAGCTGTCGCTCTCGACATCATAGCGCTCGACGACATTGAGATTGCCGGTCACCTGCGGATCGTTGTTCGTTTTGGAGAACGGCCAGACCCGGCCGCCGACCACATAGAGCTTGCCGTCGATGGCGGCGCCGGCGGCGGAGTTGCGCGCCGTCGGCACGGGCGCCGCGTCTTCCCAGTATTTTCCGTCCCAGTAGAAATGCTTGTCCGTGTCGTGAAGATCGCGGAAGCCGCCGCCGGAGGCGACGGGCTTGCGGCCCGAGGCGAAGTGCAGGCGTCCGTCATAGGAGACCGCCACCGTCTCGCCGAGCAGGGCGGGCATGGGACGGAACGGCTTCCACGGGCCGTCGAGCGTATCGCGGAACCACATATCGGCTTTCGGCGCCCAGAAGCGCTCTCGCGATTGCGCTTCAAAGCCTCCTGCGCAGAGCAGCATGTCCTTGTGGACGAGCAGGTTCAGGTGATGGCGCTGGGCCGGCAGATCGGCGAGGGGCGTCCATTTATCGGCGTTCGGATCGTAGAAGGCAGCCGAGGAGACCTGCGAAAGCTCCGCCGCGCCGATGGGCTTCGCCATGCCGCCCGCCAGCACCGCGCCGCCGTTCCAGAGGGTCGGGTAGACCTCCTGCGAGGCGAAGGGCGCGTCGGCGCCCTGTCGCCAGCCGGGCTGGGCGGGCGCAGGCGCGGCTTTGTTCTCGCCGCAGGCGGCGAGGCCCGCCGCGGCGGCGGAGGCGAGGAACAGGCGTCGGTCGGGGGTCCAGCTCATGGGCGCGGGTCCTTTGAAAGGCTCGACTGTCGAACGTTCGGGGACGCTCGGTCGCGTTGAAACGCCGGACGCCCGTCGGCGGCCCGGTTCGTTTCGCGGCGTCCGCGCTCTCCCTCTCGCGCGCTCCCATACAGCGCCGAACGCCGCAGCCCAACACCTCCGGAGATGAAAGGCGCTTAACCTTGCGGCGCTGCGGCGGGCGGTGGTACTCCCGGCCTCCCCGATGACGAAAGCATGACGGCCCGTGGCGAACGACGATCCGCAAGACCCGACTGATGAAAACCCCGGCGCCGGCGGCCCGCCGCCCGACGAGCCGGGCGTGAGCCCGATCTCCATCGAAGACGAGATGCGCCGCAGCTATCTCGATTACGCCATGAGCGTGATCGTCAGCCGCGCCATTCCGGACGCGCGCGACGGCCTGAAACCCGTCCACCGCCGCATCCTCTGGTCGATGCACGAGAACGGCTACGACTGGAACAAGGCCTATCGGAAGTGCGCGCGCATCGTCGGCGACGTCATCGGTAAATATCACCCCCACGGCGACCAGGCGGTCTATGACGCGCTCGTGCGTCTCGCGCAGGACTTCTCCATGCGTCTGCGCCTCATCGACGGGCAGGGGAACTTCGGCTCCGTCGATGGCGACCCGCCGGCGGCCATGCGGTACACCGAAGCGCGCATGGCGAAGCCGGCGCACTCGCTGCTCGCCGATATCGAAAAAGAAACCGTCGACTTCCAGGCGAACTATGACGGATCCGAAAAAGAGCCGGTGGTGCTGCCGGCCCGGTTCCCGAACCTTCTCGTCAACGGCGCGGGCGGCATCGCCGTCGGCATGGCGACGAACATTCCCCCGCACAATCTCGGCGAGATCATCGACGCGACGGTGACGCTCATCGACGAGCCGAACACATCGGACGCGGATCTTCTGGAGATCGTGCCGGGTCCGGACTTCCCGACGGGCGCCTACATTCTCGGCCGCTCCGGCGCGCGTTCCGGCCTCATGACCGGGCGCGGCTCGGTCGTCATGCGCTCGAAGACCTCCATCGAGGAAGTGCGCAAGGACCGCTACGCCATCATCGTTCACGAGATCCCGTATCAGGTGAACAAGTCGACCATGGTCGAGAAAATCGCAGAACTTGTCCGCGACAAGAAGGTCGAGGGCATCGCCGACCTGCGCGATGAAAGCGACCGCTCCGGCATCCGCGTCGTCATCGAGCTGAAGCGCGACGCGTCGGCGGATGTCGTTCTCAACCAGCTCTACCGCTATTCGCAGCTGCAGACGTCTTTCGGCGTCAACATGCTCGCGCTCGACGGCGGCCGCCCGCGCCAGCTCACCCTGCGCGAAATCCTGACCGGCTTCATCGCCTTCCGCGAAGAGGTCATCACCCGTCGGACGAAATTCGATCTGCGCAAGGCGCGCGACCGGGCGCACGTGTTGGTCGGCCTCGCCATCGCCGTCGCGAACATCGACGAGGTGGTGCACCTCATCCGCCACGCGCCGAACCCGACCATCGCCAAAGAGCAGCTGATGGCGCGCAACTGGCCGGCGAAGGACCTGGCGCCGCTGGTCGCGCTCGTCGCCGACCCGCGCCACGCCATGCAGGACGACGGCACCATCAAGCTTTCGGAGACGCAGGCGAAGGCGATCCTCGATCTGCGCCTCTCGCGCCTCACCGCCCTCGGCCGCGACGAGATCGGCGACGAGCTGAAAGGCCTCGCCGATCAGATTACGGACTATCTCGATATTCTCCGTCGCCGCGAGCGCGTCCTGGAGATCATCAAGACCGAGCTCGGCGAGATCAAGGACGAGTTCGCGACGCCGCGGAAATCGGAGTTCCTCGATATCGAGGGCGAGGTTGACGACGAAGACCTCATCGAGCGCGAAGACATGGTCGTCACCGTCACGCACGCGGGCTATGTGAAGCGCACGGCGCTTTCGGCCTATCGGGCGCAGCGGCGCGGCGGCAAGGGCCGCTCGGCGGCGGGCATGAAGGACGAGGATTTCGTCTCCCAGCTCTTCGTCGGCCATACGCACACGCCGCTTCTGTTCTTTACGTCCAGCGGCATGGCCTACAAGCTGAAGCTCTGGCGCCTGCCGGAAGGCGCGCCGACGGCGCGCGGCAAGGCGTTCGTGAACCTGTTGCCGCTGGCGCAGGACGAGCGCGTGACGACCATTCTTCCGCTGCCGGAGGATGAAGGCGAGTGGGGCGCGCTCAACGTCATGTTCGCCACCAAATCGGGCGGCGTGCGGCGCAACCAGCTCTCGGACTTCACGCAGATCAACCGCAACGGCAAGATCGCCATGAAGCTCGACGAGGGCGACGGCATCGTCGGCGTCAAGCTGTGCACGGAGGAGGACGACGTTCTCCTGACGACCGCGAACGGCCACTGCATCCGCTTCCCAGTCTCCGACGTGCGGGTCTTCGCGAGCCGCAACTCCACCGGCGTGCGCGGGGTGAAGCTGGATGAAAAAGCCGCCCTCGGCGCGGACGAAGTCATCTCCATGGCGATCCTGCGCCATGGCGACTATTCGCCGGAGGAGGCGCGGGCGTATCTGAAGCACGCGAACGCCATGCGGCGCGCGGCGGGCGAAGAAGCCGACGACGCGCCGGCGGACGATCCCGATACGCCCGATGTCGGCCTCTCGCCGGAGCGCATCGCCCAGCTCGGCGCGGCGGAGCAGTTCATTCTGACCGTCACCGAGAACGGCTACGGCAAGCGCTCCTCCAGCTACGAATACCGGACCTCCGGCCGCGGCGGCAAAGGCATCATCGCCATCGTCGCGAGCCCGCGGAACGGCCGCGTCCGCGCATCGTTCCCGGTCGAGGACGCCGACCAGATCATGCTTGTCACCGATGGCGGTCAGCTCATCCGCACCCCGGTCGAGGACATCCGCATCGCCGGGCGCAATACGCAGGGCGTCACCATCCTCAAGACCCGCGAGGGCGAGCGCGTGGTCTCCGTTGAACACCTGCAGGATGTAGGCGAAACTGACGATGACGAGGCGGGCGAAGGAGCGCCGCCGGAGGAGGGCGCGTGACGCCGAACACGGTCATCGGTCTTTATCCCGGCACCTTCGATCCGGTGACCAACGGGCACGTGGATATCATCAGGCGCGCCCTGAAGATCGTCGACCATCTCATTATCGGCGTTGCGGAAAACGAGGCCAAGGGCCCGCTTTTCTCGACCGCCGAACGGGTGTCGATGACGCAGGACGTCGTCGCGCCCCTCGCCGAGAAGACCCGCACGCCCGTTGAGGTTCGGCCGTTCTCCAAGCTGCTCATGCACTTCGCCGAGGAGATCAACGCCCACGTCATCGTGCGCGGCCTGCGGGCGGTCTCCGACTTCGAATACGAATTCCAGATGACGGGCATGAACGCCGCCCTTAATCCGGACATAGAAACCGTGTTCCTCATGGCCGACCCGCGCCATCAGGCGGTCGCCTCGCGTCTCGTGAAGGAGATCGCCCGCTATGGCGGCAAGATCGACCAGTTTGTTCCGGCGCTGGTGGCCGAGCGCCTGCGTGAAAAGCTCGCCGCCTGACGCCCGTTTGACGATGGAGTTCCAGATGAAATCGCCCCTCATGGCGCGCGCCGCCGCGCTCGGGCTCGCTCTTGCGGCGGGCTTCATCACCCCCGCCGCCGCGACGCCGCGCGAAGCCGCTGAAGCCGCGCCGGACAGCGCCTGGCGTCCGGTGGACCCGGCCAATCTCGTCATCTTCACGCTTTCGACCGGCGAGGTCGCTATCGAGCTGCGGCCCGACTTCGCGCCGGGACATGTGGAGCGCATCCGCACCCTCGTGCGGCAGAACTTTTATGACGGGCTCAATTTCCACCGCGTCATCGAGGGCTTCATGGCCCAGGGCGGCGACCCGCGCGGCGACGGCACCGGCGGCTCTGATCTGCCGGACCTGCAGGCCGAATTCACCCACGTCGCGACGCCGGGCGAGACGTTTCGCGTCATCGGCCGCGACACGGTCGCCGCGCGCGTCGGCTATGTGAACGGCGCGCCCGTCGGCGGGTACCCGGAAGAAAGCCGCGCCATCCCGGCCGACGGCGAGCTGCCGCGCTGGCCGCTCCATTGCGAAGGCGCCGCCTCCATGGCGCGCGCGGCGCCGCCGAACTCTGCGAACAGCCAGTTCTTCCTCATCTTCTCCGACGCACGCACGTCGCTTGACCGTCAGTATACGGTCTGGGGCTTCGTCGTGGACGGCCAGAACGCCGTCGACGCCCTGCCGCGCGGCGAGCCGCCCCAGCGCCCCGGGAAGATCCTGAGCGCGCGCATGGCGACGGATGTCGCCGACGCGCCGAAGATCGAGGTCATGCGCACCGAGACGGACGCCTTCAGCGCCTATCTCGCTGAATACGAAGTCTATTCGCGCCCGCCGAGCGAAGGCCGCGTCGGCTTCGTGCGCGATATCTGCCAGATCCCTGTCCCGAAACGCGTTAATGGCGAGGTGAAACTGTGAGCGACGACAACAAGCTGATCCTGGAGCTGGAAACTGGAACCGTCACCATCGAGACGTTTCCCGACAAGGCGCCGAAGCACGTCGCCCAGATCACCAAACTCGCCGAAGACGGCTTCTATGACGACCTCGTTTTCCACCGCGTGATCGAGGGCTTCATGGCGCAGGGCGGTTGCCCGGACGGCACCGGCATGGGCGGCGCGGACGAAAACATTCCCGCCGAGTTCAACGATGTCTCCCACCAGCGGGGCGTCTGCTCCATGGCGCGGGCGCAGAACCCGAATTCGGCCTCCAGCCAGTTCTTCATCGTGTTCGACGATGCGAGCTTCCTCGACGGTCAGTACACGGTCTGGGGCAAGGTCGTCTCCGGCATGGAGAACATCGACGCGGTCGCCCGCGGCGAACCGCCGGCAAAGCCGACCAAGATCCTCTCCTTCCGCAAGGCGGCCTGAGCCGCCTCATGGACCCGCGCGCCGGGGGCGGTTAACGTCGACGGCGTGCGTATGGGGAACGGTTCGAGGGGCATGATGCGACCGGCGGCTCTGGCGGCGGCCATATTGGCGTCCGCGGCGGCGCTATTCAGCGCGAGCGCGGAAGCGGGCGTGCGCGTCTCCAAGATCGCCGAGGTCATGCGCGCCGAGGGCTATGGCGGGCAGGCGCTCATCAAGGACGACGAGATCGTCATCCTGAGCGAGATCGAAGACATCCCCTTCGAGGTTCAGTTCTATGAATGCGAGCGCGCGACGACGGGCTTCGACGCCGAATGCGACGAGGTGCTGCTCGTCGCCTTCCTCGAGCCCGACGACGCGCCCTCGCTCGACCAGCTGAACGCCTGGAACGCCTCCAGTCTCATCGGCCGCGCCTATCGCTTGCGCGACGGCTCCATCGGCTTCGACCACCCCTTCACCGCCGAAGGCGGCCTCCTCGACCGCACCATCGCCGAGAACATCGCCTGGTTCGACGCGGCGCTGATCGAGTTCGTCGAGTTTCTGGAGGACGCAGCGGTTTCTTGATTCTGGAGTTCGCCTACGTCAGCTAAACCAACGAAAAATTTGGTTGCTGATACTGGGTTCTCCGTCACTCGTCAGATTTTGAAGAGTAACTCAATGACGAAGTGGAATACCATCCCGCTCTATTCGCGGCTTCGAGATGCGGCCGAGATCTCTGAACTGGCCACCAATCAATCTGAACAGTTGTTAGGCGATGTCGCGACGTTCATCCGTTGTGACCGTCCTTCAGACCGTTGGTGGTGGCGGTCAGCAAGCAAAGACGCTTTTGTCATTAGCTACGACGATAAAGGCGTGGTATTCGGTAACTTTTGGAACGAGCTATTTGATCAGAACAGCGCTGTTTATATGAGCGTTACGGATAGTTTTACGCCGCCATGGCCGGTTTTTCGCGGACGGCTTGGAACTTGCCTGACCTGCGTCTTGGACAGCCCCCATGCCGAGTTCTTCATTTTCGATAAGGAACTGAGCTGGTTGGTCTTCGACACTCATCACAACTCGCTGCATGCATTTGGCGTGTTGAAGCGCTAAGCAACTCTTCTGGATTGACGAGGTATCCCGCCGGTTCGCGACGAGCTTGCCGACAATGAGCAAGCCCAACTCTAGGCGCCGACTTCCCGCGGCTTGACCGCGGGACCCATGGGACGTTCAGCAATTTGATTGAGACCAAGCGGGGACGGCGCGGCGAGCGCGTCGTCCGAAGCGCCAGGCCGGCTGGAGTTCGACGCCTGGCGCCATGGGCCCCGCGGTCAAGCCGCGGGGATTCGGGTTTTTGGTTGGCGGGGAAGGTTCGCAGCTTCGACCGTCGGCCCGACGGCGAGAGGGGCTTTTCACCCACGCCCCACGCGGCTAGCACCGCCCGATGCGCGCCGACGCCTTTGATTTCGACCTGCCGGAAGACCGGATCGCCCTGCGGCCCGCGCGGCCGCGGGACGCCGCGCGGCTGTTGGTGCTGCCGCCGGGGGGCGGCGCGCCGGAGGACCGGATCGTCCGCGATCTGCCGGAGGTTCTCCGCCCCGGCGATCTCCTCATCGTCAACGACACCCGCGTCCTCAACGCCCAGCTCGCGGGCGTGCGCCCGGCGCGGGCCGAAGGCGGGGGCGGGGACGTGCGCATCGACGCGACGCTCATCAAGCGTCGCGGCGGCGATCTCTGGGACGCTTTCGCCCGGCCCCTGAAGCGCCTGCGCCCCGGCGACCGGATCGATTTCGACGGCCTCGGCGCGGAGGTCGCCTCGATCGCGGGAACCGTTGTCACGCTGAAGTTCTCCGAGGAGGGCGCCGCCCTCGACACGGCGCTGGAACGCGTCGGCGCGCCGCCGCTGCCGCCCTATATCGCCCGCAAGCGCGATGTGGATGCGGCGGATGCGGAGGACTATCAGACCGCCTTCGCCGAGCGCGACGGCTCCGTCGCCGCGCCCACCGCCGGGCTCCACTTCACGCCGGAACTGCTCCAGCGCCTCGACGAGCGCGGCGTCGGGCGCGCCGCCGTCACGCTCCATGTGGGGGCGGGGACATTCCTGCCCGTCTCGGCGGAGAACATCGAAGATCATGTGATGCACGCCGAATACGGAGAGGTTCCCGAAGCCGTCGCCGCCCGCATCGCCGAAACCAAAGCCGCGGGCGGGCGCATCGTCGCCGTCGGCACGACATCCTTACGCATCCTCGAAAGCGCCTGCGACGCAGCGGGCGTCGTGCGGGCCTTCGCGGGCGAGACGGACATTTTCATCACCCCCGGCCGCGCGGTGCGCTCCATCGATCTTCTGATGACCAATTTCCACCTGCCGCGCTCGACGCTCTTCATGCTCGTCAGCGCGCTGGCGGGAATCGAGCGTATGCAGGCCGCCTACGCCCACGCCGTCGAGGCGGGCTATCGCTTCTTCTCCTATGGCGACGCCTCGCTGATCCCCAATGAAAGCCGATCATGAGCGATTTCTTCACCCTTCACGCGACTGACGGCGCGGCGCGCACCGGTCTCGTCGCGACGCCCCGCGGCGCCATCCGCACGCCCGCCTTCATGCCCGTCGGCACCGCGGCGACCGTGAAGGCGATGCACCCGGAGCATGTGAAGGCGACGGGCGCGGATGTCATCCTCGGCAACACCTACCATCTGATGCTGCGTCCGGGAGCGGAGCGGGTCGCGCGCCTCGGCGGGCTCCACCGCTTCATGCAGTGGGACGGGCCGATCCTGACGGACTCGGGCGGCTTTCAGGTCATGTCCCTCGCCAAGCTCCGCAAGCTGACGGAGGAGGGCGTTTCCTTCCAGAGCCATATCGACGGCTCGCGCCACATGCTGACGCCGGAGCGCTCCATCGAGATCCAGAACCTGCTCGGCGCCGACATCCAGATGGTGCTCGACGAATGCCCGCCTTACCCGATCGAGCGCGGCGCCGTTGAAACCTCCCTCGATCTCACCCACCGCTGGGCGGAGCGCTCCAAACGCGCCTTCGAGACCTATGGCGACGCGGGACGGGCGCTCTTCGGCATCGTGCAGGGCGGCGTCTATGAAGACCTGCGGCGGCGCTCGGTCGAGGCGCTCGCCGCCATGGACTTCCCCGGCTATTCCGTCGGCGGCCTCGCCGTCGGCGAAGGGCAGGAAGCGATGTTCGACGTCCTCGATTTCACGACGCCCTACATGCCGAAAGAAAAGCCCCGCTATCTCATGGGCGTCGGCAAGCCGGACGATCTCGTCGGCGCCGTCAAACGCGGGATCGACATGTTCGATTGCGTCGCGCCCACCCGCTCCGGCCGCCATGGGCAGGCGTGGACGAAGGAAGGGCCGCTCAACATCAAGAACGCCGCCTTCGCGGAGGACGCAGCCCCCCTCGACCCGGAAAGCCCGTGCCCGGCCTCGTCCCGCTATTCCAAGGCCTATCTCCACCACCTCTTCAAGGCGGGGGAGTATCTCGGGCCGATGCTCTTGAGCTGGCACAACATCGCCTATTATCAGGAGCTGATGGCCGCCATGCGCGCCGCCATCGCGGCGGGCCGCTTCGCGGACTTCGAGGCCGAGTTCCATGAGCGCCGCGCCAAAGCCGCCCGGGACAGGGGCGCTTCCATCAGCGAAGACTGACGCGCGCTCACGAAGGTGCTAGAACCCCTCCCGTCAGCCGGTCCGCAACCGCCGGCGAAGATTATGAAGGGGAACCCATGCTGAAATATCTCGCCAGCGCCGCCGTCATCGGCGCGCTCATCACGCCGGCCGCCGCCGGCAACTTTCTCATCTCGCCGCGCGGCGAGATCGTCTACGCCAACCTCAGCTTCGACCCCGTCGATGTCGACGTCGACGCCGCGGGCGTGCGCCTTGGCGCGGACTTCGTGAAATTCTTCGGCGCTGAAGTGGAGCTCCTCAAAGGCATCACCGATGTCGAGCAGGCCGGCGTCACCCTCGAGCTCGACTATCAGGCGGGCGTTTACGGCGTCGCGCGCTACCCGGTTATCCCGACAACCTGGCTCTATGCCCGCGTCGGCCTCCTGCAGGGCAAAACCACCGTCAGCGGCCCCGGCGGCTCGAGCAGCGAAACCGAAGACGGCCTCTCCTATGGCGTCGGCGCCCAGGTGAACCTGCCTGCGACGCCGTTCGGCGCCCGCATCGGCTTCGATCGCATCGACTACGGCGACGACGTTGAAGCCGACGAGCTGTCGTTCTCGGTCGTCTACCGCTTCTGATCCCGCGCGCCGCGGCGCCCCTCGACCGGGCGTCGCGGCCGATTTCAATTTTCACGAAATTGCGCGCCCCTGATGCGGCTCTCGGCGTTGACGCGCCCGCCGCGTCTCTCTAGGTAAGCGCGCTCGGTCGGGCCCGTAGCTCAGTTGGTAGAGCAGCTGACTTTTAATCAGCGGG
>CAYFIB010000058.1:0-13636 GCA_964342855.1 uncultured Caulobacterales bacterium
CTGACGGCGTCGTTCAGAACGCCGCGAGCCCCGTCTGCGCGCGCCCGAGGATCAGCGCGTGGATGTCGTGGGTGCCTTCATAGGTGTTCACGGTCTCCAGATTGATCGCGTGACGCAGAACCGGCCAGTCTTCCGAGATGCCGGCGCCGCCCAGCACGTCGCGCGCTTCGCGGGCGATGGCGAGGGCCTTGCCGCAATTGTTCCGCTTCATGAGCGAAATCGCCTCCGGAACGAATGCGCCGTCGTCGAGCATCCGACCGAGCCGCAGCGCGCCTTGATAGCCCAGCGCGATTTCGGTCTGCATATCGGCGAGCTTTTTCTGCACCAGTTGGACGCCTGCGATCGGGCGACCGAAGACAACGCGCTCCATGGCGTAGTCGCGCGCCGCGCGCCAGGAGGCCTCCGCCGCCCCCATGGCGCCCCAGGAAATGCCGTAGCGGGCCTTGTTGAGGCAGGAGAAGGGGCCGCGCAGGCCTTTCACGTTCGGCAACAGCCGGTCTTCAGGGATCTCGCAGTTTGACAGCACGATCTCGCCCGTGATGGAGGCGCGCAGGGAAAGCTTCCCCTCGATCTTCGGCGCGGAAAATCCGTCATCGCCCTTTTCGACGATGAAGCCGCGGATTTCGCCGTCGAGCTTCGCCCAGACGACGGCGACGTCGGCGATGGGCGAATTGGAGATCCAGTACTTGCCGCCGTTGAGACGGAAGCCGTTCGCCGTCTTCTCCGCCTTCGTGCGCATGGCGCCCGGATCGGAGCCGCCATCGGCTTCGGTGAGGCCAAAGCAGCCGACCCATTCGCCGCTCGCAAGCTTCGGCAGATAGCGCTGCTTCTGCTCCTCGGTCCCGAACGCCTCGATCGGGTACATGACGAGGGAGGACTGGACGGACATGGCCGAGCGGTAGCCGCTGTCGACGCTCTCGATTTCGCGGGCGATCAGTCCGTAAGCGACATGATTGACGCCGGCGCCGCCATAATCTGGCGAGACCGTCGGCCCGAGAAAGCCGAGGGCGCCCATCTCGTTCATGATCTCGCGGTCGAAGCGCTCGTCGCGGAAAGCGGAGACGACGCGCGGGGCGAGTTTCTCCTGCGCATAGGATCGCGCGGTCTCGGAGATCATCCGCTCTTCGTCCGTCAGCTGATCGGCGAGGGCGAGCGGGTCGGTCCAGTCAAAGGTGCGGGCGGGCGTTTCAGCGGCCATGTATGGGGCTCCTGTTGTCGTTTGCGCTCGATATATCAGTCGAAGCGGGCAGGTCGAACCGCCGGGCGCCGTTAAAAGTCGCGCTTGTAGTTCAAAGAGGCGCGCTGGCCGCCGGACTGGCGCAGCTGCGTCTCCAGGCTGATGCGGTCCGTCAGCTCGATTTCCAGCTCCACGGCGGCGTTCTGACCGGCGAGGTCCTGCGTCGCGGAGAGAAAGACGCCGTCAGCGACATACTTGCCGACGGTGAGCGAGCTCTCCGCCAGTTCCGAGCCCGCGGAAACCGAGAACGTGTCGAGCCCGAGCGAGCGGCGCAGCTTGTCCCCGAAGCCGGAGCCGCCGAGCGGGCCGACGGCGGCGAGCTGGGCGAGGGCGTAGGCGATCTGAAGCGCTTCCCCTTCGCTCACCTCCCGCGCCGGTTTGCCGAATAGGACGTAAGCCATCACGTCCTCGTCCGGTTTCACAGGAATGGAGGACAGCTCGATCTGCGGGCCGGAGGCTGGGCCGGTGATGCGGATGATCGCCGTGACGGCGTCTTCGGCTTCATATTGCGCGGTGATGTCGAGGCGCGGGTCGAGCCCGGCGATGGCGGCGAAGGCGACCTCGCCCTGGGTGATGTCGAAGCGGCGTCCGGCGAAGGTCAGCGAGCCCTCGCGGATGATGAGCTCGCCGGAAAGCGTCGGCGCGACGGTCGTGCCGCCCACCTGCACGTCGGCGCTCCATTCGGTGTCGAGACCGCGCCCGCGGACGTACACGGCCTGATCGGCGATAACGGCGATGTCGAGCGGGCCGCCGCGGTCCCGGCGCATGTTCTCCAGCTCGGCGGCGTCCTCGATATCGGTGCGGACGACCTCCACCTCGACAAGCGACGTGCCGATGGTTTTCGGGATCTGCGCGTCAAGGCGGTTGACCCGGATGCGTCCCGCGATGCGCGGCGCCTCCAGCGGCCCTTCGATATCGAGCCCGCCGCTCGCGATGGCGACCAGATCCGAGGACGAAACGAGAGCGGCGTCTTTCAGGGCGACATTGGCTTTAAGGCTCGGGGCTTCATTCAGTTCGATGGTCGCGGAGCCGCGCACCGCATCCGCCGCGCCGCCGCGCGCGCCCGCGCCGGTCGCCTGTACGGCGAGGACAAGATCGTCCGGCGCGCCCCTGATGGAGCCATCCGCCTTCAGACGGTTGATGACGGCGCCGATCTCCACGCTTTCATAGCGGCCGTCCTCGGCGCCGAAGGTGAGATCGATTTCCGGCTTCTCCAGCGGACCGGCGATGGTCCCTTTGAGAGAGACGTTCCCCTCGACGAGGTGGGGGACAGGCGGGGCGAGGCTGAGCAGCGGTTCGACCGGGCCCTTGAAGTCGACCGCGACGTTCATGGTCCCGCCGGGCTCGACGGCTATGACGTCGCCGCGGGTCAATTTCAGGGGCGCGCTGGCGCGGCCGATGGCGCGCGTCGCGTCGTCGCTTTCGAGCGCGAGATCGAGGGCGATCTCGGCGGCGTCCCAGAAGAGCGATCCGACCAGCGTCCCCTGCGGATAGTCCGTATTGCGACCGGTGAGGCGCACCTCGCCGCTCGCAGGCGTCTCGGCGTCGGTATCGATCTGAATGTCGAAATCGGCGCTCGCGGAGATGAAGGGAATGAGCACCGTGTCGCCGATGAGGCTGGCGTAAAGCCGCTCCGGCGCGCCTTCCGCTTCGATCCGCAAGCGGCCGGTCTCATTGATGGCGAGGTCGAAATTGCGCACGCGCACCGGCCGGCCGAGACGAACTTCCGCAGGCTGCTGCAGACGAAGCGCTTCGTCGGAGACGATGGCGCCGAGGCGGGTGAGGGTGAGGAGCGGTTCCTCCTGCGTCAGGTCCGCCGCGCCGTCGATGGCGGCGCCGACGATCTCGACGCCCGCCATCGCGCGTTCCAGCCGTAGGCGGAGCGCCACGGCTTCAGCGGGCCCCTCTGCGGTAAAGCTGAGGCCTTCCAACGCGTTCTCGCCGATGCGCAGGGTTTCGGATGTGAGGTCCGCTTTGACGGCGCCGTCCGCCTCGCGGCGCGCTTCCAGAGCAGCGTCGCCGCTGACGGCGCCGATGAGCGGCGCGACGAAGTCCTCCGCCGCATCGAGAACAAGACGGGCGACGGCGGCGCCGTTCGGCGCGAGGCGCGCGTTTCCGTCGAGGGAGAGACCCGGGGCGCGAACGCTCAGGAGGCTGATCTCGCCGGAGCCGTCGGCTCTATAGGCGTAACGCGCCTCAGCGGTCACGTTCGCGGTCGGCGCGGAGAGATTGGCGGCCCCGGAAAGCGCCGGCGGCGCCCCGGCGGCGGTCGCTTTCAAGGTGGAGGGAACGACGCGCGTTTCGCCGAGGAGGCCCGCGGGCGTTTCAACGGTCGTCTCGATGCGGATGTCGGAAAGGGCGCCTTTCGCAGTCGCGCGCGCGCGAACGGGTGCGTCGAATTTGGCGTCGGCGACATAGGCCGCGATGAGAGCGGGCGCGGCGCGCAGATCGAGGTTGGCGTCGACGGTTTCGCCCGCCAGGCGCGCGGCGCCGTTCAGCGTCAGCGCGCCGTCGCCAGCACGTGCGTCAATATTCTCCGCCGAAAGAGCGCCATCGGCCGTGCGCGTCAGTTTCGCCGAGAGGCGCGCGCCCTTGGCGGCGAGAGGGGCGACGCCGTCATCGGTAAAGACGCCCGCGGCGAGCCGCGCGACGATGTCGGCTGCGAGAGCGCCGTCAGAGCCGAGGACGAAATTGGAGATGTCCGCATCGCCCGGCGCGCCCGCCACGCGCGCTTCGCCGTCCCAGCGCGGCGCGGCGCCAATGCGCAGCGACCGTTTGCGGGCTGAAGCTTCGAAGCGCCACGGCTCGCTGAACGCCTCCGGCAAGCCGTCGAGCGCCGGAACGGCGCCCGGCTCGATGGCGAGGGCGATGTCAGCCGCGCGCGGATCGCCGGAGCGATGCTGAAGGCGGAACGAACCAGCGGCGCTTCCGGCGTCGGCTTCCAGCGCCTTCAGGTCAAGGACGATCAGCCCGCGCTCAAAATCGATATCAGCGACGAGCGCCGCGCTCTCGCCGATATAGGGCGTCGCCTCGGCGGGCATGGCCGCGCCCGGAGCCGCAGAGCCGTCGAGCGACAGCCGGTAGCCGTCGCGCCGTCGTTCGCCTGTGATATCAAAGCCGAACGTTCCGTATTCGCCGCCTTCGGCGTCGATGCGGCCCGCCCAGTCGTCGATGGTACCGGAAGCGACGAGATCAAGCGCGAGCGGTTCGGCGAGCCCCACGATGCGGGCGATGAGGCCGTCGTTCGATGAGAGAAGCCCGCGCCCGCGGACAGTGTCGTCCTCGCCGACCTCGATGGTGAGGTCCGCGAAATCCGCGCCGCCTTCGGAATAGGTGCGCAGAATGAGCGCTTTTTCGTCCGAGGTATGAATGAACTGCGCCTCGGCGGAGAGATCCGCGGCTTCCGGCAGGAAAGCGTCCGACACCGACAGCGAGCCCAACCGGAACGCGCGCAGCTCAATATGCGGCAGGTCCGGGAGTTGGAGGGAGAACTCCGCGTCTTCTTTCGGCTTGGGCGGCGCGTCAGAGGCGAGCGGCGCGATAAGGTCGACGGCGCCGATGGACGCAGCGTCGACGATGATGCGTTGACGGATGAGGGCGAGAGGGCGCCATTGCAGATGAATGTCGCGCGCCTCGATCTTCACCTCGCCGTCCTGAACGATCGTCACCCGGGCGAGGCGCGCGTCCCGCGGCCAGCGCCCGCCGCCGTCTTCGATCTCGACGTCGGCGCCAAGCGCGGCGCCGATGCGGGGTTCAGCGAGATCAAACACGAAGGCGCGCCCCGGCGCCGTCGCGAGCAGCGCCCACGTCGCGGTGATCGTCCCGATAATGAGGAACATCGCCAGCGCGAAGAAGGAGAGGATGAGCCGCCGCGCCATCAGAAGGGCTGCCCGATGGAGATGTAGAACTCGAACGCGTCGTCCACATCGCGCCGGGAGATCGGCACGGCGACGTCGAAGCGGATCGGGCCGACGGGCGTCAGATATCGTATCCCGCCGCCGGCGGCCCACAAGAGCTGCGCGTCTTCATCCGGCGTCGTCGCCGTGGAGACGAGGCCGCTATCGACAAAGGCCGCCAGCTGAAGATCTTTCCACACCCGAACGCGCTGCTCGAAGGCCGCCTCCAGAACGGAGCGCCCGCCGAGGGGATCGTTCTCAGCGTCGAGCGGGCCGACAAGCTGGAAGCCGTAGCCGCGCACCGAACCGCCGCCGCCTGCGTAGAACCGTTTCGTGGCGGGAATATCCGCCGCGGCCGGACCGAAGATCGCGCCATACCGCACGCGGAGCGCCGAGACGAACTGGTCGCGCGGGCCGAGGGCGAAGCGCGTCGCGCCGCGCGTCTCCACGGCGACGAAGGTCTCCGCGCCCGTATACGGCGTGACCGAGAGGCTGAAGCGTTCGCCGGACGTCGGGTTCAGCGGATCGTTTTCATCGACCCAGCTCGCTGACAGCGGAATGGAGACGAGCCCCGTCTGCTCGCTGACGCCGTTCTCCTCGATGTTCGCGGCTTCGAAGCCGACGCCATAGCGCACGGTGAGACGGTCATCGAGATAGCGCTGGGCGAAACCGGCGGAGACGTCGAACGTCTGGGCGTCATAGGCGTCGGTCGTTTCTTCCGTGACGCCCGTTTCGAAAAGGAAGGAGCCCGGCAGCTTCGGGAACGGCTTGTCCAGCTTCAGCCGCGCCTCGCGCTTCACCGCGGTGGCGTCGAGTTCGATGTTGATGCGCTCCGCCGCGCCCAGAAGATTGCGGTGCTCGAAGAAGACGCGTCCGCCGGGGCCGACATCGGTATCGTAGGAAACGCCCGCGCCGATGGTCCGCCTGCGCCGCTCCTGCGCGTCCACGAGTATGGGCGCGAGGCCGTCCCCGCCCACGGCTCCCGCTTCGACGGACAGAGCGCCGAAGAGGCCGGTCTGGGAGAGGTCCGTGCGGTAATCGATGACGGGCGCGAGCTCATAGAGCGCGCCTTCCTCCCAGCTCGCGTATTTCCGAAGGAACGGCTCCTTCACGCGCTCCAGCCCGTTGAAGATGATCGGACCGAAGCGGGCGCGCGGGCCCGTCTCGACATAGTAGACGATCTCCGCCGTCGTTTCGGAAAAATCCGCATACGCCCGGCGCCCGGCGGCGGCGGCGGCGGGGAAGCCGGCGTTGCGCAGGCGATCGACGAGGGCGGTCTCATTCGCCTGCAGGCTCGCCCCATCGGAGGCGCGACCGATGCGAAGCCCCGCATCGGCCAGTGTCTCCGGGCGCTCGGCTTCGGGCTGGTCGTCGTTATAGACGATGCGGTGCGTCACCGCGCGGAACTGGGCGCCGGGAACGACCGTGAACGTCGCTTCATAGGGCCCCTGTTCGCGTTTGATCTCGTAGGTCACTTCCGCGGCGTAGCGGCCGGAAGCGACGAGGGCGCGGCGCATGCGGTCCGCGTCGTCGCGCGCGGCGCGTCTGAGGCCCGCCGAGGAGCCGAAAACCGGCTTGTCGGAGGCGAACAGCCGCGAGGCGCCGCGGACGATGTCGGCGAGGTCGCCATCGACGCCGACGAGCCGGGCGCGGTAAGTGAGGGTGATGCGTTCGCGCTCCTGCGGCGCAGGTGTCGGCGCCGCGGACGCGGCGTCCGCTTCCTGCGCCCGGGCGAGCGCGGGCGCCGACGCCGCAGTCGTCGCCGCCATTAACCCGGTAAGGACACCTCGATGCACCGATCGACACCTTCTGCGCCGCTTGCACGCCGCGCTCTTCCGCGCGCGCTGGCGGGTCTGTTCTCAGCCCTTGCGGCTTCTCTTTGGTTAACGGGCTGCGCCTCGCCGCCCATAAATCGGGACGCTTCGGTCCCGTTGACGACGACCGCCTCTGTCGATCTCGATCGGTATCTCGGGCGCTGGTACGAGATCGCTCGGTTTCCCAATCGTTTCGAAGACGGATGCGTCGACGTCACGGCGACGTATTCGCGGGAAAAATCAGGCGACATCAAGGTCTTGAACGCCTGCGTGAAGCCGGACGGACGTGATGTCGCGGAGGGGCGGGCGAAGGTGGTCGACCCGGAAACCAACGCGCGGTTGAAGGTCAGTTTTTTCGGCCCGTTTTACGCGCCATACTGGGTTCTCCATGTCGCGCCGGACTATTCCCTCGCTCTCGTGGGTGAGCCGGAGGGCCGGTATCTCTGGATTTTGGCGCGCGAGCCCGCCATTCCCGAGGATGTGAAAGAAGACGCCCTCGCGCGTCTTGCGGCCCTCGGCTACCGGACCGAAGCCCTGTACTGGACGCCGCAATCTGCGGCGACCGATGAGGAGAGTTGATCAGTGGCGCACCCGTTAAGCGGCGCGAATATCGGAACCCTCGCGCGCGTCGCGCAGATTTCCGGCGCGCCGAAGAAATGGCCGGCTTATCTCGGCGTCTGGGGCGCGGCGCTCGGGCGCTGGCCGTTCTCGACGGCGGAGCGCCTCGCGCTTCTCGGCCGCCTGCCGAAGACGGCGGAGATGGCGCCGCCCGTTTTCATTCTCGGCCATTGGCGCTCCGGTACGACGCACCTCTACAACATCATGTGCAAGTCCGATGAGTGGGCGTACGTGCCGCCCGTCGCGACGGGGCTGCCCTGGGACCTGTTCGGCCTCGCCAAGCTGACGCGTCCGATCCTCGAACGTCAGCTGCCGGAGCACCGGTATATCGACAACATTCCGGTAAAACCCGACAGTCCGCAGGAAGACGAGATCGCCATCGCGAACATGACGTCGGTCTCGTTCTATCACGGCATATACTTCCCGAAGGAATTCGACCGCCACCTCGCGCGCGGGCTATTCTTCGAGGGCTGCCGTCCTGTGGAGATCGAGGAGTGGAAGCACCGCTTCATCCACCTGATGAAGAAGCTCTCCAAACTGCAGGACGGCAAGCCGCTGCTCATCAAGAACCCGGTCTATACCGGGCGCCTCGCGCTCCTGCGCGAGCTGTTTCCGCACGCGAAGTTCGTCCACATCCACCGCAATCCGTATGAAGTCTTCACCTCCATGCGGAATTTCTATGCGAAGCTCTTCGAGGAATTCGCGCTGCAGGACTATTCTCACGTGGATGTCGATGAGCGCATCCTGCAGGTCTACGACCGTATGATGTCGCGCCTGGAGCGCGATGCCGCAGGCCTGCCGGACGATGTCTATATGGAGCTGCGCTATGACGAGCTCGACGCCGCGCCCATGGCGGCGGTGGAGAAAATCTACGAGCAGCTGAAGCTGCCGGGCTTCGAGCGCGCCCGCGGGAAGTTCGTCGATTATCTCGGTACGGTGAAGTCATTCAAGAAGAATAAATTTTCCTACACGGACGAAGCCGCCGCGAAGGTGGAAGGCCATCTCGGGCGGTATCTGGAGCAATGGGGCTATAAGCGCCCCGGCTCGGAGGGGTGAGGGTGAGTTACGGGGCGAGCGATTTTTTTTCCTCCCCCGCTTGCGGGGGAGGTGTCGGCGAAGCCGACGGAGGGGGCGGCGATGACGCCACCCGCCACCATTTTCGCAAGTATCGTACCGGCCCCCTCCGACCGCTTCGCGGCCGTCAAAAAGGGTTGGGGCCCCTTTTGACCCTCCGTAAACGGGGGAGGGGAATTCTCGGCTCTCTTGCTGTCCTCCTCCTCGCCGCCTGCGGCGGCCCCGACCTCGGCGCGCCGGAATATCCGCCGGAAAGCTGCGCCCGGCTGGAGTTCATCGACGCGGAAACGGGCTGGAACGTGGTCGGGGCGGAGGACGTAGAAGTCGATTACCGCGAAAACCTGCTATATATTTCCGCATACGATCGAATTCTGACGGAACAGGCATTATCGACGGGCGACGTTCCTCCGACCGGAGCGGTCTATGTTGTGAACTTCGGCGACCTGCAAGGGCCCGTTCTGCAGGTACGGCCTATGCTGTCAGTGGCGCAGAAATTCTCTGAAGTTCGGCCGCACGGAATCGGACTGATCCGCCATCGCGCCAAGCGGCTGATGATCGTGAACCGCGAATATCAGACACCGGATCATGGCCTTGAGGCCTGGTTCGTAGTCGCTGAGGATGTTGACGACCCGGTAGCTGAGCATCCAGACACCATCACGGACAGTTTCCGAACGCGTCTACCAGCGCGCACGAACGATATCGCGTATCACGTTTACGACGCGTACTTCACTGTCGATCAGGAGAAGACAGGGTGGTTCGCCCAAGCGACGGGCGCGGTGAACGGATCGCTCTGGAAACTCGATTCACTGGAACCGAAAATGCTGCTCGACGGTTTTGCTTTCGCGAACGGTCTGGTAACCGGAGCTGATGATTCCTTGATCGTGGCTGAGACACGGGCGAGCGAATTGGCGGTCGTCGACTTAGAAAAGAACGCCGTCACACGCCGCATCAAGCTCCCCGGCGGGCCGGACAACCTTACCCGCGCGCCGGACGGCTCCATCCTCGCCGCGCTCCACCCCTCGCTCTTCAAACTCGGTCTGCACCGCAAGTTCGGCGCGAAGCACGCGCCGTCGCGGGCGGTGCGGGTGGATCCGGAGACGGGAGCGTGGGCGCTCCTCTTCGATGATCCGACGGGGAAGGTTTTCACGGGCGCGACGGTTGCGGCGGAAATTGACGGCAAGCTGGTGCTCGGCTCGGCGACGGATCGCGGGCTGCTTGTCTGCGAGAGGCCGCAATGAAGCCCGTTCTCGTCACCGGCGGCGCGGGCTTCGTCGGCAAGCAGCTGGTCGAGAAGCTGCTCGCGCGCGGCGAGAGCGTGCGCGTGCTGGACCTGTCGTCCGACGCCGTTCCGGGGACGGAGCATATTCAGGGCGACATCACTCAATCAGGCGTCGTGCGCGAGGCGATGGCGGGCGTCGCCTGCGTCTTCCACCTCGCGGGCAACGCCCAGCTCTGGGCGCGGAACCCGGCGGACTTCGACTGCGCCAATCGGGTGGGGACGGAGATCGTCATCGCCGCCTGCGAGGCGCGCGGCGTCGAGCGCCTCGTCCATTGCTCCAGCCTCACGACCCTCATCGGCCGCAGGAGCCCGCGACGCCCTTTCGACGCCGATGAGACGATCCGTTGGGAGCCGGAGGACATGCTGGGCGCCTATCCGCGCTCGAAATTACGCGCCGAGCGCGAGGTGGAGGACGCCGTCGCCCGCGGGCTTGACGCCGTCATCGCCCTGCCGACGGAACCCCTTGGCCCCGGCGATACGGCGATCACGCCGCCGACCCGCATGCTGATCGATTTCCTGAACGGCGCAAACCCCGCCTATGTCGGCGCGATCCTGAACTTCGTGCCCGTGGACGCGCTGGCGGACGGCCTCATCGCCTGCGCCGACAAGGGGAAGACCGGAGAGCGCTATCTTTTCGGCGGGGAGAATATCGAGATGGGACGCCTGCTCGCCAAGCTCGAACTCCTCACAGGGCGGAAAATGCCGTCCCTGCAGCTGCCCTTCTTCGTCGCGTTGATGGCGGGCGCGGTGGACACCTTCATCGCGAACCGGATCACGAAATATCCGCCCAAGGCGCCGCTCACGGGCGTCCGCCTCGCCAGCCGCCCGGCGCGGTTCTCCTCCGCTAAAGCCAAGCGCGATCTCGGCTGGGAAGCCCCGCCCATGGACGAGGCGCTGAAGGCGAGCGTGGACTGGATGCAGACGGAGGGTTTGGTCGGGGCTGGTTGATCCGTCTCGATTCCCCGCGGCTTGACCGCGGGGCCCATGGCTCTCGGTCAACACAAGCAATGAAGGTGGCGACGGCATCGTGGGCGGATGAGAAGCAGCGCCACGTCAAGCGCTGCGACATTGTTCCGTGGGTCCCGCGGTCAAGCCGCGGGAAGTCGCCTTTGTAGAGATCACTCCGCCGCCGCAGGCTCCGCGCTCGCCGTCGGCGCTGTGCGTCCCTTCCATTGGCCGCCGCGGCCGCGCCACCAGCGCCAGGCGGAGGAGACCGTCATCGCCATATAGAGCGTCGCGGCGAGGGGGAGGCCGAGGGCCTTCCAGAAGGACTGTCCGTAGAGGGCCGATGTTGGTCGGTAGGCGTAGGCCGAGAGGAACCAGGCGAGCCCCCCGGCGATCGCCGCGGGGCCATAGCCGTGCAGCGGCTCCGTCAGCAGCGCCAGCGGCCCCGCAAGATAAACGACAGACAGCCCGATGATCGCGCCGATAAGCAGGAAAGGCGAGCGGCTGAGTTGGGTGTAGGCCGTGCGCGCCACCATGTCCCAGACGCTCGACAGCTTGCGATTGTCGCGCAGGCTGATGACTTCTTCCGTCGCAAGACCGATCCAGATGCGCCGCACCGGCGGCGCGCCCTTGATGATGGAGGCGAGGGCGCAATCGTCGATCAGCTCGCCGCGGATGGTCGAGACGCCGCCTTCATCGCGCAGGGCGTCGCGGCGGACCAGCATGCACCCGCCCGCGGCGGCGGCGAGATAGCGGTTCGGATCGTTCGCCCACGGAAACGGGTAGAGCATCTGGAAAAAGAAGACGAAGGCGGGGATGAGGAGCCCGCCCCAGAAGCCGCGCGCGTCGAGCCGCGCCATCAGCGAAATGAGGGCGATGTCCGCCCGCTCCGCCTTCGCGACCAGCCGGCGCAGGGTGTCCGGCGCGTGGGCGATGTCGGCGTCGGTGAGGAGGACATAGGCTGCCTCCGGCGCGATCTCCCGCGCCCGGCGGAGGCCGTGGTGGACGGCCCAGAGCTTGCCGGTCCAGCCCTCTTCCAGCGGCGGCGGCGAGACGATGTCCAGCGCCGCGCCGCAGCGCTCGGCGGCTTCGCGTGCGAGATCGGCGGTGCCGTCCTCAGAGGCGTCGTCGACGAGGACGAGGGAGAGCTTGCCCGGATAATCGGTCTGGGCGTGGGCGGCGATGACCTGAAAGATCGTCTCCGCTTCGTTGCGCGCGGGGATGACGGCGACGACGTCCGGCCAGACCTCCGGGTCCGGCGCCGGGAAGAGGCGCTGGTCCGCTTTCCAGAAACCGCCATGCACCGAGAGCAGAAAACCCCAGGAGAGGATGGCGAGAACGGAGAGGGCGAGCCAGATCATGGACGCTTACCTAGCGCGTGGATGCAGTGCGGAAAATACCCTGTCAGGCGGCGCGATGGTGAAATTGAGGTGATTGGCGTCAGCGGACCAATGCGCTTCCATCCCTTGAAAATCCATACTTTGTCCTTTAAATACGGACACAAGACGGATTAAACATGGAGTTTCCAATGTCGGAGATGGTTGAGCTGCGGCTGAAAGTCGATCGGGAGTTTCTCGACGAGCTTAAAAAGCGGCTCCACACGAATAAGGCGTCCGAAGTGGTCCAGCAGGCTTTGGGGGTCTACGATTGGGCGACGGAAGAGGCGAAAAGCGGTCGGGTCATCGTCTCGTCCAACACGTCGGGCGAAGAGCTCAAGCAATTGGTCACCACGCCGTTAAGTACGCTTCGCAGCAAGGCCTGAGGCGGATCGCTCTCATGTCAGATGACCAGGCGTTCAAAAAATTCGACCTCTCGAGAGTCCAAGAAGATACGGCGCGAGAACCGAAAGTCAGCCGCGCGCCGATGAGCGACCGCGAAAAGGCGGGCGTCAATCTGACGTGGGGCGTGCTGGTCATCATCGGCTCTTTTTTACTGATCATGATTTCGCTCACGGCTGTCGGCGGGCCGACGCCGATCAGCGAGCTCGTCGAGGTGCAGGCCACTGACCTGAACGATCCTGGCGCCTTCGAACTGGCGGTTGATCAGGCCGTGAGCGCGCTTGAAACTCAGCGTCAGTCGCGACGGGAATTCATCATACAGCTGATCGATCGAGTGTTGGTGAATGTATTGCTCCCGGTCCTCACCGCGCTTCTCGGCTACATTTTCGGCACGTCGGATATCGGACGCTCGCGAACGGAAGAAGAATAAGTCGCGCGCGTTTGCCGCTGCGCCTCGGGCGGAACTAATTAGGTTGAACGCGCGCCCCCGCCAGCTTGCCGCAAGAGCGCGGCGCGCCTAGGGTCCGGGCGAATGTCGAGCCCGGGAAGAACCATGGAATCCCAAGCGGAAACGCCGTCCGGAAAGGGCGCCGCCGATGAGAATTTCCCCGTCGGCTCGTTCCTCCTGCCGAAGGCCCTGCGCCCCCATGTCGCGTGCTTTTACGCCTTCGCGCGGGCGATTGACGACGTCGCCGACAATCCGGAGCTTTCGGACGAGGAAAAGATCCGCCGCCTCGACGCCTTCGATCGGGCGCTGCAGGGCGACCGCGAACCGGGCGCGGGCTATGAGAAAGCCTATCGCCTTGCGGAGAGCCTGAAGGCGACGGGCGTCTCCACGCGCCATGGCTCGGACCTCATCGCCGCGTTCAAGCAGGACGCGGCGAAGAACCGCTACGCGGATTGGGCGGAACTGGTCGGCTATTGCGAGCTGTCGGCGAACCCGGTCGGGCGCTATCTCCTCGATCTGCATGGGGAGGACCATTTCGGCTACCGCT
>CAYFIB010000059.1:0-13487 GCA_964342855.1 uncultured Caulobacterales bacterium
CCGAGCTGCGCTCGGCCCACCTCCCCCGTAAACGGGGGAGGAGAAAGAAAGAGGGCCACCCGTCCGCCTACTGCGGCGCCGGTGGCCCTTCCGCCTCTTTCTGGAGAGACAGGAGCAGCGCCTCCACCTCTGATGCGGGCGCGGACACCGTGAGCAGCGGCGCGGCTGGTTGCGGCGGCGGCGTGTAGGGCGCAGCTTTCGCGAGGCCGCGTGCGAAGCCGCCCCAGACCGCCGCCGGCGCACGCGCGCCGGAAAGCTCATCCACCGGTCCGCCGCCATCGCGACCGACCCAGACGACGCCGACATAATCGCCCGCGAAGCCCGCGAACCAGCCGTCGCGCGCATCCTGCGTCGTGCCGGTCTTGCCGCCGACATCGACGCCCGGGGTGGCCGCGCGAAAGCCGGAGCCGTAGGCGACCGTCGCGCGCATCATCGAGCGCATGTCGAAAGCGACCGCCGGATCAAGCACGCGGCGCGGCGGCAGATCGGGGCGCTCGTAAATGGCGCGGCCTTCGGGCGTGGTGATCCGCGCGACGAGATAGGTCTCCGCGGCGTAGCCACCATTGGCGATGGCGGCGTATGCGCCCGCCAGCTCGACCGGCGTCACCTCCGAAACGCCGAGCGCGAGGGCGGCGGAGCGATCGAGGTCCGAAGTGATGCCGACCCGGTGGGCGAGTTCTGAGACCGTCCGCACGCCCACCGCCGTCTGCAGGCGCACGACGGCGGAGTTCAGGGAGCGGGCGTAGGCCTCTTCGAGGCTCACCTCGCCATAGTACTTGTCCTTGTAGTTCCCGGGCGCCCAGTCGCCGATGCGGACGGGCGCGTCGAGCACGCGCGCTTCGGGGCGGTATCCCGCCTCCAGCCCCGCGAGATACACGAACGTCTTGAAGGCCGAGCCCGGCTGGCGGCGCGCGGAGACGGCGCGGTTGAACTGGCTTGCGCGATAATCCCGACCGCCGATGAGAGCGCGCACGGCGCCGGAGCCGTCGAGGGCGAGGGCCGCAGCCTCCAGATCGTCCGGCTCGCCTTCTTCGCCCGGCAGCGCCTCGCGAACGGCGGCGTCGAGAAGCGCCTGCGTCTCCGGCTCAAGCGTCGTCTCGATGATGATGTCGATATCGAGCCCGCCGAGAAGGCGCACGGCCTCGGCGAAGGCGGCGTCGGCGAAATAGGGGGCGACCGGATTTTCCGGAGGTGCAAGATAGACGGGCGCGTTCGCGGCGGCTTCGGCCTCGCGCCGCGAGATGAAGCCGGCCTTCACCATGTTCTTCAGAACCTGCGCCGCGCGCACGCCGGAACGTTCCGGACGCGCCGAGGGCGAATAGCGCGCGGGCGCCTTCAGGAGCCCGGCGAGCGTCGCGGCTTCGGCGAGCTCCAGCTCCGCGGCGGGCTTGTCGAAATAGCGCCAGGCGGCGGCGTCGACGCCATAGGCCCCGCCGCCGAAATAGACGCGGTTGAGATAGAGCGTGAGGATCTCGTCCTTGGTGAAGCGCGTCTCCAGCCAGATGGCGTAGACAAGCTCGCGCACCTTCCGCTCGAAGGAGCGCTCCGGGGAGAGAAAGAGGTTCTTCGCCAGCTGCTGGGTGATGGTCGAGCCGCCTTGACGCACCTCGCCGGCCTTCAGGTTCACCACCGCCGCACGCGCCCAAGCGACCGGGTTGAAGCCCCAGTGGTGACGGAAATTGCGGTCTTCCGCGGCGAGCACCGCGTGCGGCACGTGATCGGGCAGGTCTTCAAGGCGTATGGCGCGCCCGACTGATCGACCGAACACCGCGATCTCCGAGCCGTCGGCGGCGCGAATTTCGACAATCGGCGGTCGATCGGTCGTCCACACGGCGCCCGTCGGCGCGGGCGAGGTCACAACCACGAGCGCAGCGGCGACGGCGACGAGCGCGAGCCCGGCGAAGCCCGCGCCCCCGGCCGCGACCGCGAGGCGTCCCGCGCGACCGCCGAGGGCGCGCAAACGGGCGAAAACGCTCGACTTCGCGCGCCGCGAAGGTTTGCGGCGAGCGGCGGGCTTCCGGCGCGGGGCGGGTTTGCGGGTGCGGGCGCTCACCCCCTCACCTCGCTTCACCATGGTTAACGGGAAATGAAGACTTTGCCCGTTAACCTGCATCGGGGTATGCATGGTCGCTTTCCAACAGGAAAACCAACCCACGGAGACCGATGTCCGCGAGCGAGATCATCTCGGCAAACGATGAAGACGCCCACGACGCCAAGCACGCGGCGATCGTCGAGGCGGCTCAAGCCGTCTTTCTCGCTAAAGGCTTCGCGGGCGCCAGCATGGACGAGATCGCGTCCGAAGCGCAGGTCTCCAAGCGCACGGTCTACAACCGCTTCGCCTCCAAGGACGCGCTTTTCGGCGCCGTGATCGTCGCCTCCTGCGAGCGCCTGATGAGCATTCTCGACGCGCACTTTACGACCGAGAGGCCGCTGCGCGACGAGTTGATCGACACCGCGACGCAGTTTCTTCGGGAAGTGACGTCGACGGAATCAATCGCGCTTCGACGGATCACAGCCTTTGAATCCATGCGCTTTCCGGAGCTCGGCGTCGCCTATCTGGAAAACGGCATGTACCGGCTGGTCGATGCGCTCGAGCCCCACATGCGCGAGCTGGTCGAGCGCGGCGTGCTGGCGATCGAGGATTTTCCGCGGGCGATCAAACAGCTGGGCGCCCTCGTCTCCGAGCCGCTGGAGACCAAGCTCGCCATGGGCGTTCAGTACGAAGATCTGGAAGCGGAGATCGAGGAACAGGCGCGCACCGGCGTCGAGGCGTTCCTGAAGATCTACGCCGTTCCCGGCGCGCCGAACACCGGCTGCGCGTAAGACGTCCATCGCCGCCTGCGGTGAACGCTAGATCTCTCTCGAAACACGCTCCGCTTCAAACCAAGCGACCAAAAACGAAAACGGCGCGCCCGAAGGCGCGCCGTTCGTCGTCCGAGGTAAGCCGAAACTTACTGGAACTTGATCGTCACGTCGGCGCGACGGTTCACCGGCTCGCGGGCGCCGTCCGGCGTGTTCGTGGCGAGGTTGGATTCGCCCAGCGCGCTGACGGAGATGAGCGAGGCCGGGATGCCTTGCGCGATCAGCGCGTCGCGGACCGCGTTGGCGCGGCGTTGCGACAGGATGCGGTTGTAGGCGGAGGAACCGGACGTATCCGTGTTGCCTTCGATAAGGACCGACGAGATCTCGCCGTCTTTCGCCTGCGCCGCGGCGTTGGCGATGAGCGTGCGAGCGGCGTTCGTCAGCGAGGACGAGTTCAGGTCGAAGTAGATCGTCAGCTCGAGGTCTTCGAGAGCTTCCGCCGCTTCTTCTTCAGCAAAGGTCGCCGGGGCCGTGGTCGCCGGGGCGACGGTTTCGGCTTCGCGACGCGGCTTCGGACGAACCGGCGCGGCCGCGCCGAAGTTCCAGCGGAGGCTGGCGAGGATCGTCTCGACTTCGTAGTCCGCCGACACCGTTTGAGCGGCGAGCGCGCCGCCGACCGGGTGGACGCCGGAGTTGTCGTAGGAGAAGCCGTCGAAGGCGGCGAAGTAGCGGTACTGAAGCTCGAACGCGACGTCTTCAGCGAGCGGAACGGCGAAGCCCGCGAAGGCCTGCCAGGCGCCGCCGCCATCCGTTTCCGAGACGCCGAGGGCGTTCACGGTCGTGCCCGGACCCGCCGTCACTTCCGTTTTCGCGCGCGCATAGCCGACGCCCGCGCCGACGAACGGGACGATGAGGCCCTTGGCGATGTCGAGGTCGTAGATGGCGTTGACCATCAGCGAATTGACGTCGGTGTCGCCGTTCGGGGCGCCCGCGCCGGACGTGCTGTCGAATTCGTTGGAGCGGTTCATCAGCTCCAGCTCGCCGCGCAGACCGCCGCCATAAGCGTAGCCGATCGCCGCGCCGAGGGCGGTGCCGCCTTCGTAGTCGAACTCGCCGCCGGCGGCGTAATCAGCATCGTGATCGCCAGCGTCGTTATAGCCGGCCAGAACCGAGCCGTAGAAACCTTTGTAGGACTGAGCCGCAGCCGGAGCCGCCGCGAGCGCGGCGATAGCGGCGGTAAGAGCCGTAGTGCGAAGCATTGTTCCCCTCCTCAAGAGATACGTGACGAAGATATCGTCCCGAGCGCATTCATCAATCGTTTACCCTGCGAGTATGTCGGAATTATAGCGGCGCCGTGGCGATTGCCGCCTTTAGGGTGTCCGACGCCGAAGAATTGTTGCCGCGGCGCCGCACTCGCGCGGCGCGCGCGCATCATTCCGCTGGCGTAAGGCGCAGGATCTTGCCGTTCTCGCCGCCGGAGCGCGCTTCGGATACCGCGGCGTAGATCGCGCCATCCGGCCCGACGCGGACATCGCGCACCCGTTCCTCGCGATCCTTCAGGAGCGAGGTTTCGCCGACCGGCTTCCCGTTCTCCATATCGACGCGGCGCAGCTCCCGATAGGACAGCGCGCCGACGAGCAGATCGCCCGACCAGTCCGCGAACAGATCGCCGCGATAGACCGCGAGGCCGGACGGCGCGATGGACGGCGTCCAGTGCAGGATCGGCTGCGTCGTGCCCTTGTAATCCTTGAACGGCGAAATCTGCGCGCCGGAATAATCGATGCCGTAAGTCGCGATGGGCCAGCCATAGTTCGCGCCCGGCGCGATGATGTTGATTTCATCGCCGCCCTTCGGCCCGTGCTCATGAGCGTAAAGGACGCCCGCCTCCGCATCATAGGCGAGGCCCTGCGGGTTGCGGTGGCCGAAGGTGTAGATCGCGTCCATGGACTGATCGTCGGAGGTGAACGGATTATCCGCCGGGACTGAGCCGTCGGCGTTCAGGCGCACCGTCTTGCCGAAAGTGTTGTCCCGCTTCTGAGACTTGTCGCGGTATCGATAGCCCTCGCCCGTGGTGGCGACGAAGGTGCCGTCCGGTAGGAACTGGATGCGCCCGCCATAGTGAGCGCCGCCCTTTTTCAGCGGGGCCACCTCGAACAGCACCTCGAAATCGCTGATCGCCTTGCCATCGAACGTCCCGCGGCCGATCCGCAGGGCGTTCGCGTCGCTGTCGCCGTGGGCGTAGGAGAGATAGATGAGGTTGTTCTCCGCGAAATCCGGGTGCGGGACGACATCGAAAAGCCCCGCCTGACTTTCGGAATAGACCGCCGGCACGCCGGCGACCGGCTCGCGATGGAGAACGCCCGCTTCATCGATCAGGCGCAGGGCCCCGCCCCGCTCCGTCACGAGCATCGCGCCGTTCGGCAGGAAAGCGATGGACCAGGGCTGGGAAAGCCCCTCGGCGACCACTTCGACGGAGACCGCCTCCGACGGCGCCTGCTCGGCGGAGTGATAGGGCTCCGCGGCGGCGACCGGGCTGGCGGCGACAAGAGCGGCGGGGACGAGGATGCGGGCGTCGATCACGGGTTTCTCCAGCTATTCAAGCGGCTCCCGCTACATAGCGCACGCCGGACGCGGGCCCAACCGCACGAGACGGAGAGGACGGCGACGCCACATTGAAGGCGGCGCGAGGCGCGCTACAACATGTCCGAAGCAGAACCCGAGCGCCCCGCCATGCTGCAAGCCGTCTTCCGTCACCTCCTCGCTTATGTCCTCGCCGTCGGCGTCGCGCTGATCGCAGCGTCCGCGGCCTCAACGCACTTCGTCGTCGCGGGCCTCGAAGCGGTCGGCGCGGAAATTGGCGTGAGCGAACGCATCGATATGGTTCTCAACGACCTGAAGGGGCTCGGGCCGACCTATGGCGTCGTCATCGCCGTCGGCTTCGCCATCGCGCTTCCGGTCGGCTGGCTGATCGGCCAGATACTGAAACCCATCCGCTTCCTGCGGTTCCCGCTTGCGGGCGCCGCGGCCATCGGCGCGGCGCTCTACGCCATGCTGCAGCTCTACGACGTCATTCCGATCATCGGCGCGCAGTCCACGGAAGGCTTCGCGGCGCAACTCGCCGCCGGGGCGCTCGGCGGGCTCGTCTTCGCGGTGCTGCGAGGCGCGAAATGAAACTCCTTGCGCTGATCGCCGCCTCCTTCGCGCTTGTCGCTTCGGCGCTCGCCGACGAGCCCATGCAGATCAAATGGGAAGACCTGATGCCGGAAGGCGAGCTTGAGCGTCTCTCCCAGCTTTACGCCGAACAGGGGATCGGCGCCGCCGCCGGCCCCGAAATGGGCGGCATGGACCCCGCCGCCCCGCAGATCGGCACGTTCAACGTCGTCGAGGAGCTGAACGGCGAGCTGATCCGCATGCCGGGCTTCGTCCTGCCTTTCGACTACAATCCGCGCGGGCGCATTTCGGAGTTTCTGCTGGTCCCCTATTTCGGCGCCTGCATCCACACCCCGCCGCCGCCGCCGAACCAGGTGATTTTCGTGCGCACGGAAAAGCCGGTGGAGATCAAGGAACTCTGGGCGCCGGTCTGGGTCGAAGGCGTGCTGCGCACCGAGAAGAATCTCAACGGCCTCGGTGATGCGGCGTACACGCTCGATCTGACGCACATCGAACCGTACGATTGAGCGGGCGTCATCGCGCATTTCTTACTCGTCATCCCGGCCGAGCGCAGCGAGAGCCGGGACCCAGTGCCGCGAGCACTGCGTCCCGACACTCTGGGTCCCGGATAACGGCTGCGCCGTTTCCGGGATGAAGCGGAAATAACGGGAGCGAACTACTTCCCGACAAACCCTGCGCACGCCGCTTCAGAGCCCGGCTGCACGTAGGCGCCGCGATCCACGCCGGGCGCCGCCTCGGGCAGCATCTCGCCCATCAGCACCTTGCGATAATAAAGCTCCCATGGGCGGATGAGATGGAGGTCGTCGCGGAATGCGCCGCTCGGCCATGTGCGCGGCCCGTTCATGTCGAGCCAGCAGAACGCCGGATGCGCCGCGCGGAAGGCCGCCCAGCCGGGATCGGCGGCGAGGGCTTGCGCCGCGACGTCATGGGTCGGCGCGAGCACCATGTGACAGGCGATGTTCCGCTCGCGGCAGAGCATTACGATGCGATCCAGCGCGTTTGAGGCCTGCACGGAGGGAACGAACGGCGCGATCATTTTCGCCCGCTGACGCCCGACCGAAAGCCGCCACGCCTCCCCCGGAACCGACGGCTCGGCGAGATCTGCGTTGCGCTCGATCCACCAGCGCATGGAGGCGCCTTCAAGCGCGCGTTGGCGCGCGGCGATCTCTCGCAATCTCGCCCGCGGCTCAATGAGCGCGGCGGAGCGCTTCTCAAAAAAGCGCTTTGGCGCCGATGCGTAAATCTCGCGTTCACGCGCTTCGTACATGGCCGTCGCGCGGACGATGTCCTCCGGTCGGTCGAAGACGTTGGAGAAGTAGTTCCGCTGTCGGGCGTCGTCCTTCAGCGGCTGCTTGGTGAAGAGCTCCGCCGGGGCGAAATAAAAAAGCCGCTCAATGCCGTCCGTGCGGGCCAGCAGGTCCTCGAACAGGATGGCGTTGCCCGTGAACGTCGTCGCGCCGTTGGAGGTGAGGTTGAGCGTCTGCGGATCGATCGCCGGCATGTAGTAGAAGGCGCCGTAGGTGACGCTCGCGCCGATGACGACGGTGGTTTTGCCGTTGATGACGTCCGAGGCGACATCGTCCACGCGGCAGGCCGTGATCGAGTGGCAATCGACATGACGGTAGAAGGCTTCCGCCGCCAGCGCCGCCGACGCGACAACGCCCGTGAAGAGCGCGATCCAGAGCCCGTGTCCGCTGATCCGCATGCGTCCCTCCTCCATCAGAAATTGAAGTAGAGGAACTCGCCCGCGCCAGAGAGGAGGATCTGGTAGAGCGAGAGGGCGAAGAGAAGGGCGATGGAGAGCGGGTTCGCGATGGCCGCGCGCGCGATGGCGAAGCGCCCGCCTTCCGGCGGCGCGTAGTCCTTACCGCGCAGAAGCGCCGTCTCCGGGTCCGCCGCGATCTGCAGGGTCGAGGGCGCGAGGAAGCAGATGGCGAGGCCGATGGCGAGGTGCAGCGCCGCGCTTCCCGGCAGCGAGACGGCGAGCCCCGTGCGGATGACCGGCGCGACCTCCGCCGGCGCGCCGAGCGCGGAAAGGTTGCTCATGGCGGCGACGATGGTCAAAGCGCCGGAGAACGTCTCCGCCCGGAAGAACACCCACGCATAGACCACCGCGATGAAGGTGAGCGCGTAGGACAGAAGCGGGACGCGCTTGATGGCGTCCGAGAGCCCCGGCGCAAAATCCGTCACCGCCTGATTGAGCGCGAGGTACGCGCCGTGGAGCGCGCCCCAGAAGACGAACGTCCACCCCGCCCCGTGCCAGAGGCCGCCGAGCACCATGGTCGCGAACTGGTTGAAATAGCGCCGCGCGGGGCCTTTCCGGTTCCCGCCGAGGGGGATGTAAAGATAGTCGCGCAGGAACTCCGACAGCGTGATGTGCCAGCGCCGCCAGAAGTCGGAGATGTTCCGCGACTTGTAGGGCATGTTGAAGTTGACCGGCAGCTTCAGCCCGAACATGGCCGCGAGCCCGACGGCCATTTCGCTGTAGCCGGAGAAATCAAAATAGAGCTGAAGGGTGTAGGCGAGCGAAGCCGTCCACCCGTCGCGGAAGCCGATGGCCGCGCCCCCGTCCGCCGCCGCGAAAATCGGCGTCGCGTACTGGGCGAAGCTGTCGGCGAGCAGCACTTTCTTCGCAAGACCGATGGTGAAGACCGCAAGCCCGATGTGCAGATTGCGCAGGACGTTCATGCGCTCGTTGAGGCGCGCATACTGCGGAATAATTTCGGTGTGATGGACGATCGGCCCCGCGATCAGCTGCGGGAAGAAGGTCACGAAAAACGAATAGTCGATGAACGAATAATCAAAGCTCTCGTCTTTGTCCGCATCCACCAGAAAGGCGATCTGCTGAAAGGTGAAGAACGAGATCGCGAGCGGCAGGACGATGTTCAGCGCCGGGAACTCCAGCCCCGGCAGGAGCGAGGCGGTCTCCGCGAAAAAGCCCGCGTACTTGAAAAAGCCGAGCAGCCCGAGATTGAAGACGACCCCGCCAAGGAGGATCGGACGCTTGAACTGCGGCGCGCCGCGCATGGCTTTGAAGGCGGCGAAATTGAACAGGAGCGAGGCGAAGAGCAGCCAGAGATAAATCGGCTTCCAGAACCCGTAGAAGAAAAGCGAGAAAAGGACGAGGATCGCCTTCTGCGTCGCGCCGAAACCCGTCGCCTTCCCCGTCGCGTAATAGGCGATGAGCGACAGCGGCAGGAATGCCAGAATGAACGTGAACGAATTGAACAGCATGTGCGGCCGCGCCGGCTCCTCCCTCGCCGTCAGCTCCTGTGCGGGGAGCCGTGCGCGAGGTCAATCGGCGGGCGCGGACGTCAGTGTCGCGTGAGGGTTTCCAGAAGGCGTCGGCGCGGCTCCTTCGGCGCCGGTTGAACCGCGAAGTCCGGCGCTGTCGCGCGCACGCGCTTCGGCTCGCGATGCGACGCCACCTGCGTCATCCAACGCGGCATGAAGACCGTTTCGCCATCGAGATCGACCTCGACAGGTTCGTAGATGCTGGGATCGCGCGCCACGTGCCCCCCTGAACGCGATAGCGGGCCGTTTTACGTGCGCGACATCGCAATGCAACCAGAAAGAGAGCGGGAAGCCTAAACGGCGAGGCGTAAACGCCGGATTGAGCCGAAGCGCATTTTCCACGCGACGAGGTCGGGTGACAGAGGGCGGCTCAGAACCCACACTATGAACGTCAACAGCAAAAAAGGGGGCGCACTTATGTGGGATAGCATCGGCTTCGACGGGGACCTGTTCCTCATCCTCGCGTTCGTCATCGCCATCATTCTGATCGGCAATTTCTTTTCCTCGCAGCGCAGCCGCGAGCGCCAGAGGACCATTCGCGAGCTCGCCGCGTCCGGCAAAGAGCTGACGCCGGAGACGATCCGCGCCCTCGGTCTGGCGGACAATGAAAATTCCGGCGGCGGGATCGGCCTTGGCGGCGCGATCCTCATCGGCGTCGCCCTTGGCCTCGTCGCGCTCGGTCAGGCGATCGGTTTCGCCACCGGCGAAGAAGAGGCGCCGATCATCCTGATGGGCGTCGCGGCGATCCCGGGCGCGATCGGCCTCGTCATGATCATCTCGCGGATGTTCATCCGCAAAAAGGACAATCAGGACTGAGCCAAGGGTCCGGAGCTCGACGGTTACTCCGCTTCGAGCTTCGCCAGCTTCTTGCGCTCGTGCGGGATGAGCGCTTTTTTCCGAAGCCGGATCGACTTCGGCGTCACCTCGACCAGTTCGTCGTTCTGGATGTAGGCGATGGCCTGCTCCAGGGTCATCGGCGTGATCGGCGACAGCTTGATCGCGTCATCCTTGCCGGCGGCGCGGATGTTGGTGAGTTTCTTGGTCTTGATCGGGTTCACGTCGAGATCGTTATCGCGCGAGTGCTCGCCGATGATCATACCCTGATAGACTTTCGTCTGGGGCATGACGAAGAGCTTGCCGCGGTCCTCAAGCCCCCAGAGCGCGAAAGCGACCGCTTCGCCGTCTTCGGATGAAATGAGCGCGCCTTTGATGCGCCCCTCGATCGGTCCAGCGTAGGGCGCATATTCCTCAAACACCCGGTTCATGACGCCGGTGCCGCGCGTGTCGGTCAGAAACTCGCCGTGATAGCCGATGAGCCCGCGCGACGGCGCGCGGAAAATCAGCCGCTGCTTGCCGGCGCCGGTATTGCGCATGTCCTGCATCTCGCCTTTTCTGAGCGAGATCTTCTCGATGACGACGCCGGAATACTCCTCATCAACGTCGATGGTGACGCTTTCATAGGGCTCCAGTCGCTGACCGGTGTCCGGGTCTTCCTTGTAAAGAACGCGCGGACGCGAGATCGCCAGCTCAAAGCCCTCGCGGCGCATGGTCTCGATGAGGACGCCGAGCTGAAGTTCGCCGCGACCGGCGACTTCGAACGCTTCGCCGCCTTCGGTGTCCGTCACGCGGATGGCGACATTGCCTTCCGCCTCGCGATCGAGACGGGCGCGGATGACCCGGCTCTGCACCTTGTCGCCTTCGCGCCCCGCGAGCGGGCTGTCGTTCACGCCGACGGTCATGGAGAGGGTCGGCGGATCGATCGGCGTCGCGGCGATCGGGTCGGTGACGGAGAGATCGCACAGGGTGTCGGCGACCGTCGTCGTCTGAAGACCGGCGATGGCGATGATGTCGCCCGCTTCGGCTTTCTCGATCGGCTGACGCTCAAGCCCGCGGAAGGCGAGAATTTTTGACACGCGCGCTTGCTCCACGACCTTGCCGTCGCGCGAGAGCGCCTTGATCGCCTTATTGGTCGATACCTCGCCCGACTCGACAAGACCCGTCAGGATGCGTCCGAGAAAGGGGTCGGCCTCCAGCGTGGTCGCTAGCAGCTTGAACGGCTTGTCCGCGCCGCGGTTGGCGGCGGCCTTGGGCTCGGGAACGGTCTCGACGACGGCGCGGAACAGCGGCTCCAGCGAGGTGCGCTCCTCTTTTTCGAGGTCCTCCACCGCCCAGCCCTGACGGCCGGAGGCGTAAAGCACGCGGAAATCAAGCTGGTCGTCGCTCGCTTCGAGCGAGAGGAAGAGGTCGTAGATTTCTTCGATGGTTACATCCGGCTGCGCGTCGGAGCGGTCGATCTTGTTGATCACTACGATCGGCTTCAGCCCGAGGCCGATGGCCTTGGACAGAACGAACTTCGTCTGCGGCATGACGCTTTCAGCCGCGTCCACCAGCAGCACCACCCCGTCGACCATGGAGAGAATGCGCTCCACCTCGCCGCCGAAATCGGCGTGGCCCGGCGTGTCGACGATGTTGATGCGCGTATCGTTCCAGACGACCGAGGTCGCTTTGGCGAGGATGGTGATGCCCCGCTCTTTCTCCAACGCGTTGGAATCCATCGCCCTTTCGGCGAGGGCGGCGGCTTCCCGCTCGGTGAGCGAGGCTTTCAGAAGCTGATCGACCAGCGTGGTTTTGCCATGGTCGACGTGCGCGATGATCGCGATATTGCGGATGTCCATTGTCGGGGCTCGCTGAGACGGCGCCCGTTACGGTCGAGCGCGCAGATTTTTCAGGCGGTTTTCCACGCCCGAACTTTGGCGCTCTCCTACGCGCATTGTCGCAGTGCAGCAAGGACTGAATAGAAACGGCGGCTCCGAAGAGCCGCCGCCAGCCTCCCCCGAGGCGAAAGTCAGCTTCAGATCGCGCGGCGTCGCGCCAAAACCCCGAGCGCGATGAGGCCGAGCCCGAGCAGGATCACGCCATGAGGTTCGGAAACCGAAGTGGAGCCGTCATCGGTCGGCGGCGCGTCGCCAGCGCAGGCGGGGGATGACGGATCGACCTTGCAGGCGACTTCCTGCGCCGTCGTCTGCGCGAAGGACCGGGCGAACTCGTCGAGCACCGTCTGCTCGGTCGATCCCAGCGTCTCCAGCTCATGGAATGAGCCGCCGAGGGATTTGACGATGGATTCATACTCGTAGCCCGGGCCATTGCAGAATTCGAGGTCCGCCAGATCGACGCCGAAGACGTCGGTTCCTTCCGGAACCGTAAACTGATCGAAGCCGCAGCCGCCGAACTCCGCGCGCGTGCCGTCCGCCACCGGAATGATGGCGTTCAGAATGGCGTTTTCCTGCTCGAACAGGCCGTAAAGACCGGTCGACTGGAAAAAGCGCAGGTTGACGGAGGTGTTCGCTCCGGTCGTCGCCGCGATATCTACGAAATTGTTGTGAGCGAGCCCGACCGTGTCGCCATTTTTCAGGTTGATGTTCATGCCCTGCTCGGGCTCATCGCCGACCAGAACGATTTTTTTGACCGCATCCGGACGGTAGTTGAGCGTCACCTGCTGTTCGCCGGTCATCTCGACGCCATCATAGTTGTCGATGCTGGCGATGCCGTTCAGGGCGAAAGCGAGCCCGGTAAGGCTTGATTCAGGGTGACGGTACTCCTCTCTGTCATTATACGTCGGAGGCGGAATGAAGTCCTGTTGCGGATTCTGTTCCTGAAAAAAGGAAGTCGGATTGGTGTTGATGAGATTGAGCAGCGTCTCCCGATCCGTCAGGTTCTGCTGCACCACGGGCAGGCTGCCGAGGCCGGCCTTTTGCGGGAAGCACAATGTGCCGCTCGTGTTGCACAGGTCGCCGAAGTCGTAAGTGTTCCCGCCTTCCAGCCCATAGGACACCATCGCGTAATTGGCGTCGACGCCGTAGGTCTCAAAGGCGTCCATCATCGCAGCCATGGAACGCCCGAAATTCTGGAGGTACTGCGTCATGCTGCCGGAAACATCGACGACGAACACGATGTCGGCTTTCAGCGGCGCCGCCTGAACGGAAGCCGTCATGGCGGCGACGCCGCCCGCCAGGATACTGAATAACTTCCGCACGGGGACGCCCTCCCTACGTTTCGCTTTTGACGCGATCAGTAGGCCCGTCCTGAAAAATCCGGCAATGGAGCGACGGCGCCAGATCGGTTCGGTATTGCGCAAACAGCGCAAATTTTCAGCGAAAAACCAACGCGTTGGCGGCGGTCGCCTTGCAGATCGCCTCGGCGTTCGTCTGTGCGTTGAATTT
>CAYFIB010000060.1:0-13096 GCA_964342855.1 uncultured Caulobacterales bacterium
TCGAGGAACTGCAGGCCTCTGTTGGTGTATTTTTTCGCGATGGAGATCACGAGGCGGAGGTTCGCTTCGACCATCTCCTTCTTGGCGATGCGCGCCTCGCGCTCGCCCTTCTGGACGGTCTGCACGATGCGGCGGAAGTCCGAAACGACGAGGCCGGTCTCCTGCGCGAGGCGGCCGATGGTGTCGCGGATTTCGACGGCCTGCTCGCCGGATTTGGCGACGAAGTTCTTCCAGCCCGCGCCTTTCATCGCAGAAACCTTGTCGAGCCATTCGGGGTCCATCTCCGACCCGAAATAGCTGTCGAGGAATTCCTTGCGGTTGACGCCGTGGCTGTCGGCAATGCGGATGAGCTTGCCTTCCAGCGCGATCAGCCGACGGTTGATGTCGTAGAGCTGGCCGACCAGCGCCTCGATCCGGTTGTTGTGCAGCCGGACGGCGCGAACCTTGTCGGTGATGTCCGATTGCAGCTTTTTATAGCGGCGGTGCTGGGACGAAGTGAGATCGTCGCCCTTCAGCTTCTCCTCGATGAGAATGTCCTGCAGCCTACGGAGCTTTTTATAATCGGCGGCGATGGTGTCGAAGGTCTCCATCACGCCGTCGCGCAGCTGGGCCTCCATGGCCGAGAGCGAAAGTCCGCCCTCGTCGAATTCGTCTTCTTCCTCTTCGCGGGCCGCGCGCTCTTCGCGCTCGCGGTTCACGGCTTCGGCGACTTCCGGCTGCGTCATGTCCGGCTGGGCTTCCGGGCCGCCGCCATAGGTCGCGTCGAGGTCGATGATGTCGCGCAGAAGGACGCGGCCTTCGTTCAGCTCGTCGCGCCAGACCGTGATGGCCTCGAAGGTGAGCGACGATTCGCACAGGGCGCGGATCATCGTTTCGCGGCCGGCTTCGATGCGTTTGGCGATGGCGATCTCGCCCTCGCGGGAGAGGAGCTCCACCGTGCCCATTTCGCGCAGATACATGCGCACGGGGTCGTCGGTGCGGTCGGCGTCGGACTTGGTGTTGGTGACCGGCGGCGCGGCGTCGGCTTTCTTGGTGACGGCTTTGGAGTTCGACGCTTTTTCGTCGTCGTTGGAAGCGGCGTCGCCGCTCTCCTCCTCGTCATCGCTCTCTACGAGCGTGATCCCCATCTCGGACAGAGAAGACATGATGTCCTCGATCTGCTCGGATGTGACCTCAGCCGACGGAAGGACCGCATTCAGCTCGTCATAGGTGACGTAGCCGGTCTCTTTCGCCTTCTTGATCATCTTCTTGACGTCCGCATCCGTCAGATCAAGGATGGGTCCGTCCTGCGCTTCGGTTTCGTCTTTCGCCGCCGTCGCCGTTTTGCTCATTCACCGCTCCTCAAGGCCGCGCGCGCCGCGCCGCCTGATCGCCCCGCCAATTGTCCGTGCACGCCCCGCAACCGTGCACGATTGAAACTTACGTCGTTCTATCGATTTCGCGGCGCAACGCTCGCCCGCCAACGGGCTTCGTCCGACGGGGAGACCGCCGACTCGCGCGCTGCGCGCCGCATATCGTCTTCCAGGAAACGCGCCCGGTGTTTTCTGAGCGCGTCCAACCAACCCTGTTCGATCGGGTCGCCGCCCGTCTCGTCGTCCTCTAAAGGCCCGGTCGGTCGGGCGCCCGCTTCACCGCGGGACTGATCGCCGTCAGCCCCGTTCTCCGCGTCCGTTCGCGCCAGCAGTTCCAGTTTTCGGCGTGGATCAGTTTCCAGTCGCCGCCATGCGCCCGCGCTAGACGAACCTGCGAGATGGCGTGTCAACCCCTCCATGTCAAGATTTTCCAGCGTCGTGAACGCAATCAAAATCTCGGCGTGAAGGCCGGCGAGGTCCTCGAAGTCGAATTCCAGCCCCGCGAACGCCTCTTCATGGCGCTCGATCAGCTGGGGCCGAAGCGCGCCCGCGAGCAACAGCAGCCCCTGTCGCCACCATTCGCGATCGCCCCTCTCCTGCTTGGCCAAGCGGTGCGTGGACGCCGACGGAGCCCCGCGCTCGAACCGGCCGCGATTGAAGGCGCCCTTCTGGCCGCCCCGCTGAAAGTCGCCGCCGCCTCTCTGGAACCGCGGCGGCGCGAAGGACGCGGCTTCTTCGCCGAGGCGGCGCTGCAGCTCCTGCCCGTAGGCCTCGCGCACGTCCTTGTCGGCGATCTCGCGAACCAGCTCGCGCAGGGAGCTTTTGAAGGCGGCGCGCTGCTCCGGCGTCGTTGCGGGATGCAGCGCCTTCTCACGCTCCCAGAGGACATCGACCATCGGCTTAGCCGCCCGCAGGGCAGCCTCAAAAGCGCCCGCCCCTTCATCTCGGATGAGGTCGTCGGGGTCGCGCCCGTCCGTCAGGAAGACGAAACGCAGGGACCGTCCGGGCTTCAGGAGCGGCAGAGCGCGATCCACGGCGCGGTGCGCGGCGCCGAGGCCCGCCCGGTCCCCGTCAAAGCAGAGGACGGGCTCGTCGGTGACCCGCCAGAGCCGCGCCAGCTGGTCTTCGGTCAGCGCCGTTCCGAGCGGGGCGAGCGCGGTTTCAAAGCCCGCCGCCGCGACGGCGATGACGTCCATATAGCCCTCGCAGACGATCAGCGGCTTTTCTTTGGAGGCCGCCGACCGCGCCGGGCCGTAATTGTAGAGGACCGACCCCTTGTGGAAGATCGGGGTCTCCGGCGAGTTCAGGTACTTCGCCTTCTGAGTCTTATCGAGCGCCCGCCCGCCGAAGGCGATCGCGCGGCCGCGCTCATCGCGGATCGGGAACATGACCCGATCGCGAAAGCGGTCGAAGGCGCCGCGGCCGTCTTCGGGCTGGATGAGAAGGCCCGCCTCGACCAGCGTCTCCACCGTAAAGCCCTTGCCGACGAGATAGTCCTTCAGCGCCATCCGGTCCGGCGGCGCGTAGCCGAGCTCGAAGCGCTCCATGGTCGCGTCGGACAGCCCGCGCCCCTTCAGATACGCCAACGCGCCCTCGCCCGGCGCCCGGTGCAGGAGCGCGCGGAAGAACTTCACCGCCATTTCGGAAGCTTCGATGAGGCCGAGCCGCTTGGAGCGGTTCTCCTCATCGGCGGGCGCGGATTTCGGCAGCTCCAGCCCCGCCTCCGCGGCGAGGACCTCCACCGCCTCCATGAAGGAGAGGTTCTGCGTCTCCTGCAGGAAGCCGATGATGTCGCCCGACTTGCCGGACGAGAAACAGTGCCAGAAGCCCTTGCGGTCGACGACATTGAAAGAAGGGGTCTTTTCATTCGTGAACGGAGAAAGCCCGACGAAGTCCTGACCCTGCTTCTTCAACGTGACATGCCGACCGATCACCTCCGACGGGCGCAGGCGCGATTTCAGCTCCTCGATGAAGTCGGGGGTGATGCGGGGCATCACGACACCCTATCCGAATTCGGCGCGAGTCGCACGGCGTTGGAGAGATCAGACGCGGCGCATGCGCAAAATCGGATAGGGACGGCCATGGCCGTCATCCGGCGCCCGTTTGAAGGTGCGAAAGCCGAACGCCTCATAGAATCCGACAGCCTGAACATTCTGCTCGTTGACCTCGACCACCGGCGCGGAAAGTCGTTCGAAAGCGGCGGCGAGCAGCGCCTTGCCGACGCCGCTTCGGCGTTGATCCGCGTGAACGAAGAGCGCTTCGATCTCATCGCCGTCGATCGACAGGAAACCGATCGGCCGATCTTCCGCATCAACAGCGACCGTGAACGTGCGCGACGGCAGAAAGTCGTTTTCGACGAGACGGGAGATTTCCCGGAAATCATCGTCGCTCAGAAAGTCATGGGTCGCCTGAACGGCAGTTTTCCAGACGTCGTACATCGCCGGGACATCCGCGGCGATGCTCGCGCGCAGCCTGACGCTCACCCCAGCGCCTTCTTCACCATCGCGCCGGCCTGGCTGAAGTCCATGGTGCCAGCGTAGCGGGCTTTGAGGGCGTTCATGCACTTGCCCATGTCCTTGAGGTTCGTCGCCTCGACTTCTTTCACGACCTCGTCCACGGCGTCGCGGATTTCGTCGTCCGAGAGCTGGCGCGGCATGAATTCGCGGATGATCTCGATCTCCTGACGCTCGGTCTCGGCCATGTCGATGCGGCCGGCCTCTTCATAGGTTTTCGAGCTGTCCTCGCGCTGCTTCACCATTTTGGCGAGCACCTGGAGGATCTCCTCCTCGTTGATCCCGTCGCACCGGTCTTCCGCGTGGGCGGCGATATCGCGCTCCTTCACGGCGGCGAGGATGAGGCGCACGGTCGCGAGGCGCACCTTGTCCTTCGATTTCATCGCTTCTTTCAGCGATGCGGTGAGTTTTTCGCGCAGCATTTTCGCGCTCCTGATGACGAGCCGCGGGCCTTTACGCCCGTCGGCCGAAAATTTCCAGTCTGTGTAAAGACAGTCGCCGTTCTTCGCTGTTGACCCGCTCGCGGGGTTTCGCTTAAGGACCGGTCGTTTTGCGTATCGCCAGCCCGCCCCGCGCCCCGCTTCAAGCGGCGGTCAGCGTCAGGTCGCGGCGATGCGCGGTTCAAGCCGCGGAGAATTAAGTGGCCCTTCGTCTCAGTCAAGCCTCCTCCCGACCGACCGGCGCCCGCGGCGCGACCGGCGCTCTCGTCCTCGCCGACGGCTCGGTGTTCGAAGGGTCGGGCCTCGGCGCGGCGGGCGAAGCGGTCGGCGAGGTCTGCTTCAATACGGCGATGACGGGCTATCAGGAGATCCTGACCGACCCCTCCTACGCCGCGCAGATCGTAACCTTCACCTTCCCGCACATCGGAAATGTGGGGGCGAACGACGACGATGTAGAGAGCTCCTCCATTCCCGCGGCGACGGCGGCGCGCGGCGCGGTGTTCCGGGCGGGCGTCACCTCGCCCTCGAACTACCGCGCGCGGCTTGATCTCGGCGCCTGGCTGCGGCGGCGCGGGATCATCGGCCTCACCGGCGTCGACACCCGCGCCCTCGCCGCGCACATCCGCGAGCACGGCATGCAGAACGCCGTCATCGCCCACGACAGCCACGGCCGCTTCGATCTCGAGGCCATGGTCGCCCGCGCCCGCGGTTGGGAAGGGCTTGAAGGCAAGGACCTCGCGAAGGACGTGACCACGCCCGCGAGCTTCGCGAACGAGCAGTCCGGCTGGGCGTGGGAGCTGGGCTTTCCCGCGATCACGACCCCGCGCGGGCGCGTCGCGGTCATCGACTATGGCGTGAAGCGCAACATTCTCCGTCGCCTCGGCGCGGCGGGTCTCGCGGCGAAAGTCGTCCCGGCGACAGCGAGCATCGAGGAGATCCTCGACGGGGTCGACGGCGTCGTCCTCGCGAACGGCCCGGGCGACCCGGCGGCGACGGCCGAATACGCCGTCCCGGTCATTCGCGCGCTCCTGGAGAAAAAAGTACCGGTCTTCGGCATCTGCCTCGGCCACCAGCTGCTCGCCCTCGCCGCCGGGGCGAAAACCGTGAAGATGGATCAGGGCCACCACGGCGCGAACCACCCGGTGAAGGAGCTCGCGACCGGCAAGGTCGAGATCGTCTCCATGAACCACGGCTTCTGCGTCGACCGCGCGAGCCTGCCGGCGAACGTGGAGGAGACCCACGTCTCGCTCTTTGACGGCACCAACTGCGGCATCCGCCTGACCGACGCACCTGCATTCTCAGTTCAGCACCACCCCGAGGCCTCGCCGGGGCCGCAGGACTCGTTCGTGGTGTTCGAGCGGTTCGCCGAGACGGTCGCCAAGTCGTCCGCCGCCTGATCACGCGCTGATCGGCGACGTGTGATCGCGCGCGCCACTAGCGACCGAACGGGCCGAATTTATCTGCACGCCAGCAGGAAAGCCGACCCCGGCGTTCCGGAAGCCGGGAGTGCGAGATGTTCAGAACCCTTTTCAACCGGGGCTGCGAGGTCGGCGGGTCGTTGACCGCACCGCTCGCCGCCTATTTCTTCGCTCAGGAACGGCTGGCAGGTCGTGGGCTGACGGTCTCCGCCGAACTTGGCGACATCGTCCTGCTGGCGGACCGCACGATCACCGCCGACTGGATGGCGGCGGCGCTGGCGTTTTTCATCGCCAACCGCCTCGGCTGCGAGATCGACCGCCAGCGCATGCGCGCGCCTGCCCGTTCGAGCGCGGCGCGCGCGCTGGCGACGACGAAAGCGGTCTACGGGTACTCCGAACGCTGAACGGCGCCGGACAATCGCGACGTCAGCTCCGCGCCCCTCCGCCCATCGAAGCGCGCGCCGAAGATAGGCCCCCGGCGCGCTGCGCGTTACGTCTCGCGGCGGCGGCGTGCGGCCGCGAAGAGGGCGAGACCGCCAAGGGCGAAGACGAGCCCGGTCGCCGGTTCGGAAACGCGGCTCACCTCGATCGTCGCGACGATGAGCGACGGATCGGCGATGAAGTCGATCAGATCGCCGTTGATGATCTGACCGTTTCCGCCCGTAAGACCGGCGAAGTCATTGAGGCCCGTATGCAGCGCGACGACGCCGTTTTCCTCGGGGCTGTCAGCCGCGTTCACGCCCGGAAGGAATGCGGGACCGACGGACGGGTCATTGATCTCCGTACCGGCGTCCCAGATCTGACCGCCGAGAATGGTGATCGTGAACGGGCCGACGAAGCCGCCCATGGCGTTGAAAAGCTCGATCGCGCCGCCATTGCCGATGAACGCGTCGTTCGACGGGACGATCATCGCGGCGAAATTGAAGAACCGGTTCGAGGTCGGATCAAGCGAGAAAACCGCCGATCCGGTTTCGCCCGGTTCGACGGGTGGAAAGGCGCCCGCGCCGATGCCGCCGCTCACTTCCGAGCCGTCGCCCTGCGCCGCGGCCAGTTCGGAGTTGAGGCCTGCGGTCGCTCCGAGTTCAGCGAGGTCTTCAAGACCGCCAGAGGCCTCTTCCCCGCTGTTGAAAAGGTCAAACGAACCGTTGTGGAACGCAACCCAGAGCGGGGTCGTCGTCAGGCCGCCGGTTGCAAACTGGTTCGTGAACGTCACTTTAATCTGATCGGCGTGCGCATTTCCCATACACATCGCCACGCCAGCCGCGAGAGCCAGCAGGCCTTTTCGCATGTTCGTCATTGAGTTTCCCTCCGCTCGGTGATGAATGCACGACGGTTCGTCGGCCATTGTACTGGTGACATGTTTTCACCGTCATCGGAGTAACAACGGATCACGTTCCGGCGAGAGATAAATCAGCGCACGTTGCTTCCATACGCTCTGATGTTTGGATATCGACCGAGGAAGCCGCCGATATCGGCGCTTGACCTCGCCGCTTGCGCAAATCAGGCGCCGACACGACATTTGGCGCATGCCCGACAACGACACCGCCCGCCTCATCTACCTCGTCATTCTCCTCGCCGCCGTCGGCGGGGGGCTGTTTTTCCGGCGCGACATCCTCGCGAAGGAGCATCTGCGCAACGCCGGGATCTGGGTTCTGGTCGTTCTCGTCCTCGCAGCGGCTTATGTGGTGCGCGATGAGATCGGGGCGGAGCTGCGCCCCGCCGCGGCGCGCTCGACGGAGGCGGGCGTCGTGGAGCTGCGTCGCTCCTCGAACGGGCATTTCCTTGCTGACGCCGACGTCGTCTCCGCCCGCGGCGAAGGGCGCGTGCGCTTTCTGGTCGACACCGGCGCGAGCGCCATCGCCCTCTCCCCAGACGACGCCCGGCGCATCGGCATCGATGTCGAGGGCCTGCGCTTCACCCAGCAGGTCTCGACCGCCAACGGGACCACCGCCGTCGCCCCCATCCGCCTCAACGAAGTGCGCGTCGGCGACATCCGCGCCCGCAATGTCCGCGCCTTCGTGCACCGGGACGGGCTGGACGGCTCGCTTCTCGGCTTGAGCTTCCTCAATCGGCTCGACAGCTACGCCGTGGAGGGCGACCGGCTGATTTTGCGCGACTGATGCGCCCTCGCCGCGTGACGCGCCGCCGTTTTGGGGGTAGTTAACAGGGAGTAAACCGCGCTCGGGGCGCGGGAAATGGCGAGGGGACGGCCATGTTGAAGACGCTTGCAAGCCGCGCGTATGAGCTCGGCGGTTCGGTGACGGCGCCGGTCGGGGCCTATTTCGCCGCGAAAGAATGGCTCGCCGAGCGCGCGCTCACCCTCTCCGCCCAGTTCGGCGACCTCGTCCTCCTCGACGATCGCACCTTCACGCCGGAATGGATGGCCGCGGGCTTCGCCTTCCTCGTCGCCAACCGCCTCGGCGGCGAAATCGACCGCCAGCGCGTGCGCTCCATCGCGAGCAAGATCGACAGCCTGCGCTGATCGCCCCCCCCCTCCCAATAACGTCATCCCAGCCGTTACACGCGTCCGAGCCCGCAGGGCTCGGCGAACGCGTGTTCGAGCCGGGATCCAGAGAGGCGGGCCCGGAGCTCGCGACTCTGGGTCCCGGATCGCGCTCGCGCGCGTCCGGGATGACGAATAACGCGGCTGCGCATAGGTTCCAACCATGACCCAACCGCAAGAACCGCCCTTCAAAGTTCAGGTCGTGCCCGTCACGCCGCTCCAGCAGAACTGCTCGATCATCCGCGCGCCGTCGGGCGCGGCGGCGATCGTCGATCCGGGCGGTGACGCCGACAAACTGATGGCCGCGGCCGAAGCCATCGACGCGCGCATCGAAAAAATCTGGCTCACCCACGGGCACATGGACCACGCCGGCGCCGCCGCGGAGATCAAACGCCGCACGGGCGCGCCCATCGAGGGCCCGCAGGAGGAAGAGGCGTTCTGGCTCGCCCTCATCGAGGAGTCCGGCAAGAAATACGGCGTTCCGGATGCGGAGAACTGCACCCCGGACCGATGGCTGGAGGACGGCGACACGCTGGAGCTCGACGGGCTGGAGTTCGGCGTCGCTTACACCCCCGGCCACACGCCGGGCCATGTCGTCATCTACCACGAAGGCGTGCGCCTCGCCTTCGTCGGCGACGTCATCTTCAAGGGCTCCATCGGCCGCACGGACTTCCCCCGCGGCGACCACGCGACCCTCATCAAGTCGATCACGGAAAAACTCTGGCCGCTCGGCGACGACATGCAGTTCATCCCCGGCCACGGCCCCATGTCGACCTTCGGCGCGGAACGCCGAAGCAATCCGTTCGTGGGGGATGCGGTTCTGGGGCGGGGGTAGCCGCCCCGCCCCTACTCACCCGTCCGCGCATACCCCGAAACATGCGAGGCGACGGCTTTCCAGACGCCCTCCTCCTTGATCAGCACGTTGCTGGATTTGTACGTGTACCGCTCGGCGACGCCGGTTCCGGCGATGATCGCGACGCGGCCGTCATAGATGTCGAGCCGTTCGATCCGGTATTCGAAGGTTCCGGGGTTCCATGGCTCGGCGGCGACGGCGGCGAGTTCCTCGGCCTTGGTCGACCGGTTCCCGGCGTTGTCGATCAGCTGAAAGCTCTCGTGCAGCAGAAGATCCAACAGCGCCGTGTCCTGCGTGCGGTAGGCCTGCGGCCAGAGCACCGTCTTGAAATGGCGCAGCGCCGCCTCGTCCGTCGGCGCCTCGCTCGCCTGCGCCAGAGAAACACACGTCAGAAGCGCGCCGAGCACGGCGAAAGCTCGTAGTCCGGAAAACACGGGCATGCTCCACCCCTGCGTCCTGCGCTGCTGAACCTTGTACAGGTCAGACTACGCCGGATCGGAGCGTGCGCTCGTTACGAAGTCGTAAGAGCGGCGGGCGGCGCGGGCCTAAAGGATCGCCGGCCCGGCGGAGAAGTTCGCGAGGTTCGGCAGGGCCGCGGCGAGTTCGCCTTCGGTGAGGCCGAACCATCGGCCCATGGGCGCGGCGAACTGCTCGACCGAGGTCGCGGGGATGAGCCGTCCGCCGCCAGAATCAAAGTCGTGATCGAACACGGGCGGCGGCGGGTCGCCGTAAATGACGCCGCCGTTCACCCCTCCGCCCACGACGAAATGGTGCGAACCCCAGCCGTGATCCGTTCCGTCGCCGTTGATGGCGAGGGTGCGGCCGAAATCGGCGGCGGTGAAGAGCGTCACGTCGTTGAAGGTGTTGATCTCCTGCATGGCGGCGACGAACGCGGCGACGGCGCCGTCGATCTCGCTCTGCAGCGCCGGCATATCGTTCGCCTGGTTGGAGTGGGTGTCGAACCCGCCGATGGCCGCGAAGAAGATCTGCCGGTTGGCGCCGAACTCCGTCCGCAGGGAAATTGTCTCCGCGATGGCGTTCAGCTGGCCGCCGAGCTGGGTAGGCGGGAACGCGACGGAGAACGGCGTCAGGTTCTCCCGCGCGGCGTTGAAGCTTTCATTGAGTTCGAGCGAGCCCGACAGCGCCGCGGCGATATCGCGCTCGATGAGATTGGCGCTGGAGAAATTCGCCGCCGTCAGATGATCGCGCAGGATCTGATAGCGCGCCTCCCCGTCCGCCGTGCCGCGGCTCGCCTCGAACAGGTCGAGGAGCGCCACCTCCGTCGCGCCGTCAAGGCCGATCTGATAGGGCCGCGTCACCTCGCCCGTCAGGAACAGCTCGTTGCCGAGGCTGGTGATGGCCGTGAAGTCCGGCAGGAAGTTCGCGTTCGAGGCGAGAACCGCGTCGCCGAATCGTCCGCCCCAGCCGAACTGCGCGCCTTCGGGGCTCGACGACATCCATGTCGACTGCTGATCGTTATGGGAGAAGAGCTGCGCGGGCGTGCGCGCCGTTCCCGCCTCCCACTCCGCCCGCGTCAACGGCTCCAGAAGCGGGCCGACATTCGCGACGATGGCCGCGTCGCCCGACTGGAAGAGCGAATGGATCTGCGCAAGCTCCGGCGGCAGCGCGAATTCACGCGAGCCGAAATCAGCGGCGTTCGCGGGATCAAGGCGCAGAAGCCGGTCGCGCGCCCGCGTCGAGCCGCCCGCCGCCTGACCGTAGAAGCCGAGAAGCGAGGCGCGGAGGTTCGCGTATTGATCGTACGATGTCTGATCGTACGGCAAGAACGTGTCATGGCAGTCGAGCCCGCCGAGGAAGAAGAGGCAGACAAGCGCGCGATAGCCGGAAACGTTCGCCGCCTTGGCTTCAAAGACAGGCGCCCCGCCGCCGATGAGGGCCGCGGAGAGCCCCGCGGCGGTGGAGCCGCGCAGGAAATCACGGCGGCAGATCTTCGGGCGGATCGGGGAGATGATGCGTTTGGTCATGGTCTCTCTCCTCACCGCTGAACCAGATAATCGGTCGCCGTCATGACCATGAAGATGGCCGTCTGGACCCGGAAGGTCGCGCCGTCGAAATTCGGGTCGCCCGTCGCGATCGGGATTTCGTTCAACAGCGCGACGATGTCGGCCTGCGTCGTCGCTGAGAGCGAGCCGTAGGCGAGCGTCAGGTTTAGCCAGTCCACCAGCGCCTGCGGATCGTCCGCCAGCGCCAGCTCATCGGCGTAATTCGGAATGAAGCTCGCCGCCGGTTCGCCGACCTCCTCTTCCGCCGCGCGGGCGTAGATGAAATAGCTCATGAAGTTGGCATAGCCCGCGACCGTGCTAGCGTTGATGAGCTGCAGCTCCGGCATGGTGAGGCCGGCGTCGCCGGTCTCCGTGCCAGGCGCGATGTAGCCGGGGCGGTAGAAGTTGAAGACCGAGGGCGACCCATAGGGCTGCTGGAAAAGCGCTGTCGGGAAGCCGGTGAGATAAAGCGCGAAGGTGTGCTGCGGCGTCACGGTCGAGGCGTCGAACGCCCGCGCCCAGTTCGCGAAACGCAGGACGGGTTCGCGTATTTTTCCGTATCCGTTGAGACCGCGCAGGCTGTCGGAGCGCGCATATTCATCGAACAGAACGGCGGCGATGGTGGCGGCGAGATCGCCGCGCGCCCCGGTTCCGACGCTACGGCCGTCCGGCAGCTGATAGCTTCCGCTTTCGAACGCCGTCGCCACACGCTCGATGTACGCTCCTGGCGGCGCGCTCATAACGAAGCGCTGGATCAGTTGACGCGATACGAACGGCGCGAGGTTCGGGTGATTGAAGAGCGTGTCGAGGGCGGCGTCGATGCTCGCCTCCGGCCCCGTATTCGCCGGAATGGTGGTTCCGAGGAACGTCTTCTCCAACTCCGAATGGAAAGCCGGAAAAGCCTGCATCGGGGTATAGAGCGCGTCAGGCTCAAGATCGCTGTCGCCATAGAAAAACTGGCTCCCCGCGAGGCTGAGCCCGGTGAACACTTTGGCGAGGCCGGTGACGTCGTCGTTCGTGTACGTCTCGACCGGCTGACCGTCGCCGCCGATGATCGGATCGCCGTCCAGCTCCAGCATGACGAGCCCGATGGTGAAGAGCTGCATGACTTCGCGGGCGTAGTTTTCGTCCGGCGTGCGCCCGGTCACCGGGTCGCCGCGCTGGTTCTGGAGATAGGTGAGGTATTCGCCCATGGCCGGGGAGTACGTCACCTCTTCCAGAATATCGCGGTAATTGCCGAAGGCGTTCCGTGTCAGGATGTCCTGAAAATACGCGACCATCTCCGCGAAGGCGTTGAGGATGTCGTTTTCATTGGAGACGACGAAGATCTGCGAGAGCGCGAACGCCATGCGCTGGCGCAGCTGATCATCAGCGGAGACGGCGTTCCGCCAGAAGGTCTCCGACGGGAGACGCGAGTATTCGAACTGGCGGTCGAACGGTCCGCCCACGCCGGGTTCGGAAAGTCGCTGAAGGACATAAGGCAGATTGAGGCTCGCGGGCTTGGCGAGTTCGGCGAGGAACCAGTCCTCAACTTGCGTGCCGGTGAGCGCATTGATCTCTTCCGGCGTCGGACCGAACGTCGCCTGGGTCAGAAACCGTGCGGTTCCTTCCGGCGTCGAGAACGCACCGGTGACGGGCGTGCCGCCGCCGCCTCCGCCACCGCCGGAACCGGAGCCTCCGCCTCCACCGCCGCCTGCGGGCGCATCGCCGCCGCCCCCGCCGGAGCAGGAGACGAGAACAAGGAGGCCGAGCGCTGCAAGAACGGACGGCGCGATCCGGGCGATCCCGGCGAGTGGTCGGAAATAGGCGCGCATCAAAGGCTCCCCCTTTGGCGGCGGCGCGCGGCCCGACATAAGACCGAACGCCGTCTGCTTCATGGCGAGCCTATCAGAGCCGTCGATTGTAGCCGAATTATGTACGGGGCGTCTCAAGCTCGATTGAAACTGTCTCGAACGGCCAGCTTTCGCCCTTGCCACCCCGATGCGACCCCGGTACCACGCCGCCAATTTGCCTG
>CAYFIB010000061.1:0-12685 GCA_964342855.1 uncultured Caulobacterales bacterium
TGGAGCGACAAGCGACCTTACGACGGCTGAAGGCGCAGGTCCGGGCTCTGGAGACCGGCCGCGTCCGCAGGAACGCCGCTTCGACCGGGCGACGATCCGGGCTGCCGTTGCTGCTTCGTCCCGGCGTCCACGAGGTCCGACCCGCCGCTTATCTGGACACGCCGGCGGCCTGCGCATTCCTTGCCGCTCTCGCTGGAGCGCAGAGAGATGGGCGGCCCGTCATCTGGGTTCAGGCGGGCTTCCGTGATCGGCAGGGCTTCGGGACGCCCAATCCGGCGGGGCTCGCACCTTGGGGGATCGCCCCCGCCCGGACGGCGCTGGTCTCTGTTCGACGCGGGGAGGATGCGCTGTGGGCCATGGAGGCGGCGGCTCGAGACGGGGCGCTGGTGGTCGGGGAGATCGGCGGCGCTCGCGCCTATGACCTGACGAGCACGCGTCGGCTCAATCTGGCGGCCGAGGCGACCGGGGCGCGTCTCTTCATCCTCCGTTCCCATCGGGCCGAGGCGCCGACGGCCGCGTGGACGCGTTGGCGGGTCTTCGCCGCTCCCGGCGCGCCGGTTCCCTGGAAGGGGGCGTCGGGGCTTCCGGGGCTTGGGGCGCCGCGTTGGCGCGTGGAGCTGGAACGGGCCCGCGGGGCCGCTCCCGGAGATTATCAGTATGAGTGGGATCAAGAGGCGATATGTTTCCATCAGTCTCCCATGGTGGAGAACGGAGCGGCGCAAAGACGCGCCCTCTACGGATGAGCCATACGCGCTCGCCCATGCGACGACAGGAGGACAGCGGCTGTTCGCCCTCAATCAGGCGGCGTCGGCCTGCGGTCTTGTCGCTGGTCAGTCGGTATCTGACGCCAAGGCGCTGGAGCCCGGGCTTCGCATTGATGAAGCCGCGCTTGATGAGGACATCAACGCCCTGACAGGTCTGGCGCGCTGGTGCGGCCGCTGGTCGCCGCTCACCGCGGCCGACCCGCAAGCGCCCGGCGCCGACGGATTGCTCCTCGATATCACCGGGTGCGCCCATCTGTTCCACGGCGAGGCGGAAATGCTCTCCGACATCCTCCGCCATCTGAAAATACTTGGGCATGAAGGCGTCATTGCAGCCGCGCCGACCATCGGTCTCGCCTGGGGGCTTGCACGCTTCGCCGCATTCGACGGTCCCGTTCGGGTCGACGCCGTCCAGCCGCATCTCGACAACCTTCCAATCGCCGCCCTACGCGTCGGAGAAGCCGCCGCGACGGCTCGCCGCTTCGGGCTGCGGCGCGTCGGGGACCTTAAGCCCCATTCCTCCGCGAGCCTCGCCCGGCGCTTCGGTCTGGATTTCATACGGCGGCTCGATCAGGCGGCCGGCGTCGCGGCGGAGCCTTTCATAGCGCTTCTGCCGAAGACGGAGCATCGCGCCTATCTGAACTTCGCCGAGCCGCTTCTTGTCCGGGAAGGGGTGATCAAAGCCTCCTTCGAAACGCTCGCGCGGCTCTGCGCCGGGCTGGAGGAGGCCTCGGTCGGCGCCCGCCGGATCATCCTGCAGCTCTATCGTGTCGATGGTCGTGTCGTGCGGTTCGCGATCGGGCTGGCGAGCGCCACACGCGATGATCGCCACATCCAACGTGTATTGAGGGAGCGGTTGGAGCGAGCCGATATCGATGCGGGGTTCGGCTTCGACCGGGTGGAGCTTCTCGCTCATCCGGTCGAGCGGCTCGACGGCGCGCAGGATCGCTTCGCTGGCGACGCGGACGCCGCCGATCTCTCCCGACTCAGAGACGTTCTCGCGGCGCGGCTCGGGCCTGACGCCGTCAGCTTCTGCGCATTCGATGAGAGTCATGTCCCGGAGCGCGCCTCAGGCTGGGCGACAAGCCGGGCCGCAACCTGCGCGCGGAACGTCCTCCGCCCGCTGTTGGTTCTGGACCGTCCGGAAACGGCGGACGTTCTCGCTGAAGTCCCGGATGGTCCGCCGCGCCGCTTCCGCTGGCGCAAGGTCTCACACCTAGTGGCCGCCGCCGAAGGACCTGAGCGCATAGCGCCTGAATGGTGGCGGTCCGTCGACGATATGGAAGGTACGCGAGATTATTTCCGTATCGAGACCGAAGAAGGACGGCGCTTCTGGCTTTTTCGCGAAGGGCTCCTTGGCCTTGAAACCGAAGTTCCGCGCTGGTTCATCCACGGGGTCTCATGATGGAGTACGCTGAGCTTGTCGCCGCGACGAACTTCTCGTTCCTCCACGGCGCGTCACATCCCCACGAGATGGTCGAGCAGGCGAAGGCGCTTGGTCTCTCTGCTATCGGGATCTGCGACCGAAACAGCCTCGCCGGAGTGGTCCGGGCCCATGTCGCGGCGAAGGAGTGCGATCTGAAGCTGCTCGTCGGCGCCCGTCTCGTCACCAAGTGCGGTTTCGAAGTCGCCGCCTATCCGAAAGATCGGGCCGCTTACGGACGGCTTTCCAGAATGCTGACGGACGCCAATCTCGAGGCGGAAAAAGGGGGCTGCGCCCTCACTCTGGATCGGATCATCGCCTCCTCTAAGGGGCTGGCGTGCATCCTTCTCCCCCCGGTCGTGGCGGACGCCGCCTGGGCGGACGCCGCCCGCGCATTCCGGCGAGCGACGGACGCCGATGTCTACACCGCTCTGGTCCGTCGGTTCGACGGTCGAGACGGCGAGCGGCTGCACTTTTTGTCCGGCGCCGGGCTCGCCATGTCCGCTCCCCCGGTCGCCGCCATCGACGCCCTCTATCACGCGCCCGGGCGACGCGCCCTCCAGGACGTGATCACCTGCATCCGCGAGCGCGCTCGGATCACGGAAGCCGGCTACCGACTCGCCGCGAATGCGGAGCGCCATCTGAAGCCGCCTGAGGAGATAACGCGCCTCTTCGCCGACTATCCGGACGCGGTGTTCCGGGCCCATGAGGTCGCTCGCTCCGTGGACTTCTCCCTCGATGAGCTCGTTTACGAGTATCCCGATGAGGTGATCGGCGAAAATGAGACCCCGATGGAAACCCTGCGACGCCTGACTCGGGAGGGAACTGCCCGCCGATGGTCTGGCGCTCCGCCGGAAAAAATCCGCAAGCAAATCGATCATGAACTGCAGCTGATTGAGGAGCTCGATTACGCGCCTTACTTCCTCACGGTCTACGATATCGTCCGCTTTGCGCGCTCCGAAGGCATCATCTGTCAGGGGCGCGGATCGGCGGCGAACTCCGCCGTCTGTTTCGCCATCGGCGTCACGGAGGTGGATCCGGCGCGTATCGACCTTCTGTTCGAGCGCTTCGTCTCCGCAGAACGGGGCGAGCCGCCTGATATCGACGTCGATTTCGAGCATGAGCGTCGTGAGGAGGTCATTCAGTACATTTATGAAAAGTACGGTCGTCGCCGCGCCGCCATGACGGCCGTCGTCCACTCGTACCGCTCTCGCGGAGCGATCCGGGAGGTGGGCAAAGTGTTCGGCTTATCGGAGGACGCCGTCTCGGCGCTTGCGCGGAGCACGAGCACCTGGACGCCGATGGAGCTTACCCCTGAGATCATCCGCTCGGAACTCGGCATCGATCCGTCCTCTCCCGCAGTTGCGGCGACCATCGCCTTGGCGAGGGCGCTTATCGGCTTCCCGCGGCACCTCTCCCAGCATCCGGGCGGGTTCGTCATGACCTGCGGGCGGCTGGACGAGATCGTTCCCGTCCGCAACGCCGCCATGCCCGACCGAACGGTCATCGAGTGGGACAAGGACGATATCGACGCCCTTGGGATCATGAAGGTCGATGTTCTGGGGATCGGCATGCTCACCTGCGTCGCCAAGGCGCTGGATCTGCTCAGTACGGAATACGACCGCCCCCTGACGATGGCGGACATCCCGGCCGAGGATCCGCGGGTCTACGATATGATCTGCAGGGCCGATACGGTCGGCGTCTTTCAGATCGAGAGTAGGGCGCAGATGACCATGCTACCGCGTCTGAAGCCTCGGAACTTCTATGATCTCGTTATCGAGGTCGCCATCGTCCGGCCCGGGCCGATCCAGGGCGACATGGTGCATCCCTATCTTCGCCGACGCGAAGGCCTTGAGACCGTGGAGTATCCCTCACGTGAACTGGAGGAGGTGCTCGGCAAAACGCTGGGCGTCCCGCTGTTCCAGGAGCAGGCCATGCGCATCGCCATCGTCGCCGCCGGGTTTTCGCCCGCCGAGGCCGATCGCCTGCGCCGCTCCATGGCCGCTTTTCGCCGCGCTGGAACCATCCGGGAAATGGGGGAGAAGCTGGTCGCGGGCATGATCGCGAACGGCTATGAGCCGGACTTCGCGGAACGCTGCTTCCGCCAGCTGGAGGGTTTCGGCGAGTATGGATTCCCGGAGAGCCACGCTGCGTCGTTCGCACTCGTCGTCTATGTCTCCTGCTGGCTAAAACAGCACTACCCGGATGTTTTTCTTGCGGCGATCCTGAACGCTCAACCCCTCGGTTTCTACGCCCCCGCCCAACTTGTCCGAGATGCGCGAGAACATGGAGTCGAGGTCCGCCCGCCAGACGTCAATCATTCCCACTGGGACTGCACCCTGGAGCCGAATCCTGTCGCACGTATGACGGAAGAGGGCGGCGGCGCCCGAGCCGTCCGCCTCGGCTTCCGGCAGATCAAGGGCGCGCGGGAGCCGTTGGCCGCGCGGGTGATCGCCGCGCGCGAGGCGGACGGGCCTTTCCTCAGCGTCGATGATCTCGCGCGCCGCGCGGGGCTGTCGCGCGCCGAGACCGATCGGCTCGCTGAAGCAGACGCCTTCCGCTCCCTGAGGGTCGATCGGCGCCGGGCGGGTTGGGCGTCGCGCGCCCTCGCCGCCGGGTCGCTCCCCCTTTTTGAGCGAGCGGCGGATCCGGCCCTCGCTGAGGGCGCCGGCGCCCTGCCGGAGATGCCCGAACGCGAGCACGTCATGCGCGATTACGCGACGCTTCGGCTCTCCCTGAAAGAGCACCCGCTGTCGTTTCTCCGAGAAGAACTCCGAAGACGGAACTATGTTCCGGCGGAAACGCTGTTGGGAACGGCTCAGGACGCGCGCCTCGCCCTAGCCGGGCTCGTACTCGTCCGCCAGCGGCCCGGCACGGCGAGCGGGGTCATTTTCGCGACCCTCGAGGATGAGACCGGGATCGCCAACATCATCATCTGGCCGCGCGCCTATAAGCGGTTCCGACGGATCGTGATCGGAGCGAAATTGATGGGCGTCATCGGCCGCGTTCAGCGCGAGGGGCAGGTGATTCATGTGGTCGCCGACCGGCTCGTCGACCATACGGCGATGTTGGACGCGATCATGGACGGCGACAGCTTTTCGGAGCCGCTCGCCCGGGCCGACGAGGTTCGCCGCCCTTCGGCCGACCCCCGCGGGTTGAAGCCCCACCGCGCTGGACGCGGCCTCGTCATGCCGCCGAGCCGCGACTTCCATTGATCCCGCAATTGCCCCGTCGACGGCTTCATGGCTTCATCCTTACGAAGGAGAACGCGATGTGCGGACGGTTCTGGAAGGATATTTCCTGGGAGGAGTACCGGGCGGCGCTGGACCTTTACGCGGGCCCTCCGCCCACCAACCTCGCGCCGAACTGGAACATCGCGCCCACCCAGACGGTCGAGGTCTGCGTCGAGGAGGGCGGAAAGCGCCAGCTGGAGCCGATGCGCTGGGGCCTCATCCCGATCTGGGCGAAGGAGGTCCCGAAATTCGCGACGTTCAACGCGAAGGCGGAGGGGTTGGAGGAGAAGGCGACCTGGAAGGGCTCGCTCAACAGGATGCGTTGCGTCGTCCCGGCCTCCGGCTTCTACGAATGGAAAGGCCCTAAGGGCGAGAAGCAGCCCTATGCCATCCGGCGCCGCGATGGCGAGCCCCTCCTCTTCGCCGGCCTATGGGCGTTCAACGACAAGACCGAACTCGGCGAAGTGCGCTCCTTCACCATCATCACCGTCCCGCCGAACGCGTCGATGGCGACGCTGCACAACCGCATGCCGGCGGTCCTCGAACGAGAGGATGCTGAAAGCTGGCTCGCGGGCCCGTGGGACGAGGAGCGCCGATCTTTGGTCAGGCCCTGCGGCGACGACGTTCTCACCGCCTATCCCGTCGCCAAAGAGGTCGGAGCGGTACGGAACAACAGCTCTCGTTTGCCAGAGGCGACGGGTGAGCCGGTCTTCTGAATCGCCGGTCATGACCTTCGTCAACAGCGAACGCTGGCGGCGCCGAAGGCGGCGCGACCTGCCAGCGCCTCCTATCCGCTTCCTGTCTTCGTTGCGCCCCGCGATGGGCGCGTCGATCCCGTTCTTCCCGCCGCAGACGGACGAAGGAGCCTAAAGGGGCGCAACTCGCCTTCTCCCGCGCAAGATCACGTCGATGGGCTGCGAGAAACGCGTCGCCCGGCTCATTTTCTCTCAGTATTTTCCGCCCTCAGGCGAATGCGCGTTCGATCGCGCCTTCGTTTTTCTTGGCGGCTTTCAAGGGGCCGCCAGAGACGCCGAGCGCGCGGATGTCTTCGCCGAGATGCGCAAGAGCGGTGGGGACGACGCTGAAGGAGGAGGCTTCGCCATGATCGCCGACCGCCAGGTTCAGGCCGGCGCCGTAGAAAAATCCGTAAACGCCTGAATGTCCGCCTGTTCGGCGGATCGGGATCGGACCGGCGACGCCGAAATCCGGATGCTGCAGGGCCTGCGGTACGCCGCGCCAATAGACGTAGAGGTCGCTTTCGCTCGGGCCCCGTGCGAAGAAATCACGTGGGGGCTCAGCGAAACCCTCCACCGCGGGCTCGCCAGTCGCCGGATCGGTCATCAGGAGCAATTGCTCTTTCAATTCGTCGATCAGGAACGGCGCCCGGTTCCGGGAGACGACGCCATAGCGCTCCCGGCCGATCAAATTGATCCGGATACGGCCGTCGTAAAATGCCGGGACGGCGAACGCTTCCATCTGCGGCCAGAATTGGCGATAGCGCGCGGCCGGCTGCCAGTCGATCTCCTCCGGCAGGAGCTCCGCGTCTCCCATATCTTCGCGAGCATCGGCGAAATCACGCACCGTTTTCGCCTTCATGCGCGGGACGCGGCTGATCATGGTTTTGCGCCAGGTCTGATCTTCCGCCAGCAGCGGCGACCCGTCGGGGCGGCTCTTCCGCCAGGGGAGCGTCTGCATGTACGGCCTGGAGAAGCTTCGCCGGTAGAGCATTTCCGGCAACAGCGCCATCGCCGGCAGGTCTGCGCCGTTCGAGCCCATGCCGTGCATGGCGAAAGCCATGATGGCGGCGTCCGGGAACTTCGCCATCAGTCGGCCAAGCAAGGCGTCCGTTTCATCGTATACGGCGCGTACGCCGTCGCCAGCGGGTTGCGCCGAAGGAAGGTCGTGCAGGGGGTGGGTCGGATCGACGCCATGCCACATGGGTTCGATGATCGAATGCGGCTCGCTGACGACAACCATGGCGAGGTCCCAATCCGGCAGGCGCTCCGAAAGCAGCCACTCTGAAATGTCTGCACGCTGTTTTGTGGCGCGCACGAGCGCGTCGACGGCCCTGCGGGTCGCCGCTTCGGATTGCCAGCACATGGCGTAGATGAACTCTGACGCCGGATAGGGACCGAACCGCTCCCGGATTTCATCGTAGAGGTCGTCCGGGCGGCTCTGCGGCGGGACGCCAGGGTCATGCGCGCCCCAGGAAACCGCGCCCTGCGCGCTCCGGCTCTGCTGAAGATCGAAATACGGCGTGTCGAAGACGACGACGCGCGATTTCAGTTGCCCGAACACCGGCGCCGCGCGCGTCGGGTCCTGCGAGACATGATAGGTATTCGGATCGAAGGTGACGGCGGAATGGCGTCCCAGCGCTTCCGGCGTTTTGCCCGTCGCGACGTGCTCCCACGCGAGACCGGTGTATTTCGCCGCGCCATGGTTCAATTGGTAGCGCGCGCTGCGGTCCTTAAGGGCCTTGAGATGCGGCAGACCGCCCTCGGCCATCCATTTTTCCGCGAGGCTGATCTCAAAGCCGTCAAGGCCGATCATCAACAGTCGGCTCACTGCATCCCCCGGTTCTGCCCGCGCCCGCGCCTGTTTACCATATGGATCGCAATCCGCTGAATCTGCGCCGAGGAGCCGTCATGCCCGCCGTCCCCGAATTTGAATTCAACGCCCCGCCGCGCACGATCTTCAGAGCCGGCGCCGCGCAGGAGCTCGCCGCCGCCTTCACCGGATTCGGCTGCGTCTCCCGCGTGCTGGTCGTGACAGACAAGGGCGTGCGGGGCCTCGGTCTGCTCGATGCGCCGCTTGCGGGGCTCCGTGCGGCCGGTCTGTCGGTGGAGATATTCGACGATGTCGTGGCCGATCCGCCCGAGGCGGTCGTGCTCGCCGCCGCCGATGCGGCGCGCGCATCCGGCGCGGAGGCGGTGATCGGCTTCGGCGGCGGGTCGCCGATGGACGCCGCGAAACTCGCCGCCATCCTCGCAGCCGGCGACCAGCCGTTGTCGGAGATGTACGGCGTCGGAAAGGTGACGGGCGGGCGCTTGCCGCTCGTGGCCGTGCCGACGACGGCGGGCACCGGCTCTGAAGCGACCCCCGTGGCGGTGGTGACGACCGGCGAGACGACGAAAATGGGCGTTTCGTCACCGAAACTGATCCCGGATGTAGCGGTTCTTGATCCCGATCTGACATTGGGCCTGCCTGCGCACATCACCGCGGCGACCGGCGTTGACGCCATGGTGCACGCCATCGAGGCCTATGCTTCTGCAGTAAAGAAGAACCCGGTTTCCGACGCCATGGCCGTGGAGGCCTTGCGCCTTCTCTCAGGATCGCTGCTTAAGGCCTGCGCGGACGGAAGCGATAAGGACGCCCGCGGCGCCATGTTGCTTGGCGCTTCGCTCGCGGGGCAGGCGTTCGCCAACGCCCCGGTCGCGGCGGTTCACGCTCTGGCTTATCCGCTGGGCGGCATCTTTCACATCCCGCACGGGCTTTCCAACGCGCTGATGCTGGAGCCGGTGTTGCGGTTCAACGCCAGCGTGGCGGCGCCGCTTTATGGCGAACTTGAAGCCGCGCTCGACCCCCGCGCCGAGGGCGATGCGCATACGCTCAGCGATCGGTTCATCGCGCGTATGGGCGCCCTCTGCGACGAAGCCGGCGTGCAGCGACGCCTCCGCGATGTCGGCGTCTCGCATAACGATCTGCCGCGTCTGGCGGAGGACGCGATGCTGCAGACCCGCCTTCTCGGCAACAACCCGCGCCCCGTGACGCAGGCTGACGCGCAGGCGCTTTACGAAGAAGCGTGGTGAGGTTCAGGACCGCGTAATGAGCGGCCCGAGATTGGCGACGACATCACGCGCGTCATAGGCGAGCGGGTCGTCCGCCGGTTTTTCGCCCGCGCCCATGCGGACATAGGCCGTTGCGGAATACCGCCGCACTTCACGTACGGTCGTGTCGTAGGGGTAACCCCAACCCCATCCGTAGGCGTAGTATCCCGGAAAGCCGAAGCGCCCATAGAAGATGGGGCTGTTGGGGCCGGTCGAGGTGTAGGTCCGCTTCGCTTCCGTGTCGTTTTCGGTCAGCTGGAAAAAATCGAAGCCGTTCTGGAGGGTCAGCTCGGCGGCTCGATAAAGGAGATAGGTCTCCACCGTTTGCCGGTCCGTCAGAGAGTTCCCGGCGAAGGTGATCCGGTAGCGATCAGACTCGATTTTCTGCTCCGTGAAGCCGTATCCGCGATTGTCGGCTGGCGAATAGGGCGTTTCTGTCGCGCAGGCGCTCAAAAGGGCGGCCATAACGACGGGGAGTGCGAGCGGGGCGATGCGGCGGAACATGGGGCCTCCTTGGCTGGTCTGCGCTCCAGAGATGGTAGCTATGACGGCTTTCGACCGGAACCTCGCGGCGTTTCAAAGGCATGCGACCCAAAGAGTGGAGCATCAGGCGAATTCACGTTAGCGTCAGGCGGCTTAGGGGGAGGCCGAACGGAGCCGGCGCGCATGGACGTCAAGGAAGCAGAGCGAACGGCCATCGCCTTCGCGCCGACGGGACCGGACACGTTGGTCCTCTCGCGCATGCTCGTTCGCGATCGGCTGAACGGGCTCTTTTCGATCGACCTGCAGCTGCTCTCAGCTGATTTCGAACTGAAGCCGGATGACCTGTTGGGCGAGCCGTTCGGCGTTGAAATGAAAACGCCGGAAGGGCCGCGCCATTTTCATGGTCTGGTGACGGAGTTTCGTTTCGCCGGGACGCAGGGGCGCCTCGCCGCCTATGAGGCCGTCCTGCGCCCGTGGGCGTGGCTCCTCGGCATCCGGACGGACTGCCGGATATTCCAGGAGCTTTCCGTCCCTGACATTATCAAGCAGGTCGTCGAGGACGCCGGTTTCGGCGCGGATCTCGATCTGGCCGGACTCTCAGAGACGTACGAGCCGCGCGAATATTGCGTTCAGTACAATGAGAGCGATCTCGATTTCATCACGAGACTGATGGAAGATGAGGGCATAAACTACGCCTTCGCGTTTGAGAAAGAGCGTCATGTGATGGCGCTGTCGGACTGGAACGACGCCTTCGAGCCGCACCCGGGTTATGAGACGATCCCGTTTTACGCGCAGGACGGTCAGCAGCGGCGCGAGCGCGAACATATCTTCCGCTGGACGCTGACGCGCTCGCTCGTCTCCGGCGCGGCGGCGCTGACGGACTATGATTTCGCCGCGCCGAAAAAGGAGTTGCTCGCGACCTCCGCTGAGCCGCTCGGCTGCAGCCACGGCGATCGCGAAGTCTTCGAATGGCCCGGCGGCTACTATGAAATGGGGCCGGGCGACCGACGCGCCCGCGTGCGTCGGGAGGCGATCCAGGCGCCGAAGGAGATCGTGGCCGCCGCCGGGAACGCCCGCGGCGTCGATGCGGGTCGCGTGTTCGAACTGGAAAACTTCCCGCGCGCCGATCAGAACAAAGAGTACGTCGTGATCGAGGCGACGCACGACTTTACGGCGGGATCGTTTGAGAGCGGAGCGGCCGCCGAGCGGTACGAATGCCGGTTCCGAGCGACAGGGCGCGAAACCCCGCTTCGCCCGGCGCGGGCGACGCCGCGTCCGCGCGTGCACGGGCCGCAGGTCGCCCTTGTCGTCGGCGCCTCGGGCGAAGAAATATTTACCGACGAGCACGGACGGATCAAGGTTCAATTCTATTGGGACCGCTACGGCAAGAAGGATGAAAACGCTTCCTGTTGGATCCGCGTCGCGCAAGCCTGGGCCGGCAAGGGCTGGGGCTGGCAGCATATTCCGCGCCTCGGTCAGGAGGTGATCGTCGAGTTTCTTGAAGGCGATCCGGACCGACCCGTAGTGACGGGCGCACTTTATAACGGCGACAACGCCGCGCCGTTCGCCTTGCCCGGCTCCAAAACCCAATCAGGCGTGCGCTCGAACTCCTCCAAGGGCGGCGGCGGATCAAACGAGATCCGCTTTGAAGATGCGGCAGGCTCGGAGCAGATCTACATTCACGCCCAGAAAAACGAAGACATCGTTGTTGAGAACGACGCGACGCGATCCGTCGGCTCCAATCGCACCAAGACCATCGGCGTCGACGAAACGGTCGAGGTCGGCTCCAACCGCACGGAATCGGTCGGCGCGGACCAGTCGACGACGATCGGCGCGAACGAGACGATCAATATCGGCGTGAACCAGACGGTCGGCATTGGCGCGAACCGATCGTGGACCATCGGCGCCAACGAGACGATCACGGTCGGCGGCTCTCGCGCCCACACGATCGCGCTGGCGGACAATCTTGCGGTCGGTGGCGCGCAGGCGGTCGAAGTTGGCGGCGTGCGCGGCGTGACTGTCGCCGGCGCGCAGTCCCACGCGGTCGGCGCGTCGGACTCCACGAGCGTCGGCGGCTCGCAAGACATCACGGTCGGCGGTTCGCAAACTCTCACCGTTACGGGGGATCGCAGCGAGACAGTCGGGAAATCCGAAGCGGTCGCTATCGGCGAAGATTATGCGCTGACGGCGGGCAAGACGATCTCGATCGTGGCGGAAGACGAAATCACCATCCAGACGGGCGAAGCGATGATTTCCATGAAGAAGAATGGGGAGATCGTCATCAAAGGCAAAGACATCACTGTCGACGCCACCGGTAAAATCGCCATGAAAGCCTCGAAGGATGCGAGCATCAAGGCGGGCGGCGATGTCGTCCTCAAGGGCAAAAAAGTGCTGGGGAACTGATGATGCGCGATGCCGTTCTGGACCCGCAATTGGTCGCTGAGATTGAAGCTGAAGAAGAGACGTCTGCAGCGCCGGTCGCGACCGTCCCAGCGGCGCCGACGCACGCGCCCGGTTTGGTGCTCGCGCGTCTTGTCGCTCTGGACGGCCCGGTCGCGACGGTTGCGGCGCCCGGGCATCCCGCCGGCGCCGCTTTGTCGGCCCGCATCGCCTGCACGCTTAACGAAGGTGATCTCAATGCGGACGTCGTTCTGGCTTTCGAGGGGGGTGATCCCATGCGCCCGCTGATTATCGGTAAATTGACGAGCTTTGAAGGCGAAGCCGGCGCTTCGAAACGGGTTGAGCTCGAGGCTGAAGATGAATTGACGCTTCGTTGCGGTAAGGCGTCGCTGACCTTGACGCGCTCGGGCAAGGTGCTGCTGCGCGGCGCGTATGTCTCAACGCGCTCGACCGGCGTTCATCGCATCAAGGGCGCCTCGGTCGAGATCAACTGACCCATGGAACTCACCAATCTCGCTGGCGGAACGGCCGTCTGGACGCTCGGGGCGGAGCCGTCCG
>CAYFIB010000062.1:0-12296 GCA_964342855.1 uncultured Caulobacterales bacterium
TCGGGAACAACGCCGTGGTTACATAAAGGGTGGCTGCGCCATCGGGGTCTCGTCATGGTTCTGCGGCCACATCGGAGGGGACATGTTTGGGTTTCGGTTGTTGCTATTTATCGTCGCGTATGTCGTCGTTCTGGCGGAGATGGTCGTTGGGACGCTGCGCGACCGATCTTATCCCACGGAAATCTGGATCATCCCTGGTGGTTTGATCCTCACGCTGATCTTGGCGACGTCGATGTTCATCGCCGCGCATTTGAGGTCGGAGGAAAGCCCGATGCCGACGCCGATCCAGTGGGCGATCCTGTTCATTACCGGCATGGGTCTCGCGGCGATATCGTGGTGGTTTCCGTCCAAGCTCAGCGAAATGATGGCCTGAGAAAGCTCAACGCACAGCTTATGTGAGTTGGTGCGGACGGTGGGACTCGAACCCACAAGGGATTGCTCCCGACGGATTTTCGTACCTGCTACGGCTTTCGCCGCCGGCGTTGAACCCGCCGTTTGGGGTCTGGACTATCCCTTCATCATACCTCGGAGTTGGTCCGAAGCTTAGACGCCGCCCGTCTAGTCTCTACACCTTCCGAGCAAGCGCCCTGCCCTCTCGGCTTGGCTCGGGATCGGCCTGGGCGAACGCGCCGTTAGCTTTTCCCGAATTTGAGCGGCTGCCTTCAAACTCACGACGATTTGGATCGCCCCTGAAAGAGCTCATGTAGGCTGTAAAATCTTCAGCGTTATATTCAACAGACTTTGTAATATAAGTAGCAACAAACTCGGCAATCCGTTCATTGTGAAACCAAAGGCTATGCTGTAAATTTAATCCTCTTAACATTTTTATCCAAGACTTCTTCAATGAATCGAGTATGTATACTGGAACTCGCATTCTTTCTAATTGCAAATTACTGACTCCGCCTTGCGCTGCCATCCAAGCTTCTTGGGTACTTTTTGGTTTTGGCAAATGTAATTCGATGCCGTCACCAGAAATTTGGACCGTTTCACTTGCACTTGTTAGACCCTGCGCTTTTTTCTGTTCCTCAACAGCTTCTACGAAGGTTTCATGAGGTATCGTGGGTACAAAAGTTCCTGAAACATGTAATCCGCCCAAAGGGGATATTCCTCTATCATCATTGAGGTCTTGGTTATGTAACACGACCTCGGGCGCATAGTGGTCAATATCGTCTCCAAGTGCAAATTTCTTTATTTTACTACTGGTAAAAAATGTGATTAATTTTTTTATTAAAGGATCGACCCAGAAAAAGATAAACCGTCCGTAAATAAGGAAAAAACTTGCGCAGACCCAAAGTATGAATACGATGGAAATTATGCTGAAAATTTCAACAAGACCAGAAATTTGGGCATTTGTAAGATCGAGTACGGTTTCCAACATAGGTTGAGTAGCGCTTTGGACAGAATTATAGAATATTCTTAGCGTATTATATATTGGCCCCTCTGAGTCAAAACTGATTTTTATAATAAGAGAAAATAAGACAACAATCGAGGCAATAATCAGCGCTATCTTTGCAAAGAAGAGTCGAGGTAGTGATACGCTTTTTTCGAACTGGACATGATTTTTATCGCTCTCGCTACCAAATAATTTGATTTGCGACATAGAGATGCGTTCAAGAAGCTCGATCACCTCGTCTTCAGGAGCGGGTATTACCAACAAGCCGCGATTCAATATCGATTCGACCGCTTCGTTAAATCTTTTGCTTATTCGACGTGCTAAAAAGTTTCCAAACATCGGAATGTGTGCAATTAATCGCACTAATAAAAAAAATCGTATTACTTTTTCCCCATATATCACATTCCAAAAATTTCTGGCTAGGAAGAATGCAATATACCCCAATGCTGCAATAAATACTAAATAGGAATAAGCTACTGCGAAATCAAGCCCAGATATCTTCTCAAAAGCTAATTTCGCACTTTGATCTGATTTAAGCGCCGCCCCAAAGGAAAGCAGAAAAAATGACGTTAGAATCCAAGTTAATAGGTTTTTGGGGTAAAAGTTCCAACGGAATCGATAAGCGATAGCCGGTCTGGCGAGCAACACGACCGACTTTACATTACTTAACGCATACTTTTTTAAAATAGAGTACCATAAGCAGTTTAAAATAATATTGCCGCCGTGGGAATGCCCGATGAGTACGATGTCTTCGTCCTTATAATTTTTTGATATATATTCAGAAAGGCGTCTTCCTTCGCTTTGCCTTACTGCTTCGCTGTTGTCGCCGCCGAGTTTAAAAGAACCTTCTCTCGAATCCGAGAGGCGTGACCCCCAGGAGAAGCGGTCAAATTTCATATTTGGGCTTTTTTCTTTGATCCGTTGGCATATTTCACTGTCAAGGTCGAACCACCGCGGATTAGAACCAGCAGATCGTTCGAGACTTTCGTAAGTGCCATGGACTAAGATTACCGTCGCCATATCCTGCCCCCGCGCGCTGACGAGCGTAGACATGATACTAAACGCGCGTGGCTATGGAAACGAAAAATTGACTCTCTTTTGATTGTGGTGCGGACGGTGGGACTCGAACCCACATGGGATTGCTCCCGACGGATTTTCGTACCTGCTACGGCTTTCGCCGCCGGCGTTGAACCCGCCGTTTGGGGTCTGGACTATCCCTTCATCATACCTCGGAGTTGGTCCGAAGCTTAGACGCCGCCCGTCTAGTCTCTACACCTTCCGAGCAAGCGCCCTGCCCTCTCGGCTTGGCTCGGGATTGGCCTGGGCGCGCGCGCCGTTAGCTTTCCCCGAATTTGAGCGGTTCTACTCCGACCGTTTCCGACCGGGCACCCAATTTCCTTAAGTCCGTTGCGTCTACCGATTTCGCCACGTCCGCAGCGTCGCGCTTTGGAACGCGACGGTGAGAACGTAGGCCGGTGCCGCTAAGGCGATCAAGCGTCCGGTGAAAGTAGCGGCTTCGCCCTGCGCCGATTGATCGCCGACGCATCCAGCTGATTTTTGATATGCGAGGCGTAATAGGTCTCGATCATCTCGACGCTGGTGCGGCAGTTTTTGGCGATCTGATAGATATCCGCACCCTCCATCAGCCGGAGGCAGATATAGGTGTGCCGAAGGCTGTAGGCGGTCCGCCGCTGGCCGTCGCGATCGAGTTTGAGCCCCTCCTCCTCCAGCACCGCATTGAGTAAGCTGGCGGTTGATTTCGGGAAGAGAAGGTCCTTCGCATCCGGCGTATTGCGCTCACGAAGCCGCTCGAAAGGACGCACCGCGCCGCTGGTGCTCTTGCAGAAACCGACGCCGCGTTTCCCGCGCACCTCGATCTCCAGGATCGTCTCGTCGGTCTGATCGTCATGGACGATCGCGACGTCCCGATATTCGAGGCGAGCGGCCTCATCGGGGCGAAGGCCGGTATTGGCCATGAAGAGCACGTAGTCGTGCAGCTGCTCCGACTCCCAAGCCCATCGCTTGCGCTTCGGCTTGCGGGCGCGACGGCGCGTCGCTTCGTAGAGCTGCTTGTATTCCTCCGGTGAAAACCACGCCCGATGCCTGATTTTGCCTGCCGTCTTGTACGGCATGGAGAGGTCGGGAAGGTGGGTGAGCCATCCGTGGCGGATGGCGGTTTTGAGAACCTGGCGGAGCGTGACGATTTCCTGATGCATCGTGCTCCGCGACGGCGGCTTGCCGCTGATCGCATTCTCGCGCCGATGGACGCGATACTCCTGCACCAGACCCGCCGTGATGAGCGAGAGCCCCTTCTCGCCGAAGAACGGCAGAAGGTAATTGTTCAGCCTACGTTTGTTTCCTTCGACATAGATCGGGCTGCGATCGCCATCGGTGATCACCTCATATTCGCGCAAGTAGGTCTCTGCCGCCTCAGCGAAGGTCTTCTCGCGCTTCAGCTCGCCGCGTTTGAGCTTTCCGCGCAGCTCAAGATACCAGTCCTCGGCGACTTCCTTCGCGCGCGCGAGGCTCTCCTGCCGCGTGCTGACGCGATGATTGTAGCCGTCGAGGAACGCGGAGGCCTGCCAGTAGCGGCTCCGCTCCCGCCGATAGACGTTCAACCGCCCATCGAAAATCACATGACGCGCCATGATCGCCGCCTCCGCCGTGTGTCACTGTGTGCAAGCTGTGTGCAGCACGATTTCGACGAATTTTATGGGGATCAGCGAGCTAAGTATATGTTTTACAACAAGGAAAAATCGTAAAAATCCTATTACGGATAGATTTTAAGTCCCTTGCGTCTACCAATTTCGCCACGCCCGCGAGACCCGCAGAGTTAGCACCGCTCGCTCGCTGCGGAAACCTGACCGTTCACACCGCCAGCTTCAGCACTCCACAACGTTCACCGCGAGGCCGCCCTGGCTCGTTTCCTTGTACTTGGAGGACATATCAAGTCCGGTCTGACGCATGGTTTCGATCACCTGATCGAGCGAGACCTTGTGGTCGCCCGAAGACCGCAGGGCGAGACGCGCCGCGTTCGCCGCCTTCACCGCGCCGATGGCGTTGCGCTCGATGCACGGGACCTGAACGAGGCCGCCCACCGGATCGCAGGTGAGGCCGAGATTGTGCTCCATGCCGATTTCCGCGGCGTGCTCGATCTGCCGGACCGTCCCGCCCCAGGCGGCGGCGAGACCGGCTGCGGCCATGGAGCACGCGACGCCCACCTCCCCCTGGCAGCCCATTTCCGCACCCGAGATTGACGCCCGCTGCTTGTAGAGCATGCCGATGGCGGCGGCCGTGATGAGAAAGGTGCGGATCTTTTCCGGCGAGCCGTCGTCGCCGCCGCAATAGTGGCGCACGACGGAGGGGATGACGCCGGCCGCCCCGTTGGTCGGCGCCGTGACGACGCGGCCGCCCGCAGCGTTCTCCTCGTTGACGGCCATGGCGTAGACATTGAGCCAGTCGAACAGGCGCTCACGCTCATTGGAGAGCGGCTTTCCTTCAATCTCCGCCCACAAATCCGGCGCTCGACGTTTCACCTTCAGCCCGCCGGGCAGGACGCCGCGCTGGGCGAGGCCGCGGTCGATGCAGCCGTTCATTGCGGACCAGATCGCGTCCAGTTTTTGAATTGTTTCGGCGCGCGGACGCTTGGCGTCCTCATTTTCAAGAACGAGGTCGGCGATGGTCCGGCCCGTCGCGTCCGTCAGCTGAATGAGCTCCTCGGCGGAGGAAAACGGGTGCGGGCCGGATGATCGTGCGTTGACGATCAGATCATCCTCGGCTGGCGACTCCAGCTGTTTTGAGCTGGCGATGAAACCGCCGCCGACGGAGTAATGCGTGCGGTCAAGCAAGGTGTTCCCGTCGGCGTCATAGGCGACAAGACGCATGCCGTTCGGGTGCAGGGTCGGAATGATGTCGCCGCGAAGCTCCAGATCGCATTTTGGATCGAACGCGATCTCGCGTCCGCCGGGCAGGCGGAGACGCCCGGCGTCGCGCACGCGTGCGACGGCGGCCTCCGCTTCATCCGGATCGACCGTCTCCGGATCTTCACCGAGGAGGCCGAGGATCGCCGCCTTGTCGGAGCCGTGCCCGACGCCGGTGAGCGCTAGCGAGCCCTGCAGTTCGACGCGCACGCGCGCCACGTCACCGAGAACTCCCTCCTCCACGGCTTCCTGTAGAAAGCGAGCGGCGATGCGCATGGGCCCGACCGTATGCGAACTGGAAGGGCCAATGCCGATCTTGAAGATGTCGAAGACGCTGAGCATGGGGCCAGCCTACATGGTTCATTTCCCCAAATCGACTTCCCGCGGCCTGACCGCGCCGCAACCGCCGATCGCATCGGGCGTCATTTGTCATAGCGCCCGACAAAGCTAGGCTGTTGCAAACAGCAACACCGGAGACGCCCATGCGCGCCCTCGCCGCCGTCATCGCCCTCGCCACCGCCCCCGCCTTCGCGCAGGACGCGCCGCCCGCCGACTGGGCGCCGAACTACGAACTCGCGACGGCGCCGTCGGCCGACCGCATCGAAGCCGATATACAAACCCTCGTCGGGTTCGGCACGCGCCACACGCTCTCGGAGACCGAAAGCGATACGCGCGGCATCGGCGCGGCGCGGCGCTGGGTGAAGGCGGAGTTCGAGGCGATCTCGAAAGAGTGCGGCGGATGTCTGGAGGTGCTGGAAATCTCCGACGTCATATTCGGTCAAAACCGGATTCCAGAGCGCACGGAGGTTCTTTCGGTCGTCGCCATTCAGCGCGGAACCCTTGATCCGAACCGGATGGTCGCGATGGCGGGCGACATCGATAGCCGCATCTCCAGCCCGATGAATTTTACCGACGACAGTCCGGGCGCGAACGACAACGCCTCCGGTCTCGCCGGCATTCTGGAGGCGGCGCGTGTTCTGTCAAAGCGCAAGTTCGCGGGAACAATCGTCTATATGGGCCTTTCCGGAGAGGAACAGGGTCTCTTCGGCGGACACATCGTCGCCCGGCACGCCAAGGAGAACGGCTGGAATATCAAGGCCGTTCTCAACAACGATATGATCGGCAATATCACCGGCATCGACGGCGTGACCGACAACTCCGTGGCCCGAGTATTCTCCGAAGGTACGCGCTATGTGGAGACGCCGGAAGAGGCGCGCATCCGCCGCTTCACCGGCGGCGAAGTGGACAGCCCCTCGCGCAACCTCGCACGTTATATCGATCGGCAGGCGGACAAGTACGTGCCGAACCTCGATACAATGATGATCTATCGCCTCGACCGCTTCGGTCGCGGCGGCCACCACCGGCCGTTCAACGAGGCGGGGTACCCCGGCGTGCGCATCATGGAGACGCACGAGCACTATGACCGTCAACATCAGGACCTGCGCACCGAGGACGGCCGCCACTATGGCGACACCATCGAGTTCGTTGATTTCGAGTACGCCGCCAAGCTGACCGGCCTCAACGTCGTCACCCTCGCAGAGATGGCCGCAGCGCCCCCCATTCCTGCCGAAGTGACCATTGAAGGCGCCGTCCAACCGTCCACGACATTGAATTGGAAACGCCCGACCGGCCGTGCGGCGCGCAACCTCGCGGGCTACCGCGTCTATTGGCGCTATACGGACGACAATCAATGGCGCTGGTCGCGATTTGTGGGTGATGTCGAGACTTTCACGCTCGAGAGCATCGTCATCGACAACTACTATTTCGGCGTCTCGGCTGTCGCGAAAGACGGCGCGGAGACGCCCGTCGTGTTCCCGGGCCCCGCGGGCAGCTTCGGCGGGTACGAAGCGACGAAAGACTAGTCGGCTTCAACTGAGGGCGATGGCGCGCGATCTGCGAGAGCAAAGAGCGCGCCCGCCGCTAGGTCGACGACGGCATGCAGCAACATGCCCGGCCAAAGCGATCCGGAGATGACAAAGAGAAGCGTGAGAAGCGCGCTGATCGGAATGATCCGTATCATGCCCTTCGGCCCTTGATAGACGTGGCCGAAGAGGAACAGGATCGTCGCACCGATCGCCGCAGCCCAGACCGGGGCGATGAGCGCGAAGGCGCCGATGAGAAATCCGCGGAAGACCACTTCTTCAGTGACGCCTGCCGAGATGGCCACGAATTGATAGACGGCAAGTTCCGGCGTGCGGCGCGGGCGCAGGAGCTCGATGTCGCCGCCGGTATCGAATTGTCGCCTGATTGCGGCGCGCACCTTGGCCGAGGTCAGCGCCTGACTGATGATGAGTGCGAAGTACGCGCAGCCGAGCCCGGCAATCACCCAGGCGACGATGCCGCCGATTCCTTCCGCCGCCCGCCAGCCGAGCGCCTCGACCGTCCGACCGGAAACAATCCAGCAGACGACGCTGACGCCCGCGAGCCCCCAGAGCAGCACCAGCGTGTCAGCGTAGGCGCGCAGCTTCGCGCCGGGCTTTCCTTCCACCATACGGCGCTTCGACGCCCGGTCACGCAATGGCGACATCGCGAGCGCAAGCACGATGATCCCAATCGCCGCCAGAAGCGCCGGTTCGTCGAGCAAGGGCTGAATGACCGTCATCGGCTGGCTCCCTTCAATCCAAATGGATTTGACCGCCCGAACGGTTTCGAACGGGTTGCCCCCCGCCACCCATTCGGCGTATATTTGCGAACGTGAATACGCATTCACTATTTGGCAAGAACCGGACATGGGTCAAGGGGAAAAACCGGCGCAACAGGCGCGGGCGCAACGCACCCGCGATGAGCTGGTGCGCGCGCTGTCGCGCTTGCTGCAGCGCAAGTCGTTCGAGGACATCGCCGTCGCCGAGATCGCGAAGGAGGCCGGCGTCTCGGTCGGCGCCGTATACCGTCGCTTCGACAACAAGGACGCGCTGATCCCCGCGCTGTTCGAGGTGTATGAGGATCGACTGGCGGCGTGGTTCGGCGAGGCCGGCGGAGTCGTGGTCGATCCGGAGGTCGGCCTACGCGCGTCTCTGCGACACCTTGCCCGGGCAAGTTTCGCCTTCCTGCAGCGCGAAGCGCCGATCGCCCGCGCCGCCTTCGCACAAGCGCGCCAGCGACCGGACCTTGTCGGCGAGGAATGGTCCGCCCTCCTCGCTTCAAGTCGCGACAGTTTTCACCAGCTCGTGCAGGCGTTCGGTTCAGAGATCGTCCGTCAGGACAAAGCCGCCGCCGGGGGCGCCGTCGCCTACCACTTCAACACGGCGTTCGTCGAAAAAGCGCTTTACCGGGACGAAGGCGTCGGCGCGCTCTGCGCACTGGAAGGCGACGACTTCGCCGACGCCATTGCCGATATGGCCTACGGCTATCTTACGACGCCGGATGACTAGGCGCGCGGTCGCCCATTTCCGGCGTCGCGCCGAGGGCGTGCATCGCCGCCGCCACCGCATCAATCGCCTTCTGCGCGAGGTCTTCGCGTTCGGAGCGGGCGACGACCGTCACGCCCTTCACGTCGCCATCGATGGGGTAGGACCCGATCTGAACGCCGAAGAACGCGTCATGCAGGGCGCGCAGCTGGTCGGCGAGCCGGCTTTCCGGCAGACCGCGGGCGGTGACGGAGAGCGAGACCGTGGGCGCTCCGCCTTCGATGCGATCCTCGATCCCGGCGAGCATCGCTTGAAAAATGCGCGGCACGCCCGCCATGACGAAGACGTTCTCCACCTGAAATCCGGGCGCCCCGCTTTCGGGGTTGTCGATGAGGACCGCGCCCTCCGGAACCCGCGCCATGCGGCGGCGGGCGGGCGTCACCTCGTCCTCGCGGACGGCGTACCAGTCCTCCAGCGCTTTCAGCGCGTCGGCGCGCTCGCCGATCGACCGGTCGAAAGCCTTGGCGATGGCGTCCGCCGTGATGTCGTCATGGGTCGGACCAATCCCACCCGAGGTGAAGACATAATCGTAAGACGCCGACAGCGCCCGTACGGCGGCGACGATCGCCCCTTCGTCGTCCGACACGATGCGCGCTTCGGCAAGCGCGACGCCGCGCTCCGTCAGCCAGCCCGCGAGATGATGGATATTGCCGTCGCGCGTGCGTCCCGACAGCAGTTCATCTCCGATGGCGAGGGCGGCGGCGGTTTTCATCGGTCGTCTCCGGTTTGACCGCGGGGCGGTGATCGCTAGCTTCCGCGGTCCGTTGAAAGGGTCTCCGCTCATGCTCCTGCCCGCCCCGCTCGTCAAAGGGCGGCTCGTCAAACGCTACAAGCGCTTTCTCGCCGATGTCGTTCTGAAGGACGGGACGGAGACGACCGCCCATTGCGCGAACCCGGGCGCGATGACCGGCGTCGCGCCGGAGGGGGCACCTGTTTGGCTCTCCGACCATGACGGCAAGGGCCGTAAGCTGCGCTATTCTTGGGAGCTGGTGGAAATCGACGGCGCCCTCGTGGGGATCAACACCCAGCACCCGAACCGCATCGCCGAGGAAGCCGTCGCCAAAGGCGCGATCCCGGAGCTTTCCGGCTATCCCGAGATCCGCCGCGAGGTGAAATATGGCGAGAACAGCCGTATCGACCTGCTGCTCGAGGGCGGCCGCAAGAAAGGCCCCTGCTATGTGGAGGTGAAGAACGTCCACCTCTCGCGCGAACCGGGCCTCGCGGAGTTCCCCGACAGCGTCACCGCCCGCGGCGCTAAGCACCTGCGCGAGCTCACCGACGTGGTCGCCGCCGGCGCCCGCGCCGTCATGCTGTTCGTCGTCCAGCGCGGCGACTGCCGCCGCTTCGACCTCGCCCGCGATATCGACCCCGCCTACGCCGCGGCTTTTGAAGACGCGCGGCGCGCAGGCGTTGAAGCGCTCTGCTATGATTGCGAGATTGCGACGAACGAGATCACCCTGCGCCGCCCTTTGCCGATAGAGGCGGCCTGAGATGGACAGACCGATGACTTATGTCGCCGCCGAAACCGCGGACCTGAAACGCGACGGGCAGATCAAGCTGCACGGGCCCGAGGGGTTTGAAGGCATGCGCGCCGCCGGGCGGATCGCCGCCGCGGCGCTCGACATGGTCGCCGACCTCGTGAAGCCCGGCGTCTCCACCCAGTCGATCGACGACGCCGTGCTGGAGTTCGTGCTCGACCATGGCGCCCTGCCCGCCACCGTCGGCTATCGCGGCTACCGTCACGCCTCGTGCATCTCGCTCAACCACGTCGTCTGCCACGGCATTCCGTCCGACAAGACGTTCAAGGATGGCGACATCGCCAATATCGACATCACCGTCATCGTCGACGGCTGGCATGGCGACACCAGCCGCATGTTCTATGCAGGCGAGCCGAAGGTGAAGGCGACGCGCCTGTGCGACGTGACCTTCGAGGCCATGTGGAAGGGCATCGAACAGGTGAAGCCGGGCGCGACGCTCTATGATATCGGCAAGGCCATTCAGACGCACGCGGAAGGCGCCGGATATTCCGTCGTGCGCGATTTCTGCGGCCACGGCCTCGGCCGCATGTTCCACGACGCGCCGAACGTCGTGCACTATGGCGAGTTTCAGGACCGCACGGGATACATGCATCGCGCCGACGCGACGGAGCTGAAGCCCGGCATGTTCTTCACCATCGAGCCGATGATCAATATCGGCAAACCGGACGTGAAGCTGCTCCGAGACGGCTGGACGGCGGTGACGCGGGACAAGTCGCTCACCGCGCAGTTTGAACACTCCGTGGGCGTCACCGAGGACAGCGTGGAGGTCTTCACCCGCTCGCCTGCCGGGCGCGACAAGCCGCCCTACGCCTGACGACCATGGCCGAGAGGGCGAGCGACAACCACGCAGCCGGACACCGCCAGCGCCTGCGCGAGCGCTTCCTGCGCGGCGGCGACGAAGCGGTGCAGGACTATGAGCTGATGGAGCTTGTCCTCTTCCGCGCCATTCCGCGCCGCGATGTGAAGCCGCTGGCGAAAGAGCTTATACGGACGTTTGGCGGGTTCGCCGCCGCCTGCGCCGCCACGCCCGACCGCCTTAAGGAAGTGAAGGGCGTCTCCGACGCCGTCGCGGCCGAGTTGAAAATCGTCGCGGCCGCCGCCCGTCTCATGGGCCGCCAGAAGGTTCTGAAAAAGGACGTCATCTCCTCCTGGCAGGACCTCAACGCCTACGTCACCGCCGCCATGGCGCACGAGACGCGCGAACAGTTCCGCATCCTCTTCCTCGACAAGAAAAATATTCTGATCGCCGATGAAGTGCAGCAGACAGGCACGGTCGATCATGCCCCCGTCTACCCGCGCGAGGTGGTGAAGCGGGCCCTCGAACTCGGGGCCTCGGCGATCATCCTCGTCCACAACCACCCTTCCGGCGACCCGACGCCGAGCCGGGCGGACAAGGAAATGACGCGCAAGATTGTCGACGCCGCCGCGCCGTTAGGCGTGAAGGTCCACGATCATCTGGTGGTCGGCAAAGAACGCACTGCGAGCTTCCGCTCTCTGGGATTGATCTAGCGCATGAACGAAAATCGCCCCGCCGCGTAACGCGACAGGGCGATCTGTTCAGATATCGTCTGCGCCGATCAGAACTCGGACCAATCCTCCTCGGCGGCGACAGCCGCGGAGCCGTTTGATGTCGGCGCCGGACGGCTGGCCGCGTATTCAGCGACTTTCGCCTGTTGCCCGTGCACGGCGGGCGCTGCTTTTGTTTTTGGCGCCAGTGCGGGCGCAGTTTCTACCGCTTTACCCTGACCAATATCGAACTTCGCGACCAGATTGGCGAGGTCTTCCGCCTCGGACGACAGCGAGTGCCCAGCGGCGGTCGCCTCCTCCACCATGGCGGCGTTCTGCTGGGTGATCTCGTCCATCTGGTTCATGGCCGTGTTTACTTCAGCAAGGCTTGTCGACTGTTCCTTGGCGGAAAGCGTGATCTGCGACACCAGCACGTTGATCGTCTCCACACGGCCGACGATAGACTGTAGCGCCTCGCCCGCTTTGTCGACCAGCTCCACCCCGGATTTAACGTGCCCGGAGCTTGCGGAGA
>CAYFIB010000063.1:0-12272 GCA_964342855.1 uncultured Caulobacterales bacterium
CGAAACCATGATGAGCTGTTTGAAGATCTGCGGCGCCTGCGGCAGGGCGTAGAACTTGCCCGGATGCAGCCGCGCCGGGACGAGAAAGTCGCGCGCGCCTTCGGGGCTGGAGGCCGTGAGGATCGGCGTCTGGTATTCCGTGAACCCCGCCTCTTCCATGCCGTTGCGGATGGTGCGGATCACGCGGCTGCGCAGCATGATGTTCTCGTGCAGCGTCTCGCGCCGCAGATCGAGATAGCGGTGCTTCATGCGGATGTCTTCGGGGTATTCCGGCTCGCCGAAGACCGGCAGCGGCAGATCGTCCGCAGCCGACATGACTTCGAACTCGGCGATGCGCACCTCGATCTCGCCTGTCGCGAGGTTCGGGTTCTTCACCTCGTCATCGCGGGCGACGACCGCGCCGGTGACGCGCAGGACGCTCTCCTGACGCACGCGCTCCACCTCGGCGAAGAACGGCGCTTCGGGCTCCACGACCAGCTGCGTCAGCCCGTAATGGTCGCGCAGGTCGATGAACAGCAGCCCGCCGTGGTCGCGCTTGCGGTGAACCCAGCCGGACAGCCGGACCGTCTCGCCGACGTCGCTCGCGCGCAGGGCGCCGCAGGTATGGGTGCGATAGGCGTGCATGGCCCGCTCTCCTTCAGTCTCGCCAATGCTCGGAAAGTCGCGGGATAGCGCATGCGGCGCTGCGCGATGTCAAGGCGACGGCGAGCTGCTTGTTCGTTGCGATGAACCGCGGCGCATTTCCGAAAGATCGCGCTACACTGGTGAAGGATCCGAAAGCGGCCTTATGCGACTTATCACCCTTCTTATTGTCATCCTCGTCTCCCTCAGAACTCCGTCCTTCGCCGGCCCTTGGGACCCGACAGCCCTTGAGTCCATGCGCGCTCGGGCGGAAGCCGCCGGCGCAACCGGACTAGTCCTCTTGACCGACGGTGAGACGGTTCTCGAATGGGGTGACGTCACGACGCCAACGCCCGTCCATTCAGTCCGTAAATCGGTGCTTTCAGCGCTCATTGCGCAGAATACCGGGATCGGTCCAAACGAGATCCCGCTCGACGCGACGCTCGCAGACTTAGGCGTTGACGACGTCCCGCCATTGAGCACGGCCCAACGCGACGCGCGCGTCATAGATCTTCTGCGCAGCACGTCCGGGGTCGCCCGTCAGGCTGCAGCCGAGACTGTTGGAATGAGGCGCGCGAAGGCCCGCCTGCTGGGCGGCGGTCGCCCGCCCGGAACGACCTGGGCCTATAACAATTGGGACTACAATGTGCTGACCACGGTGCTGGAAGAGCGTACTGGCCGCACCGTCGCCGACCTGTTCACTGTCGGGTTGGCGAAGCCCCTCGGCCTGAAAGATATCAATGACGACGCCGTTTTTCTTTATGCGGAGCCGAGCGTATCGGTCCATCGCAAGGCTGGGTTTTCGCTTTCAGCCAGGGATATGGCGACATTTGGCGAGCTACACAGGAAAGGCGGTCGTCTGAATGGAAAGCGACTTCTGCCGCGAGGCTGGACGCGGCGCATCGTCGAGGATTTCGAGTACACCGACGAAGGACCTTGGCGCGCCGGTCACGGTCGGCTCTGGTGGCTGCCGCTCGGCCTGGAAGCGCGGCTCGCGGGCATGCCGAAGGGCGCTTACTATGCGAGCGGTTTCGCGGGGCAAGCGATCCTCGTCGTTCCGGCGTGGCGCTCGGTCCTCGTGCTGAAGACCGACACGCGAGGATACGATCCCGCAATCGCCGCTCTCGCCGCGCGCGAGGGGCTGGACCCTGACGCGCCTGAAACACTGGAACGATTTGTCAACACTATTGCGGGCGCGGACTGCACTCCGAGCCCGGAGCGACCCTCCAGCTGCGATGAAACGTCGTTCGTCGACGGCGGCGAGGTTTCCGAGGTCTTCGAGGCCCTGGCCAAAGCGTGGACGGGGCGCCATTCGAACGCTTCACGACCTCGCGCCGCGATCGAGGTCGATTGGGCGCCGGGCCGCCTCTCGGACGTCGATGCGGTCCGTAGTCTGATCGCTCATGATGGCGAAGACCCCAGCGAAGCGGAGGTCTATGGCGCGCTCGGCTACGCCTTTATCATCAACGTTTCAGATCGGCTCGTCCCTTGGGCCACTGGCGTCTGGGATACACGGCCGATGCTCGACCTCGCCGCGAACATCGGGCTTGAAATCGACGTCTTGTCGGATCGACTGGGTTCGCCGACATTCGATGAGAGCCAGACCGAAGCCTGGCGGCGGGCGCGCGCAGAAATCGACGCCGGCCGACCGGCCGTCGGCTTCGGCCTTCTGGACGCCTCGAATTATCTTATTTCCGGATATGATGAGGACGGATACTATATCGTCGGTCCGGGCGTGCCTGAACAGGCGGGCCCAGCGCCTTGGCGCAGCTTAGGCCGCGATACGGTAGGTCGTCTCAGCCTCTGGACGACGACGCCCGCGACGGCGATCGACCGAAGAACCGCGCGGGACGCCGCCTTGGCTTTCGTCCTCCAGCACGCGGAGCGGGATTCCAAATTCGTATACGAAGGCTACGCGTCCGGTCCGGCGGCCTTCGATCTGTGGATCACAGCTGCGGACAGCGCGCCGGCGTCATGGTCCGCCTACGCGGCGCGCCACTGGAGCGCTATGCGGCGGTTGGCGGCTGACTATCTCGACAGCTTCGGAGATTCCGACACGCTGAAGCAGGCGGCGGCCCTATATCGTCAGCAAGCCGTCACTATTGAATTGGTTGCGTCCACTCCCGAAGAGACCGAAGCGCTTCTGGAGAAAGCGCGGTCTCAGGAGCTGGAGGCGCTACAACTGATCCGCACCCATTTGGCTGCGGCGGCCGCACGTCAAGATGACGGAGGATAGAGCCCGCGGCGGACGAACTCCGCTTCGAGATAGGCTTCGTCTTCCGTTGGGCTGACGAGGCGCGGCCCGGTCGCGCCCATCTCGTGCGCGAGGGCGGCGACGCGCCCCTGCCCGAGAAAGAGCGTCTCCGGTTCGCGCGCGGCGATGGGGTCGTCATAGGCCTCGAGCGCCGGAATGATCTCCCAGCCGTCGGCGCGGAGCGCGGCGGCGAGGTCGTCGACGAAGAGCGCCGCCAGGTCGTTCTCATGGAGAAGGAGGACGTGGGCGGGCGAGCGGCCGAGATAGTCGAGCGCGACCTCGTCATAGAAGGTGATCGCCGCCATCAGGATCTCGACATAAGCGTCGCGCAGGGCGTCCATATCGAGGGGCCAGCCCGCGCGCTTCGCCCGGTTCGCGAGCGCCGCCATGTGCCAGTCATAGGTGTCGATGGTGACGTAGCCGTTCTTCAGGCCCCGCGCGGTAAGACCCGCGCGCACGGCGTCGCGCTGCTCCTCCGGGCGCCCCTCATCGAGATAGGGGAAGCGATAAAAGGGCGCGACGCCCTCGAACCGGTCGAGAATATCCGCGGCGGCGACGAGATCGGCGAGATAGTCCGCCGCCTCGGTGCGGCGGAGCCACTGGTGCGTGTGGGAATGATTTCCGAGAACGAGGCCCGCTTCCGCATAGCGGCGGATGCGCGCCGCGCCCTCCGGCGCCCGGTCGACGATCCCGCGCGTCGTCACGAACATCATCGCGCCCTTCACCTCGGCGGCCTCCAGCGCCGCGATCAGCGCCACGGCGCGTTCGGCGCCCGTGAAGAACGCGCCATCGCCGCGCGGGGCGTCGTCGAAGGTGAAGGCGATGCGCTTCGGCGCGTCTTCGGACGCGATGGCGGCGCCCATGGAAAGGACGCACGCCAGAAGGAGGATCGGGAGTTTCATGGGTCGGCTCCGGGTCGCCCGTCCCTTCTCGCGCGACGCGGCGGGTGGCGCAAACCGGAGCCTTCTGGTCAGCGCCCCATGAACGGGTGCAGCTGCTGTTTGATGAGGCCAGTCGGCGGCTCGCCATCGACGACGCCATAGGCGTCCGGCCACGCCTTCGGCAGATGCAGGGTGCCGAATATCCGGTCGAGGAAGGAAAGGTGGACAGCGTAGTTCGTGTTCACCGCTTCCTCGGCCTTCGCATGGTGCCAATGGTGGTGCTTCGGCGTGACGAAGATCCAGTCGAGCGGCCCGAAATCGAAGCGGCAATTCGCGTGGATGAAGGTCGCGTGGAAGCCGATGAAGGCGATATAGGCCTGAACCGGACCTTCCTCGAAGCCAAGCGCGGTGATGGCGAACAGGCCGAGCGTGCGCGTGATGAGCGGCTCCAGAATGTTCAGCCGCGAGCTCGCCAGCCAGTCCATGGTCTCCGCAGAATGGTGGACCGAGTGGATGCGCCAGAAGAAGTCCGTCTCATGATAAAGCCGGTGCGCCCAGTACTGCAGGAAATCGACCGCCGCGAGGATGAGGAAGAACTGGACCCAGCCCGGGAGCGAGGCGACCGCGTCGCCGATTTCCGGAACGATCATCCAGCCGAGAACATCGCGGACGATGGCGTTCGTCAGGAATAGGAAGCCCGAAACGAGCAAATGAAAGAAGACGAAGTGCTTCAGATCAAGCAGCCAGTCCTTGCGGAAGATCGGCTGCTCGCGGCGAAGCGGGAACGCCTTCTCGATCAGGAGGAAGAGCCCGCCCGTCGTCAGGAAGCCGATGGCCAGCCAGTCGAGACCGATTGTGAACGGGCTCTCGTGGATCGGCCCGATGGCGACCGCCGGGCCGCCGAAGGCCATGGCGAAGGCCGACAGCCCAAGCCCCGCGAGCGCGACGCCCGGCTTTTTGCCTTTCAGAAGCCCGACGCTCCCGAACACCGCCGAAACGGCGAGCCCGGCGGCGATGAGCCCGCGCAGGAGCGGAACGTCATAGCTCGCGCGCAGCGCCGGCGTCGTCAGCACGCTCGGATACGCGAAAGCGAGAACGCCCATGAGGCTGAGCGCCCCGAAGGCGACGGCGATATAGGCGCTCCAGCGCCCTTCCCCGACGCGGACGGGGCCCTGCGGCAGGATCGTGGACGGCGGTCGGACGTCAATGTCGGCGGCGATGGCGGTCATGATCGGATTTCCTACTGTTACAGCGTCGCGTCGCCGCCCCGGCGAACCGGGGCGGCGGGCCGGTCAGCCTTCTCCGCGCTCGGCGTAATCACGCAGCAGCTGGTCCTGCTTGGCGCGCTCGATCTTGTTGGAGACCTCGCCCTGAATGCGCAGGTCCTGCAGGGTCTTCACGAGCGTCACCAGCGAGCCCGAGAGGAAGACGATCCCCATCAGGAGATAGCCCTTGGTGGCGATGTTGACGGGCATCAGGAAGAGCGACGCCCCGAGCATCGCGTAGGCCATGGCCACGCAGATGTAGTTGAAGCTGATCCAGGTTCTGGAATGTTCGTACATGGTCGTTTCTCCGTTTCGTTGATTGAGTTGGATTGATCACGCGGGGGACTGTTCCGGGGCCGTCGCATCGGCCTCGGCACGGTAGCGGGAGAGGATGTCGTCGGCGCGCACCTTCCGTGCGGGACCGAAGCCGGCGTCCGCCAGTCGGTCGACGACTGCGTCGCCGGAGAGCGAGGCTTCGATCTCCTCCAGCGCGTCGGCCTCCGCGACGGGGTCGTCGCTCTTCAGAAGCCGCTGCAGAACCGCCTCGCCTTCAGCGATGGCGCTGGTCGCTGAGAGATCGCCCTGCAGGCGCCCGACGACGGCGCGTTCGGCCTCGATCGACTTCGCCGTGTGCAGCCCCTGACGCAGGTCCGTCAGACGGCGTTCGGTCCGCTCGATGGCGAGCCGCATGCGCCCGGCTTTCTCCTCGGCGCTGTCGCGCGCCGCCCGGCGGGTCTCGCGCTCGTTCTCAAGCTCGGCGATCAGTCCCGCCGCGTCCCGGGCGAGGGTTTCCTTCCCGGCCGCGAGGGCCGCGCGGGTGCGCGCGTCGAGATCGACGATCCGGGTTTCGATCCCGTCGAGCGCTTTCTGCTCGGCCCGCATGCGGGCGACGAGCGCGGCCAGCCCGCGTTTCGCGGACTGGTGGCCGGCCTCGGCCTCCCGGAGCTTCTGCTCGATGATGAGAGCGGCGTTCTGCGTCTCCAGAGACTGCTCGGCGCGGGCCGCGCGACCGAGCAGGATCGACTTCAGAGTTTTCCACATGGTCCTTTTCCCTATGGCGTGAACAACGTTCACCGCCGAGAATTGAGCACTCGTGAACAATGTTCAAGAGCAAAAATGAACGTTGTTCAGAAAAATTTTCAGTCTATGATCGATCGTCGATGAACCGCGCGCGGAATGCGCGAACCGGGCGACACGGCGTCGCCCGACAAGGAGACCTGAATGGCTGCAACGACCCCCGCCGCCCGCGCGCGCGCCAATGACGAGCTTCGCGAGAAAGTCGTCGCCGCGGCGGAGAAGGCGATGGAGGCCCAGGGCCTCGCGGGCGTGAAGGCGCGCCCCATCGCCCAGCGCGCCGGCGTCGCCGTCGGCTCGCTCTACAATCTCTTCGAGGATCTGGACGATCTGGTCCGTATCGTGAACGGGCGCACCTATGACGCGCTTTTTGACGTGGAGACGGCCGCCCTCGCCGAGGCCCGGGCCACCGGCGCCGACCCGCGCGCGCAGATGCTCGCCCTCGCCTCGGCCTATCTGGAGTTCGTCGAGGCCCGTCAGACCCGCTGGCTGGCGACGCTTTCCTTCAACCGCTCGCAGGTGAAGGCGCCGCCGCGCTGGTATCTGGAGAAGGAATTCGCGCTCTTCCGCATCATCGAGGACGCGATCTCGGCTTTCCCGAAGGCGGGCGACGCCGAGAACCGCCGCCTCCACGCCCGGGCGCTCTGGGCCTCGGTCCACGGCATTGTCACCATCGCCGTCGCCGACGGGTTCCTCATGCAGCCCATCGACGATGTCGCGAAGGAGATCGCGATCATCGTCAACGCCGTCGCGGCCTCGCTGGAATAGACGTCAGATCGCCGCCACGGCCGCATCCGCCGCCTGACGGATCAGCTCCACCGGAGCACCGCCGCGGCTCATGACGCGCAGTCCGAAATGGAGCGCGAGCAATTCATTGGCTTTCGACAGGCGCCGTTTTTCATCGCTGGCATAGGGCTCTGACACCGAGAGCGCGACGAACAGGCCGTAGAGCAGCCTCTCGGTCTGCCTGGCGACGGCCTCACGGGACGCTTCGTCCAGCATCGCCTGATCCTCGCTCGCCGAGCAGACGAAACAGCCGAGGCGGCGCCCGGACCCGGCGTCTTCCACGATGAGATCGAACAGGGCTTTGACGCGCTCGCGCGCCGTTCCCTCGCCGGTCAAGATATCGAGCGCCGCGCGGATTTCATTGCGGGCGTAGTGATCGAGCGCGGCGAGATAGAGCCCGCGCTTGTCTTTGAAAGCGCGATAGAGGCTCTGCTTCTTCAGCCCCGTCGCCTTCTCAATCTCGTGCATGGACGCGCCTTCATAGCCGAGGCGCCAGAAGACGCCCTTGGCGGAGGCGAGCGCCTCTTCTGGTTCGAACTCACGCGGTCTGCCGGCCATCACGGGCCTCTCTCATTAACGTTACCAATTGGTCCGATTTTCATTCTTTACCGGACCGTTCGTTAACATATCTGTCCGTCATCGCCGGATGCAAGCGGCGACGAACTGAAACGCAACGAACGCCGCGCGCAGCCCGGCCAATATGGAGAGACCCCCATGCCCCGCATCACCCCCGTCACCGACACCGCCGCCACGCCCGAGCAGGCCGAAATCTTCGTCGCCATCAAATCGAAACTCGGCGTCGTGCCGAACCTCTATCGCACCGCCGCCAGGCAACCGGCCGTCCTCGGCGCCCTGCTCGGCCTCGGCGACGCCCTCGGCAAAGGCTCCTTCGACGCAAAGACGCGCGAAGCGATCGCCCTCGCCGTCGCCGGCGCAAACGACTGTGATTATTGCGCGAGCGCCCACACGGCGATTTCGCAGAGCCTGAAAGTCGACGGCGCGGAAATCGAGGCGCACCGCCGCGGCCGCTCGGCGGACGCCCGCCTGCAGGCGATCCTCTCGCTCGCGATCGCCATCACCGACAAGAAAGGCTTCGCGACGGACGCCGATCTTGCCGCCGCGCGTGAAGCGGGCCTTACCGACGCCGACATCATCGAGGTCGTCGGCGCCGTCGTCGCCAACATCTTCACCAACTACCTGAACCACGTCGCGCAGACGGAAATCGATTTCCCGATCGTGAAAGCCGCCGCGTAAGCCCGACGCAGACCCGCCTCGCGCCCAAACGGCGCGAGGCAGTTTTCAGCCGCCTGAGGCGCTCGCGCAGCGGACAAGCGCGCGCGATGCTGCTAAGGGCGAAAAATGCACGTGATCACCTCCACGGACGAGCTCGCTGATTTCTGCGCCCGTCTCGCCCGACACCCCTATTGCACCGTCGACACCGAATTCATGCGGGAGCGGACCTATTGGCCGATCCTCTGCCTCGTGCAGGCCGCCGGGCCGGAAGACGAGGCGATCATCGATCCGATGGCCGAAGGCATCGAACTCGCCCCGCTTTTCGAGCTGATGCGCAACGAGAACGTGGTGAAGGTCTTCCACGCGGCCCGGCAGGATGTGGAGATCTTCTACCATCTCTCCGGCGGCCTCCCGAAACCGCTGTTCGACACTCAGGTCGCCGCCATGGCCGCCGGCTTCGGCGATCAGATCGGCTATGAGCCCCTCGCCCGTCAGCTCGTCGGCGCCCGGATCGACAAGGGCTCGCGCTTCACCGACTGGGCGCGTCGGCCGCTCTCCGACAAGCAGCTCGCCTACGCCCTCGACGACGTCACGCACCTGCGCGGCGTCTATGAGAAGCTGAAGGAGCGCATGGAGGCCGAAGGACGCTTCGAGTGGGTGCGTCAGGAAATGTCCGCCCTCGCCGACCCCGCCCTCTATGAGACCCGCCCGCGGGACGCCTGGAAGCGGCTGAAGCTGCGCCATGTGAAGCGTCGCGAACTTGGCGTGCTGATGAAAGCCGCCGAATGGCGCGAGCGCGAAGCGCAGGGCCGCGACATTCCCCGCGGCCGGGTGGCGAAAGACGAAACCCTCTTCGAAATCGCCAAGCACCCGCCCTCGTCCATCGACGACCTCGGCAAATTGCGTGGCTTTTCGAAAGGCTTCGAGCGCTCCAAATCCGCCGAGCGGCTCATCGAGCTGGTCGCCGAGGGGCTTGCGACGCCGGAAGAGGACCTGCCGCTGCCGCCGAAGCCGGTGGAGAAACAGCCCGCCCCGCCGGAAGTCGTCGAACTCCTCCGCGTGCTCCTGAAACGCCAGTGCGAGGCCCACGACGTCGCGCCGAAGCTCATCGCCTCAGCCAGCGATCTGGAAGACATCGCCCGCGACGACGAGGCGGACGTGCCCGCCATGAAAGGCTGGCGCCGAGACGTCTTCGGCGACGCCGCCCTCAAATTGAAACGCGGCGAACTCGCCCTGATGCTGGAAGACGGAAAGGTGCGGCTGGTAGAGCGAGACTGATCCAACGCTAAAATCAGCACGGGCATAATCCCTCCCCCGCAAGCGGGGGAGGTGAATGTCGGTATAGTGAAACTCTGACAGGTAAGGCGACCGCCTCAGAACACGTACTTCGCGGAGAATTGCAGGCGGTGGAACTCGCCGCTCAAGTCTGCGGACGTTTCGCGATATCCGTAGATGTATTCAACGCCATAGTGGATCGCCTTGGTCGGGCTGGCGATGAGATTGACGTGTCCGGAGTAGCCGGTCTCATTGACGGCGACGCCCGGCGCGTCCGGCGCATCGGCGCATCGGCGCCATGATAGCCGGCCGTGAACGCCGAGCGCAGAGTCGGCGACCAGATGTGACGGTAGGAGACGTATCCCGCATAGACCGCGATGGCCTCCAGCGATCCGTCCGCGTTGACGAACGCGTCATTGTTGTAGTTGAGGCCGACATAACGGCCGACGCCCTCGCCGACGGTCGCGGTGAAGCGGATATCATCCTTGCCCGCTGCTTTCACCTTGCCCGCGAATGAAACGCCATAGCCGAGCGTGGTGTCGCCTTCAGAGGCCGGCGTGCTGAGACCCATGGCGTCGTTGAGACGCAGCGCCCGCACGACGGCGGAGGCGGACGCCGTTCCCCAGTCGCCGTTCCAGTCATAACGCGCGACGACGTCCGGCGCGAAATCGTCGCCCGGACGCACGCGTCCGGTCGGCGTCGCGATGGTCGTCTCCGGCTGCTCCAGCGCGATCTTGAAGGCGCCGCGTTGATACCGGATCTGCGGCTGACGAATGAGGATCGAGCTTTCGGTCGGCCCGATAAAGTCCAGATTATCCGTCCACGCCGCGAGGTTCTGGAACGTGCTCCATTCCTGACCGAGCAGCCAATCACCGTAAGTGATGTACGCACGACGCATGCGCGGCGAATAGCTGTTGGAAATCCGCTCATCGCCGTCATTGGTGATCAGAAAATCGAACTCGATCATGCCGCCGAGTTTCTTCTCGCCCTGCTTCGTGTCGAGCCCGAAGCGGAAACGCGATTCACGCGGGCTGAAATCGAGCGTCGGCGGATTATCGTTGTCGCCGCCAACCGGCGTAACGCTGGCCAGATAGAAATCGCGACCGATGCTCTCGCTCGCAATCTCGCCATCGGGCGTATGCGTCCAGAACATGTCGAGCTTGATGTAGCCGCCGAAGGTGACGTTCGTGTCGCCGACCTTGAAACCGTCGATCGGCTTGTCGACGACAGTGTTGAAAGTCGGCTCATTGGCGAAGGCGGATCCCGCCATCGCGATGGAGGCGGTGGTCGCCAAGAGTACGGACGTTTTCCTCATAACCATTCCCCTGTTCTTGTTATTCTGATCAGAGTTTCGACAGCGAAGAGATCGGAACGAACTCATCGCTCTCATCAAGGACGGTCAGGAACACGCCGTCACCGCCCTGATTGTCGCCATCTCCGAACACGAACTTCAGCCCGCCGATATCGTAGGGCGCGCCGTCGTAGACGGATGAGAGAAAGCCATCGCGCGTCGGCGCCGCCCCTGCGCGTTCCAGCGCGGCGATGGCGAAGCGACCGGCGAGATAACCTTCAAGCGAGACGAAATCCGGCTGAGCGCCTTCGCCGAATTTAGACAGGGCCGCGCGGTACTGCTTGACCAGCGGAACGCTCTCATCGCTCGGCGACGGCACCACCTGGCTGACGACAACGTTCGCGTAGTGCGCCTCCAGCGTGGCGGCGAGCGCGCGCGAGCCGACAAAGGAGATGTTCATCATCGGGACCGTGAGTTCGACGCGGCTGGCGAGATCGATGAACTCCGCCGCGGGAGCATAGGCCCCGACAATGGCGATGGCGTCCGGCTCAACCGTCTGAAGTCGGACGACGGCGCGGCGAACATCCCGCGAATTCCGCCGATAGGGCTCGGCGGCGACAACCTGCATGCCGCGACGCTCAAGAGCCGACGTCACGCCGTCCAGACCCGCCTGACCGAAGGAATCCGCCTGATAGAGAACAGCGATTTTTTTCGCATCGCGATCCTTGGTCAGACGCTCGACCCACATCTCCGTTTCCTGAGCATAGCTCGCGCGGAGATTGACGACGTGGCGGTTCGACGGGTCACGAAGGAAACCGGCGCCGGTCATGGGCGCGATGTATGGAACGTCTGCGGATTTCGCGATGGGCTGGGCCACTTTCGCCGTGGGCGTTCCAACGGAACCGATGATCGCGAAGACGGCGTCCTCATTGATCAACTTGGTGACATTCGCGCCGGCCGCATCCGGCTCGTAGCCGTCATTATAGGTGATGAGCTCGATTTTGCGCCCGTTGACGCCGCCCTTTGCGTTCTGTTCGGCGAAGGCCGTTTTAAGGCCGGCCTGCATGGCGAGCCCGAGCTCTTTGGCCGGACCATCCAGGGGCGCGCTCTGGCCGAATATGATGCGGTCGGAATGAACGCCCGGCTCTGACGCCGCATTAGCCTCGGCAACTGAAACCGTAAAAGCGGAAAAGACGGCGAAAGCGCCGCGGACGGTCGTCGATCGAAAAATGTTCCGGATCACCTGACACCTCGTCTCTATCAACCGCGCGTCGGGAAATCGCCGCGCATTGACGTCAAGGTGTCACGCTGATTTCTAATCAACGTTTAATGGTGCTATTTTCCATGAACCGTTAAAGGTCGTTTAAGCCGTATAACAACGATTTTCTTTTCGTAGTACCGATCCGTTATCGAACGACGATGTCCGCTGTCGCGCTGCAGTGCTCCGTGAGCGCGGAAAGGCGCTTTGCGGACGTTTCGCCATCGAGCAACGGTCGGAGGGACTCGGAGACCGAAACGATCAGCCGGTCGCCTTCCAGGGTCAGGCGAATGTCGCCGGACGCTGCGGATTTCGGCGTCGTCGCGCCGAGGAA
>CAYFIB010000064.1:0-11901 GCA_964342855.1 uncultured Caulobacterales bacterium
GAAGAAGACGCCCGGCGAGCGGTGCATCTGCGAGACGATGACGCGTTCGGTGCCGTTGATGACGAAGGTGCCGTTCGACGTCATGAGCGGGATGTCGCCCATATAGACGTCCTGCTCCTTGATGTCGCGGACCGACTTCGCGCCGGTGTCCTCGTCCACCTCGAACACGATGAGGCGCAGCGTCACCTTGAGCGGCGCCGCGTACGTCATATCGCGCTGCTGGCACTCCTCGACGTCGTATTTCGGCTCTTCGAACTCGTAGGAGACGTACTCCAGCACCGACGTCTCAGAGAAGTCCGTAATCGGAAAGACCGATTTGAAGACCGCTTCCAGACCGTCCTCGACGCGCTCGGCGGCGGGAACGTATCGCTGCAAGAAGTAGTCGTAGGAATTCTTCTGAACCTGAATCAGGTTCGGCATCATGGACGCGTCGCCGATGCGGCCGAAATGTTTGCGAATCCGTTTCTTCTCGACGAAGGAAAGCGCCATCGAGGTCCCTCTTCCGCGCGTCCCTGCTCGCTCCGGGCGTCCCGGGCGGCGGACGCCGCGCGGAAACGAGCTGACCGGACGTCGCGGCAAAGCGCGCCCGGTTCTGGGACGTCAGTATGTGTTACGAATTGTGATTCACGCCGCCGCAACGCTGAAAGCCGCCGATCCCTGGATCGACGGCGAACCGGTGTAATAGGCGCCTCGCGAAGATAATGCAAGGGCGCGATGCAAGCTCCGGGCCTTTGCAGGGCCCGGAGCCAAATCGCGCACGAGGCGCGCCTTTCGGAGAAAGGCTTATTTGAGTTCGACGGAGGCGCCGGCTTCTTCGAGCTTTTTCTTCAGCTCTTCGGCTTCGTCCTTGGAGACGGCTTCTTTTACCGGCTTCGGCGCGCCTTCAACGAGTTCTTTCGCCTCTTTCAGGCCGAGGCCCGTGATGGCGCGAACTTCTTTGATGACGTTGATTTTCTTGTCGCCGGCGGAGGCGAGGATGACGTCGAATTCGGTCTTCTCTTCAGCCGCCGCGCCCGCGTCGCCGCCGCCCGGTCCGGCGACCATCACGGCGCCGCCCGCAGCCGGCTCGATGCCGTAGTCGTCTTTGAGGATGTTTTTCAGCTCGGCGGCTTCAAGGAGCGTGAGGCCGACGATTTGTTCAGCAAGCGCTTTAAGATCGGTCATGGGTCTGGTCCGTTTCTGTCAGAGGGTGGAGGGAAGCGCGCTTACGCGGCCTCTTTTTCTTCGATGGTCTTCAGGATGGACGCGATGTTCGCGGCCGGAGCGGCGATGGCGCCTGCGATGTTCGCCGCCGGGGCGCCGATCTGCAGGACGATGGAGGCGATGATCTCCTCGCGCGACGGCATGGAGGCGAGCGCCTTTACGCCGGCTTCGTCGAGGATCTCGGCGCCCATCGCGCCGCCGAGGATCTGGAGCCTGTCGTTGGCTTTGGCGTATTTCTCGATGACTTTCGCCGGCGCGACCGGGTCTTCGGCGTAAGCGATCGCCGTCGGGCCTTTGAAGTATTGAGAAATCGGCTCGGCTGGCGTGCCGGCGATGGCGATCTTCGCGAGGCGGTTCTTGACGATTTTCATCGACGCGCCCGCTTCGCGCAGTTGAGCGCGCAACTCGGTCATCTCGGCGACGTTGAGGCCGCCGTTGCCGACGACGAGGACGACGGCGTTCTTTTCGAACACGTCTTTCGTCCAGTCGACGGTCTCTGTCTTCTGGGTACGGTCCATAGGACGCTCCCCTTCATGCGGGCGAACCCGCGGCTTCAGGCGCGGGCGAGCCCGCGGATGTGACGTCGACGGAAAACGGGAAACCAAAAAGGCTCCCCGCGATCCGCGGAAGAGCCTGCCCTCAGAAGGATAGCCGCCGAACCGCTGGCGCGGCCCGTCCGGTCACAACCCTCTGTCTGGCCCGGGAATTAAGCTCTCAAGAGAAAGCGCCGGACGTCTCGGACAGGGAGACGAGCGGCGAACCGCCCGTCAAGGCGCGGCTTATGACCGAAGATCGGTCGATAAGCAAGCTAGGCTAAGGATTTTTTGCGGGGCGTTGGAAATGGTGAAACCAAGCCGATCTTCCTATCGAGATAGTCGATAGTCTCCGGCTCAAGCCGATCATCCAATTCGGCAGTTATAGCTACAAACTTCTTCTCATCCGGCGATAGAAGAAGAATGAATTTCGGACCAGACCGAAATTCGCACCCCGCTCGGCGTGCCCATTCAAGATATTTCTTAAGAGTTGGGTGTTCGCCGAACGGGAAAGCCATAACCTACGCACATCGTCGCATCTCGAAGCCGCTCGAATCCTCGAACGATTCGCACGTGTCCCATAGGTTAAAGACGTATTCGGGAGCCTTGCCAATAACTCGATTCGGATCGAGGCTATTGTCCGCGCAATAAAATAGCTCGGCATTCATCGCGATCGTGAAACGATCCTGCGCCTCTTCCAGCGAGGATCCCTGAGCCGAGATATCAAGATCCAGCCCTTGCAGGACGACCGCGTGTTCGCGCTCGATAACCAATACGCGCAAAGTTTGTGCATCCATGACCGCCTCCAATTAACCCAGCCGATTCCTACCGATATCGTATCAGGATGCCAGAAGCATCCCGATGCGACATTCTTGGGTTAAGTTACTGCTGTAGTATTAACCGAGGAAATTAAGCCTCGGCCGCCGTCGCGTCGGCGACGTCGATCTTCACGCCCGGCCCCATCGTCGAGGAGAGCGCGATTTTCTTGATGTAGGCGCCTTTGGCGCCCGACGGCTTCGCCTTGGAGACTGCGTCGACGAAGGCGCGGACGTTCTGGGCGAGAGCGGCTTCGTCGAAGCTCGCCTTGCCGACGCCGGCGTGGATGACGCCGGCTTTTTCAACGCGGAACTGGACCGCGCCGCCCTTGGCGTCTTTCACCGCTTTCGCGACATCCGGCGTCACCGTGCCGACCTTTGGGTTCGGCATGAGGCCGCGGGGCCCGAGAATTTTACCGAGACGGCCGACAAGCGGCATCATGTCCGGCGTCGCGATCACGCGGTCGAAATCCGAGCGGCCGCCCTGGATTTCTTCAACGAGATCTTCCGCGCCGACGATGTCCGCGCCCGCTTCGCGCGCCGCGTCCGCCTTGGCGTCTTTCGCGAAGACGGCGACGCGGATCGTGCGGCCCGTGCCGGCCGGCAGGTTGCAGACGCCGCGAACCATCTGGTCGGCGTGACGCGGGTCGACGCCGAGGTTCATGGCGATTTCGATCGTCTCGTCGAATTTGGCGTTTGCGTTCGCCTTCACGGCTTTCACCGCGTCGACGAGAGAAACGGCGGCGTCCGGGTTCACCCCTTCGCGCAGCGCTTTGATGCGTTTTCCGATTTTCGGCATGGGTCTTACTCCGTCACCTCAAGACCCATCGCGCGCGCCGAACCCATGATGATCTTGGTGGCGGCGTCGAGGTCGTTGGCGTTCAGGTCTTTCATCTTCGCTTCGGCGATCTCGCGGCACTGGTCCATGGAGACCTTGCCGGCGACGGTTTTGCCAGGCTCCGAACCGCCCTTTTGCAGTTTCGCGGCCTTCTTGAGGAAGTAGGACGCCGGCGGGCTCTTCGTTTCGAAGGTGAACGACTTGTCGGAGAAGATCGTGATGATCGTGGGGACAGGCATCCCCTTTTCCATCTCCTGCGAGGCGGCGTTGAACGCCTTGCAGAACTCCATGATGTTGAGACCGCGCTGGCCAAGCGCGGGGCCGATCGGCGGCGACGGGTTCGCCGCGCCGGCCGGAACCTGAAGCTTCAGGTAGCCGGTTACTTTCTTCGCCATGATGAACCTTCCAATTAGGCTGAAGGGTCGCGGTGCGGCTGGAACGCAGGGCTTCGCGCCCGCCTCCCGCGAGAGGCGCGGGCCTTACGCGAACAAGGTCCGAAAAGCAATGGTCCGGCGCTCTCGATCCGCCATAGCGCAGCGCAGCAAACATGCTAGCCTCGTTTCATGGGCCGACTGATCGCGATTTCGAACCGCACCGCCGCAGACCCGAACGCCAGAGCCGGCGGCCTCGCCGTCGCCGTCTGGGACGCGCTGAAAGCTTCAGGCGGCGCCTGGTTCGGCTGGAGCGGCGATCTCATCGACGAGCCGTCGAGGACGCTGAAGGTCTCCGAGGACGAGGGCGTCGAATTCGTTCTCACCGACCTCACCCACGAAGAGTACGACGGCTACTACATCCAGTACGCCAACCGGGCGATCTGGCCGGTGCTGCATTCGCGGATCGATCTCGCCGTCTTCAACGGCGACGCCTTCGAGATCTACGCGCGCGTCAACGAGCGCATCGCCAATCTGGTGGCGACGCGGCTTCGCCCGGACGACGCCGTCTGGGTGCATGACTATCATTTCCTGATGATGGGCGACGCGCTCCGCCGCGCAGGATGGGACGGACCGCTCGGCTTCTTCCTGCACATCCCCTTCCCCGCCGCCGACACCTTTCGCGCCCTTCCGGAACACCAGCGCATCGCGCGGGCGCTCGCATCGTTCGACGTCATCGGTCTTCAGTCGCAGGCGGACAAAGCCCACTTCGTCGACTACCTCCTCCACGATTGCGGCGGCGAGGATCTCGGCGACGGACGCATCCGGGTTTTTGATCGCGAGGTGAAAGTCGAAGCCTACCCGATCGGCATCGACGCCCAGGCGATCATCGACGCGACGGACACGGACGCCGCGCGCGATGCGGCGACGCGAATCGGCCGGTTCCTCGGCCAGCGCTCGCTCATCATCGGCGTCGACCGCATGGATTATTCCAAGGGCCTGCCGGAGCGCTTCGAGGCGGTCGGGCGGCTTTTCGACGCCTATCCGGAAGTCCGCGGCTCAGTTTCCTTCACTCAGATTGCGCCGCCTTCCCGCTCGAAAGTCGAAGAATACCGCGAACTGCGCGAAACCCTCGACGGTCTCGCCGGTCGCATCAACGGCGATCATGGCGATCTCGACTGGATCCCGATCCGCTATCTCGCGCGGCCTTATTCGCGCGAGGAGCTCGCGGGGCTCTTCCGCATCGCCCGCGTCGGCCTCATCACGCCCTTGCGCGACGGCATGAACCTCGTCGCGAAAGAGTACGTGATGGCGCAGGATGCGGACGATCCGGGGGTGCTCATCCTCTCGGAATTCGCGGGCGCCGCGGAGCAGTTGACAGACGCGCTGCTCGTGAACCCGTACGACACCGCGACCCTCGCGGAGACGATTCACCGGGCGCTGACCATGCCGCTCGCCGAGCGCAAGGAGCGCTGGGCGGCCTTACGCGCCTGCGTCGTGGAACAGGACATCGGTTGGTGGCGCTCGCGCTTCCTCACCGATCTTCAGGCCGTCGAGCGCTGAGCGGCCTCATGACCGCCGCCCCGCCCGCCTTCCGCGCCGATCTGGCGCTGTTCCTCGATTTCGACGGCACCCTCGCCCCTCTGCAGGACGATCCGCACACGGTCGCGCTTTCTGACGGGATGCGCGCAGCGGTGCTGGCCGCGGCGACGCGGCTCGACGGCGCGCTCGCCATCGTCACCGGCCGCGACGTGCGCGATCTCGCCGCGCGAACGCCCGACGCTCTCTGGCGCGCCGGGGCGCACGGCTCGGAAGTGATCGCCCCCGGCGAGACGCCACGGCCGAACGCGGAGACCGCCGCCCTCGCCGCGGAGGCGGAGACGGCGTTCGCGGAGCTCGATGGCGTCTGGGTCGAGCCGAAAGGCCCCGTCGTCGCCGTCCATTTCCGGCAGGCGCCGCAGCGCGAAGCCGAAGTCCTCCGTGAGTTGGAAACGATCGCGGCGCGCCACCCGGACTACATCGTCCAGCGCGGCAAGATGGTCGTCGAGGCGAAGCCTCGCGGCGCCAACAAGGGCGCGGCCGTCGAAGCGTTCATGCAGCGCTCGCCCTTCGCCGGGCGCACGCCGGTGATGATCGGCGATGATACGACGGATGAAGACGGGTTTCGCGCCGCCGCGCGCCTCGGCGGCTGGGCCGTAAAGGTCGGCGACGGTCCGAGCGACGCACGCTATCGCCTCGCTGATGTCGAGGCCGTGCGCGACTGGCTGGAAGGAGCGAACGCATGAGCGATCTGGAGCTTGGGCTCATCGGCAACGGCACGGTCGCGGGCCTCATCGACGCGCAGGGCTGCTACGCCTTCCTCTGCCTGCCCCGCTTCGACGGCGAGCCCGTCTTCAACCGCCTCCTCGGCGGCGACGGGCGGTTTGACATCGAACTGCGCGGCCAGACGACCGCCGAGCAGCGCTATCTGCGCAATACCGGCGTCGTGGAGACGGTGCTCAGCGCCGCCGACGGCTCCGCTGTAAAAATCACCGATTTCGCGCCCTACTTCATGCAACAGGGCCGCGTCTTCCGTCCGTCCGCCATCTGTCGGCGCATTGAGCCCCTCGCCGGCGCGCCGGTCATTCGTGTGCGGATCGCGCCCGATTGCGGACGCGGCGCGGCGAAGACGCCGTCACGGCGCGGGGTCTCGCACATCCGCTTTCAGGACGAGGCGTTCGACTACCGCGTCACCACTGACGCGCCGGTCTCCTATCTGGTCGACGAACGCGAGTTCGTGCTCGATAGGACATTGAGCTTCGTTCTGGGACCGGACGAATCCCTCTCCGAGGAACCGGGCGCCCTCGTCAGCGGCTGGCTGGAGCGCACGACCCATCGCTGGCGCGACTGGGCGCGACGCCTCGCGACGGCGCCAGACTGGCAGGACGCAGTGATCCGCGCCGCCATCACGCTGAAAATGTGCGTCTATGAAGAAACCGGCGGCATCGTCGCGGCCCTCACCACCAGCGTGCCGGAGCATGAAGGCTCCTCGCGCAACTGGGACTACCGCTTCTGCTGGCTGCGCGACGCCTACTTCTCCGTCACCGCCCTCAACCGACTTTCCGCCGTGGGCACGCTGGAGAAATACCTCGGCTATCTGCGCAACATCGTCGCCATGACTCAGGGCGGACACGTGCAACCCGTCTACGGCGTCGCGCTGGAGCACGACCTCGTGGAGAGCGAAGCCGCCGCGCTCCCCGGCTATCGCGGCCACGGTCCGGTGCGCTTCGGCAATCAGGCGGCCGAGCACGTTCAGCACGACGTCTACGGTCACATCATCCTCGGCGCCTCGCAGGCCTTTTTCGACGAGCGCCTGTTCGCGACCGCCGGGGCGCTGGAGTTCGAACAGTTCGAGCAGGTCGGCCATCGCGCGTTCGAGGTCTACGACACGCCGGACGCCGGCATCTGGGAGTATCGCGGCCGCGCGCATGTGCATACGTCGTCCGCCATCATGTGCTGGGCGGCGTGCGACCGCCTCGCCAAGATCGCGGGCCGCGTCGGCCGACCGGAGCGCGTCGATTTCTGGCGGGATCGCGCGAAAACGATCCGTGAACGCATTCTCTCGGCGGCGTGGAATGAAGAGCGGCGCGCCTTCACCGGCGCCTATGGCGGCGTAGATCTCGACGCGTCCGTGCTGCTCATGGCGGAGATCGGCTTCATCGACCCCATGGACCCGCGCTATGTCGCGACGGTCGAGCGGGTGGACGAGGAACTGCGCGACGGCGCCCATGTCTTCCGCTATCGGACGGCTGATGATTTCGGCGCGCCGAAGACGGCCTTCACCGCCTGCACCTTCTGGCACATCGACGCCCTCGCCCGCATCGGCCGCAAAGACGAAGCCCGCGCCATGTTCGAGACCGTGCTCGCCAGCCGCACGAAACTGGGGCTTCTCTCCGAGGACGTCGACACGACGACGGGCGAGCTCTGGGGAAACTTCCCGCAGACCTATTCCATGGTCGGCATCATCAACGCCGCGGCGCGTCTCTCACGCTCCTGGGAGGATGTGGCGTAGCGCCCGGAGGCCGTCCTTCGTGACGCCCGCTAACGCGGGCTCCTCAGGACGAAGATTGTTCTGAACTTCGTCCTGAGGAGCCGCCGAAGGCGGCGTCACGAAGGACGGTTTAAAGGGAAAAAGCGGCCGCCCCGCCGGGGGAGAGAAACTGCGAAGCGGCCGCGATCCCGCTTCAGGCCGAGCGGACCGGCCGGGAGCGGGAGAAGAGAGAGCAGCGAGGCGCCTTGACGACGGGGGAGACTGCGCTTCGGCGCCCCGCTGGTCGCCGAGAACGCCGGCGACCCTCAGAACATGGGCTTCGATGACAGTTTTGCGACGGCGAGAACAAGGCGAAAAAAAGATTCCGATCACGGATCGGTAGCCCGTTCGCGAGGTCCGCGACAGCCGGTCGCGCGACGGGCTTATTCGCCCTTTTCGACCTGCGTGTATTCCAGCTCGACCGGGGTCGCGCGGCCGAAGATCGAGACGGCCACCTTGAGGCGGGCGTTGTCCTCGTCGACCTCTTCCACCACGCCGGAGAAGGACTGGAACGGCCCGTCGGTGACGCGCACGTTTTCGCCGATCTCGAAGGTGATGGTCGGGCGCGGTTTCTCCACCGTCTCGTCCATATGGCCGAGAATGCGGTCGATTTCCTTCTGGCTCACCGGCAGCGGTTTCTTGCCGTTGCCGAGGAAGCCCGCGACCTTCGGCGTGTCCTTGATGAGGTGGTAGGTCTGATCCGTGAGGTTCATCTTCACGAGGACATAGCCCGGGAAATAGCGCCGTTCGGCGTTCACCTTGCGGCCGCGGCGAACCTCAACGACCTCCTCGGTCGGCACGAGGACTTCCTCAAACTCGTTCTCAAGCCCCTTGTCCTTCGCGTCCTCAAGAATGGACGCGGCGACCTTCTTCTCGAAGTTCGTATAGGCGTGGACGATGTACCATTGGTGCGACATGAGCTGCGTGATCCGCGTGTTCGACGCCTAGAAAGGGCGCTTTAGAGGATGCCGGAAAGGTCGAGGCCGAGGGCGAAGTTCACGACCATCCGCCAGAACTGATCGACCCCGAAGAAAAAGAGCGACGCGAACGCGACCATGATGAAGACCATGATCGTGGAGACGATGGTCTCGTTGCGCGTGGTCCAGGTGACCTTCGCGCCTTCCTGACGGACCTGACGCATGAACTGCACCGGGCCGACGCTTTTCTTCGGTTTCGGCGCTTCGGCGTCTTTCGCCGCGGCTCCGGTTCCGGGTTTCGCGCCGGCTTTGCCGCCGGATTTCGTCGATTGCTTCGCCATGTGCGACGCTCTTTCAAACAGGACGGGTCGGGAGGCGCCTCTCGCGCCATGGTGAACTCTCGACCTTTCAGGGAATGGCCGTGGTCGTAACGTGTTTACGCGCCCGGTCAAGGGCAAGGGCGCGCGGCGTCTCGCCTCCGGTTGCAGAACGACGCGCAATCAAGAACCCTCTCGCCCGCAACCGCTATCCGGAGTTCGCCCCTTGCGCATCGCCCTGCTTCTCGCCGCCGCCCTTCTTGCTTCCTGCGCCCCTGAAAGCGCCGCGCCCGAGGCGAACCCGTTCGACAAAGCGACGAAAGACGCGAGCGCGCTCGACGGCTTTTTCGACGTCTACGCCCGCGAAGACGACGGCCGCGTGCTGGCGCTTCTGCCGGCTCCCGGCGAAGACGGGACGATGCTGCGCGCGATCCACGCCATGCGCCTTCGCGCGGGGCTCGGCTCCAACCCCATCGGGCTCGATCGCGGTTGGGGTAATTCCGGCATGATCGTCCGTTTCCGGAAGGCGGGCGGCAAGGTGTTTCTGGAAGCGGAAAACCACCGCTATCGGGCGAGCGCCGATTCAGAACTGGAAAAAGAAGCTGTCGCGCAGTCCTTCGCGCGTTCGGTGCTCTGGTCATCGGACATCGTCGGAACTGACGGCGACGGCCGCGTCCTCGTCGATCTCTCCTCGCTCCTGACGAGCGATCTGCTCGGCCTTTCGCGCCAGCTTGGCGCAGCGGGCGGTTCTTTCTCCCTCGCCGCGGACCGCTCCGCGCCGACGCCCGATACCGCCCTCGCCTTCCCGGACAATGTGGAGCTGGAGGCCCAACTCACTTTCACTTCGAATGATCCGAACGCGGAGGTCGTCGCGACGGCGCCTTACCCCAACGCCTCGACCCTCACCGTCCACCATTCATTTTCGCGCCTGCCGGACGCCGGGCATGAGACGCGCGCCGCCGATCCGAGGCTCGGCACGTTTGCGCTCGGCTTTTACGACTATTCCGCGCCCCTTTCGGCCAAAGTGCTGCAGGGCGTCGCCATGCGCCACCGCTTGACGCGCGCTGAGCCGGGGAACCCCGAGAGCCCCTTCGTCAATCCCATCGTCTTTTACGTCGATCCGGGCGCGCCCGAACCCATCCGCTCCGCCCTCGTCGAAGGCGCGGGCTGGTGGGCGGACGCCTTCGACGCCGCGGGCCTCGTCGGCGCCTATCGGGTCGAGGTGCTGCCCGAAGACGCCCACCCCCTCGATATCCGCTACAATGTCGTCCAGTGGGTCCACCGCCAGACGCGCGGCTGGTCCTATGGAGGCGGCATCATGGATCCGCGTACGGGGGAATTTCTCAAAGGCCATGTGATCCTCGGCTCCCAGCGCGTGCGTCAGGACCGGATGATCTTCGAAGGCCTCGCCGGCGCGGCTAAAACGGGCACGGGCGAGGCGGACGATCCGGTCGAGCTCTCCCTCGCCCGCATCCGTCAGCTCGCCGCTCACGAAGTCGGCCACGCTCTCGGCTTCGGCCACAATTTCGCGGCGTCGGTATCGGACCGCGCCTCGGTCATGGATTACCCCGCCCCGTGGGTGAAAGCGGACGGCGACGCCCTCGACTTTTCCGACGCCTATGATGTCGGCATCGGCGATTGGGACATTGCGACCGTGCGCTGGCTCTATGGCGAATGGGCGGAAGAGACCGAAGGCGACGCCATCCTCGCCGAAGCACGCGAGGACGGTCTCCTTTTCGTGTCCGACCAACACGGACGCTCCGCCGGCACGGCGCACCCGGCGTCCGCCGTCTGGGACAACGGCGCAGACCCGATCGCAGAGCTGCGCAACGTCGTCGAGGTGCGCCGCATCGCGCTCGGACGGTTCACCGAACGCTCTCTCGCCGACGGTCGTCCGCTCTCGGATCTGAAACGTGTCCTGCCGCCAATCTATCTCTACCACCGCTATCAGACCGCGGCCGCGGCGAAGACCCTTGGCGGCGCGAGCTATCAGTACGGCAAGAAAGGCGTTGACGATCCGGCGATCAGCGTAGCGTCCGCCGCCGACCAGCGCGCCGCCCTCGCCGCGATCCTTGAAACCCTGAGCCCCGATTTCCTGGACTTGCCCGAAGCGCTCCTGCGCCGCCTCGAACCGGAGAACGACGTCTTCTGGTTCAACTCCAAGCCGGAGCTGCTCGCGACACGGACCAGTCCGGGCTTCGACCTCATCGCTTCGGCTGAGACCGCCGCCGACATCTCCCTCGGCGTCCTTCTCGATCCGCGCCGCATCGAGCGGGTCGCGCAGTTCGAAGCCCGCGGCCTCAGAACGCCGCCCCTCGGCGAGGTGTTCGACACGATCGAGGCCGCCCTCCTCGCCGCCGACGCGCCGAGCCCGCGCCGTCGCGAAATCGCGCGCGTCGTTCGCGGCCGCTATGTCGCCGCGCTGATCGAGCTGGAGGCGGGCCCCATCTCCGCGACGACGCAGGCCCGCGTGCGCGCGCGTCTGAACATGCTTCAGGAGACGTTCGCGGGCGACACCGATCTCGCCTCGCGCCTTCTCGGCGATCGGCGCAACGACCGTTCGCCCGCTGATGACGACTTCAACGCACTGCTGGCCGATGAGATCAAAACCCACCTCGCTCGCCCCGCGCCCGCGCGCGCCATCGAGACCGCCGGTCCTGAAACGCCGCCCGGAAGCCCCATCGGCGCGGCGGAAAGCTGCTGGTTCTGCGAGGATTAATATAGCGAGCTGAGCGATCCGATTACGGATCGCTCAGCGGAGCCGCGCCGCATCGGACGCAGCCGCCTTTCCGACCATCGGAACATGAAAATTCGTCCGCCTGGCAGGGGCGGAGGGGC
>CAYFIB010000065.1:0-11876 GCA_964342855.1 uncultured Caulobacterales bacterium
CGATATTGGCGTTGATTTTGACAAGGAAATTCCGGCCAATGATCATCGGCTCGGCTTCCGGGTGGTTGATGTTCGCGGGGATGACGGCGCGCCCGCGGGCGATCTCGTCGCGCACGAACTCGCCCGTGATGAAAGGCGGGATCTCCGCGCCGAAGCTCTCGCCGTCGGCGATCTTCGCTTCGGCGTCTTCGAGCGCCTGCTTTCGGCCGAGGTTCTCACGGATGGCGACGTACTCCATCTCCTTCGTCACGATCCCGGCGCGGGCGTAATCCAGCTGGGTGATCGGCCCCGCGCCCGCCGCGCGGAAGGGCTGGTGGCGGACGGGGTATTCGCGCGCGAGCATCTTGCCCGCCGCGCCGCCATTGTCCTCCGGCTTCACCTCGCGCCCGTCATAGGCCTCGACATTGCCGCGCTCCTCCACCCATTGGGTGCGGAAGCGGGGAAGCCCCTTCTCTACATCAATCGACACGGACGGGTCCGTATACGGCCCGGTCGGGTCATAGACCGGCACGTCCGGCTCGTTCGCCGTCGGGTGCACCGAAATCATCCGCACCGGCGCCGCGACGTCCGCGAAGCGCTCGGAGGCGACATAGACCTTGCGCGAGGCGGGCAGCGGCCCGGTGGTCACTTCCGGCGTGCGAAACTCAGATTGCGGAACGTGCTTGTTCATTTTTCAGACCTCTTCAGATAATGCTGGGAGAGCAGGCTGGCGACCAATGGTCCGTCGGTGACGCCCGCCAGATCGACGCCTACAACCTCGTCGCGATCGTGATACCCAAGCCGGAAGTCGTAAGCGCCGCCGGCAGCTCTGGCTTCGATGATTTCAAGTGTTCCCGGCGCAAACGTGCGCGTCATGCCGGAAAATTCGTTACGTATGACGAACCGCCGATCCGTGATCAGAACATGTTGCGGTCCCTCGCGTTCGCGAGTACTTGAGAAGTCGAACCACGCGGCGGCTACGGCTAATGTAATCAGCGCCGAGACCACGACAATGACGCCGCCGATTGCTCGCGCCATGTTTTCCGGGGGAATGGCTGAAGAGAAGGCGTAGAGCGCCGCCGTGAACGCGCCTGCAACGAGTATCCAAATCCCGTGCACGGCTTTTCTACGCCATAGCGGCTTCAGCGGCCGATTCGAAGCGGCTTCGGTTGCGCCCGACCAATAGCAGATTTCACCCTCGATGGGCGTCGGAACGCTCTTGCCGCTGATACCGTCTGCAATCGTCATCACACTCTGCCGCAGCGCCTCAGCGCGCGGCCAGTCCTTTCTGTTTCATGCGCCAGATCAGCGCGTCGATGCGGTCCTGACCGAAGAAGGGTTCGCCTTCGAACACCATGAGCGGCACGCCCCAGTGGCCGCCTTCGCGTTGGGCGGCCTGGTTCGCATCGATGATCGCCTCCAGATTGTCCGTGCGCCGGGCGATCTCGGCCTCCATGGCCGCAAGGTCGCCGCCCGCGCGCGCGACGGCGGCGCTCAGGTGGTCGCCTTCGGTCCACACGACCTCGCCGGACCAGATGAGCGTCGCGACCTCGAACAGAAAGTCGAGGCCGATCCCCTGCTCCGCCGCCAGCGCGCCAAGCCGCGTCAGGCGGCGGATGTACGGCTGGTCATCAGCGATCTTCCGTGTGGCGATGTCCTGCACCACAGGGTCCGGCTGCGGCGCGCCGAAGGGGATCCCTTCCATCTCGGCGATGCGCAGAACGTCGGTCAGGAGATAGGGGAACCAGAGCGGGTCCAGCTCGGCGAAAAAATCCGGCGTGCGGATCGCCAGCGGATAAACCGGCCGCACGCGGATATCGACGTCATACGCGCGGGCGAGCGCCCTCAGGCGCGGCGTCGCGAGATAGCTGTAGGGGCTGCGGAAGGACCAGTAGAGATCGACGGCGAGTGTCATGGTTCAGACGTTCTCCTCCCGGAGCTTTTCAACGAACCCCGGATCGTTCAGCTCGATCCACAGGGCGTTCGCGACCGCGACCGCCTCGCCGTTTTCATCGACCAGCGCCGAGTCCGAGAAATGCTTGCGCCCGTCCGCGCCCTTCGCCCAAGCCATGGCGATGAGCCGCTCGCCCGGTTTCGTCCGTCGGCGGATCTCCGCGGCGAGGGAGCCGAGGAGGCAGATGCGGTTTTCCGGCAGACGGAGCGCGAAGGCGCTCGGGCAATCGAGCGCGGCCCAGAGGTATTCCGGCGCGATGAGGCCGTCCTCGCGCGCAAGGCGCTCATGGGGCGTCCACGCATCCGCGTTCACCGGGCTGGCGCCCGCAGGCCCGGCGAAGATGCGCAGACCGTCGCCCGCCTCGCGCCGCGGGCCGCATACGAAGCAATAAGGAAGGTAATGCGACTGCTCGTATTCCAGATAGGCGGCGCGGGCGGCGGCCAGCGCCGCCGGGTCCGGCGGGGCCGGAAGATCGACGGCGACCTCGGCGGGCGCCGCCGTTCCGATCAACGTCTCGCCATGAAAGGCGGCGACGCGCGCCCCATCGCGCTCCACGCGGAGTTCCGCGCCAAGGGGCGGCGGCGATTTGAGCGAAGCGCGCGCCGGGCCGTCGATGAACGCCGCGAGGCGTCCGGATACATAGCCGCCGTTGCCTGACTGTCTCGGCCCGCAAAATCTCGGATCAATGGTGATCGTGTCGCTCACGCGCGCTCCCGTCCCTACGCCGGTGCTGACCGGATCAGGTTCATAGGGTGCTCGCGCGGGGTCGTCGCGCAATCTCAGCCAGCCGCCGCCGGCGCCCCTCGGACGGGCGGACCCTAGGGGCGGAAGCCGCGGGCTGTAAAGGAAAACCGGAGCGGCAGGGTCAGGATTGAACCGGACAACGAAAAAGGGCGGCCCGAGAGCCGCCCTTCCCCAATTCGCCGAAGCGAAAAGACTTAGAGAGCGTAACGACGGCGGATGGCCGCAACGCCGAGGCCCATGAGGCCGAGGCCGAAGAGGCCGATCATGCCCGGCTCGGAAACCGGCTCGCCGCCCGTGCAGGCCGGGTCGGTCGGGTTCAGAGCGCAGAAGTCGAGCGTTTCCTGAAGCTTCGTGTTGGCGAAGTCCGTCACGAATTGCTCGATGACCGTCTGGTCCGTCGTGTTGAAGGTCGACAGGTTGAAGATGGAACCGCCGTTGTTGGCGATCGCATCGTCGTAGTCGGCCGCGGACGAACCCGGGTTAAGGATGCCGTTATAGAGGGCGTTGGCGTCGGAGAGGAGCTGATCGATGATCGATTCCGTCGCCGTGTTGCCGCCGACCGAGTAGGCGCCGTCGGTGTTGGAGTCGTCGTCGGAGACGATGATAAGGTTCTTGATGCCGATGCCGTAGGACAGGAAGTCCGTTTGGCCGTCGAGCTGACCAAGCGCGAACGCCGTCGCGGAGTGACCGTGCTCCGGTCCGCCGAAGGCGGCCAGGTTCTGCGCGGCGGCCGCAAAGCCGGTCGCGTCGGTGAAGTCGGTCAGGATGCGTAGACGGTCAGCCGTCGTGCCGCCCGTGTAGCCGAAGCCGACGAGGGCGAAGCGCGCGTCCACGCCGCCAGCGGCGAGGATCGAGGAGAACAGGCCGATGTTGTTGCGAACGTTCGCTTGAACGTTGCCCATCGAACCGGTCTCGTCGACGATGAACACGACGTCCGTTTTGATCGGCGCAGCGTGAGCGGCGACGACGGTGGAAACCGCCGCGGCGCCAGCCGCGATGAGTTTGGTGAAGGATTTCATGGGTGTACGCCTCCAATTTGATACACGCCGTAGCAATGCAAACGAGAGGCCAACTTTTTTCCAACGAAATTCAAACGCTTAGACCGTAAATCAATTTCAAGCTTACCGAATCGTAAAGCCAGGCTCACAAGTCCGTGTTAAAAATTCCGACGCCGAATCAGTGAGTTAACGTGCTGCGCCGCACACGCGCTGCGCCCAGAACTGGCGGCGCGCGCCCGAAAACCACGTGCGCCAGCACCAGCGGCCGGGCGCTATTTCCGCCGCGAAGCGCTTCGCCCACGGGTGCCGGTGATCGACGTCGTCGAAGATGCAGAGCGCGTCCGAGGCGGCGAGGCCCTCCAGCGCCGACCACTCCGCGGCGATGCCTGCGGGGGTATGGTCGGAATCCTGAAACCACAGGCCCCAACCGGCGAGATTCGCCGCGTTCTCCCTCAGCGTCGCTCGCGTGTCGCCGAGAATGATTTTCACGACGATGTCCGGTCGCGCGCGTTTGGCGGATTGAATTGTCGCCTCGCGCAGCGGCGCGATCTCCGGATCATCGTGATCGAAGGCGACGACGCGTCCGCTATTCGGCGCAGCTTCGATCAGGGCTGCGGTTCCAAGCCCTTCGAAAGCCCCTGTCTCGATCGTCAGCTCCGGCCGAAGCGCATGGGCGGCCCCGATGAGCCGTAAACGGATTTCCGGCGTGCTGGACCAACCGCGCCCGCTCTGGGGCGCCCTCGCGACGATCGGCCCGTCCGGTTCGCTGAGGCGCGACCACGCCTCTTCATCGCAAATGATCGACCGCCCGCCGCAACCCGCGCAGGCCCCGCGCACGCCACGGATCTGCGTCTTCAGGCTTTTGAACGCCGTCTTCAGGGGCGGCGGCAGGCGCATGGTCAGCCCTCAATCAGCCTTCGAACGGATCTTTCATGAGGATCACGTCCTCGCGCTCCGGCGAGGTGGAGACGAGCGCGATGGGCGCGCCGATCAGTTCCTCGATGCGGCGGACGTACTTCACCGCCTGCGCCGGCAGGTCCGCCCAGGAACGGGCGCCCTCGGTGGACTCGCCCCAGCCCTCGAACGTCTCATAGACCGGCTCCAGCCGCTGCTGCGCCGCCTGCCCGGCAGGGAGATAGTCGATCTCCACGCCGTCGAGGCGATAGCCGACGCAGACTTTCAGCGTCTTGAATCCGTCGAGCACATCGAGCTTGGTGAGCGCCACGCCATCTACGCCGGAGATCGTCAGCGTCTGGCGCACGAGGCAGGCGTCGAACCACCCGCAGCGGCGCTTGCGCCCGGTGACGACGCCGAATTCGTGGCCACGTTCGCCGAGTTTCTGTCCGTCCTCATCCTCCAGCTCAGTCGGAAACGGACCGGAACCGACGCGCGTCGTGTAGGCTTTCACGATGCCCAGAACATAGCCCACCGTTTTCGGACCGACGCCCGCGCCCGCAGAAGCCTGGCCCGCGACGGTGTTGGACGACGTGACGTACGGAAACGTTCCGTGGTCGACATCCAGCAGCACGCCCTGCGCGCCTTCGAACAGGATGCGACGTCCGGCGCGGCGCGCCTCGTCCAACACGCGCCAGACGGGACGCGAGAATTTCGAGAGCTTCGGCGCGATCTCGCGCAGGCTTTCGATGAGCTCGCCCGCATCCGCTTCCGGCGCGCCATAGCCGCGCCGCAGGGCGTTGTGGTGACCGAGCAGGTTTTCGACTTTCGCGGGCAGCGCGTCGAGATCGGCGAGATCGCCCACCCGGAGCGCCCGGCGGCCGACCTTGTCCTCATAAGCGGGACCGATGCCGCGCTTGGTCGTCCCGATCTTCACGCCAGCGTTGGACGTCTCGCGCATCACGTCGAGTTCGCCATGGATCGGTAGAATGAGCGTCGCCGCATCGGAAATGGCGAGGCTGTCGGCGGTGACGACAACGCCCTGCTCGCCGAGCCGTGCGATCTCCGCTTCCAGCGCCCACGGGTCGACCACGACGCCGTTGCCGATGACGGAGAGCTTGCCCGGGCGCACCGCGCCGGACGGCAGCAGGCTCAGCTTGTAGGTGACGCCGTCGACGACCAGCGTGTGCCCGGCGTTGTGGCCGCCCTGAAAGCGCACCACCACGTCAGCCCGCGCCGACAGCCAGTCAACGAGCTTGCCCTTGCCTTCATCGCCCCATTGGGCGCCGATTACGGCGACGTTCGCCACACGCATGCTCCTTCAACGTTGAGGGGGACGCAAAGATCGGGGTCTAGCATATTGCGCCCCCGGAGCCAGCGGAGATCGCCCCATGCTCGCCCTCCTCGCCGCCGCCGCCCTGCAAGCCGCCCCGCCGCCCTGCGGGGGCGGCGCGTACGACGATTTCGACTTCTGGGTCGGCGAGTGGCGAGTGAGCGCTCCTGACGACACGTTTCAGGGCGCGAACTCCATCTCCAAGGCCGAGAACGGCTGCCTCATCATCGAGCGCTGGACGGGCGCGTCTGGCTCCACCGGCCAGAGCTATAATTTCTACGACCCGAAAACCGAACGCTGGCGGCAGGTGTGGGTGAGCGCGGGCTCGGTCATCGATTATGAGGGCGGCCTCGATGAGGCAGGCGCCATGCGTCTTGAGGGGCGCATCTCCTACCGCGCGTCCGGGAAATCCTTCCCCTTCCGCGGGGTCTGGACCCCGGCGGACGACGGGTCGGTGCGTCAGCACTTCACCCAGTATGATCCTGAAAAGGATGAATGGGCGGATTGGTTCGTCGGGATCTATCGCCGCGCGGAATAGACGGTTCGCCTGCGGGCGAAACCGGCCTAATTGAGCGCCTCCAAGGGAGGGCGACGACGTGGCCGGCGTTTTCGATCAGGCGAAACAGCTTCTGGATGCGGACGATGAGGGTCGCGTCTGCCGGGATATCCCGGAGACCGCCTGCGACGCGCAGCCGGGGAACATCGCCAAGCACGTCGCCGCGCTCGGCGCCTCGAAGATCGCTGACGGGTTCGTCGACCCGAAACTCATCCTCAGTTGGCTGATGGGCGCGCTCGGCGCCCCGGCGGCGCTCATCGGACTGCTGGTGCCGGTGCGCGAGGCGGGCGCGCTCCTGCCGCAGCTCTTCACCGCCGGGGCGATCCGCGCCCTGCCAAAACGCAAGTGGGCGTGGGCGTCGGGCGCGGCGGGGCAAGGGCTTGCCGCCATCGCCATCGGTCTCGCCGCCTTGACCCTCTCCGGCGCGGCGGCGGGCGGCGTCATCGTCGCGGCGCTCGCCGTGCTCGCCGTCTCACGCAGCGTCTGCTCGGTCGCGTACAAGGACGTTCTCGGTAAAACGGTTGACAAGGAGCGCCGCGGGTCGACGACGGGCCTAGCCGCCTCCCTCGCCTCAAGCGCGGTTATCGCCCTCGCCGCGGCGCTGGTCTTCGGTCTCGCGGAACGGATTATCCTCGTCCTCATCGCGCTGTTCGCCGCTGGATTTCTGTGGATCGCGGGCGCGTTCATCTTCACGACGCTGAAGGAAGCGCCCGGCGCGAGCGAGGGCGGACGAAACGCTTTTGAGGAAGCCCGGCGCGGGGCGAGCGCCCTGAAGAACGACGCGCAGTTGCGGCGCTTCATCGCCGCGCGCGGGCTGTTGACCACGACCGCCTTCGCGCCGCCGTTCATGATCGCCGCCGCGCCGGGCGACGGGGTGGCGCTGGGGCTGCTCGTTCTCGCCTCCGCCGCCTCCAGCCTCCTGAGTTCGGCGGTCTGGGGACGTCTCGCCGATCGCTCCAGCCGGTTGGTGCTCGCCGCCTCGGCGGCGATCGCGGCCGCGGCGCTCGGCGTTACGGCGACCTTGGCGATGTTCGGCGCGCTGCACCCGACCTTCGCCCTGCCGCCGCTCCTCTTTCTTCTGATGATCGCCTATCAGGGCGTCCGCCTCGGGCGCTCCACCCACCTCGTCGACATGGCGGATGAAGAGACGCGGGCGACCTACACCGCGCTTTCCAACACCATCATCGGCGTGGTTCTGATGGCGGGCGCGGGGCTCGGGCTGTTGGCTGAGATCGTCGGCGCGGCGGGCGTGCTCGGGACGCTCGCCCTGATGAGCGCGGGCGCCCTGCCCGTCGCGCTCGGCCTGCAGAACGTTCAGAAGGCCGACTGAGCCTCAGCGCTCCGGCGCCGTGCGCTCCATCTCCAGAATGGCGGCGACATAGTCCTCCGGCAGCGGCGCTTTCTCCTGCGTGCCGCGGAGGCAGTTCACGTAAGAGGCGCGCCCGCGCGCCAGCGTCTCGCCGTCGCGCAGCATGGCGAATTCAAAGTGTACGGACGTATTGCCGAGGCGGGCGCAACGCACGGGGATCTCCACCTCCTCATCGAAGCGCGCCGAGGCGAGGAACTCCGCCGAGGACGCGACGGTGAACATTTCCGGTCCGGTAGAGCCGGCGAACCCGATGGCGCGGGCATATTCCGTCATCCCCACATCAAACAGGAAATAGTACTGCGCATTGAAGACGACGCCCTGCGCGTCGCATTCGGCCCAGCGAATGCGCAGGGGGTGGAAAAAGGTGAAGGGCGCGGGAGCAGGCATGGGCGGGGCTTTCGGAAGGTTGACCAAGCCCGCTTCTAACCGGTCTCGATGACGACAGGCCAGACGCAGACGCACGATGCCCGTTCCCCACGGCTTGACCGTGGGGCCCATCTCCAAGACGCGCCGCGAGAACGTGCGGTTCCGGCGGGAGCTGGGTCCCACGGTCAAACCGTGGGAGACGCCTGCTTGCTGACCCCCTACCCCGCCAGCATCTCCTCCGTCACCGCCCAGAGGCGCGTCGCGGCTTCCGGGTCAACGGCGTGGGCGCGCACATGGGCGTAGGGCGGGCTGTCGTCGGTCGCGGCCTGCGCGATGTCGCAATCCTCGCAATAGGCGCCGCCCATGCCGTCGAGCTTCGGCGACGTCGCGGCCCAGACCGTCGTCGCCGCGCCCTGCTCGGGGTTCTTGAAGAGCTGCTTGGCGATTTCGGAGATCTCCCCGTCCTCGCCGAGCCAGCCGAGGGCCACCATCTCCTCCTTGGGCAGATGGCGCTGGAGCGGGGTCATGATGCCGCCGGGGTGTACGGAAAATACTCTGACGCCCGCGCCTTTCATGCGCTTGTCGAGCTCCACGGCGAAGAGCGCGTTCGCGGTCTTCGCCTGTCCGTAGGCCTGCCATTTGTCATAGGGCTCGGCGGTGAAATGCACATCCTCCCAGCGGATGCCGGAAATGCGGTGGCCGGTGGAGGAGAGCGCGACGACGCGCGCGCCGTTCGCGGCCGCGAGCGCCGGGGCGAGCGCGTCGTTCAGCACGAAATGGCCGATATGGTTCACGGCGAACTGCTGCTCCCAACCCTTCGGGCCGATGCGCGTCTCCGGGCACGCCATGATCCCGGCGTTGTTGATGAGGAGGTGGAGAGGCCCCGCCGCGACCACGTCCGCCGCGAAACGCCGGACGCTGTCCAGATCGCCCAGATCCATGGCGGCGAGCGTGACGGCGCCGTCCACGTCCTTCAGGTTCGCCTCGGCCTTCGCCTTGTCGCGCGCCGGCACGATGACGCGCGCGCCTGCGCCCGCGAGCGCGCGCACGGTCTCCACCCCGATCCCCGAATACCCGCCCGTCACGACGGCGGTCCTGCCCGAAAGATCGATCCCCGCAACGACCTCGCGCGCGGTGGAGGAATGGCCGAAGCCGGAATTGATTGGGGTCTGGGGCGTCATGGCGGGGTCTCCCTTTTGGGCTTTCGATGCGGAGCCTTTGGGAGAGCTTTTCACGGATCGCGCGCGGCGCCCAAGGGGCGGGCGCAGCCTTCCCGACTTCCCGCGGCTCGACCGCGGGGAAGCGAGTCCATGTTGAAATGTCCGGCAGATTGCCGTACATATGAACCCAAGGAGAACCGCCATGTCCGCCGCGTCCGACGCCCTTGATGAGCCGAAATCCGCCCGCATGGAGCAGCGCCTGAAGCCCCATGTGAAGGCGCGCATTCAGGAGGCCGCCGCCCTCCTCGGCGTCGACGAGACGACCTTCGTCACCACCGCCGCCTATGAGCGGGCCGAAGCCGCCCTCGCCGACCGCGCGCGGACCCGCCTAACGGCGGAGGACGCCGCGGCGTTTCTCGCCGCCCTCGACGCGCCGGCGGCGCCGACCGACGCGCTGAAGGAGGCGCTCGCCCTCCACGCGGACCGCGTCGTCGATGGCGGATGAGCCGCCGCGCTACCGCATCGCCCGCTTTGATCCGCAGACCCACGACCGGGCGGGCTTTTCCTGCGGGATCGACCGGCTCGACAATTTCCTGAAGCTGACGGCGAAAAAGCAGCAGACGGGCGACTTCACCCGCGTCTTCGTCGCGACCGCGCCTGACGGTGCGGCCGTCCTCGGCTATTACGCCGTGAACGCCCATTCGCTCCTCGGCGACGCCCTGCCGGAAGCGATAACGCGCCGCGCCCCGCCCCACGGAGTCCCCGCCGCCTATCTCTCCATGATCGCGGTGAGCGCGGCGCATCAGGGCCGGGGCCTCGGCCGCATCCTCCTCGTCGACGCCCTGAAACGCCTCGCCGCCGTCTCGGACGATCTCGGCCTCAAGGCCGTGGTGCTGGACGTACTTGAGGACGGCGGCGCGGACGCCTTCGAGCGGCGTCTCGCGTTTTACGAACGGATGGGGTTCCGGAGCTTCCCGAGCCGACGGGGACGGATGTTCCTGCTGCTGAGGGACGCCATGGGCCTCAGCTGAAGGCTTAAGCGACGACTAACCACCTAAAAATATTTGCCGCCCCAATTCAATTGCTTTCTCAATATAAAGAATAATAGTTGTACATATTCCCCCAACCTTTAGAATTGCCGCGTGAGATTTGTTTAGCGTCGGCAATAGATCATCGATGAATTCATCACACGCAACAACACCAGATTGAATGGATTTTTTGATTTTATCAATTTTGCTAGGTAATTCCGGATCTAATTGATCGCGTATTCTATCTTCATGATTTTTAAAATACTCCGACTTTATATTATCCAAACACCACTCTAAATGGTCAAAACTTTTTTGATTGTCTTTAACTGTAACAAATCTATTAGAAGCGCTAACAGTTAATACTGTTCCACTAAACTCATGACTTGTGTCACTATATTCACTCCACACTGAAAAAGGATTGCTGACTAATTGATCAATACTTTGTATAGAAGCAACACCCAACAGGACGGCACCATACCAACTTATAATTGCCTCAAACTCTCCATTTACGTGTTGAAACTCATGAACTAAAAATTCGAACCACTCATCTCGGGTACGAAATTGAACTTCTGGCGTCCGCCTTGTATTTGAGAACAACGGAGCACCCATTGCAGATGCCAATCCATTTCCCAACCGGAAGCTCGAAATATCAGCTACCAACTGATCATCGAAAAAGAAATATCCCCCATGCACACTACGAGCTGTTAATTGTGCCATTTGGTGCTGTGTCTTTTGGATCAGCGCCTTTGAAGCGCGCTGATCTGTACCGTGAATTTCCTGCATAAACTGCAGGAGTCTATAGGTTAGTGCAGGGGCCCTTGGCGCTATAACTGCCCACCCTGTTTTTTCTTGGAACGTAATGCGCTCCAAAATGTCTGAAGAAAGCTCAAGATTGCGAAGATGCTTGCTCAGTTCGTCTTCATTATACCGCACATTCGTATTGGACAAAGTTCTCCATGCGAACTCCAATGCAAAAAACGTATCACGAGTAACTTCAAATGCTTCCTTCGGACCGTCCACACAGACAACTGTACAGCCAAAGGCTGCACGAAGCGCCGTACGAGAAAAAAGAGCGCAGGCTACGCGAGGGCCCTGCTCGTTGAGCCACTCGCTTACTTCTGCGCCGCTCTGAACTAGTCCCGCCATCCGAAATTGGAGTTAGAACAACTCCGCCCTCACCCCTTCACAGCCGCCACAATCTTCTTTGCCGCGTCGTCCAGATCGTCCGCGGCCGTGATTGCGAGGCCGCTTTCGTTCAGCACTTTTTTGCCGAGCTCGACGTTCGTGCCTTCGAGGCGGACGACCAGCGGTACGGAGAGGCCGACTTCTTTCGTCGCGGCGACCACGCCTTCGGCGATGACGTCGCAGCGCATGATGCCGCCGAAGATGTTGACGAGGATGCCCTTCACCGCCGGGTCGGAGGTGATGATCTTGAAGGCTTCGGTCACCTTCTCCTTCGTCGCGCCGCCGCCGACATCAAGGAAGTTCGCCGGCT
>CAYFIB010000066.1:0-11775 GCA_964342855.1 uncultured Caulobacterales bacterium
CCGACGACAAGATCGGCCTCTTTGAAGCCGCGATGGGTGGCGCGGTAGATCAGGCGTCGACGGCGGGTTTCGAGATCAGGTTCGCTCATGGCAGCGACCTAGCGCGGCGGCGCGTCGCGTCCAAGAGCCTAAGCGACGCGCGACTTTTCTGCGGGCGTCAGCGTCGCGAGGGCTGCAGCGAACGCCGCCTGTCCGACGGGCTTGGTCATCACCGCATCGAACCCGGCGGCGAGCAACGCCTCGCGGCGCCCCGGATCCGCGTGCGCGGTTAGCGCATGGATCGGCGCCGCGGCGTTCGGGCCATCGGAGGCGCGTATGAGCGCCATCGCGCCAGGCCCGTCCAGCACCGGCATGCTGATGTCCATGAAGATGATGTCGAACGCCTGTCGCGAAGCGATCTCGACGGCTGCGCGGCCGTCCGGTGCGGACACGACTTCGCACTGAAGAATTTTGAGGAACGCCGCCGCGACCTCCCGGTTGACCGCATTGTCGTCGACGACGAGCACGCGGAGACCAGACGGCGCGACAGGCATCTCTGTCGTTTCGGCGTCTTCCGCGACGTCGCGTTCGAGCCTCCGGGCCGGGACGGAGAAATAAAACCGGCTCCCCTCTCCCAGCGTGCTGTCAACGCCGATTTGGCCGCCCATGAGATCGATCAGTTGTCGGCAGATTGAGAGACCAAGACCGGATCCGCCCTGTTGACCCGCGCCGCTTGCCGCGTCCTGCTCGAAGCGACCGAACACCTGCGGCAGAAATGATGGCGAGATGCCAGCGCCGGTATCGATGACATCGACCGAAATCGCGCCGCCATCCTTGGCCAGATAGTCGACATTAATCGTAATTGATCCGCTATCGGTGAATTTCGCGGCGTTCCCGACAAGGTTGTTTAGGATCTGCGAGAAACGAACGGGGTCAATTTCGATCCGTTCCGGAACGCCAGACGAAAAGCGCGTTGTCAGCTCCACGCCTTTCGCCAGCGCCACGGTCTGAAAGAGCGCGGCGCTCTGCTCGATGAGCGCGCGCGGATCGACCGAGCTTAGGGAGAGTTCAATCCGCCCTGCTTCCAGCTTCGAGGCGTCGAGCACGTCATTGAGGATCGACAATAGTCCCTGCGCCGAACTTCGCGCAGTCGTCAGGCGTTTGCGGCGGGCTTCCGACGGGTCGTCCTGTTCCGCTAGCTCCAGCATACCGAGTACGCCGTTTAACGGTGTACGGATTTCATGGCTCATGTTCGCCAGGAATGCGGCCTTGGCTTCAGAGGACGCTTCAGCGGCGCGGCGCGCGTCCGCGAGCGCCTCCATAGCGCGACGCATCTGCTCGCGGAAAAAGGCGGCGCCGAGATAGATAAAGAGGTTGGTGCTGAGAAGAACGATCAGCGTCAGGCGCCAATCGACATACTGCAGACCGTCGCCGTAACGAACAATCGGCTGGTTCCAATGAAACTGGTAGAAGTTGATGACGTAGACGGCCGCGACGCACCCTGCGCCGAGCCCGCCGACCTTTGCGCCCCTCAGCAACGTCGTCACCAGAACCAGCGGCAGCAATAAAAAGCCCGGCGAGGAAAACAGGGAACCCGCCTTCGTCGTCATGAACAACATCGCGGCATAGAGATAGAGGCCGAGCCACTCGATCAACGTCGCGCGTGAGGCGCCGAAAGCAGGCGCGAGCGGCGCTGCGAGACAGACCATCGCCGACAGAAAGCCGAGCGACAGGCTGAACGGATAATCGGAAAAAAGCGGAAGGTTCAAAAAGGCGACAAGCGTTCCCGATGCCCCGGCGAGAGTGCACAGAACCGAAAAACTGCGCGCTGTCGCCACGTCCAGCGGCTCGCCGCGTGATGAATTCGGCCAGTATGATTCAACCAGTCGCTGCAGCATCACCTGCTCCCCTCACGTGGGGGCTTAACAAAAGCTGATTAGCGAAGGTTTGCGTTTCTGAACGAATTCTGGATTTTCCGGCCCGGATCGCCCTTGTTACGCGCATGCGCCCCGAGATTTTGAACCCGCTCTTTGTCGATCTTACCGCCCTTCCCGGGGTCGGGCCGCGTCTCGCGGCGTTGATCGGGAAAGTCGCCGGGCCGCGCGCTCTGGACGTTCTCATGACCGCGCCGACGGGCGTTGTCGATCGCCGCCTCAGCGCGTCCATTGGCACAGCTGAGCCCGGAACGATCACGACGCTGCGCGTGCGGGTCGACAAGCGCGAGCGCCCCGAACGGTCCAGGCGGCCCCATCGCATCATCTGCTCCGATGAGACCGGCTTTCTCACCCTCGTCTATTTCCACGCCAAGGAGCCCTGGCTCGCCGCGCAGTTTCCGGAAGGCGCGGAGCGGATCGTCTCAGGCAAACTGGAAAGCGTTTATGGCGGCCTGCAGATGGCGCACCCGGACTATGTGGCCGATCCAGAAGAGCTCGATGAATTGCCGGATATGGAGCCGGTCTATCCGCTGACAGCCGGGCTCGCGCCGAAGGTCATGCGCAAGGCGGCGGCGGGCGCGCTGGAGCGTGCGCCGGAGCTGCCGGAATGGATCGATCAAGAGTTGGTTTCGCGCGAAGACTGGTCGGACTGGTTGTCGGCGATCCGCACGCTGCACGCGCCGCGCGGCAAGGAAGATCTCGGCGCCGCCTCCCCGGTCCGCAAACGGCTCGCCTACGACGAGATTTTCACCAATCTGCTGGCCCTCGCGCTCATCCGGCAGCGGCGCTCGGAGCGAAAGGGGCGCGCGCTTATGGGCGACGGCGCGCGATGGGCGGAGATCGAGAAACGCCTTCCCTTCGCGCTGACGGGCGCGCAGGCGCGTTCGGTCGCGGAGATCAAAGCCGATATGGCGCGCGAGGCGCAGATGGTCCGACTGCTGCAGGGCGATGTCGGCTCGGGTAAGACCATGGTCGCCCTCGCCGCCATGGTCGCCGCCGCCGAAGCAGGCGCGCAATCGGCGCTCATGGCGCCGACGGAGATCCTCGCCCGTCAGCACGAAGAGGGATTGCGTGAGCTCATCGAAGCCGCCGGGCTGCAATCGGTCATTCTCACCGGCCGCGACAAGGGCCGCGAACGCGAGGCGAAACTCGCTGGCATCCGCTCCGGATATGTCGACATCATTTTCGGCACGCACGCGCTCTTCTCCGGCGATGTCGAATTTGAAGACCTCGGGCTCGTCGTCGTTGACGAGCAGCATCGCTTCGGCGTGCGCCAGCGTCTTGCGCTGACGGAGAAAGGCGCGCGCACGGACCTTCTGGTCATGACTGCGACACCTATTCCGCGCACACTCGCCCTCTCCGCCTATGGCGACATGGAAGTTTCGCGCCTTGACGAGAAACCGCCCGGGCGAAAACCGGTGACGACCATCGCCAAACCGACCGAGGCGCTTGACGACGTCATGGCCGCCGTCGGCCGCGCCGCCGAACGCGGCGAACAGGTCTATTGGGTGTGCCCGCGCGTCGAAGCGGAGGACGCGGGCGATCTCATCGCCGCGGAGGAGCGCGCCGACACCCTTCGCGCCTATTTCGGCGACAGCGTTCCCATCGGTCTCGTCCATGGTAAAATGCCGGGTCCGGAGAAAGACGCCGTCATGGCGGCGTTCTATGAGCGCCAATTGTCCGTTCTCGTCGCAACGACGGTGATCGAGGTCGGCGTCAACGCGCCGGACGCGACCGTCATGGTGATAGAAAACGCCGAGCGCTTCGGCCTCGCCCAGCTGCACCAGCTGCGCGGGCGTGTCGGGCGCGGTTCCAAGCCTGCGACGTGTCTACTGCTCTATAAGGGGCCACTTGGAGAGACGGCGAAGTCGCGCATCGAAACCCTACGGCGCACGGAAGACGGGTTCGAGATCGCTGAAGAAGACTTGGCGCTGAGGGGTGCCGGCGATGCGCTTGGCGCGGCCCAGTCCGGCCTGCCGCGTTTCCGGATCGCAGATGCGGGCGCGCATCAGAGCCTGTTCGATGTCGCGGCCGACGACGCGCGGCTTCTGGTCGATCAGGACCCGGAACTGGAGACCGAGCGCGGTCAGGCGGCGCGCATCGCGCTCTACCTCCACGAACGCGACGCGGCGATCAAACTTCTGCGAAGCGGCTGACCGCGATCAGGCATTTTCCTTGCGGGAGCCGAAAAGGCGCGCGCGCAGGGATTGCTTGCCCTCGGCGGCGAGTTCCGCGGCGAGTTCTTCTGGCGTCTTGTCGGCGTCGAACTCCGGAGTGACGAGCCCTGCAGAGAAGATGAGTTTCGCCCCCTCCTCCACGCTCATGTTCAGCACCTTCACGTCTTTACGCGGAAGAAACAGCAAGAAGCCGGAGGTCGGGTTCGGCGTCGTCGGAATGAACACCGAGACCAGACGATCATCGTCAGGTCCGGCGATCGTCTCCGCCGGGTCGGAATGGCTCTCGCGAAGCGTCTCCTCATCTCGGCGCTCGCGTTCTTCGTTCACGACATGCTTCACCTCGCCCTTGGTCTCGGTCACCACGAAGGCGACCGCCCAGACGCCGGGACGCGGGTATTCGATGAGCGCGATTTCCTTGAACGACTGATCTGACTGCTGAAGCGCCGTCTCGAACACGTTCTTGAAGAAGCGATAGACATTGCGAACGACCGGCGTCGCATCGACGAAGCGCTCGCCAAGATTGATGAACGTCCGCCCCAGGAAGTTCTTCGCCAGCGCGCCGAGAAGAATGAGAAATACGATGGCGATGAGGACGCCGACGCCCGGCAGGGTCCGGATCAGCGATTCATCGGTGATGAAGTCGGCCGGCAGCCAGCGTTTCACGAAGACGTCGAGCTTCGCCATCGGCCCGGTGACGAACCAGTAGACGATGGCGGCGGTGATCCCGACGGGCGCCGCGACGACGACCCCGGTCAGGAAGTTGTTTCTGAGGCCGGCGAGAAAGCCGGTAGAGGGTTTCTTCACGTTTCTCTCGTCGTACGCTGTGGCGAATAGCGACTTCGGACTCATATACCGCTTCGCGGCTAACAAAGCGCTGGGTCTTTGATAAAAACGCCGCGAACGCGGCGAGATCGCGGCGAACGGCGTGAAGGAGCGAGCGAATTGGCGCTCAAGATCGGATGGCGGCTGGCGAGCGCGCTCGCGGCGGGCGGTTTCACGCTTCTCGTCGCGGCGAGCGTTTTCGTGTTCGAGGAAAACCTCTCGAAGTTCCTGATCGCGCCGCGCACGCCCTACCAAATCTACTCGCCGCCGCCGTCGCCGGACTACGATCTCGACGCATCATGGGCGTTCGCGCCGCCGGAGCCCGGGGCGGAGACCGCCGGGGCCGACATTTTCTACGTCCACTCGACAACCTACTACTCGAGCGGAGGCTGGAACGCGCCTGTCGGCGAAATCGATGCGAGCGAGCGGCTTCAGCTGATCGCCGCGCCTAACGAGGCGGGCCCGTTCGCGCCGCTCGGCGCGCTCATCGCGCCGAAATATCGGCAGGCGACGCTGTTTTCATTCTTCACGCACAAGATCGACGGCCGTGAGGCGCGCCGAACGGCGTATGCTGACGTGCGCTCGGCGTTTGAAGCCTATTTGGCCGACGCGGACCCGGAACGCCCCCTCTTTCTTGTCGGGTACGGGCAAGGCGCGCTCCACGTTCTCGGCCTGCTCGATCAGTTTTTCGATGATACGGAACTGCGCAAACGTCTCGTGGCGGCGTATGTGATCGACCACGCGGCGCCCGCCGACTTTTTTGGCGATCCCTTCATCGCGGCGCCGATCTGCCGGCAGCCGGACGAGGTTCGGTGCGTGGTCGCCTACACGGCGATGACGGAAGACTTTGACGATGAAATCCGGCGCGCGCGCCTGCGCGGAATGATGTGGACGGCGTCCGGCGATCTCACGGCCATCCGAGGTCGGGATCTGGTCTGCGTGAACCCGCTCGACTGGCGTTTGGACACCGAAGCGGGCCCCCGTCAGCATGTCGGCGCCGCATCGGCGACCGGGCTCTCCGTGCTGGACGATGCGATCCCGATTTCCGGCGCCGTCGGCGCGCGTTGCGAGGACGGCGTTCTCATCGTCGACAAGCCCGAAGCGAGTTATCTGCGCCGACGCGCCGGCTTCGGGCGCGAGTGGCGCGCCCAGAACTTCAATCTCTTCTTTTACGATCTACGCGCCAATGCGCTGGAGCGTCTTTCGCGCTGGCGCGAGGTGACGGAGGCTGAAAGCCGCATCGCCCCGCCCATCGGCGACGCTGAAGAAGTCGGGCGTTCCCCAATCAAGCCCATCGACTAACGCCCGCGCTTTGCCATCGCTGCGGGCCGCGTTATGCGAACGCACGCAAACGGTTCATCCGAAGGAGCTTTTCATGCGCCCCGTTCGTACGGTCGTCGTCCCTGTCGCTGGTCTCGGCACGCGCGTTCTGCCCGCGACGAAGACGATCCCCAAAGAGCTCCTCACCGTCGTCGACCGCCCGCTGATCGACTATGTCTATGAGGAGGCGCGCGAGGCTGGTTGCGAGCACTTCATCTTCGTGACGGGGCGCGGCAAGGGCGCGATCGAGGACTATTTCGACCACGGCTTCGAGCTGGAGGCGACGCTCGAAAAGAAGGGCAAAAAGGACGTCCTCGAAGACCTGATCGCCCGTAAGCCGCCCGCCGGCGCCGTCAGCTACACCCGTCAGCAGGCGCCCCTCGGCCTCGGCCACGCGGTCTGGTGCGCGCGCCATCTCGTCGGCGACGAGCCGTTCGCGGTCATTCTTCCCGACGACGTCGTGCAGGCTGAAAAAAGCTGCCTCGCGCAGATGGTCGACGCCTACAACGAGGTCGGCGGAAACCTCGTCGCCATCGAGGAAGTGCCGCAGGAGAAGACGAACAAGTATGGCGTCGTCGCGCCGGACGGACCGATCGATGGTCCCCTCGTCAAAATGTCCGGCATGGTCGAGAAGCCGACCCCCGCCGAAGCGCCTTCCAACCTCGCCATCATCGGACGCTATATTCTGCAGCCGGAGATATTCCCGCTGCTGGAGAAGCAGGGCGCTGGCGCGGGCGGCGAAATACAGCTTACGGACTCCATGGCGACATTGATGACGTCGCAGGACTTCCACGGCTTTCAGTTCCAGGGCGCCCGCCACGATTGCGGCGACAAACTCGGCTGGCTGAAGGCGAACATCGCCATGGGCCTCGCCCGCGACGAGTTCGCCGCAGATCTTAGGGTCTACCTGAAATCTATCGTCAGCTGACGACCTGGCGCTGAATGATTGTCAGCGCCTTACTTAAGGAGCGGGTGCGAGACGCTGTCGCCGGGCTTGATGCCAAGCTCGGCGGCGCGACCGCCGCGGATCTCCAGCGCCGCCGCGACGACTTCGCCCGAGGGAATGGGATCGAGGGAGTGCGGCTCCGCCATCTCGGCGATGCGCGCGATGGTCCGGTCTTCGCGGATATAGATGATGTCGAGCGGGATGTAGGTATTCTTCATCCACATCGAAGCGGTGCGCGGCTGTACGTAGACGAACAACATGCCTGCATCGTCAGCGAGCTCGCGACGGAACATCAGCCCGCGGGTCATTTCGTCCGGCTCGTCGGCGATCTCCACGGTGAACGCGGCCTCACCTTGCGACGTCTGAATGACCAGTCGGTCGTCAGTTCCGCCGCTTCGCTCGCCGCCCTGGGCGCACGCGGTCAGCGCTATGGCGAGAGCGATTGATTTCAGGGTGAGGAGAAATCTCATGGTCGTCCTTCCGGCTCGTCGCGTTCGCCGCGTCAATTGCCGGCGGCGAACCTGATCTCAACCGCTAACAGGCCTTTGGGGCCTTCGCCATAGCGAACCTCGACCTGCTGGTCCGGCTCCAGTTCGCCGATGGTGCAGCGACGCAGAACTTCCATGTGTACGAAGACATCGCGGCTCGATCGATCAAGCGACACGAACCCGTACCCTTTGGCGCGATTGAACCATTTCACTGACGCGGGTTCGAAGTCCTCAGCGGCCGCGGCCACGATCTGAGGCTCCTCGTCATGGCGCTCGTCGGAGAGGATCGGCCTTGCGGTGCTCTCATCGATTTCGATGACGCGAAGCGCCTGAAGGCCTTTCGGGCGGCGCACGGCCTCGCAGACGACGGTCGCGCCCTCTTTCGCGCCGGTGCGTCCCGCTTCCTTCAGACAGGACGAATGGAGCAGGACGTCTCCGTCACCCGTCGCCGGAATGATGAAACCGTAACCCTTGACCGCGTCGAACCATTTCACGACGCCGCGAACCTCAATGATCGCGTCGTCATCGTCGTCGTGGTCTGGGGACGAACTAAAGGTCCCTGGCTCCATCACGCACTTCCCACTACGGAACACGGATCAGTTTACCGAATTTTAACCACGAACCAAGGTTTCCACCGCCCCAATCGCGCGAATTGTGGAAAACTTTGTTAGTTATGGTTGAAAATCGCGTCAACGCGCACTGAACTGTCGCAAAACCGCAATAGTTCGGTTGACCCGCGCTAGACGATGTCGCGATCCGCGACCTCACTGAGGAACACCGAGATCAGATCGAGGAACAACTCGAAGTCGTCGAGAATGTTTTCCTCAGACACCCCGCCCGCAGCGTTGCGGTCGTACTGAACGACGACATCGCCGTCGCTGTCGAAATAGACGCGGCCGAATTTGATCTGATTGTTGAAGTCGTTGAGAAACTCGAGGCCGACATTCTCTTCGTTGAGGCCGGCGATGTAGGCGATGTAGCTGATGTCCGCATCCGGGCCCTCGGTGCCGACCAGCACGATCTGATCGCCGACGGAGACGGCGACCATGTCCGACCCGAACTCACGGACGGAGTAGCTCGCATCCTCAAGGATTTCGCCGATGCGCGCGGCGCTGACGACTTCCTGCGCCGACGCCGAGACGATGAGCGTCGCAGCGGCGAAAGCGGCGACAACGAATTTGATCATGTGAAACGCCCCGCGCGTGGTCCCAATTCGGGAACAGAGAACCACAGGCGCGCCGCTTCGCGCAATCGCCCGCGCGCAACAGCCATCGCGAATGCGGCTCGGTTGATCGTCGATTTTGAGGAGAAAGACACGTCCCGGAAAATGGCAGGCCCTAGGGGAATCGAACCCCTCTTTCCAGGTTGAAAACCTGGCGTCCTAACCGATAGACGAAGGGCCCGCGCCGGGAAGCGGTGAAATAGCGAGACGCGACGGGCCGCGCAAGAGTGCGTTTGCGGATTTTCTGTTTGGCGTTCGCCGAGTTTTCCACGGCCGAAGGTCAGATAGCGGGCGCCGCATCCAGAATATGAAATTCCCCGGCGCCGCCGCCGCGCCAGTCATCCGGACGCACGACGCCGACGAGATGCACGGGCCGCCCGCCCGCCTGCAGAAGAAGATCGCCAAGCGGCTCGCCGACGGCCCGAAAAGCGATGGCGCGCGCGACCGGCTCGCCCGTTCGACCGGAGATCGTCAGCGCCAAATGTCGACCGCCGCGAATGTCCGCACGGTCGATGCGCACCGACTGTAGCGCCAAAGTCGGTTCTTTATTTTCCGGACCGAATGGTCCGATAGGCGAAAGCGCCTTGGCGACGCTCGCCGAGACGGCGCCGGGGCGCGCCTCGACATCGACTAACAGCGTCTCCACCGGCGCGCCGTCCGGCGTCTGGCGTTTGATTTCGCGTTCGATGAACGCGGCGAAGGCGCTCGCTTTATCCGGCTCGAGCGTCAGGCCCGCAGCCTGCGCATGACCGCCGCCCGCGACCAGCAGCCCGCTTTCGGCCGCCGCGCGGACGGCGCGACCGAGATCGACGCCGGGAACTGAACGGCCGGATCCGCGCCCGACCCCATCCATCACGGAGACGGCGATCGCAGGTCGACCGAACCGTTCGCGCAGCCGCCCGGCGACGATGCCGACGACGCCGGGATGCCAGCCCTCCGCCATGGCGAACACTACTGGCCGGTCCGCGCCGCGGGCGGTGATCTGCTCGATGGCCTCTTCCGTCGCCGCGGCTTCGATCGCTTTACGCTCGGCGTTCAACACGTCGAGGCGGTCTGCAGCACGCTCGGCGCTTGCAGCGTCCGGCGCCGTCAGGAGATCGAAGGCGAGCCGTGGATGGGCGATGCGCCCGGCGGCGTTGATACGCGGGCCAAGGCCGAAACCGAGATCATGCGCCGTCGGCGTCTTGTCGCCGCATGCGCGACCGAGCAGCGCCGACATGCCGGGCGCCTTTCGCGCGCCCATGACCTTGAGGCCCTGCGCCACCAGCACGCGCGCGAGACCGCGCATGGGCATCACGTCGCAGACGAGCCCCAGCGCGGCGAGATCGAGAAGATCGAGGAGGTTCGGCTCGGCGCGCTCCTTGAAAAACCCGTCCGCGCGCAGCACGCGGGTCGTCGCGACCGCCGCCATGAAGGCGACGCCCGCGGCGGAGAGATCGCCGAGGCCGGCGGCGCAGCCCGGCTGGTTCGGATTGACGAGGGCGGCGGCGTCCGGGCGCCCCTCGCCCATCTGGTGGTGATCGAGGACGACCGTCTCGGCGCCGAGCGCCTTCGCGGCGGCGATGGGCTCGAAAGCCGACGCGCCGCAATCGACCGTGACGATGAGCCCCGCGCCGCCCGCCGCCAGCTCCTCGAAGGCGGCGACATTCGGTCCGTACCCGTCGGTCATGCGGTCCGGCAGATAGACGGCCGGCGTCACGCCGAGCGCCGAAAGCCAGCGGTGGAGGAGCGCCGAGGCCGTGACGCCGTCGACATCATAATCGCCGAAAATGGCGATCCCCTCGCCGCTCGCGATCGCGCGGGCGATCCGCGCCGCCGCGATGTCCATGTCTTTCAGGACGGACGGGTCCGGCATCGCCGCTTTCAGCTTGGGCGTGAGAAACGCTGCGGCGTCTTCCGGCGCGACCCCGCGGGCGGCGAGAACGCGCGCCGCAATGTCCTCAACGCCGGTCGCCGCGGCGATGCGCGCCGCGCGTGCTGCGTCGCCAGGCGCTAAAATCCACCGTTTGCCCGTGACGGAGCGGGCGACGCCGAATAAGGCGTCGGGGTCGATGGAAGGCGCGGGAAGAGACATCGGGCCATCCTCGCGGAGATTCGCCGCCGCTGCGAGAAGAAGATGAGTAACGACGTCCTGATCCTTGGCCGCGCGAAGACGGGCACGACCTTCCTCGCCCAGTCCGTCGCCCAGAGCCTCGGCGCGGCCTATGTGAGCGAGCCGAAAACCCGCGAGGCCGCCATGATCAGCGCCGGGGTGAAAACGCGGGTCGTCAAGGTGATTTTTGAACACTGGGCGCCGGACGAATTGCGCGCCCTCTTGAGCGAGGATCAATTCACGGCCCGTCTCGCGATCCTGCGCGATCCGCGGGATGAATACGTGTCCCGCGCACTCTTCATGGCGCGCGCGGAGCTCTGGTCCGGTCGCGCCGGAAAAGCGGAAATGGAGGCGTGGGCGTGCGCGCTCGAAGCCAAAGAGCGCTCCCCGGTCTCCATTTCATTCCATGAGTTGATGCGCGGGTATTCGGAGATCTTCAAAGACGCCGCTGGCGCGCCTGGCTTCGGACAGTTCGCACAGGATACGGATCGGTATCTCGAATTCGTCGAGACCGCGCCCTGCACGTCCGTTCGCTACGAAAAGTTCGTCGATGGAGACTTCAGTGAAATCACCGATGCGACCGGCGCACCCATCACCGGCGCGCACGATCTCGGCGACCAATGGTACACCAAGCGCTCATCCGGATCGGGCGACTGGCGGCGCCTCTTCACCGAGGATGATCTATCGCTGCTGAAAGAGAAGCTCAGCGGCGTCGTCGAACGAGCAGGATATGAAGACTGGACGCTCGACCCCGCGCCAGTCCTCGCCGCCGAGCATTATTCCGGCTACGTCCGC
>CAYFIB010000067.1:0-11441 GCA_964342855.1 uncultured Caulobacterales bacterium
GTCGTCGTCGCCCACGCAGCAGATGTTCTTGTGGCCCTGCGCGAGGAGGCGCAGCCAGAGATACTGGGCGACGTTGGTGTCCTGATACTCGTCCACCATGACGTAGAGAAACCGTCGCTGGAACTCCGCCAGCACGTCGGCGTTCTGCTGGAAAATCGTCAGGTTGTGGACGAGGAGATCGCCGAAATCGACGGCGTTGAGGGCGATCAGGCGCTCCTGGTACGCCATGTATAGCTCGATCGCCTTGCCGTCCGCGAAGCGCCACGCCTCGTCGGGCGGAACCTTGCCGGGGGTGAGCCCCTTGTTCTTCCATTCATCAATCAGCGCCGTCAGCCCGCGGCCGGTCCAGCGTTTTTCATCGAGACCCTCAGCGGCGATCACCTGTTTGGCGAGGCGCAGGGCGTCGTCGGCGTCGAGGATGGTGAAGCTCTGTTTGAGGCCGACGAGCTCGGCGTGCTTGCGCAGGATCTGCGCGGCGACGGAGTGGAACGTCCCCATCCAGCGCATCGATTCCGCCGCCGGGCCGATGAGGTGCGCGACGCGCTCCTTCATCTCGCGCGCCGCCTTGTTGGTGAAGGTGACCGCGAGCACGCGCCAGGGTTCGGCCCGCCGCGTCGCGACGATGTGGGCGAGGCGCGTCGTCAGCGCCCGCGTCTTGCCGGTGCCCGCGCCCGCCAGCATGAGCACGGGCCCCTCCGTCGCCAGCACGGCGGCGCGCTGGGCGTCGTTGAGGCCGTCAAGATAAGCGGGTTCGGGCCGCGCATCGGCGAGGGTCGTTTGAGCCATGCCGTGAACATAGAGCGGGTTGAACGATTCGGGAACGCGGGTGGCGCGCCCGCCCAGCACGCGCTAACTTGAGCGAGATGAAGCTCTTCGCCCTCCTGTTTGTCGCCATCGCGCTGGTCGTTGGCGGACCTGCGCCGTGCGCTCATGCGCATGGCGTGCAGGAGGCGTCTGCGTCCGCTGAGGCCATGCCGTGTCATGACGCCGATGGCGGTCATGCGATGATGGCGGGCGAGAGCGGTGCGGCGTCTCGGGACATGTCGCCTGATGAGACGCCCGACACGCACCCGTGCCCGGGCGGCGATGACTGCTCCGGGTGCGCGATGATGACGGCGCTCGCGCCGTCCGCCGGCGCCGACCGCGCGCTGCAGTTCGCGCGTCAGTTCGAGCGGGCGCCCCTCGTGACGCCGCTCGCCAGCCCGAGCGCTTTCGACCCGCCGCCGCCGCGGGCCTGAAGCCGATCCCGGAGCCCTCGCGCTCCGTCATCCGCTTCAGCTCAATCTCCATTCAGGAACGGACATGGCGCGAACAGCTTGCGCCGCCGCCGCTTTGCTTCTGTGCGCCGCTGGAACGGCGTACGGACGACCTGTCTCTTATCAGGGCGGCTGGACGGCCATTGAAGAAACCGACCGACAGTCCTCGGCGCTGTGGGTTCATTACACGGTCAATCCATGGCTCTCCCTCGGCTATCGGGGGGAGTGGGACCGCCAGCGGGACGTCGTCTTTCAGGGCGTCCAGGCGACCGCGCTCGCCAAGCGCTGGTATGGCGAATACTATCAGGCGAACCTCTACGGCTTCGCCGGCCTCGGCGCCGCCTACGGCGTCGATGAGGTCGAGACCGGCACCCGGCCGGCCGCCTTCGCGGGCGTTCTCGCCGACTGGGAGACGCGCCGCTGGTTCGCCTCCTATAAGGCCCGCGGCTTTGAAGCGGGAGAGGTGGTCTCCACCTTCGCCCACGCAGGGCGCCTCGGCGTCGCGCCATACGTCGCCGACACCGGCGCGCTGCACACGTGGCTGATGGTCGAAATCGATCATCGGCCGGACAATCCTGAGCCAATCGGCGTCACGCCGCTCGTGCGTCTCTTCAAGGGGGCGATGCTCCTCGAAGCCGGATGGAGCGTCCTCGACGACGAACCGCTCTTCACCTTCACCTATCGTTTTTAATGGGAGACCGGATCATGATCCGCACCTTCGCAACACTTGCCGCCTTCACCCTTTTCGCCGCCGGTCCCGCCTTCGCGCAGGACAAGCACGACGATCATCATCCGAAGAAAGAGCATCATGACGGCCACGAGAAAGGCCACGATCATGAGCACGACCACGAGCATGACGGTGAAACCGTCGACGCCGCGGCGCTCTCGTCCGAAGTGCGCGCCGCCGTCGCGGGCGGCGGGGATCTGATCGTCGCCGACGTGCTGGGCGTCGTCTGCGATTTCTGCGCGACGGCCATGAACAAGACCTTCGGCAAGCGCGAGGAAGTCGCCGCCGTCTATGTCGATCTCGACCGCAAGACGCTCAACCTCGTGGTGAAGCCGGGCGCGACGCTCGACGATGAGATGATAAAGAAGCTGGTCAAGAAGTCCGGCTACAAACTGAAGGACGTCCGGCGCGGCGTCGCGATCGAGGATGCACTGGATGCGGAGGACGCGGATGCGGCTGCTCGTTCGTGAGACCCTGGCGCCGACGCTCGCGCTCTTCGCGAGCGCGTCGACGCTCCTGTGCTGCGCGCTTCCGGCGCTTCTCATCACCATCGGCGCGGGGGCGGTCATGGCCGGCCTTGCGACCAACGTGCCCGGCCTCATTTGGCTGACGGCGAACAAGAAGATCCTGTTCGTCGTCGCCGGGCTGCTGCTCGCCGTCGCCGCGGGGGTCAAATGGTCCGTGCGCAACGCGCCGTGTCCGGCGGACCCCGCCATGGCTCGCGCCTGCGCCCGCTCGCGCCGCCTCGGGACGATCATCCTCAGCGTCGCCGCAGGCGCCTATGTCGTCGGCGGCTTCTTCGCCTTCTTCGCAGCGGATATCCTGTTATGAATGAACATGCAGCACACGCACATCATCACCGCATCACCTGGGCCACATCGGCCCAAGTGACGCTCCACTGTCTTCTCGGCTGCTCCATCGGAGAGATTTCCGGCCTGATCATCGGCACGGTCCTCGGCCTCGGTGTGTGGACGACGATCAGCCTCGCGGTCGCGCTCGCCTTCGTCTTCGGCATGGGGCTCGCTATCCAGCCTGTCATGGGGCGCGGCGCAGATTTCAGAACGGCGCTCAAAGCCGTCTGGCTCGGCGAGATCGTTTCCATCACGGTCATGGAGATCGCGATGAACGCGACCGACCTCGCCCTGGGCGGCGTCCAGTCGGGCTCTCTCCTGTCCATGCGGTTCTGGATCGCCATGGCCGCCGCGATTCCGGCGGGCTTCCTCGCGGCGTGGCCGGTCAATCACTGGCTCGTCGGCAAGAGCTTGAAGGCCTGTCACTGATCATCATTCAGCGGTCAACTTCGCCGACGCGCTGCATACGAAGCAGGTCGCTGCATGACCGCGTCCGCCGCCAGGGCGTCCGGCGGCGGACGCGGTCCGTGAAGAACTGACCCCTCACTCTATCGTCGTCATGGGCCGCTTCGGCGCGCCTCTCGCCGCGCGTCGGCCGCGCCGCGCCATCATGTTGAGCGCCTCGACGAACACCGAGAACGCCATCGCCGCGTAGATATAGCCCTTGGGTACATGGCGACCGAAGCCGTCGGCGATCAGCACCATGCCGATCATCAGGAGGAAGGCGAGGGCGAGCATGACGACGCTCGGGTTTTTCTCGATGAAGCGCGAGATCGGTCCGACCGCGAACAGCATGACCCCGACAGCGACGATGACGGCCGCGACCATGATCGGCAGCTCGTTCGTCATGCCGATGGCGGTGAGGATCGAGTCGATCGAGAAAACGATGTCGAGCAGGATGATCTGCACGATCGCCGAGCCGAAGGCGCGCCCCGCCTGCGCCGCCGCGCCATGACCGGGCCCGTGCGCGTCTTCCGGGTCGATGCGCTCGTGGATCTCCGTCGTCGCCTTCCAGACAAGGAAGCAGCCGCCGGCGATGAGAATGAGATCACGCCAGGAGAAGGCGGTCTCGAACGTCGGCTCTCCGTGCGCGCCCGGCGGACCCTGAAGGCCGAGATCGAAGACCGGCGCCGTCAGCCCCGCGAGCCACGCGATGAAGGCGAGAAGCACGAGCCGGAGCCCGAGGGCGAGGCCGATGCCGAGCCGCCGCGCGAAGGGCCGGCGCGCCTCCGGCAGGGCATTCGTCACGATGGAGACGAAAATGAGGTTGTCGATGCCGAGGACGATTTCCATCGTCACCAGCGCGGCGAAGGCGGCCCAGGCCTGCGGCTGGGCGAGAAGATCGAGCATGGCGGAGGTCCCCTGGAGGCGTGGCGCGGCGCGCAAACGCATCTAGCATCACCGATAGGGCGGAGAAATGGCCGCCGCGGGAGGTGCGTGATGGAGCAAAGCGAGCTCAGCCGATGTTTCGTCCTCGACGGCGAGGGCGGTGCGACGCAGGCGGAAATGACGGCGACCGGCGGACCGCGCTGGCTGCGCTTCGACCATGCGACGCCGAACCTCCACGACATCCTCGTCAGAGACCACGGCCTCGACACGGTCGTCGTCGACGCCATGCTGGACGATGAGACGCGCCCGCGCTGCCGGTCGGTCGGCGATGGCGCGCTGCTCATCCTGCGCGGCGTCAATCTCAACCCGGGCGCGCATCCGGAAGATATGGTCTCGCTCCGCGTCTGGGTGGATGCGGAGAAACTCATCTCCGTACAGCTTCGCCGCCTGTTCGCCGTCTCGTCGATCGAAGAGGCGTTCAGGGACAAAATAGGACCGAAATCGACGGGGGAGCTCTCCGTCGCCATCGCCGAGGCCCTGACCGAGCGCATGCAGCCGACCATCGAAGCCCTCGACGACCGTCTCGACGCGCTGGAGGACGAATCCGAAACGGGCGCCCCGGACAAACTGCGCCGCGAGGCGGCGGACCTGCGCCGAACGGTGGTCACCCTGCGCCGCTTCATCGCTCCCCAGCGCGACGCGCTGGAGACGTTCGTCGCCGAACAATTCACCTGGCAGTCGGAAGCGCAGGACCGGCTCCTGAAAGACATTGTCGACCGCATCACGCGCCTCGTCGAACAGCTGGACGAGATCCGCGCGCGCTCGGAAATTTTTCAGGACACCCTCGCGGCGCTGGTCGCAGAGAAGCTGAACCGGACGATGTTCGTGTTGTCCGTCGTCGCCGGCGTCTTCCTGCCGATCAGTTTCTTGACCGGCCTTCTCGGCATCAATGTCGGCGGCATGCCGGGCGTCGACAGCGGCGCGGCGTTCTGGGTGGTCATCGGGCTGCTCGCCGCGATTACGGCGGTTGAGATTTACCTCTTCAGGCGCTTCAAGATTTTCTAACGCTTACGCCAACGTCCTTCGTGACGCCGCCTTCGGCGGCTCCTCAGGACGAAGTTAAGCGGGCTCTTCGTCCTGAGGAGCCCGCGACCGCGGGCGTCGCGAAGGACCGCGACCGGCACGGAACAAGGGGAGACGCATGGGACAGGCCGTACGCACCATCGCCGCGCTCGTGCTCGCGGCGGCGATCCTCATCTGCGGCAACGGCCTGCAGAACACGCTTCTGTCCGTCCGCGCGAACATTGAAGGCTTCCCGCTCTGGCAGATCGGGCTTCTGACGTCGGCGTATTTCGTCGGCTTTATCGGCGGGTGTCGGCAGACGCCGGCGATCGTGCGCCGGGTCGGGCATATCCGCGCCTTCACCGCGCTCGCCTCGCTCGCTTCGGCCTCCGCGCTCGCCCACGCCATCGCCGTGGAGGCGCCCATCTGGGTGGGCCTGCGGATCATCACCGGCTTCGCGCTGGCGGGCCTTCAGATGATCATCGAGAGCTGGATCAACGAGAGGACGACGAACGAGGCGCGCGGCAAGGTGCTCGCGAGCTACCGCATCGTCGATCTCGGCGCGACCATGGCGGGGCAGGCGCTGTTGACCCTCGCGGACCCCGCGGGCTTCGTCCTTTTCGCGATCATCTCGATCCTGATCTCCATCTCTCTCGTGCCCGTGGCGCTGACGACCTCCGTCGCGCCGCGGCCGATCACCCAGGCCAAATTGAATATCGGCAAGCTGGTCGCCGTTTCTCCGGTCGCGGCCTTCGGCAGTCTCGCGGTCGGCGCGGCGAACGGCGCCTTCTGGTCGGTCGGGCCGGTCTATGTGCAAACGGTCGGGTACGACGTGTCGGTCGTCGCGACGTTCGTCAGCGCGGTGGTGCTCGGCGGCGCCGTCGCCCAATGGCCGCTCGGTTTCATCTCCGACGCGGTGGATCGGCGCTACGTCATCATCGCCGTCGCCGGTCTGTGCGCGGGGGCGGGGGTGTTTCTCTCCAGCTTCGGCGGCGCCGGGTTCCCCATGTTGATGGCGGGCACCATCGCCTTCGGCCTGTTCGCCATGCCGCTGTTCGGGCTCTGCATCGCCCACGCGAACGATCGGGCGGAGCCGGACGAATATCTGGAGACGAACGGCGGGCTGTTTCTGCTTTACGGCGTCGGCTCAGTCGGCGGGCCGCTCGCGGGCGCCGCCCTGATGATGAATTTCGGGGCGCCGACGCTCTTTCTCTATACTTCGGCGATTTACACGGTGCTCGCCATATTCGGCGTCTTCCGGACCATCGCGCGCCGCGGCGTTCCCGCGGATGCGCGCGAGAAATTCGTCGCCGTTCCGCGCACCTCTCCGACGGTTTTTGAAATAGATCCGCGGACTGATGAAGAAGTTGAGCCCTCGGATGAGTACGCCGATAGGAGAGAGTTAACGGAAGCCTTAGGGTAATTCGGTGCTTCGTGCATGAATGTAATAATGGTTTAGGCGCCGTTAAGGCTGTTCTGCAAATACTCCCGCCGAAAGTTTCGATCGGTCGAGTATTTTCAACGTCGTTTCCTGCATCGCCACTGAGCACGATTGGCGCTTGGTCGTCGTCGCCGCCATCGTGTGCGCGGTCGGCAGCTACTCCACGATCGACCTGTTTCTGCGCGCGCGCGGCAATACCGGCGCGGCTCGGTTGCGCTGGGCCGCGGCGGGCGCGGTTGTCGGCGGCGTGGGCGTCTGGTCAACCCATTTCATCGCCATGCTCGCCTATGAATACGATATCGAGCGGGGCTTGGCGGCGGGACCGACTTTCGCATCTGGCGTCATCGCCGTTCTGTTGATCGGCGCTGCGTTCGCACTCGGGAGTTTCGTCCAACATCGCGCCGTCCGGTGGCTGGCGCCGGGCGCCCTCGCGATCACCATCTCCAGCATGCATTTCATCGGAATGTCTGCATACGAGGCGAGCGCCATCCTGATCTGGGACTGGCGCTATGTCGGCGCCTCAGTACTGCTGAGCGCCGCCTTCGCGGCGCCGATATTCCACCTGCTGAGCGCCGCTGACAATCAGGCGCGCAACAAGTGGTTGGCGATGGTGTTCTTCGTCCTCGCCATCTGCCTCATGCATTTCACGGCCATGGCGGCGCTTGATCTCGCCCCGCTCGGCGCCTCTGAGCTCACGTCAGCGCGGCTTGATCGCGGTTCGCTCGCCGTATCCGCCATCGCCGCGACCATGGTCATCATGTCCGCCAGCATCGTCGCGGGCTTCTTTGACCAGCGTTTGGCCCAGCGGAAAGTGGAAGAGGCGGAATCGCTCCGTGCGCTCGCGGAGGAGCTGCGCGAGGCGCGCGACAAGGCCGAAGCCGCCAATCTCGCGAAGTCCCAGTTTCTCGCCAATATGAGCCATGAAATCCGTACCCCCCTGAACGGCGTCATCGGCATGTCGGAAGTGTTGCTGAAGTCGGGCCTGAACGATCGCCAGCGTGAAATGGCCGAAGTCATCGTCGCTTCCGGTAGCGGACTTTTGGCGATCATCAACGACGTCCTCGATTTCGCGCGTCTGGAAGCCGGGCGCATAGAGATAAAATCAGAGCCGTTCGATCTGCGCGGGCTCGTCGGCGAGATCGGCGCGCTACTGCAGGCCCGGATCGCGGCCGATAAGGTGGAGCTGATCGTTCGGTATGCGGCGGAACTTCCGAACCTCGTCATCGGCGACGCCGCGCGTATTCGTCAGGTGCTCGTCAACATCGCCGGCAACGCGGTCAAGTTCACGAACGAGGGCCATGTCTTCCTGAATGTCGAAGGCGTCGAGCGCGACGGCGTCGTCGATTTCGTGATCGCCGTCGAAGACACCGGTATCGGCATCCGCGAGGACCAGTTGGCGACGATTTTTGAGAAGTTCGAACAGGCCGACGGCTCCAAAGCGCGTCACTATGAAGGCGCTGGCCTCGGGCTCGCCATCGTCAAGGAACTGGTTGAACTCATGGGCGGGGCGGTCGAAGCGGAAAGCGTCCTCGGCGAAGGATCGACGTTCCGTATTCGTTTGAGCCTGCAGGCGGACCGCGCCTCGCATGCATCGACCGAAGCGAACCTCGAAGGCGTGGAAAATGCGCGCGTCCTCTGCGTCGATGACAACGCTATCAACCAACGCCTGCTGAAGGAGCTGACCGCGCACTGGCGAATTGACGCTGAGTTCGCGGCGTCGCCGGACGAGGCGCGCAAGGTTCTTGAGCGCACATACGCGCGCGGGAGCGGATTTGATCTGATACTGACGGATTACCACATGCCCGGCGAAGACGGCGACGTCTTCACCGCGAGCGTGCAGTCGGACGCTCGCTTCAGGCACATCCCGGTCATCATGCTATCCTCGGTCGACAGCGCGACGGAAGCTGTTGATCGCCGTGGACGCTATGAGAGCTGGCTCTCCAAGCCGATCCGATCCTCTCAACTCTATAACGCCATCGCCAACGCTCTCTATGGCGCCAACGTCTCCCTGAACAAGCAAGAGCCGCTGGTCCAACCCGAAATACATGGCCCGGCGTTGTCGCCATCCGGTACGCGACCGTTCATTCTGATTGCGGAAGACAACAAGGTGAACCAGCTCGTCGCAGGCAGCTTCATCGATGCTGAAACCTATGAGACGCGCTTCGTGAACAACGGCGCTGAAGCCGTCGACGCCTATCGCGAGCGGCGCCCGGACTTGATCCTCATGGACGTCTCCATGCCGGTCATGGATGGCCATGAAGCCACGCGCTTCATCCGTTCGCTGGAAGAAAAGTCCGGATCGGACCGCACGCCGATCATCGGCGCGACGGCGCACGTTCTGCAGAATGACAGAGACGCCTGTCTGCACGCGGGTATGGACGATGTTCTCACCAAGCCGCTCCGGCCAGATGCGCTGAAAGAAATGCTCGAAACGTGGACGTCCGTGCAGGATCGCGTAGAGCGCCGGAGCGCGTAACGCCAACGCCTAGCGGTGATGCTCCACATGCAGATCGATGAGCGCCTTGTTGTAGGCGGCGAGCGCTTTCACCCGTGAAAGATACCCGATGGGCATTGTGTCGTCATCCAGTCCGACGACTGGCAGGCCCGGCTTGTCGGCCTCTTCCATGGCGGCGAGGGCGTCTCCCAGATTGGTCGTGACCAACAGGCGCGGCGCTTCTTCCGACAACGGTTCGTCCGCATCCGGCAGACGCATCATGACATCGCGTACGCGGGTCGTCTGTAAGACGACGCCCTGCGGCCCGTCGGAGAGGTCATAGCCTCTGCGCGAGAGCTGCCAGTGGAAGTAGGAGCGTCCGAAGGCGCTCTGGGTGACGAACGTGGCGACGGAGACGGCGGCGAGGAGCGCGATGGTCATCTGGTAGTCGCGCGTCAGCTCGAAAACGACGAGCGTCGTGGAGATCGGCGCGCCGAGGATCGCGCCCGCCACGGCGCCGATGCCGACCATGGCGTAGAAGGTCGGCTCGGCGACGAAGCCCTCGAACACGCGTGACAGAACGAGCCCATAAGCCGCGCCGGACATCGCGCCCAGATAGACCCCCGTCGAAAAGACGCCGCCGCCGAAGCGGCAGGAGAGCGTGATGGCGGTCGCGAAAATTTTGAGGATGAGAAAAATCGTCAGAAGCCGGATGCCGTATTCGTTCTCCAATGCGTTCTGCGTCGCCTCGTAGCCGACCGACAGCACCTCCGGATAGAAGACGCCGACGCCGCCGATGGCGACGCCTGCGACGACGGGCGCCAGCTCGATGGGCGCTTTCGTCCGCCGGCAGAAATCTCCGACCCAGCGCGTCAGCTTTGAGGTGGAGAAAAGAAAGGCGAGGGCGGTGAGGCCGGCGACGACGCCGAACGCCGCCGCGAAGGGAACGTCCGCAGGCGTCGCAGGCGCATAGGGCGGCACGAAGAAAGCAGGCGAGTCGCCGACATGGGAGCGGACGATCACCGCCGCCATGACGCTCGCGAGGGTCACCGGCCCGAAAATCGAAAGCGCGTAGTTGCCGAGGACGACCTCCAGCGCGAAGAGGACGCCGGCGATCGGCGCGTTAAAACTCGCCGACACCGCCGCCGCCGCGCCGCAGCCGAGGAGCGTGCGCGCGTCGCGGGCGCGCAGGCCCACAAGGTTCGTCACGGCCTGCGCGATGGAGGCGCCGAGATGGACGGCCGGGCCTTCGCGGCCCGCCGAAGCGCCGGAGCCGAGCGAGATCGCTGAAATGGCCGCGGAGGCCGCGCCTTCCTTCAGGCTGATGCGCACGCCGGTGATGGCGCGGCTCTCGATGACTTCGGTGATGCCCTGCGGGCGCCCTTCCGGCAACCAGCCGAAATGTCGGGCGGAAAGAAGGGCGGCGCTGACGATGAGCCCGCCGATGACCGGCGCGAGCATGACGCGCCAGGCGGGCAGAGCGTGTCCGGCGCTCGCGAGCAGGGTTTCATCGACGCCATAGAGAAGGGTCGCGACGCTATCGATCGCCAGCTGGAAGCCAAGGACGGCGTATCCGCCAGCGACGCCGATCAGGGCGCCGAACACCCAGATCCGCAATGTCTCCGCAAGCGGCCGCAACTGCGAGCGGTACTGACGCAGGCGGAGGAGCAAACGGGCGGTTATGCGGGTCATGGCCTTCGGGCCTAGCAGGTGTCGGGGCGTTGCGGAACGGACCCTGAAACCTTGCACGTCATGTTTAACGCCGCATTCACGACGGGCGTTGCACCTTGAGGCGGAGTACGTACGCCTGAAAGGACCCGCCATGACCGCGGACGCCGCCCCTGCGACGAACGAACCCTTCGACCAGAGCGGCGCTTCGGCGCGCCTGGAACGCTGGACCCGCGCCGCTGATCGGGCGGGCGCGGCGGCGGCGCTGGGCGACCCTGAGCGCCGGTTCGCCATGCTTCGCGTCTTCGGCGCGGCGCGGTATCTGTCCGATCTCTGCCTCAACTATTCCACCGACGCCGTCCGCGTGCTGGAGGAAGGGCCGTCTCCGGTCATCGCCAGCATCGCGCGCGATCTCGTCGGCCTCGAACGCGGCGTCGGCGGCGCCGACGCTTTGCACGCGGCGCTGAAGCCGCTCAAAGAGCGCGCTGATCTCGCCATTGGTCTCGCCCACGTTCTCGACGACTGGACCTGCGAGGAGGCGGCCTCCGCCCGCGCCGACGTCGCCGAGCGTCTCATTGAGACGGCTATCCAATGGCTCGCCCGCGCCGCAGCCCGTCGCGGCGATGCGGACGCGGAGAACCCCATGCGCGGCGTCTTCGTGCTGGCGGGCGGC
>CAYFIB010000068.1:0-11355 GCA_964342855.1 uncultured Caulobacterales bacterium
AATGAGACCGCGGGCGCGGTCCGTGTACTTGTCCAAGTTCATGTGTTCGACCTCGTCCTGAGCGTCTGATGAAGCCCCGCGCCCCATTATGGCGACGCAGGCGCTGTTCTCTTCTTCTCAGGACATGGTGAGGCCGCGCGCGGGGCTCAAGACGCCCGTCTCAATCGGCGAGACACCACCAGCTGTCCACGCGATGGTCACCCACCTCAGCTTCGAGGAAACGAGAATGGAGCTTCCCGTTCGTTCCCATCGTCGCGACCCAGCGCATGGGTTCATCCGTTAAAAGAACATCCTGCTCTTCGCGCGAGGGGCGTTGCCGATGAATGAACGGCGTCTGCGTGAACACCTCGCCTTCAAACACGGTGAGGAAGTGCGCCTCGAACCAGTGGGTGAGGACGTAAGTTCCGCTTTCGTCCTTGCCGAGCCCGAAGCCGACGCGGATCGCGCGACCCGCCTGAACCGCTTCGATCAACGCGCTCTTTGCGCCGTGAGATACGGCGCCCTCGTCGGTGATGGCGACGAGCGGTTTGGCGCAGGCGCCGGCGGACGCGCGCCGCGCGTCGTCCTGCCCAGCCCCGGCGACGACCGCGGTCGCGGCGATAAGCGTTCCAATCAATCGATCCTCCTTCGACGGCGTCGTGATGACGAAACGACAAACATGTCTGCGACCGTGAAGGAATTTAACTTCTGGTCATCAACCGAGCGAGCCGGCGACCAGCGTGCCGCCTTCGATAGTGATGGTCTGGCCGGTCATCCATCCGCCCGCGTCGGTCGCGAGGAAGACCGCGGCGCCGGCGATGTCGTCCGGCATGCCGAAGCGGCGCAGGGGCAGTCGCTCCGTCATCGCCTTTTCGATCTTCGGGTCCTTCCAGAGCGCTTCGGCGAAGAACGTCTTCACCACGCCCGGCGCGATGCAGTTGATGCGGACGTTTTTCGGCCCGAACTCCAGCGCGAGATTGCGCGCGATCTGCATGTCGGCGGCCTTGGAGATGCCGTAGGCGCCGATGGTCGACGAGCCGATGAAACCGGCGATGGAGGAGATGATGACGATCGCCCCGCCGCCGCGCTTCTCCATCTCCGGAAACGCCAGATGCGCGAGACGATGGTTCGCCTTCACATTGCACTGGAGGATCTTGTCGAACTGCTCGTCGGTGATGTCCTTGGACGGACCGAAATAAGGGTTCACGGCCGCGTTGCAGACCAGAACGTCGACGCCGCCGAGACGCTCGACGGTCTGGGCGACGAGATCGTCGATCTGGGCGTTGTCGGAGATGTTGCAGGCGATGGCGATCGCGGCTTCGCGGCCTTCATCGGCGTTGATCGATTTGGCGACCTCTTCGCACGCGTCGATCTTGCGTGAGGAAACGACGACCGTCGCGCCGTGCTGGGCGTAGCGCCGCGCGATCGCCTCGCCGATGCCGCGCGAGGCGCCGGTGACGATGGCGACTTTGCCTTCGAGAGAAAACAGCGTGTTGGAAAAATCGGCCATGGACGTCGTCGCTCCGCATCTTGCTTCGCGAAACGTCCTATCGCGACGGCGCCGCCGTCGCGAGGACCTCATGCAGCGCGCTTATGCGCCGGCTTCAGCAGGTTCCGAAGAGCGTTCGGCGTCGTCAGAGGCGGATTTCGACGAGCCCTCACCCTCGCCGCCTTCGGCGTTCGCGTCAGCGTTTTCGGAGCCATTGCGGCGCGGCCGGCGGCGGCGCGGTTGACGCGGGCGGCGTTCGCCCTCGCCCGCCTCGTCCGTTTCGGAATTTTCCGAGGACTGCCCGTCCAGAACCGAGGGCTGCTCGCCGTCGCCCGCATCGTTGTCCTGACGCGCGGTGTTGGCGGACGGCTGATCGCCGTCTTCATCCCGATCATCGCGGTCGTCGCGATCATCGCGCTGTTGCTGCTGCGGTGGCTGAAGCGCCTGCAGAACACGGAAATAGTGTTCGGCGTGCTGGAGATAGTTCTCCGCCTTCACCCGGTCGCCGGCGGTCTGCGCGTCGCGCCCGAGGGCCTGATATTTCTCGTAAATCTGGGAGGCGGTGCCGCGGATTTTGACGTCCGGCCCGGTGGAATCGAGGGCGCGGTTTACATTGCCGCCCTGACGACGGCGCTGATTGCGGCCGCGTTTCACGTTCTGACCCTGTCGCATTCTGGCTTGCGTTATCCTTTGATCGCACGGACCTGTCGGCGCTGTCCGCCCGGTCCTCTTCCGATCCGCGAACGGGCGGTCGGCGCTACAACATCGTGGCCCGCCCTCTTGGCCAACCCCCGCCCTCTTGGCCAACCATCGTGACCCGTCTGCGGCGCCTCACGTCATCGCGTTTGTCCTGTAGGCATCGCAGCGCGAAGCTGACGAAGAATGAACAAGCGATGGCGAGGCGGGGCCGCTGAACGACTGCAGTCCAATACTGCGTTCCGTCAGCTATGAAGAGTGTAACCGCCTCGCGCCCCAGTTCAATAGCTAATTCAACACCGTCCCTAGAGCCCTTTGAGTGCTAGAACGCGGTCCAGACCGGCGAGATCCGTCAAAATCGCCGCCTCGGCGGCGGGGGCCATCTCGGCGGCGAGCGCCAGCGCCGCCGCGCCCTGTCCCGAGCCGATCTCGATAAACGCGCTTGCGCCCGGCGCAGCGCGGCGCAAAGCGGCGGCGAGCGCGGCGCGCGGCCCGGCGAGCCCCGCCTCCTCCGCAAAGAGCGCCGAGGCGGGCTCGTAGCGGCGGACGTCCTCGGGAAGCGGCTCCGCGTGCCCGATATAGGGCGGGTTCGAGACGATGAGATCGAATGTACCTTCAAGCGCCGCATCCCAGTCCGAGACGCCGATGCGCGCCCGCCCCGCAAGCCCGAGCGCGGCGACATTCGCGTGCGCGCGGCGCGCCGCGGCGGGTGAAAGATCGACGCCGACGCCGGTCCAGCCCGCCCGCTCGGAAAGGATCGCGCAGAGGATGGCGCCGGAACCCGTCCCGAGATCGAGAACGCGCGCCTTCGCCGGCGCGGGCGCGGCGAGCGTCTGCTCGACCAGAAGCTCCGTCTCCGGACGGGGGATCAACACCTCCGGCCCGACGGAGAACTCAAGGCTCCAGAACTCCGCCCGCCCGGTGATGTAGGCGACCGGCTCGCGCGCGGCGCGCCGATCGAGCGCCGCTTCATAGGCCGTCAGTTCGTCCGCACTCAGATCACATGCATCGTCGGCGATAAGGTCGGCGTCGTCGATCTGCAGCACGTGCTTCATCAGCACGCGGGCGTCGAGGTCAGGGGTGTCGCTGGTCTCGGCGAGGCGGCGGGCGGCGGCCGCCCGCGCGACGGCGCGCGAGGTCACGCGGCCGGTTCGCTCGAGAGCGCGGCCAGCCGCTCAGCCTGATCCTGCGACTGCAGTGGGCCGATGAGATCGTCGAGAGCTTCGCCGGAGATGATCTGCGCGAGCTTATAGAGCGTCAGGTTGATGCGGTGATCGGTGACGCGGCTCTGCGGGAAATTATAGGTGCGGATGCGTTCGGACCTGTCGCCGGAGCCGACCATGCCCTTGCGCTGGGCCGCGCGCTCGGCGTCCGCGCGCGCGCGCTCGGCTTCATAAAGACGGGCCCGGAGCACTTTCATCGCTTTGGCGCGGTTCTTGTGCTGGGATTTCTCATCCTGCTGAATGACGACGAGTCCCGTCGGCAGGTGGGTGATGCGCACGGCGCTGTCGGTCGTGTTGACGGACTGGCCGCCCGGCCCCGAGGCGCGAAAGACGTCGACCCGCAAATCGCCGTCGGCGATGTCGATATCGACCTCCTCCGGCTCCGGAAGAACGGCGACCGTCGCGGCGGAGGTATGGATGCGTCCCTGCGTCTCGGTCTCGGGCACGCGCTGCACCCGGTGGACGCCGCTTTCAAACTTCAACCGTCCGAACACCCCGTCGCCGGAGACGTTCGCCTGAATTTCCTTATAGCCGCCGACGCCGGATTCCGACGCGCTCAACACCTCCACCCGCCAGCCCTGATCGGCGGCGTAGCGCTGGTACATGCGGAAGAGATCGCCCGCGAAGAGCGCCGCTTCATCGCCGCCGGTGCCGGCGCGAACCTCGAGGATGACGCTGGAATCGTCGGCCTTGTCCTTTGGGAGCAGCATGATCTGCAGCTCTTTTTCGAGCTCCGGCAGACGCTTGCGGATGGTCTCGCGCTCGTCGCGCGCCAGCTCCGCCATCTCCCTGTCATCGCCCTCGGCGAGACCATCGAGTTCCGGCAACTGTTCGCGGGCGGCGACCATTTCGCGGGCGACGGCGACGACCTCTTTCAGCTCAGCGTGTTCCTTCGCGAGCTTGACGATCTCGTCGGCGTCGGAGGCGCTGTTCATCCGCGCTTCGACTTCCTCGAAGCGTTCGATCAGCCGGTCCAGTTTATCCTGCGGGATGGACACGTCGCGTCCCTGTCGTTCCTGCCTATACAAAGACGCGCCCGACGTCGCCGCCGAGCGCTGCCTGATTCGTTCTTTACGCGCCGCTATTCTGCGGCGGCGACCGCCGCTTCGCTGGCGGCGCGAGCGGCTTCGATCTCAGCCGCTTTTTGCTCCACCAGTTCGACCAGATGGTCCACCATTTTGTCATTGGCCATTTTGTGGTCCGGCAAACCGGCGAGATAGACCATGCCCGCTTCCGCGCCGCCGCCGGTGAAACCGATATCGGTTTCGCGCGCCTCGCCCGGTCCGTTCACGACGCAGCCGATCACCGAAAGCGACATGGGCGTGGTGATGTGCGCGAGGCGCTCTTCCAGCACCTCGACCGTCTTGATGACGTCGAACCCCTGACGCGCGCACGACGGGCACGAAATGACGTTCACGCCGCGGTGGCGCAGCATGAGCGATTTCAGAATATCGAAACCGACGCGCACTTCCTCCGCCGGGTCGGCGGAGAGCGAGACGCGGATGGTGTCGCCAATGCCCGCCCAGAGCAGCGAGCCGAGGCCGATGGCCGATTTCACCGAACCGATCCGCATGCCGCCGGCTTCGGTGACGCCGAGATGGAGCGGGCAGTCGATAGCTTCGGCGAGCGCATGATAGGCCGCGACGGTGAGGAAGACGTCGGACGCTTTCACCGAAATCTTGAACTCGTGAAAGTCGTTGTCCTGAAGAATTTTCGCATGGTCGAGAGCGCTTTCGACCATCGCCTCCGGGCACGGCTCGCCGTACTTCTCCAGAAGGTCTTTCTCCAGCGAGCCGCCGTTGACGCCGATGCGCATGGAGCAGCCGTGATCCTTCGCGGCCTGAATGACTTCGCGCACGCGCGCTTCGGAGCCAATATTGCCCGGGTTGATGCGCAGGCACGCCGCGCCGCCGACAGCGGCTTCGATGCCGCGTTTGTAGTGGAAGTGGATGTCCGCGACGACGGGGATCGGCGAGTGCTTGCAGATCTCCGGCATCGCCGCCGTCGATTCCACATCGGGGCACGATACGCGGACGATGTCGGCGCCGGCTTCCGCGATCTCCTCGATCTGCTTCAGGGTCGCCGTCGCGTCCGAGGTCAGCGTGTTGGTCATGGACTGGACCGCGATCGGCGCGTCGCCGCCGACGGGCACGTTGCCGACCATGATCTGACGGCTCTTGCGCCGTTCGATGTCTCGCCAGGGTCTGACGCTCATCACCTGCTCCTTCGCCATTCGGGCGGTCGCGTTCGCAGTCGCGGGATCGCTGAAGCCCCGCGCGCTGTCAACATACGTCGCGCCGGGCGGCGTTCACAGCCCGGCGACGTCCGCTCCGCGTGCGAGCGCGATGATTTCTTAGTTCCCCAGCGTGTCGGGATCGAGGCGGCGGCCGCGCACGACCTCGCCGGGGGTTCCGACCGCGCCGGCATAGGACCCGTCGACGATGATGTCGAAGCCGCCGCCGTTGAGGGCCGTGAGGCGCAGGTCCTGTCCCGTCGGCACGTGATAACGGTCCCCCGCCTCCACCCGCTCGGCGAAGACGATCCGGCCGGCGGAGTCTTCAATGCGCAGGAAGCCCGGGATGATCGCCCGCACGACCACCCGCGAGGCGCCCGGCGAGCCCAGCATGCGGCCCGAGGGCAGCGGCGGCGGCGTTACGACGACGCGCTCCTGCGGGGCCGTCTGCGGCGTCGGCGCGGGCGTTTCGATCTCGTCTTCGGCCGGTTCCGCCGTCGCCGCGACAGATTGCGCCGCGTCGGACGCTTCCGCCGTCGCGTTGTCGGCCGCGCCCTGCTCCGCCGCGCGCTCCTCGGCGCCTGGCAGGAGGTTCTGCGGCGCGCGGGTCTCCGTTTCCCGGGCCGCGGGCGGCGTGCGAACCTGCGGACGCGTCGGTTCAGGCGCCGGGAGCGTTTCTGTGCTGGCGTCGGAGCTTAGGGCCGTTTCTTCAGGCGTTTCTTCAGGCGTTTCTTCAGGCGTTTCTTCAACAGCGCTCGACGCCGTTTCCGTGTCCGCCGCGGCGATGGTGGCGGCGACGGGATCGTCGATCGTATCAATCACCTGCGGGCGCAGGCCGTCATCGGCTTCGGGCTCCGGCTGCGCGGGACGCTCGGCGGGCGGCGGGAAGCCGGTCAGCTGAATTTCGCCGGGATCGTTCGCCGGGCGGGTGATCTGCCAGCCGCACCAGAGAACGAAGCCGAGCACCAGCACGATGGGCCACATGGCGCGGGCGTCGCGGCGTTCGGCGACCGGCGCAGGGGCGGCGGGCTTCGGCGCGGACTTCGCCTCCAGCTCCGACCAGCCGGCGTCGTCACGCAGACGCGCGGCGGCCGCCTGCGGCTCGAACCCGAGATGCTGGGCGTAGGCTTTGACGAAGCCGATGGCGAAGGCGCGGCCCGGCAGATCGGCGTAGGCGCCCGCCTCGATCGCCTCCAGATGACCCTCGCGAATGCGCAGCGCTTTCGCCGCGTCGGCGAGCGAAATCCCGTCCGCCTCGCGCGCAGCCTTCAGCGCCGGACCGACGCCCTCGGCGTCTTCCGGGATCGCGCGGACCCGGTCTCGTTTGGCGATGGCCGTCTCCATGCTCACGATATCGGCGGTTCGGCTCACATCATTCTCCGCAGCGCGCATCGATGTCGTTTCGGAAGAGCATAGGACATCGCCCGTGAAACGTTAACGACTGGCTGACCAGAGGGCGGCGATTCGTCAGCTTCTTCGAGCCGCGAGCGCGTCCAGTTTTTCACGCGGCGCGTCGCTGAGCGCGGCGGCGGCGCATTCGATGGAGGAGACCGATCGGATCGCCTGTTTGACCGGGCCGATGGCCGTCGCGGGCAAGGAGAACGTGCGGAAGCCGACGCCGACGAGCCCCAGCGCGATCGCGGGATCAGTCGCCGCTTCGCCGCAGAAGGAAATCGGCGTCTCCGCCGTGTCGGCGTCCGTTACGATGCGCGCGAGAAACTGCAGGAAGGGCGGCGCCAGGAGATCGAAGCGTCCGGCGAGCGCCGTCGCCTCGCGATCGCAAGCGAAGAAGAACTGGGCGAGATCGTTGCCGCCGACCGAGAGGAAGTCCGAAACCGCCGCAATCTCTTTCAGCGACCACGCCGCCGCCGGAGTTTCGATCATGGCGCCGAGCGCGCGGGAGGTCGGCAGCGCCGCCCCGCTCTTCGCCGCCCGAGCCCATTCTTTTTCCAGCATTTCGCGCGCGGCTTCGACCTCGCCGGGCGTCGTCACCAGCGGCAGGAGGACTTTGAGGTCCCGCCCCGCCGCCGCGGCGATGAGCGCGCGCATCTGTCCACGCAGAAGCCCCGGACGGTCGAGCCCCATGCGCACGCCGCGCCAGCCCATGGCCGGGTTCGGCTCGCGGCCGGTCTCCATATAGGAGAGCACTTTATCGCCGCCGATATCGGCGGTGCGGAACACCACAGGACGTCCGCCCGCGCCGTCGAGAACATCTTTATAAAGACGGGTTTGGGCGGAGACCTTGGGCAGTGCTTCTGAAATGAGAAACTGCAGCTCTGTGCGGTAGAGCCCGACGCCGCGCGCGCCGGTCTCCGCCAGATGCGGCAGATCGACGAGGAGACCGGCGTTCATGTCGAGCACGACATCAACGCCGTCGGTCGTGCGCGCGGGCTCGCCCACGAACTGGGCGTAAAGCGCCTCGCGCGCCTCCTGCACCTCGATGGCGGTGCGGTAGCTCTCCAGAAGATCATCGGACGGACGAACGTGCACCTCGCCCGCATCGCCGTCGATGACCACCGGGTCCCCCGGCTCGACGCTGTCGATGCTCGCGCCGAGCCCGCCGACGAGGGGGATCTCCAAAGCCCGGGCGACGATGGCGACATGGGACGCCGCCGCGCCTTCCGCGAGGGCGACGCCGCGCACCTTGGCGCGATCGTATTCCAGAAGGTCCGCAGGCCCCATGGACCGCGCGAAGACGATGGCGTCGTCCGGCGTCGCGTCCGGCTCCGCCGCCTCGTCGCCCGCGAGATGGCGCAGCATGCGGCGCGAGAGGTCTTCAAGATCGTGCAGCCGGTCGCGCATGTACGGATCGCGCGCGCGCTCCAGCCGGCGGCGATTATCCTGTAAGACGCGCTCCACCGCCGCTTCGGCGGTGAGCCCCGTGTAAACCGCCTCACGCAAGCGCTCTTTCCAGCCCTTGTCGTAAGCGAACAATCGGAACACCTCGAGCACGTCCATCGGCGCGCCCGCGAGGCCGGAATTTCGCGCGACCAGCTCGTCTATGGACTTGCGGAGATCATCAAGCGCGGTTTCGAGGCGCTTGGCTTCCTGCGCGACGTTGGAGGCGAAAATCTTGTGCCGCGGCAGCTGCGGCTCGTGCAGGGCCGCGACGCCGACGGCGACGCCCGCAACGATCCCCTGCCCGTCCATGCGCACCGCGCGATGGAGAACCTCGTCGACCTCATGGGTCGCTTCGGGCTCCAGCAGCTCGCCCGAAGACGCGACTTCGGCGAGCACCGTCGCGACGGTCTGCAGCGCTTCGGTCTCTTCTTCCGTATAAACCCGAACCGCGCGGTTCTGGACCGTCAGCACGCCGAGCACCTGCCCGTTGCGGACGATCGGCACGCCAAGGAAGGCGCGCAACGGGTCTTCCCCCGTCTCCGGACGATAGGCGAAGGCCGGGTGCAGCGGCGCTTCAGCGAGGTTCATGGGCTGGGCCCGCGCGGCGACGAGTCCGACAATGCCCTCGCCCCAGTTGAGGCGCGTCTGGTGCACCGACTGCGGATTAAGACCTTCGGTCGCGAATAGCTCCAGGACGTCGCCGCGGCGTCGCAGATAAATCGAGCAGACCTCGGCGACCATGTTGGCCGCGATCGCCTCGACGAGCCGATCCAGCCGCTCCTGCGCGTCGGCGGTCGCCGCCATGATCTCGCGCAGGCGCTTCAAGAGGAAACGCGGCCCGGCGGGATCGCCCGCCCCGCCGCTTGGCGGGTCAAGAACGCTCATGCGGCCCGCGGGGCGTCCAGTCCGTAGGCGGCGTGAAGCGCGCGCACGGCGAGTTCGGCGTACGCGCTGTCGATCAGCACGCTGATCTTGATCTCGGAAGTCGAGATGTTGTGGATGTTGATGCCCTTCTCCGCGAGCGCGCCGAACATGGTCGAGGCGACGCCCGTATGGCTCTTCATGCCGACGCCGACGACGGAGATTTTTGCGACCTCGCGCTCGGCGTTCACCGCCTCGAAACCGATGGCGCCCTGTTTGGCGACCAGAAGCTCGCGCGCGCGGTCGAGATCGCCTTCCGGCAGGGTGAAGGAGAGGTTCGCCGACGCGCCGTCCCGCGAGGGGCTCTGCACGATCATGTCGATATTGACGCCCGCGTCCGCCAACAGACGGAACATCTCCGAAGCGCGGCCCGGCTCGTCAGGCACGCCGAGCACGCTGATGCGGGCTTCGTCGCGGGCCACCGCGACGCCGGAAACGATGCTCTTCTCCACGATATCGTCCTCGTCGCAGATGATGGTGCCGGGGTTGAACCCGTCCGGCGGAATGAAGCTCGACAGCACCCGTAACCGCACCCGGTGCGCCATGGCGAGCTCCACGGAGCGCGTCTGCAGCACCTTAGCGCCCATCGAGGCGAGTTCCAGCATCTCCTCATAGGAGATTTTTTCCAGCCGCCTCGCGTTCTTGGTGATGCGCGGGTCGGTCGTATAGACGCCGTCGACATCGGTATAAATGTCGCAGCGCTCCGCGTTCAGCGCCGCCGCGATGGCGACGGCCGTCGTGTCCGAGCCGCCGCGGCCGAGAGTGGAGATGCGCTCGTCGTCGGCGACGCCCTGAAAGCCCGCGATGACGGCGATCTCGCCGCCGTCGATGGCCTCGCCGAGACGCTCGCCGTCAATGTCCATGATGCGCGCGCGGCCGTGGGCGCGGTCGGTCTTCAGCGGGATCTGCCAGCCCTGCCAGGAGCGGGCGCGGTAGCCGCGCGATTGCAGGACCAGCGCCAGAAGCCCGCTCGTCACCTGCTCGCCGGTGGAGACCACCGCGTCGTATTCGAGGCCTTCCGCGTCGAGGGCCGGCGCCGCAGGGCCCGCCTTCGCGACGAGATCAACCAGCCGGTTCGTCTCCCCCGCCATCGCCGAGACCGTGACCGCGACGCCGACGCCCGTCGCGACCTCCGCCTCCACCGCGTCCGCGACGCGGTTGATGCGCTCCAGGTCGGCGACGGAGGTGCCGCCGAATTTCATGACGATGCGCGGGTCGGTCATCCGGCCGGTCTTTCCAAAAAGCTGCGCGCGCCGACGGGCCGCGTTGTCGCCATGGCGGCGAGCGCCTACCCATAGAAAGCGGCGGGCGGCGCTGTCCAGCGGCCCCCGGAAGAGGAGCGACCACGAGATGGCGAGCGAAGCGATGCGCGATACCGGGCGCGAGACGTCCGAGGGGGCCAATGTCGACCCGGCGGAGCTGGAGAAATTCGCCCGCATCGCGGCGGAGTGGTGGGACCCGTTCGGCAAGTTCGGCCCCCTGCACAAGCTGAACCCGGTCCGCCTCGCCTTCATCCGCGATGAAATCTGCATCCAGACGGGCCGCGACCGCTTCGCCAAACGCCCTCTGGAAGGCCTCACCCTGCTCGATGTCGGCTGCGGCGGCGGCCTCGTCTCCGAGCCCATGGCCCGCCTCGGCGCGCAGGTGACGGGCCTCGACGCGGCGGCGGAGAACATCGGCGTCGCGAAACTCCACGTCGAGCAGTCCGGCCTTTCCATCGACTACCGCGCCGGCCTCCTCGAAGACCTGCTCGCCGAAGGCGCGGCGCCGCGCGACGTCGTCCTCGCCCTCGAGATCGTCGAGCACGTGCCCGATATCGAAAAATTCGTCGCCGACGTCGCCGCCATGGCGAAGCCCGGCGGCGTCGTCATCTTCTCGACCATCAACCGCACCCTGAAGGCCCTCGCCCAGGCGAAGATCGCCGCGGAATACATCCTCCGCTGGGTCCCCATGGGCGCCCACGACCCGCGCAA
>CAYFIB010000069.1:0-11176 GCA_964342855.1 uncultured Caulobacterales bacterium
AAGCGGCGGGCGTCCCGATCCTCGGCACGCCGGTCGACGCCATCGACCTCGCCGAAGACCGCGAACGCTTCCATGAGGTGATCGAGAAACTGGGCCTGAAGCAGCCGGTCGGCTCCATCGCTCATTCTGAAGATGAAGCGGCGGCGGTCGCCGAACGGGTCGGCTTCCCCCTCGTCATTCGCCCCTCTTATGTGCTCGGCGGGCGCGCCATGGAGATCGTCCGCGATCCCGAAAGCCTCGCGCGTTATATGCGTGAAGCCGTCGTCGTCTCCGGCGACGAACCGGTTTTGCTCGACCACTATCTTCAGAATGCGGTGGAAGTGGATGTCGACGCCATCTGCGACGGGAAAGACACCTACATCGCTGGCGTCATGGAGCATATCGAGGAAGCGGGCATCCACTCCGGCGATAGCGCCTGCGCCCTCCCCCCGTACACCCTCGAAGCCGAGACCATCGCGCGCCTGAAAGAGCAAACGCGACAGCTCGCCCTCGGCCTCGGCGTCATCGGCCTCGTCAACGTTCAGTACGCGATCAAGGACGGCGAGATCTACGTTCTGGAGGTGAACCCGCGCGCTTCGCGCACGGCGCCGTTCGTCGCCAAAGCGACGGGCGTGCCCATCGCCCGTGTCGCCGCGCGCGTCATGGCCGGCGCGCCGCTCGCGGAATTCGCGCTGGAAGAGCGCGAGCCGGAGCACGTGGCGGTGAAGGAAGTCGTCTTCCCGTTCTCCCGCTTCCCGGGCGTCGACACCCTGCTCGGCCCGGAGATGCGCTCCACCGGGGAAGTCATGGGCATCGATCGCTCTTTCGCGCGCGCGCGGGCGAAAAGCCTCGTCGCCATCGGCGCGCGCCTGCCGCTCGAAGGCTGCGCCTTCATCTCGGTGCGCGACGCCGACAAGACGCTGGTCCTGCCGACGGTGCGCCACCTCATCGAGCTCGGCTTCACCGTCGTCGCGACCGGCGGCACGGCGACCTTCCTTGAGGAAGAGAACCTGCCCGTGAAGCGGGTGAACAAGGTTCTGGAAGGCCGCCCGCACATCGTCGACGCCCTCAAAAACGGCGAGGTCCACCTCGTCGTGAACACGACGGAGGGCGCCCAGTCGATCCGCGATTCGCGCTCGATCCGCCTCACCGCCCTCCAGAACAAGATCCCCTGCATCACCACCATCGCCGGCGCGCGCGCCGCCGTCAGGGCGATTGAGGCGATGCGGGCGGGCGATCTGGACGTGCGGGCCCTGCAAGCGTATTCTCGCTGACCGCTTCAGGCGGCCGGCGCGCTCGGGAGACCGCAGCGCGCTTCATTTATTTTTCGCCTGACGATCAACGACAGGAGACACCGTTGTCCGTGGAGAAGTTTCCGATGACGTCCCAGGGCTATGAAGCGCTGGAGGATGAGATCAAACGCCTGAAGTCGGTCGAACGACCGGCCGTCATTCAGGCAATCGCCGAAGCGCGCGCGCACGGGGACCTCTCGGAAAACGCCGAATATCACGCCGCGAAAGAGCGCCAGAGCTGGATCGAGGGCCGCCTCGCCGAGCTGGAGGACAAGCACTCCCGCGCGCAGGTCATCGAGGTGACGAAGCTCTCCGGCGACACGGTGAAGTTCGGCGCGACGGTTCAGCTCGCCGACGAGGACACCGATGAAGAGGTCTCCTATCAGATCGTCGGCGACCTTGAGGCCGATGTGAAAGCCGGCAAGATCTCGATTTCGTCGCCCATCGCCCGCGCGCTCATCGGCAAATCTGTCGGCGACTCGGTCGAAGTCGCCGCGCCGGGCGGTTCGCACGCCTATGAGATTTTGAAAGTCGACTTCGTCTAGCGACGACGCGAACGGGCCGTCGCGCGGCGAAGGGTTGGGGAAGACTGATGAGCGAGGCCGCGCCCGCCCTCACCTGCTGGGTCGTCACCGACGGACGACGGGGCATCGAGAACCAGGCCCTCGGCCTCGCCGAGGCGATCGGGCGTCTGCGTCCGATCGCCATCAAGCGCAAACAGATCACCGTGCGCGAACCATGGCGCTCGCTGCCGCGTTCGCTCTGGGGCGACCCGTTCGAGAAGCTCGACCGGGATCGCTCCAATCTTCTGCGCCCGCCATATCCCGACATCTGGATCGCCACCGGGCGTCAGGCCGTCCCCTTCTCCATCGACGTCCGCCGACGCCGGAACGCCCCGTTCGTCGTGCAGACGCAGGACCCGCGCGCGCCGTCACGATCATTCGATCTCGTCATCCCGCCGCATCATGACGGATTGGCCGGCGACAACGTTTTCTCCATTCTCGGATCGCCGAACCGTTTATCCCCCTCACGCATCGGCGACGACGCCGCTCAGCTGGAGCCGGTGCTCGGCGACCTGCCGCGCCCGCGCGTTGCGGTGCTGATCGGCGGCGATTCCAAGTCCTTCAAGCTCTCGCCCGCGCGTACGGAGGAAATCGCCGACGAGCTGCGCAAACTCGCGCAGTCCGGGGCCGGGCTGATGGTCACCACCTCCCGCCGCACCGGCATGCAGGCCACCCGCCGTCTGCAATCGGCGCTTTCCGGCGCGAAAGCCTATTTCTGGGACGGCGAGCCGATCGAAGGGTTGGAGAACCCCTATTTCGGCATCCTCGGTCTCGCCGATCATATTCTCGTGACGGCCGACTCCACCAACATGGCGACGGAAGCCGCCGCGACGGGCAAGCCTGTGCACGTGCTTCCACTCGACGGCGGCTCGACCAAGTTCGATCTTTTCCACCGCCAGCTGAGGAAATACGGGGCCGCGCGCTGGTTCGACGGCGAGCTCGCCAGCTGGTCGTACACGCCCCTGCGCGAAACCGACCGCGCCGCAGCCGAAGTGCTTCGGCGATACGACGCCCGACGCGCCGGCGGCGCCGGTGTTGAGCGCGCCGAGAGCGCCCCTATCTGAACAGACGCCTGACCGTTCGGGCGCAGGAGACATGCGACAATGAGCGAAACCAAACGCGCCAGAGTGGCGATCATCGGTTCGGGCCCGGCGGGCTACACCGCAGCGATCTACGCCGCGCGCGCCATGCTGGAGCCGGTGCTGATCGAAGGCATTCAGCCGGGCGGCCAGCTCACCATCACCACCGATGTCGAGAACTATCCGGGCTTCGCGGACGTCATTCAGGGCCCATGGCTCATGGAGCAGATGCGCGCCCAGGCCGAGCACGTCGGCGCGGAGCTCGTCCGTGACATGATCGTCGAAGCGCGGCTCGGCGAGCGGCCTTTTATGCTGAAAGGCGACAGCGGAACCACCTACGAGGCTGAGGCCGTCATCATCGCGACCGGCGCGCAGGCGAAGTGGCTGAACCTGCCCTCGGAGCAGAAATTCAAGCACGCCGGCGTCTCCGCCTGCGCCACCTGCGACGGTTTCTTCTATCGCGGGCGCAGGGTCGTGGTCGTGGGCGGCGGCAACACGGCTGTCGAAGAGGCCCTGTACCTCGCCAACATCGCGGAAAGCGTCACTCTCATTCACCGGCGCGACAGTCTGCGGGCGGAGAAAATCCTGCAGGAGCGCCTCCTGAAGCACGAGAAGATCGACGTTCTGTGGGACACCACCGTCGAGGAGGTTCTCGGAACCGATACGCCGCCGCTCAGCGTCACCGGCGCACGGCTGAAAAACGTGAAGACCGGCGAGGTCTTTGATATTGAGACGGACGGCTTTTTCGTCGCCATCGGCCACGCCCCGGCGACGGAGCTGTTCGCCGGTCAGCTGGAGACCAAACAGGGCGGCTATCTCGTCACCGCGCCGGACTCCACGGCGACCAGCATTCCCGGCGTCTTCGCGGCGGGCGACGTCTCCGACGACATCTTCCGCCAGGCGGTCACCGCCGCCGGCCTCGGCTGCATGGCGGCGCTGGAAGCCGAACGCTGGCTGGCGACGCAGGAAGGCTGAGGCGCGCCTGGCAGCGTCCTTCGTGACGCCGCCTGGCGGCGGCTCCTCAGGACGAAGAATTCAAAGGCTGGTTGGACGTCGTCCTGAGGAGCCCGCGTAGCGGGCGTCTCGAAGGACGGCGGTCAGCACCAAACCTCAAACACCGCACTGCAGCAAACCCACCCCCGCGACGAACCGTTCTGCGCCTGCGGCGGGCGGACTTCAAGAAAGCTGCGCGCGTTCCTAAATTATTGGTGAGAAACGGCGACGTTACCGGCTTTTAAGCAGCATCATCGCGCTCAGCCGGCAGTATGTCGCCAGATGGCTACTCAAGCGATTTCGACCCTCATCGCACCGCTTGAGCACTTGCCGGGTCCGGTTCTCCGGACCCGGCTTTTTCTTTTTCGAAAGGCTTAGAGGCTGGCGCGCAGCATCCACGCGGTTTTCTCGTGGACCGCAAGGCGTTGGGTGATGAGGTCTTCCGTGCCCGTATCGCCCGCCTCGGCGGCGAGTTCGATGAGCTCGCGCGCATCGCGGGTCAGGGATTCGTGGCCCGCGAGCAGCGAGCGCACCATGCCTTCGGCGTCCGGGCGATCATTGGTCGGCTCGGCGAGGGATGCGGCTTCCGCCAGCTCCTTGCCGTTGCCCGGCGCATAGTCGCCCAGCGAGCGGATGCGTTCGGCGAGCTCGTCGAGCGCCGCCCACATTTCGCGGTACTGCTCTTCGAACATCACATGCAGCGAGTGGAAGCGCGGGCCTTCCACGTTCCAGTGGTAGCCGTGCGTGCGCATGTAGAGCACGTAGGTGTCCGCGAGATAGCGCGTCAGCGCGGCGCTTACTTTTTTACGGGCGGTTTCTTCCAGTCCGATTTCGATCGGCATTGGTCCCTCCTGAAGTTTCCCGGCGGCGTCCTGCGCCGTCCACACCTACATAGGGTGCGATCTCATTCGATCAAATCGATAATAGCGCGCCTTGCAATCGCCAAGATCGATTTACGAAAGTCCCGCGCAAAAGGCCTGAATGCGCTCGCCCGCCTCCTTCAGCGCCGCGTCCGAGGTCGCGTAGGAGACGCGGAAGAACGGGGCGAGCCCGAAGGCTGAACCCGGCACGGCGGCGACGAGCTGTTCTTCCAACAGCGCGGCGCAGAAGTCCGCGTCCGTCGCGATTTTGGTTCCGCTGGCCGAGGTTTTGCCGATGGTCCCGGCGCAGGACGGGAAGAGATAGAACGCCCCTTCCGGGATGCGGCAGTCGAGGCCCTTGGCGGCGTTGAGCGCTGCGGCGGTCGCGTCCCGGCGCGCCTTGAAGGCGGCGTTGCGCTCTTGCAGGAAGCCATGGTCGCCGTTGAGCGCGGCCACCGTCGCCCATTGGGAGATCGAACACGGGTTCGAGGTCGTCTGCGACTGCAGCTTGCCCATGGCCTTGATCAGCTTCTCCGGCCCCGCCGCGAAGCCGATGCGCCAGCCGGTCATGGCGTAGGCTTTCGAGGCGCCGTTCATGGTGAGCGTGCGCTCGTAAAGCGCGGGCTCGATCTGGGCGGGCGTGACGAATTCGAAGTCGTCGTAGACGATGTGCTCGTACATGTCGTCCGTCAGCACCCAGACATGGGGGTGCTTCAGAAGGACGTCCGTCAGCGCTTTGAGCTCCGCGTGCGTGTACGCGGCGCCGGAGGGGTTCGACGGCGAGTTGAAGATGAACCAGCGCGTTTTCGGCGTGATCGCAGCGTCGAGGTCTTCCGGCGTCAGCTTGAAGCCGTTCTCGGCGCGCGCCTCCACGAAGCGCGGCTCGCCGCCCGTCAACAGCGCCATATCCGGATAGGAGACCCAGTACGGCGCAGGGATGAGAACCTCATCCCCTTCATTTAAAGTCGCCGCCAGAGCGTTGAAAATGATCGGCTTTCCGCCCGGCGCCACAGTCACCTGCGAGGTCTTGTAGTCCAGCCCGTTATCGCGCTTGAACTTGGCGGCGGCAGCCTCTTTCAGCTCGGGAATGCCGTCGACGGCGGTGTATTTCGTTTCGCCGCGGCGGATGGCGTCGATCGCCGCCTCTTTCACGTGGTCGGGCGTATCGAAATCCGGCTCGCCGGCGCCGAGGCCGATGACGTTCTTGCCCGCGGCCTTCAGCTCGCGCGCTTTCTGCGTGACGGCGATGGTCTGGGACGGCTTCACGCGGCCGAGCCGTTCGGAGAGGATGAGTTCCATGGCGGGGCTCCTTCACCTTTCGTCGATCCGCTGGGTGTGCGCTGTTGCGGCGCGGCGGTCCAGCCTTAGCTCGGAGTGGCGCGCGCGTCCGATGCGCGGCAAAATCGAAGCAGAACTTCGACACCCAGAAAGAGGTCGCCATGAGCGCCGCTGACGAGATCCGCTACACCCGCGTCGCCATCACCCTGCATTGGCTGATCGCGTTCCTCATCCTCGGCCAGATCGCCGGGGGGCTCTACATGCACAATCTTCCGAACACGGCGGAGAACAAGTTCGCGCTCTACCAGCTGCACAAGTCGTTCGGGATCACGGTGCTGCTCCTCTCCCTCGCCCGCCTCGGCTGGCGGCTGACGCACGCCGCGCCGCCCATGCCCGCCTCCATGCCGAACTGGCAGAAGCTCGGCGCGCAGATCTCGCATATCGGGTTCTATGTGCTGATGATCGGCACGCCCCTGCTCGGCTGGGCCATGGTCTCCGCCTCGCCCTGGGGCATTCCGACCAAGCTCTTCGGCGTGATCCCGTGGCCGCATCTGCCGGTGTTCTCGACCCTCGAAAACAAGGAGCCTGTCGAGGAGATCCTGAAGGAGATGCACGAGGTCGCCGCCTTCGCGATCATCGGACTTCTCGTCCTCCACATCGCCGCGGCGCTGAAACACCAGTACGCGGACAAGGACGGCGTGCTCGCGCGGATGCTTCCCTTTCTGAAGGGGTGAACTTACCCGTCATCCCGGATAATCGCTTCGCGGTTTCCGGGATGACGTGAACTGTCAGATATCGTCGACCAGGTCGTCCTCGACGCGGCGCTCGGCGGCGATCTCGGCGCTGCGGCGGCCCATGGCCTCGTCCGTCAGACGGCGGCGCATCGCCTCGCGATCCTCCCGCACCATGCCCGGGATGAGAAAGAGGTCGATGAAGGTCCAGATGAGGCCGATAATCAGAATGTTCAGAATCAGCTGCAGCACCGCGGACGAGGTGCGCCCGAGATAGAACCGGTGCGCGGAGAAAAATCCGAGAAAGAACTAGAACAGATAGGTGATGACGATGTTCTTGCCGTCGTTCTGAATGCGTTGCTCGATCAGGATCTGTTCTTCGGTCGATAAGCTCATTGTTCGCCCCTCCATCGGCTTCCCATTACATGTCGGTCATGAAAGGCCATCCGTAAAGGAAGCCCCGCCGCAAGGAGCGAACGGTTCGTCGCAGGACGTCCTATGCGCTTGAGGTTGCGCGCAGTGCGCCATCACGACGGCGCCTCGCCGAACCAGCCGTTCGCCGCAGCGCGCCCATCACGCCGATGTCATATCCACGCAACATGCTTCAATGGCGTATACTGACGTTTTTTCTTACAGCGACTCGTAAAAATTTCCGACGCACACGTCGCCGTGAACGTGCTTTACCAGCTATCGCACCGAAAACACTGGCCGAATGGCGATGGCACACCCCATGCAAACGAGACTCGGGAAAAATTCAGTATGGAGTAACCCATGAAAAAGCTACTTGGCTCTGCGGCCGCAATGATCCTCATGACAGGCGTCGCGCAAGCCGCGCCGATCATCACCAAAACCTCCGACGCCGCGACCCTCGCCGGCTCTATCGTCGGCGCCGGGATCACGATCGTAAATGCGACCTATGAAGGCTCCGTCGACGCGGCTGGCGCCTTCACCAACGGCGCTTCCGTCGGATCGCGGGAATTCTTCGACACCGGCATTGTACTGACGACAGGCGATGCAGATTTTGCGGGCGAATCGAACACGACCACCAGCGCAGGCCTTGCGAACGGATCGACGGCGTTTTCGTCCGAACTCGCCTCGCTGATCACCCAGTCCACGAACGATGTCGCGATCCTGACCATCGACTTCTTCTCGGATTCGACGGACGTGTTTTTCAATTTCCTGTTCGCGTCTGAAGAGTACAATGAGTTCACCAACTCGGGCTTCAATGACGTTTTTGGCCTGTTCCTGAACGGCGTGAACATCGCCGTGCTTCCAGGAAGCACGACTCCCGTTTCGATCAATAACGTCAATGGCGGCAACCCGTTCGGCGACAATGCAACGAATCCGGAGTTCTTCAACAACAACGACATCGACTCTGGCGGACCGTTTTTCGACATCCAGTATGACGGCTTCACGGATCGGTTCACAGCGACTGGCGCGGTGAACCCCGGCCTGAATACGCTCGTTTTCGCCATCGCCGACGCGGGCGACGCGGCTCTCGATTCGGCGGTCTTCATCGAAGGCGGAACGCTTTCCTCCGCGCCGCCGACCGAAATCTCTGAACCGGGATTTATCGGCCTGTTCGGCCTCGCGCTCCTCGGCCTCGGCGCAGTGACCCGACGACGCCGCTGATCGCGAACCTCGTACGAAATGAAGGCGGCGCGCGGCGCCGCCTTTTTTCAACTGTCGGCGAGCGGCTTTTCGCCGGGCCGGAGGCTTTCGAGATAGTCCTCGGTGAAATCGACCTTCAGCTCGGTCCACATGGGCAGGTGGTCGGACATCTGGAAGGTGCGCCAGGTGTTGTAATAGCGGGTCAGCGCCCCGCCCTCCTTGCCCGCCGCCTTCTCCATGAACGGGACGTAGACGTCGCGATCCTCCGGGCGGAACACCGCTTCGTCGAAATCGAAAACGCCGGAAGCGCCGACCTCGACCATCTTCTTCTGCGGCTTGAAGGCGATCTGGTCGTAGTGCTTGTCGCCTTTGAGGTTGGTTTTTTCTTTTTGCAGGTTCTCCGGCACGCGGAAGCCGTGCTTCTTCAAGGCCAGCATGGTCTCATGCTCGGGGCTGACGATGTTGAAGTCGCCGAGGAGCACGTAGTCGCCCGTCTCCTTCTGCTGGCGCTTTTTAAAGAACTTCGCGACCTCCTCGATCTCGTCGATGCGCCGCTGCAGCTTGGCGCCGGAGTCCTTGCCGTAGTAGATGTGCACCGTGCACAGATTGAACTTCCACCAGTCCGCCTGAAACGCGACCATGAACGGCGTGCGCGCGAACTGCAGCTCGTCCGCCTCGCCGTCCTTGTCCGTCACGCGCACGCCCGTCGGCAGCACGATTTCGCCGGCGATGTTCCGGAAGCGCACGAAGCGTTTGTCGAAGAGGAACGCCATGCGCTCCTCATTGCCGCCGGTTCCTTCGGTGATGTCGGTGAGGATCGCGTCCCAGTCCGGCCCGAGCAGCTTCAGAAGTGCGTTGAACTCGGTGAGGTCGCGGTTCACCTCCTGCACCGCGACGAGGTGAAAGCGCGAGATGATCTCCGCCATATAATGCAGCGCCTCCGGCAGCCGGCGCCCATGCTTCGGCTTTTCGCGGCCGAACTCGCGGATGTTCCAGGTGGCGAGAAGCAGCGAGCCGGGCTTGCGATGCGGCTCGATTTCAGCGGCGAGCTTTTCGCGGAGAGCCAGAAGCCGGTCGATGATCCGCGTCTGCGCGGCGGCGTCGTCCATATACCTGATCGGATAATAACGCGGCACGGCTTCCCCCTCTGGTTGTTCGCCGCACCCTCTCCCGTGCCGACCGCGCGCGCAACCGAAAGCCGACATCTCCTGACGCGCGCCTCTGGTCCCGGCCCCCGCGCGCGGCCATATTCCGCCCATGCCTGACACCGCCCCCAGCGGCGGCTTTTCCGAAGCCGTCGCCGCCTATCACGACCGCCACGCGCCCGTGGACTGGGTTCCCCACCGGCCGGAGCGGCCCGCCAAGCTCGATGGCGGGCGGCCCCTGCGCGTCGTCTCCGATTATGAGCCCGCGGGCGACCAGCCGGGCGCCATCGCGGAACTGGTGGAGGGGGTGACCGCGCGCGAGCACGATCAGGTGCTCCTCGGCGTCACGGGCTCGGGCAAGACCTTCACCATGGCGAAGATCATCGAGGCGACGAACCGCCCCGCCCTCGTCCTCGCCCACAACAAGACCCTCGCGGCCCAGCTTTACGGGGAGTTCAAGGCGTTCTTCCCGGACAACGCCGTCGAGTATTTCGTGTCGTACTACGACTATTACCAGCCGGAAGCCTATGTTCCGCGCTCGGACACCTATATCGAGAAAGAAAGCTCCATCAACGAGCAGATCGACCGCATGCGCCATTCCGCGACCCGGTCGCTCCTGGAGCGGGACGACGTCATCATCGTCGCCTCGGTCTCGTGCATTTACGGCATCGGCTCGGTTGAGACGTACACGTCCATGACCTTCGACATCAAGGTCGGGGAGATGGTGGAGCGCAAGAAGCTCCTCGCCGATCTCGTGGCGCTGCAGTACCGGCGCAATGAAGCCGCCTTCCAGCGCGGCACGTTCCGGGCGAAGGGCGACGTCATCGAGATCTTCCCGGCCCACTATGAGGATCGGGCGTGGCGGGTCTCGATGTTCGGCGACGAGATCGAGGCGATCCACGAGTTCGATCCGCTGACGGGCAAGAAGTCCGCCGACCTCAAATCCGTCCGCATGTACGCGAACTCCCACTATGTCACGCCGCGGCCGACGCTGGCGCAGGCCATTCAGGGCATCAAGAAGGAGCTGAAGGAGACCCTCCCCATTCTCCGTGCGGAAGGAAAGCTCATCGAGGCCCAGCGGCTGGAGCAGCGCGTCACCTTTGATCTGGAAATGCTCGAAGCCACGGGCTCGTGCAACGGCATCGAGAATTATTCGCGCTGGCTGACGGGCAGGAAGCCAGGCGAGCCGCCGCCGACGCTCTTTGAATACCTCCCCGAAAACGCGCTTCTCTTCGTGGATGAAAGCCACGTTACCGTGCCGCAGATCGGCGCCATGTTCCGGGGCGACTACAACCGCAAACGGACGCTGGCGGAGTACGGCTTCCGCCTCCCCTCCTGCATGGACAACCGCCCCCTCAAATTCGAGGAATGGGAGCTGATGCGGCCGCAGACGCTGCACGTCTCCGCGACGCCGGGCGCGTGGGAGCTGGACCGCACGGCGGGCGTCTTCACCGAGCAGGTCATCCGCCCGACCGGGCTCATCGATCCGCCGACGGAGATCCGCCCCGTCTCGAAAGACGGCGCGAGCCAGGTGGACGACGTCATCGACGAATGCCGGAAGACCGCCGCGGCGGGCGGGCGCGCCCTCGTCACCGTGCTGACCAAGCGCATGGCGGAGGACCTCACCGAATACATGCACGAGCAG
>CAYFIB010000070.1:0-11162 GCA_964342855.1 uncultured Caulobacterales bacterium
GATTCGCTCGCCTCGGCTTCCGCGGCGGCGGCGGGTTCGACGCCTTCGCGCGCCGCTTCGCGCGCCGCAAGTGCGGCTTCCGCCGCAGCGGTCGCCTCGGCGACGGCTGCCTCCGCTTCGATCAGTGAGGCGCGCGCATTCTCGGCGTCGGCTTCCGCTTCGCGCCAGCGCAGATACGCAAGAAGCGCTTCGCCCGCGCGAATGTCTGCGGAGAGTTTCTTGTATTTCGACGCCTGACGCGACGCGCGCGCGAGGGCCGCCTTCTGCGCTTCCAACTCGCCGATGACGTCTTCTAGGCGCGCAAGATTTTCTTCCGCCGCTTTCAGGCGTAATTCGGATTCGCGGCGACGGGAGTGAAGCCCGGCGACGCCCGCGGCTTCTTCCAGAATGCGCCGACGGTTCTGCGGTTTGGCGTGGATCAGCTCCGACACCTGGCCCTGGCGCACGAGGGCGGCGGAGTTCGCGCCCGACGAGGCGTCCGCAAACAGAACCTGCACGTCGCGCGCGCGCACCTCGCGACCGTTCACGCGATAAACCGACGACGCGCCTTCCTCGTGCTTGGTGATGCGGCGCGTGATGTCGAGTTCGGGCTCGTCCGCGAAAGGCTCCGGCGCGTCGCCATTGGTGTTGTGCACGGTGAGGCCGACTTCGGCCCAGCTGCGCGCCGGGCGCGCGCCAGCCCCGGCGAAAATGACGTCTTCCATGCCGGCGCCGCGTAGCGCCTTGGCGGAGTTCGCGCCCATGACCCAGCGGAGCGCTTCAAGCAGGTTCGATTTCCCGCACCCGTTCGGTCCAACGATGCCGGTGAGGCCCGGACGGATCTCCATCTCCGTCGGTTCGACGAAGGATTTGAAGCCGGTGAGGCGGAGCGAAGCGAAATCGACCAAGGCGCATGATCCCTAGACGCCCGCGCGAACGATCACGGGCCATCCGACCATCATGTCAGATTCTATGGACGCGCAATGCAAGCGCGTGCGCGCAGCGCTCCCAGCTCAACCCAGAGCGGCGAGGCGCTCTTCGATCGCTTTTTCAAAGTCCGCGGCGGTGCGGAGGTCCTTGCGCAGGACGCCGTCCATGACGAACGACGGCGTACCGGTAATGTCGTAGGTCGTGCGGCCGTGCTCGATAACCTCGGAGATCGTATCGACGGTCTCTTCGTTAGAGAGGCAAGCGTTGAGATCGGCCTCGGACATGCCCGCTTCGCCGGCGATCTTCAGGAACTCGGCTTTGGGGTCCGGATTATCGCCATAGAGCCACTGGCCCTGCGTTCCGAAAAGCGAGCCGACGACGCCGAAATAGGCTTCGCCTTCACGTTCCGGCGTCCGGTCGGCGATGCAGCGGGCCATGACGAAACCGGCCATGGCGAGGTTCGCCGGGGCGGTCGGGAACTCGCGGAACACGAAGCGGACCTTGCCGGTATCGACGTACTTTTCCTTGATGTCCGGAAAAATGCGGGCGTGGAAGGTCGCGCAGTGGGGGCAGGTGACCGATGCGTACTCGACGATGGTGATCGGCGCGTCCGGCGAGCCGATCGCCATGTCCGCCTCCAATAAGATCGCTTGTTCGCCGGTCGTCGGCGCGCTTCCGCTATCGCCGCCGCCGGAGCAGGCGGCCAGCGCCGTCGCGGCGAACAGAGCGGAGAGGGCGGCGGAGCGGATCGCGATCATGTCGGACCTTTCTAATTGACGAAGCCGACGCGATTCGTGCCGCGTCGGCTTCCGGTTAGCAAGTTAACGCCGGCTCATGCGGCGGATTTGCGTCGATCTGTCCGATCAGGACTTCGCGCGCGCCTCGGCGAGCTTGGCGCGCCATTTGGCGTGCTCGGCGTTCAGTTGCGCGGCGATTTCATCAGACGGCGCCGGCGATTGCTGACCGGCCGGCGGGACGAATTCTTCGAAGCGCGCCGCGGACGTGAGGCCGTAGCCGACGCCCTGTGTTGTCAGATCGCGCTCCAGCTCAAAAAGCCGCGGTAAATAGTAGTCGGCTCCTTGGGCGTCCAATTGGTTCAGGTAGGTCTGCAGGCGCACTTCCTGGTCGCGCAAAGCCCGGCCGCGCTGGGTGATGAGGTCCTGCGCCTTGTTGATGCGGGTCTGTTTGGTGAAGCCCTGCACGGCTCCGACGAGAAGGTTCGCCCAGACATTGCCGGTGTCGCCCGTCGACCCGCCGCCCGTTTGGATGGTGCGCAGATTGATGAACGCATCGCGAAGATCGGAGCGCGCGGCGTAGACGCTGAGCAGATAGGGATGCATCTCCGCGCCGCGCTCACGCTGAGCAAGGAATTCCGCTTCGCCGAAATCCGCGCAGACGCCGTTGTACGCGCTGTCCTCCGCGCCCGAGCGGAAGCCGCCTTCCGGCGTGCAGTAAGCGCGAACGCCGCGCTCCCAGCCGATTTGGTAGGCGTCGCCGTTCACGGTGAAATCGGTCTTGGCGCAGTACTCCTGGCGGACAGTGAGCGTTTTCAGGAGCTTGCCGTTCAGGCCGTCCTGAAAGCCGACCTGATCCCAGTCGGCGGTTGAGCAGTACTGTTTCACCGCAGGTGAAACGCAGCCAGCAAGAGAAAGCGCCGCCGCGCCCAAAGCCAAAAGACGAAGTTTCATAATGTCGGTCCCCCAGAACCCATGTTTTCCACCCATGTTTAGAGCCGATTTTCGGGTTCTTGGCGAGGCATGCCGTCAGCGCGTCTCAAACGCCGCGCGATACCGCGCGAGCGCGTCTTGTAGTTCCGGGGCGTCCGCTTTCGGCAACGGTCGGGAAAGCGGATTTGCGGCGCGAGACGCAGCTGATTTTTTGGCCGTCGCCGGGCGCGGGGTCTGTCGGATGCGGATGAGATGCGGCGCTTTCGCGCCAAGGCGTTCGCGCAGCCGCGAGGCGATAATGTCGGTCATGAACTGGATGCGCGCGGCGGCGGGGCCGGACCAGGCGTCAATATAAAGGGTGCGCCGCGCGCCGGAGCCTTTCAGCGCGGCCGGCTGGCAGTGCCCTGCGAGATCGGGCCCGACCACGCTCGCCCAATCATCCATGATGAACGGCGCGACGCGCCCGGTTTTGGTCGCAAGCTTGCGCGCGATCTTCGCGGCGGAGCGCCCGATGGGGGGCGCGGCGGGCCGCTGTGGTTTCGTTTCAATCATGCCTCAGGCCCTTGATTGCGGCGAGGAGCCTACGCCAGATCATGGCCATGATGAAGATCGGCGCGGATATCGCGACACCTCTTTTGTCTTGGTACGACGAAAATGCGCGTGAGCTGCCATGGCGCGTCGGTCCGGCGGCCCGAAAGGCGGGCGTGCGGCCGGATCCTTATCGGGTTTGGCTGTCCGAGATCATGTTGCAGCAGACAACGGTCGCGACCGTCGCGCCGCGGTTCAGCGCGTTCCTGAGCAGGTGGCCGACAGTCGAAGCGTTGGCGGCGGCGGATGTCGATGACGTGCTCGGCGAATGGGCGGGGCTCGGTTACTACGCGCGCGCCCGCAACCTCCACGCGTGCGCATGTTATGTAGTTAATCAGTTCGGCGGGCGTTTTCCTGATACGGAGGAAGAACTGCTGAGCCTTCCCGGGATCGGTCCTTATACGGCGGGCGCGATCGCGGCGATCGCGTTTGACCGCCAGGCCAGCGCGCCGGACGGCAATGTCGAGCGGGTGATGGCCCGATTGCACGCCGTGGAGGCGCCTCTCCCCGGGGCGAAGGCCACGCTTCGTGAACTCGCCGCGTCCCACGTGCCGACCGAGCGGGCAGGCGACTATGCTCAATCGCTGATGGATCTGGGGGCGACCATCTGTACGCCCAGAAAGCCGAATTGCGGCGACTGTCCTCTTGCCTCGGAGTGTCTTGCGCGCGAACGAGGAAGCGCAATCGGACTGCCGAACAAACAGAAGAAAGCGCCAAAGCCGGAGCGGCAGGGCGTCGCGTTCGTCCTGATCGGCGCTGACGGAAAGGCGTATGTCGAACGCCGACGCGACGACATCATGCTTGGCGGACTGCTGGGGTTTCCCGGAACTCCGTGGTGGTCGAAAGCCGGTTGGCGCGATGCGCTTATCAACCCGATATCGCACGCGCCGTGTGCTGCTGAATGGGAGGAGGCGGGCTACGTCGAGCACGTCTTTTCGCACTTTCGGCTCCGGCTCTCAGTTCAGAGAGCTGTAGGAAAAGCCCCGGATTCGCTTGAGAAGTTATGTAGTGAAGGCGATCTTCCGACCGTAATGAAGAAAATATTCGAGTTGACTTTCCGTGGATGATTCGAAAATTTAAAGATCGGTTTCAGATAATCGCCTTATTCAAAACTTTTGAATTTCACATTTGCCGATCTGAATGGGCTCCGTAGATGCAAGGGAGACCATCATTATGCTTCAGTGGGCTGTCATCTTTTTCATAATCGCGCTTATCGCGGCGTTTTTCGGGTTCGGCGGCATCGCCGCGGGCGCGGCGAGCATCGCGAAGATCCTGTTCTTCGTCTTCATCATCCTGTTCGCGATCGCGCTCGTGGCGCGCGCTTTCCGCGGGCGACCGCCGGTCTAGGCCCGGCGAACCCGGGCTCCGTCAGAGCACGACATCCTGATGCTCCGGGTGCTTCGCAAGTTGCGATTTCACATACGGGCACAGGGGTACGATCTTGAAACCTTTCGCCCGGGCCTCTTCGATCAGATTTTCGTAGAGCGCTCGGGCGACGCCGCGTCCCGCCATCGTATCAGGAACGCCGGTATGATCGATGATGAGCGAAGTCGGCGACATGCGGGAGAACGTCATCTCCGCCTCGCCGGAAACGCCATCGAGCGTCGCGACCCAACGGCCCTTTGAGCCGCCATCGTCTTCAAGCTGAATGTGGACAGAACTGTCGGTCGCCATGTGCGCGGCGTCTCCGAGCGAATGCGTTCAGAACACGCTAGTTCGGACGCTCGTTGCGCAAAAGGGTTACCTGATGGCGACGTAGGTGTTTCTGAACGCGGGGAACCAGGTTTCTCCGCCATCGTCGCTGCCTTCAATCAGCATGATGCGGGCGTCCGGTTTCAATTCCAAACTCAGTCGAAACGCGCGCGACACGCCGTTGCCGAGCGGAAAGGTCGTGCCGGCTTTCAGATTGGTGACGACCAGTTCGCCGTTCACAATGGTTCCTTCGTAAACGTCCGGAACGCCATAGATGCTGTCCAGAGCCATCAAACGATAAACGTCCCGGTACTGGTCGAAGCCGATATGGAACTCGACGTCGAAGCCTGCGTCGTCGCCGCGCACGGCCATTTCAGATAGGGCGAGATCGTTCAGACGATAGGCGACGTCTACGGTGGATTTCGGGAAAGCGCGCCAGCTCGCGCCGCGATCGTCGGACATCTCCATCGTCAGCTCCCATTTGCCGATCAACGGATTGAGGGCCTGCATGCGCGCGTACGGCGTCTCGGAGACGCTCGGGCGGCTCCGGGGCTCATCAGCCGCCGCGACGCCGAAGGCCGTGACTGTCGAAATCAGAATTGTCAGAAGCGCGCGCATCATGTCGTCCCCAAGGTTACGACATTAGACCCGCGAAACGGCGCGGCGCTCACGTGAAGCTTTCGTCACTTTTTAGGCGCGGGACTATTCCGCCGCCTTTATCGGCAACCAGATTTCCATGCCGCCGCTCTTGTCGGCGACATCGAAATCAGGCCCGTAGCGCTCGAAAGGCGGCGTGCCGCCATCAACAAAGCCTGAGTTCGGCAGCCAGGCGCCGAAAATGCCCTGCCAGACCCCGCCCGCTTCGGTGACCGGACCATCGTGCTTGAACACCGCATAGCGCGCCGCCGGAACGATCATTCGGCCGACATCCGTCGGGAGGCTGTCGAAGCCGCTGACTTCAGCGCCGGCCATGTACTCGCCAAGGCCCTTCGACTTATCCATGCTGCACCACACGCCATAGGCGGCGTCGGCTGTCTGGCCGGGCAGGGGCGCGAGTTGGTTCAGTTTCGCCCATATCTCACCGATATGGTGCGGCGCGTTCGCGACGTGGAAGCTTTCGCGCACGCCGGCGAGTTTGAATTCCGCGCGGTCTTCAAAGCGATCGGGGACGACGTTCTGCATCGGCGGCTCCTTGCTCAGAGCGTGCGGGGTCAGCCGTAAAGCTCCTGACGCATTTGCTGGCGCAGGCGATCGATGGGCGCAAGGCCTTCGGATCCCTCGAAGTGCCAGAAGGTCCAGCCGTTGCAGGCTTCGGCTTTCTGTATGCGTGCGCCCATCTGGTGGATGGAGCCGGATGCGTCGCCGACGGAAACCGAGCCGTCAGCGCGCACGCGCGCCGCGCCGCGTTTATGCGGAGCAAAGAGCGTCTCGCCGGGACGCACCAGTCCGCGCTCGACCACCATGCCGAAGGAGATGCGCGGCGCGGCGCGTTTCGACGGCGTGACGGCGAGCGCTTCGGCCTCCAGCGGCTCGACTTTCGAAATCCGGTCCATCGCGAACTCGACATAAGCCGGGTCGCGCTCCATGCCGATGAATCGCCGCCCGAGGCGCTTCGCCACCGCGCCGGTCGTTCCCGTACCGAAGAACGGGTCGAGCACCACGTCGCCGGGGTTGGTCGAGGCGACAAGAATGCGGTGGAGAAGGGATTCCGGCTTCTGCGTCGGGTGGGCTTTCTTGCCATCCGCGCGTTTCAGACGCTCCGCCCCCGTGCAGATCGGCATCTCCCAATCTGAGCGCATCTGCAGGCCTTCATTGGCCATTTTCAGGGCGTCGTAATTGAACGTATATTTTGCTTTTTGTTCGTAGGCGGCCCAGATCAGCGTTTCGTGTGCGTTGGTGAAGCGTGTGCCGCGGAAATTCGGCATCGGGTTCGTCTTGCGCCAGACGACGTCGTTCAGGATCCAGTAGCCAGCGTTCTGGATCGCCGCGCCGACGCGGAAAATGTTGTGATACGAGCCGATGACCCAGAGCGCGCCGTTCGGTTTCAGGACGCGGCGCGCCTCGGCGAGCCAGAGCCGGGTGAAGGCGTCATAGACCTCAAAGGAGTCGAACCGGTCCCACGCTTCCGTCACGCCGTGGACGTTGGAGTTGTCCGGCCGGGTCAGGTCGCCGCCGAGCTGCAGATTATACGGCGGATCGGCGAAGACGAGATCGACCGAATTCTCCGGCAGGCGGCGCATCATGTTCGTGCAGTCGCCGAGCGAGATCGTGTCCAGAACCTCTTCTGGCGGACGATTGATCGTGGTGGAGGGACGCCGGGGCATGTCGCTGCGTGTCTTCTGAGGTCAGGCCGCGCGACGCGCCGGCGGAAAAATGGATGAGCGCGCGAATCTGGCGGGCGTCGGCTTTCGCGTCAACGCAGGGACGATCTCTTTCAGGCCGCGTCCCGCAACGCCTTGTCGTCAAGCATGGCGGCGATGGGCGCGAAGGAGCGGCGGTGGTGCGGGGTGACGCCGAGGAGGTCGAGCCCTTCGCGGTGCGCTTTCGCGCCGTAGCCCTTGTTGCGCTCCCAGGCGTAACCCGGAAATTCGTCCGCGAGCGCGATCATCATGCGGTCGCGCGTGACCTTCGCGATGATCGAGGCCGCGGCGACGGAGCAGGATTTCGCGTCGCCCTTCACGACCGCCACGGCGCGGCACGGGAGTTTCGGCGTCAGCTTTCCATCGATGATCGTTGACGACGGACGGACCGGCAGATTGGCGACGGCGCGGGCCATGGCGAGCAGGGTCGCCCGGCCGATATTGACGCGGTCGATCTCCTGAACCGATGCGAGGCCGACGCCGACCTGCGCGCTCGCCCAGATTTCGGCGGCCAGCGCCTCCCGGCGTTTTTCCGTCAGCGCCTTGGAATCGTTGAGGCCTGTCGGAGCAGACCGCGGGTCCAGAATGACCGCCGCGGCGACGACCGGCCCCGCCCAGGGGCCGCGGCCTGCTTCGTCGATGCCTGCGACCGGCCCGGAAAGGCTCTGTTCGATCTCGAAGCTCGGCGTGTCGGGCAAGGGAAGGCTCCATCGGGCGTGAGCTCCCAGTCTATGCTTCGGATTCGCCGAAAAGCGACAATTGCGGCGTCTCCGGCTTAGGCTTTGCGAATAGGTCCGTGCGCAGGGCGAAAGTGCTCTTTTCAAGTCCGAGCCGCGCGGCCGCGCGTTTGAAACGCGCCGACACCATTTCGGCATGCGGACCTTCGCCGCGCACGCGTTTGCCGAACTGCGGATCGTGATCGCGTCCGCCGTGCGTCTCCTGAAGCAGGCGGATGATCCGCGACGCGCGATCGGGAAAATGGGTCTCAACCCACTCGCGAAAGATCTGCGCGACTTCCTGCGGCAGGCGGAGGAGGGTGTAGCCCGCCTCGCGCGCGCCTGCGTTCGCGGCGCGCGCCAACAGCGCTTCGATTTCATGATCGTTGAGCCCGAGGATGATCGGCGCCGTCATCACTGTCGTCGGCACCCCCGCATCCGTCAGTATCCGCACGGCTTCAAAGCGCTTGTCGGGCGTCGAAGCGCGCGGCTCCATCACGTTCGCAAGGCGGCGATCCTCCGTGGTGATCGACAGGCCGACTTTGACAAGGCCCTTCGCCGCCATGGGGGCGAGGATGTCGAGATCGCGCGTGACGCCGGCGTTCTTGGTCAGGATCGAAACCGGGTGATTGAAGCGCGCGAGGGTCGCGAGCACGCCGCGCATGATCCGCCAGTTCTTCTCCTGCGGTTGATAGGGATCGGTGTTCGTGCCGATGGCGATCGGCCGGCATTGATAGGATTTCGACGACAGCTCGCGCGCGAGGAGCCGCCCCGCATCCGGTTTCGCGAACAGCCGCCGCTCGAAATCGAGCCCGGGGGAGAGGCCCATGAAGGCGTGGCTCGGCCGAGCGAAGCAGTAGGGGCACCCATGCTCGCAGCCGCGATAGGGATTGATCGAGCGGTCGAACGGAATGTCCGGCGAGGTGTTCCTCGCGATGATGGTGCGCGGGGTCTCCACCGTGACGGACGTCTTCGGCCGGCCCGTTTCCAGCGCTTCCAGGCCGCCCCAGCCGTCATCCTCGATTTCCCGCTTCTCGGCTTCGAACCGACCTGAAGCGTTAGACTGCGCGCCGCGCCCCGTCCGCCGGCCGGCGGGCGAGCGGAGCCTTGATGCGGGCGGGAGCGCGGCGCGAGCCATGAGGGAACAATAGCGAACATAATAAGAACGAGTCAACAACATCGTCCCAAATTAGGGCGCGCGCGATGGCCGAAAACTTAGTAACATTTCGACATAAAGTCGTCAGATACGGGAAAGATTAGCGAGAAGGATCAGGCGCCGGGAGGCTGGTGATGAACGTGCTGAAAGCGATGGCGAGAGGAGCGGTTCTGAGCGTGGCGCTCATCGGCGCCGCATCGGCCAATGATGATCGTTCGCCCAGCTTCGAGGAAACCGGCGCTCTGGAGGACGTCCGCGCGCAGCTTCGCATCGACGCCCGCCGGTTCGGACCTGATGCGATCGCCGCCCACAAAGCCGCCCGCCGCGAACGCCTGAAAGAGATCGTGGACGCCGCGGACGCGTTCTCCAACGAACTCGACCTTACCTTCGCTCCGGCCGGCATCGCCATTCTCGGCGGTCTCGCCGTGCGCCCACGCTTTGGCTGGCGGCGCTCCTCCCTCGACGATATCGACGAGGAGGCCTGCGCCAGCTGGATGGCGTGGGCGAGCTTCTGCCATGACGACCCCGCCGTCGCGCGCCGCCGTTTCATGGTCGTCATCGACGATGATCTGGGCGACACGCGCTGGGAGACCCAGGCCGGCGTCGCGATGACCCTGAAATCAGGCCTCGTCGCCGATATCGCCTACAAGGAGTTCGATGGGCCGAACCATCAGAACTGGTACACGCCCGCCGTCATTCGCGAGGGGCTGGAAGACCGGGGCGTCATGTTCTCGCTCACGGTCCCGTGCGGGGGCTGACGAACGGCTATCTCTTGATGCAAGGCGCCGCTAATCCCGGCGGATGACCGCGCCGCGCCTGTCCATCATCATTCCCACGCTCAACGCCGCGTCAGCGCTGCCGCGAACGCTCGCCTCGTTCGATGCGGCGCGCGCCAATGGGTTGATCGGGGAAATCATCGTGGTCGACGGCGGCTCGACGGACGGGACGCCGGAAATCGCGCGGGCGGCATGCTGCGCCGTGATCGAGATGGCGCCGGGCCGGGGCGCGCAGCTGGCGACGGGCGCGGCGGCGGCGCGCGAGCCCTTCCTGCTCTTTCTGCATGCGGACACAGTGCTTGATGACGGCTGGGCCGAGGCGGTCGCGACGTTCATGTCGCCGCCGGGCGAGCAGGAGCGCGCGGGCGCCTTCCGTTTCCGCTTCGACGCGAAGGGGCTTGCGCCGGCCATCGTCGCGTTCGGCGTTCGTCTGCGCTGCGCGCTCTTCAAGCTGCCCTTCGGCGATCAGGGGCTGCTCATTTCGCGCACGTTCTATGACGCGCTTGGCGGGTTCCGTCCGATGCCGCTCATGGAGGATGTCGATCTCGTCAAACGCATCGGGCGCTCACGGATGAAAATCCTGCGCGCCGCCGCGATCACCTCCGCCGATCGATATGAGAAGACGGGCTATGTTAGGCGCGTTTTAAGAAATTGGCGGTGCTTGTGGCTCTATCACCGCGGGGTCTCGCCGGAAGACATCGCAAGGATCTATGAATAAAGGATCGTCGATGTCGCGTTGGGCGGAACGTCTCTATCTCTTCGTGAAGCCCGCCCGCATCGGGCGCGCCAAGACCCGTCTCGCGAAGGAGATCGGCGCCGGCGCGGCGGCGACGTTCTATCGAAACTCCGTAGAAGGTCTTTTCGCGCGTCTCGGCGACGATCCTCGCTGGGAGACGCTCGCCGCTGTCGATGGCCCGGCTGACGTTCCGCTGCACGGCGTGCGGGGCGCGGAGCAGGTGACCCAAGGCGGGGGCGATCTCGGCGATCGTCTGCGACGGATCGCGAAGACAGCGCCGCCGGGCCCCATCGTCGTTCTCGGTTCGGACGCGCCGCAGATCGCGTCCGGGCATATCGTTCAGGCGTTTCATGCATTGAAGAGCGCCGATCTCGTGCTCGGCCCGTCGGGCGATGGCGGCTACTGGCTTGTCGGTCTGAAGCGCGTGCGCGGCATGGGGGCGCTCTTTCGCTATGTGCGCTGGTCGACGGAACATGCGCTGGCCGACACCCGCGCCTCGGCGCCGAATTATTTCCGCACGGCGTATCTGGAGCGTCTCGACGATGTCGACGACGCCGCGAGC
>CAYFIB010000071.1:0-10759 GCA_964342855.1 uncultured Caulobacterales bacterium
GACACGGCCGCCTCGCGGATGACCGGCGCGGCGGGCTTCAGCTCCGCAGGCTTCGGCGCAGGTTCGGTCTTCGGTTCCGGCTTGGGCGCGACGTCGGCGGTTTTCACCGGTTCCAGCGCAGGTTGCGCGTCGGCGACCGGCGCGGCGGCGTCCTGCTCTGGCTCTGGCTCTGGCTCGATAGCGGCGGGCGCGACATCCGGCGTCGGCTCGGCGGCGGCGACACGCGTCGGCGCGGGCTCCGCAGCTGGCGGCGCGACGGGCGCGTCGAGCGCCGCGAGATCGGTTTCGACCGCGACGCAGGTCCAGCCGGCGTCGGCCAAGGTCTGCGCCAGCTCGTCAGCCTTCTCGGCGCAGTAATTGTAGTCGTTGTTCGCGTGATAGGGCGTCTGCGAGGTCAGCCCCTCATTCGGCTTGGAATAGACAACATCGCATTTCGCGCCGACCTTCCCGGGCGAGATCACCTCGATCGAGCGGGTGACGGCGCCGCGCGAACAGACGGTCTGGGCTTCGGTCTGGGCGAATGCCGAGGGCGCGAGCGCCATCAAGGCCGCCGCGGTGAGGATAAAGGTTTTGTTCATGTTCGGCCTCATTCGTCGGTCGGTCGGCGCTGGCGGCGCCGCTTCGTCAAATCGCCCCCACGATTTCACGCGTTCATCTTATGGCGGACGGCTCTTAAACTCCGGTCACCGCGCGTTACGCGATTTTACCGAGGTTCTCGCCCGATTCTGCGCGCCGCTTCGCCCTTTCGAGAACGAAATAACGCGCGGGCGCGTCATCCCGCGGATCGGCAGGCGGCGGATTTTCCGCCTCACGACGACGCCACGCATCGGACGCGAGATCGGGGAACCGCGCATCACCCTCCGCGTCTAGATCGATTTGCGTGAGGTAAATGCGGTCGGTTTCGGGCAGAAAAGCGGCGTAGACCTCGCCGCCGCCGATGATGGCGAGTTCCTCTACGCCCGCCGCCCGCGCCGCCTCGCGCGCAAGGCCGAGGGCTTCGTCCGTCGATGCGGCGACGAGAACGCCTTCCGCTGAGAAATCATCGCGGCGGGTGAGGACGATGTTGGTCCGCCCGGGCAGCGGCTTGCCGATGGACGCGAACGTCTTGCGGCCCATCACCACCGGCTTGCCCATGGTGACGCGCTTGAACCATTTGAGGTCCGACGGCACGCGCCACGGTAGATCGCCATCGCGGCCGATGACGCCGTTTCGCGCCGTCGCGACGACCATCGCAACATTTATGTTGTCCGCGCCATCCCCGCTCACACCGCCACCGGCGCCTTGATGTGCGGGTGCGGATCATACCCCTCGATCGCGATGTCCTCGAACCTGAAGGCGAAGAGATCTGTCACGTCCGGATTGAGTTTCAGAGTCGGCAGCGGACGCGGCGCGCGCGCGAGCTGCTCTTCGGCCTGATCGAGATGATTGAGGTAAAGATGGGCGTCGCCAAAGGTGTGGACGAAATCGCCCGCCTTCAGCCCTGTCGCCTGCGCGACCATGGCGAGAAGCAGCGCATAAGACGCGATGTTGAACGGCACGCCGAGAAAGATATCCGCCGAGCGCTGATAAAGCTGCAGCGAAAGCCGTCCGTCAGCGACATAAAACTGGAAAAGGCAGTGGCAGGGCGCGAGCGCCATGCGGTCGAGATCAGCCGGGTTCCACGCCGAGACGACGATGCGCCGACTGTCCGGCGTCTCGCGAATCTGGCGCAGCGCTTCGGAGATCTGGTCGATGACCCGCCCGTCCGGCGCCCGCCAGGAGCGCCACTGGGCGCCGTAGACTGGCCCGAGATCTCCGTCCGGCGCCGCCCATTCATCCCAGATCGTCACCCGGTTCTCCTGCAGGGAGCGGGCGTTGGTGTCGCCGGCGAGGAACCAGAGGAGTTCGTGGATGATGGATTTCAGGTGCAGCTTTTTCGTCGTCACCAACGGAAAGCCGTCGGCGAGGTCGAAACGCATCTGATGGCCGAACACCGAGCGCGTGCCGGTGCCCGTGCGGTCGGATTTCTCCACGCCCTCGTCGCGGGCGCGGCGCATGAGATCGAGATAGGCTTGCATGGCGTGTGAGGCGTCCTTTCGCGATCGAAACGCGGGCGATTCGCCCCATACGCCCAGTGGTTCGGAGAGTCGCCAGCGCCGCCGGATACGGGCATAGTTCACCAGCTTCAGCTGCATGCGAGGGGGCTCGGCATGATGACGGACACGCAGACAGGCGCGGAAGACCTCGGCGGGCCGGCCGCATTCTTGCTGCCGGTGACGCTCATCGGCGTTCTCGCCGGCCTCAGCCTTTATGCGAATTTCGAGTTCGTCGGCGACGAGCGCGACATCCTGCAGGCGGGCCTCGCCATCTTCATCGTCGCGTTCGCTGGCGCGCTCACCGCCCTCGTCCGCTCCGGACGCTGGATCGCCGGCGGCGCGGCGGCGCTCTTCATCGGCGGCGCGGTCGCGCTGTCGTTCACGCACATGATCGAGGTGAGCGAGACCACGCGCTATATCGACGAAGCGCCGTTCTATTTCTGGTTCGCGGGCGGCGGCGCGCTGGCGGGGTACCTGCTGCTTGTCTTCGCCAAGTCGTCGATCGATGGCGCGTTCCCGCCGCGCTATGACGCGATTTTCCTGAACGGGCTGTCGCTGCCGCTGATCGCCGGCGCCGCGCTGCTGATCGCCCTGCTCATCACCGCGCTCTTCCTGTGCTGGTCATGGGCCTTCGATCTCCTCGGGATCGATTTCTTCCTCAAGCTCATCGGCGAACCCTGGTTCGCGCTGCCGTTCTTCGGCGGCGTCGGCGCGCTCTCCGTCGCCATGATCCGCGGGCGCACGGCGATCCTCGGGGCGCTGCGGTTCCTCATCCTCTTTCTCGCGCGCATCGCCGCGCCGCTTTACGCCGCCTTCGCCGCCACCCTCGCCGTGACGCTGGTCGTCAGCGGCGCCGATGCGGTGTTCGAGCGCGACGGGCTCGCGCCGCTCATGCTTTCTCTCAGCCTCGCCGGGATGCTGATCTTCAACGGCGTTTATCAGAACGGCGAAGGCGCGCCGCCGCCGCTCTGGCTGCGCGGCTCTTCGCTCGTCATCCTCGTGCTCGCGCCGGCGTTCGTCGCCCTCAGCGTCCTCGCACTCTGGATGAGGATCGATCAGTACGGGCTGACGCCGTCTCGCTTTTTGGGCTTTTCAGTCGCGCTCCTGATCGCCGCCTATGCGCTCTTCGGCTTCATCGGCGCCCTCTCCGAAATCAATTGGGGCACCCGGCGCTGGATGCGACCGGTCGCGCCGCTCAACACGCTGACGGCGGTGATCTGGATCGTCGTTCTGTTCGGCTTCGTGACGCCGCTGCTCGACCCGTGGGCGTGGTCGGCGCGCCAGCAGGCGAAGCGTCTGGAAAGCGGCGCCGTCGCCATCGAGGAATTCGACTTCGGCTACCTCTTTTTCCGCCTCGGCCCGGTCGGCGAAAGCGAAGCGCGTCGGCTGGCGGCCATTCAGGACCGCGACGATTACTGGGAGCTTCGCCGCCGCCTCGACCTCGCGGAGAACGTCGAAGGCTACTGGGACTATTTGGACGCGATGGAGTCGCCCGCCTCGGCCGACGATGCGGAGGCGTTCTCAGAAGAAGCCGAGGACGTCATCGACGCCGCGCCGCTCGCGGAACCTGAAGGCGAAACGAACGAGGCGAGCGTAGCCGACGATTACGGATCTGACAACTCCGAGCCGGACGGGACGGACGCCGACGAACCGATCTCGTTCCCCTCGCCGGATGAAGAGCCGGAGCCCGCAGCCAGCTAAGCGACGACTTTCTCGCCTTCGAGGCGCTCGATCTTCCGCGTCGGTCCGTGATAGTCGAGGACGCCTTCCGCGATCGCGTAACAGGCCAAGCGAACGGCGCGCGGGATCTGAACCTTCTCCCCGTCGCGTTCGCCCTTCTCGTAATACTGAATCATGCGGCGCTTCAGCCCCAGCATGTGCGCGGCGTCTTTCTGCGAAAGCTTGAGCGCTTTTCGCCACTTCTTGAAATCGTTCGCGTCCATTCCGGCCATGGTCCCTCGCCCGCCGCGGACCTCTCCGCGCCGTTCCATGTTTTGAGATCATAATGCGCAATTGTTGCGGTTTCACGTCGCTAAACGTCACAATCGACGTGGTCTTCAAACGTCAACCGTTTCGCCCTATATGTCAGTCTGACCGTTTCGGCGGTCTATGGCGATAAATGGCGCTCGTAATAAGCGGACCGGACCCGGGGGCGGTACCCGGCGGCTCCACCCAAGCGCCCTGACCTCCTGGGAGTTCCCCACGAGAAAAGGGCGTTTCGGCGGGGCCGAAATAGGATCGACGGACGTGTAAAGGTTCTGCTTTCGCCCGGATGGCCTCCGTGATTGGGCCGATTTGAATAGTTGCCAACGACAACTACTCGGAAGAGTTCGCTCTCGCCGCGTAAGCAGCTGAGCTACTCGCTTTGAAGTCCTAGGCCCTTTCCAGGCCTAGGCGGCGCCCGGCGGAGCGTGGCAACAGGATCCGCCATTTCACTCCCTTCGTATTCATTCGACTCCCGCGCCTCGCTGGCGCCCGTGAAACTCCGGCCTTGCGTCCGGCGCTGATTTCACCTTGTTTGCCTTTCAAGGCCGCCCTCTCCCCGCGACGTGGGCGAGCGCCGCGCAAGCTGAGCCGTTTCCGCATGAGCCCCGAATGAGCGACGACGACACGTCCCTGATCGACTATCCCGGCCTAACGCAGAACGCCCTTCGCGGCGTCGTGCGCGATGTTCTGGAGCTTCTGGCCGCCGCCGGCGAAACGCCGGGCGAGCACCATTTCTTCATCGAGTTCGCAACGCGCCACCCCGGGGTCGACATCCCCTCCTACCTGCATGAGCAGTACCCGGAACGCATGTCGATCGTCCTGCAGCATCAGTTCTACGATCTCGGCGTCGATGACGACCATTTCGAGGTGACACTGAAGTTCAAAGGCAAGCCAGAGCGGCTGGTGATCCCCTTCGACGCCATGACGAGCTTCGTCGATCCAAGCGTCGACTACGGTCTGCGTTTTGAGCCCATCGAGGACATTCCGGCCGTCGCCCCCGCGAGCGAGGACGCCGGGGCGGACGAAGCGCCGTCAGATGACGACAAGCCCGAACCGCCCGCCGGCGGCGCGGAGGTCGTCAGCCTCGATAAATTCCGCAAGAAGTAATCGTCAGGCGTCGAACAGCTCGACGTCCATCTCGACCGGATCCAGAACCTTCGAAAGCGGCCGCACCCGAACGGCGATGCGCGCGCGCTCGCCGGTGAATTTCTCCGAGGTCAGCCGCACGACCTGCCGGTCATCGCGCCAGAACACCCCGTTCAGCGCGTCGAGGACGGCTTTGGCGACATTGTCGACATCGTGCGCGTTCCGCTCGCCGGTCTCTGACGTCCAGATGCGCACTTCGAACGGCTGATAGCCCGGCCGCATATGGGCGACCTCCTTGCGCAAGAAATCGGCGAGCAGGGCTTTTAGCCGACGCGTCTGCGTCGTCGCCGCGTCGATGCGCAGGATCGCCTCCTCGCCGCGGAAGGCGATCTGGACTTTTCCCTTGCCGTGGAATGCGTCGCGCATTTGCGCCCCTTTCAAGCCGATGTAAGACCGCGCCCAGCTTACCAGATTGCTAACAGGAGACGCGCCCATGGCCGCGATGCGCACCGAAACCGATTCCTTCGGCCCCCTCGACGTTCCCGCCGAAAAATACTTCGGCGCCCAGACCGCCCGCTCGCTCATCAACTTCCCCATAGGGACGGAGACGATGCCGCAGCCGCTGGTCCGCGCCCTCGGCGTCGTGAAATACGCCGCGGCGAAAGCCAATATCGGCCTCGACAATATCGACGCCAAGATCGGCGAAACCATCGCCGCGGCGGCTCTCGAAGTCGCTGAAGGCAAGCTCGATGAGCATTTCCCGCTTTCGGTCTGGCAGACGGGCTCCGGCACCCAGTCGAATATGAACACGAACGAGGTTGTCGCGAACCGCGCGATCGAGATACTCGGCGGCGAGCTTGGCTCGAAAGATCCGGTGCACCCGAACGATCACGTGAACCGGTCGCAGTCCTCCAACGACACCTTTCCGACGGCCATGCACATCGCCGCCGCCGAAGAGATCGTTCATCGGCTCCTGCCGTCGCTCCGCACCCTGCGCAATGCGCTGAACGACAAGGCGTCCGCCTTTAAAGACATCATCAAGATCGGCCGGACGCACCTGCAGGACGCGACGCCCCTCACCCTTGGCCAGGAATTCTCCGGCTACGTCGCCATGGTGGAATACGCCATCGACCGCGTGGAAGGCGCCCTTCCTCGTCTATACGCGCTCGCCCAAGGCGGCACGGCCGTCGGCACCGGCATCAACGCGAAAATCGGCTTCGCGGAGCGGTTTGCGGAGGAAGTCGCGGCGCTGACGAAGCTTCCTTTCGTCACGGCCCCCAACAAGTTCGAAGCGCTCGGAACGCACGACGCCATGGTCGCCGCTCACGGCGCGCTGAATGAAACCGCCGTCTCGCTCTTCAAAATTGCGAACGACGTCCGCCTCCTCGGCTCGGGCCCGCGCTCCGGCCTCGGCGAAATCTCCCTGCCCGAGAACGAGCCCGGGTCCTCCATCATGCCGGGCAAGGTGAACCCGACCCAATGCGAGGCGCTCACCATGGTCTGCGCGCAGGTGATGGGGAACAACGCCGCGGTCTCCTTCGCCGGCAGCCAGGGCCATTTCGAGCTCAACGTCTTCAAGCCGGTGATCGCCTTCAATACCCTGCAGTCGATCCGTATACTGGCGGACTCGGCAAAGGCCTTCACCGACAAGTGCGTGGTCGGCATCGAGGCGAACGAGGCGCGCATTGCGGACCTCATGAGCCGCTCGCTGATGCTGGTGACCGCCCTCGCGCCGTCCATCGGCTACGACAAGGCGACCGAAATCGCCAAAGCTGCGCACAAGAACGGCACGACGCTGAAAGAAGAGGCCGACCGCCTCGGCTACGTCGCCGCGGCGGACTACGACGCGCTGGTCAAACCGGAAGAGATGATCAAACCGAGCTGATGCGTCGATATATTTGACAGGTGTCGGGGCGGCTTACGGAACGCCCCGGCGTTAACGACGCAACGTGTTGAATTCCCTGACGCAATCAATGGCGCCGGTCTTGCTTGTTAACAAGTAAGGACAGGATAACGCTCTGCGTAATAAAGGGGAATAAAATGCGCTTCGTACTCGGCGGCCTCGCCGCGGTTCTCGCCTCGGTCTCCATCGCTCACGCCGGCCCGACGATCGATCTCACCGGCACGGTTCGCGACTTCAACGACTCGCACCCGGATTTTGAAGGCGCGATCGGCGGCCTTCAAACCGGCGTCGTGCAATCCACGCTCGGCGTCGACGGCAATCCGGTCTGGAACGCGGGCGCAGCCGGATTCACGACTGAAGCGAACTTCAACCAGTGGTACAACGATGTGCCGGGCGTCAACATGGCCGACGCGCTGACGATCACGCTGGAAGATACCAACAACAACGGCGTCTACACCTACGCCAGCAGCTCCTTCTTCCCGATCGACGGCATGCTGTTCGGCAATCAGGGCCGCTCGCACAACTACCACTTCACCTACGAAATCCACTCGTCCTTCACCTATACGGGCACGGAATTCTTCTCGTTCACCGGCGACGATGACCTCTGGGTCTTCATCGACGGCCAGCTCGCGGTCGATCTCGGCGGCGTGCACGGCGCGGTTTCCGGCGGCGTGGACCTCACGACCCTCGGCCTCGTCGTCGGTCAGGACTACGACTTCGATCTCTTCTTCGCCGAGCGTCACACGACGCAGTCGAACTTCAAGATCGAAACCTCGATCCTGCTGCGCAACGAAGTGTCCGAGCCGGGCCTCATCGGTCTCTTCGGCCTCGGTCTTCTGGGCCTCGGCTTCGCGGCCCGTCGCCGCGGCTGAGCCGGAACCCATTTTGAATGCGATGCGGGCGGCTTCGGCCGCCCGTTTTCGTTTGGAGCGCTTGACGATCCGCGCGCGTGCGCGCCACGTCGCCTGATGATCGAGAAACGCTCCCTCTCCCTCGGCGGCCACCGCACGTCGGCCTCGCTGGAACCGGAATTCTGGGAGATGCTGGACGCTTTCGCCGAAGAAGACGGGCGCTCGCTCGCCAACCTCGCCTTCGAGATCGACAACCGGCGCGCCGCGCTCGACCCGCCGCCCAATCTTTCCTCGGCGCTGCGGGTTTATGTTCTGATGCGCCTCAGGAAACAGCTGATGGAAACGTCATGAGCAAGAACGACAACGTCATCAGCCTCTCGAAATTCCGAAAGAAGAAGGCGCGCGCTGAAAAAGAAGCCGACGCGGCCGCCAACCGCACGCGTCATGGCCGCACGAAAGGCGAAAAGGCGCGCGACAAGGATGCGGCGCGCAGGCGCGACGCCCTGCTCGACGGCTCCGAAATCGACGACTGACGCCGATCAGGAGACCCGCGCCAGCTCCGGACGCCCGCTGACGATGCGGTTATAGATCGCGTTCACGCGCTCTGCATGGCCGCGCAGAAGGGGCTCGATATGCCCCGGGCTCGCAACGCCCGCCGCCGCGGCCGCCAGGACCGCAAGACGTTCCGGGAACCGGTCCGCCTGCGGATTGCGCCAACCGAAGACGGCCTGAAACGCCGCCAGACCCGACAGGGCGGACGACGCCGATTTCAGCTCGGCGGACGTCGTCGCGCTGACGAGACCCGCGCGTGCGAGACCATCGAGCGCGCCTTCAAGACCGTTCTCCAGCGCATACGGATGGCTTGCGCCATGCTTGAACGCGAAGGCGGAGACGACAAATTCCAGATCAATGAGGCCGCCTTCGATGAGACGGACATCCCAGATCGATTTCGCCGGTTCGCGACGCAGGCGCTGCGCGCGGGCGCGATCGGCCTCGCGGAAGACAAGGTCCGCCGCGCGCGGGGCGCCGGCGACGGCGAGAATGGCGCTCGAAAGCTCCTCACGCACCGTTTTGCCGCCGGCGATCGCTTCGAGACCGACGATGGCGACTTTCTCCGCCGCCAGCGAGCGGTTCAGCATGTGATCGCGAAAAGACGAAACGGTTGAAGCAAGCGGCGCGGTGACCCCGCCCGGGCGCGCGCCGACATCGGGCTCAAAGGCGAGCCAGCGCCCGCCGACATTCGAACAGAGATCGAGAACGTTCCGGGCGAAACCGGAGGCCGCGTTCGCATCAACGCCGTCTTCGCAGACGAAGAGCGCCCGCATGGGCTGTCGCGGCAGAAACCGCACGCCGCCGACGCCCGCTTGCACGGCGATGGCGACGCCGCGGCCCGCTTCGGCCTCGGCGCCTTCGGCGTCTTCCAGTACGCGCGCGCGCACAGCTTCCATTGTCCGCTCGGCGATCGAGCGGAAAACGGCCGGCGCCTCGGAGAATTCAAGATCGCCCGCGACGGCGGCGAGGCAGACATGAGACATCGCCTCGCGGCGCCACGCTGTGAGCGCTTCGACGCTCGGCGCTTCGTCGGATGACCACGAAGGCGCAAGGCGCGCGATCCAGTCCGCGGCGGGGCGCGCTTCTTCTTCGTCCGCCTCCGCCCACAGAATATCGGCGATCTCCGCGCGATCAACGAGCGCATCGGCGGCGTCCGGCGTGAAGCCGAATGCGGCGACGGCGGCGTCGCGCTTCGGCCCTTCGCCGCCCACGGCGTCGAACACGGTCGCTGCGCCGACGCTCGCGATCATGCGGTCAAAAAGGCGGATGGCGCGATCCGGATGCGCCGTTTCAGAGAACGCCGTGAGGAGGCCTGGCGCTTTCGCGGAAAGGCGCGCGCCCGGCTCGTCCGGCGAGACTTTTTTCATCCAGCGGTCGACGACCGCCGAAAGGGCGTCGCCGTCGCCGAAGCCGATGGTCTGCAGATTGGTCGCGTCGCGATCATCCGCGGCGTCCGCCTTCACATAGCGGCGCGCCTCGGCTTCCGGATCGAGAAGAACTGCATGCAGCGTATTCCCGGCGTCCGCGGCGGCGCCGGAGATGGCGGTCTTCAACGCTTCTGGGTCGGCGAAACCGGCGAGACGGGCCGCGGCTTCCGCGTCGAAATCGTTCTGCGGCGTCGCATCGGAGGCGCCCGTCGCCAACTGCAGACGGGCGACGGCGTCGTCGACAAACTCGGCGCCCGACGCGAGACGTTGGGCGACGGAGGGTGCGAGCGCATCAACTTCCGCGGCGGTCTCGAAGACGACGCGCGCCGGCGCGGCGCGGAACACGACCCGGGCGCGACCGAGGGCGAGACGGCAGACGTCGGCGACGGCGCGGAAGGCCGCACGCGGATCGTTCTTCTCCACGGCGCGCGCGGCGGCGCGCAGGTCTTCCACGCTCGGCGGCGGCCCGCCCCAGAGCGTTTCTTCGTGCGCCTCGATAAACTCGCCGCCGGCAGCCCGGTCGCCCGCGAGAACGCGCGCTGTCGCGAACCATCGGCGCAGCGCCGCTGATTGCGGGGCGGCGAATTCCTTGGCCACCTGATCGGCGGAGGCGACGAGACCGCCCGCCGCGTTGGCGATGGGGCCGCGCACCGGGAAGATCGCGCGCGAAGACGGGCCGCCTTCAAACGCCGTGCGAAGCTCCGCTCCAAGACGGACGAACGCACGCTCGGCGGCGGGGCCGACGGCGGCGCGCAGGCGTTCGGCATCGTATACCACTAACAGATCAAGCGCGCCGAACGGCGACAGCTCCTCGTGCGCGAGATCGCCGCCCGCCAGCACGAAGACGCCGCGCATGGGGTTCTCCGCGTCCGCATCGCC
>CAYFIB010000072.1:0-10648 GCA_964342855.1 uncultured Caulobacterales bacterium
TCGCCGCGGAATACATCCTCCGCTGGGTCCCCATGGGCGCCCACGACCCGCGCAAATTCGTGAAACCCGCCGAGCTCGACCAGGCGCTGCGCGCCGCCAACCTCACCCCCGAACCCGCCGCCGGCATGACGTACTCGCCTCTTCTCGACAGCTGGCGACTCTCAGACGATGTGAGCGTGAATTACCTCATGGCGGCGGTGAAGGCGGGGTAGACGAGACCTGCGGCCGAGGCGCGGGGCCGCGCCTTATCGCTCTGCGTCGCGGAACCGCCGGTGCAGCGCGTCGCGGCCTGCTTCGGGACCGGCGTCCATCTGTGCGAGAAGACGCTCACGGTCGAAAGCGCGGAACTGGGCGACGTAATCGTCGATCGTGTCCTGCGAAAAGCCGAGCCGTTTCAGAGCGTCGCGGGCGACCAGCAGGCTTGATTCCAGCGTCTCGCGCACGATGAGGTCCGGCTCAAGCGGCTGCAGGGCGATCTCGTGCAGGCGGTCATGGGCGACGACGAGGAGCGGCACGCTTGGCAGGCGCGCCTTCAGCGCCGCGACCGCATGGTTCGTCGCCTCCGCATCATCAATGCACAGAATAATCTCCTTCGCCTCCGCGGCGCCGGCCGCCAGCAGCGTGTCGAGCCGCGCGCCGTCGCCGAAATAGACTTCGTAGCCGAGGCGCTGAGCGGTGCGGATATGCTCCGGATTGCGATCAAGAGCGATGACGCTCACCCCGGAGGCTTTGAGAACCTGAGAAATGATCTGGCCCATACGGCCGAAACCGACGATCAGCACATGGCCCGCCTCGGCGCGGACATCCGTTTCGGCGCTTTCGTCGACCTTGTGACGCCGGCCGCGGAACGCCGCGTTCGCCAGCAGCAGCGCAAAGGGCGTGGCCACCATCGACAGGGTGACCATGGCGTTCAGCACGCTCACCTCCGCAGCGGTGAACAGCGCCGACTGAACGCCGAGGGTGAACGCGACGAAGGCGAATTCGCCGCCCTGGGAGAGAAGGAGCCCGGTACGCACGGCCTCCGCGCTCGACGCCCCGAACGCCCGCGCGAGCACGCCGATGAGCCCGGCTTTCACCGTGATGAGCGCCGCCGCGCCGCCGATCACCACCGGCCAGGCCGCGACCACCACGTCGATATCCAGCCGGAGGCCGATCGATATGAAGAACAGGCCGAGAAGAAGGCCCCTGAACGGTTCGATGTCGGCGGCGATCTGGTGGCGATAGGTCGACTCCGCGAGCATCACCCCCGCGAGGAATGCGCCGAGCGCCATGGAGAGCCCCGCCCAGGAGACCGCCGTCGCCGTCGCCGCGACGATGAACAGCGCCGTCGCCGCGAACGCTTCGCGCGATCCGGAAATGGCGACGATCCGCAACAGACGGTCGAGCCCGTATCGCCCGACAAGGACCACCGCGCCGAGGGCGACGATCGCCTTCGCGACCCCGGTCCAGCCGCCGCCGCCGACGGCGCCGGCGGCGAGCGGGATCGCCGCGAGCAACGGCACGACGGCGATGTCCTGAAAGAGCAGGACGGAGAAGGCGCGTCGTCCGTATCCGGTATTGAGCTCGCCTTGTTCCTTCAGGAGTTGGAGGACGAAGGCCGTCGAGGAGAACGCGAGCGCGACGCCGGCGATCGCGGCGGCCGCCGGCGCCATGTCGGTCAGAAAGAAGAGCGCCCCCGCGATCAACGCGCCGGTCGCTGCAACTTGCGTCAAGCCGAGCCCGACGATCTGCGTGCGCATGGACCACAGGCGGCTCAAGGACAATTCAAGCCCGATGACGAAGAGAAAGAGAACGACGCCGAACTCAGCTACGGTGAAGACGCCCTCCCCGGGCTGAATGAGGCCGAGAGCGTCTGGGCCGACGATCACGCCCGCCGCGACGAACCCGAGGATCGAGCCGAGCTTCAGCCGATTGAAGATCGAGACGACGCCGGCCGCCGCGCCAAGATAGGTCAGCGTCTCGATGAGAAACCCGGAATGCGCCGGAGAAGCCATGTGTCCCGCCTCGCGATCGCTGCGATCGATGGGCTAATCGCCGTCGCCCCGAAAGAAAAGATCGGCCGGTCCTCGCGGCGGTATGGGCGCCCATGCCCCCGGCAAGTTCGCGAAACCCGCTGAACTCGACAAGGCCCTCCCCGCCGCCGGCCTCGCCCCCGAATCCGCCGTTGGCATGGCGTATTCGCTTCTGTCAGATAGGCTACGGCTCTCGGACGATGCGAGCGTGAATTGTCTGATGGCGGCGGTGAAGGCGGGGTGATTCCAGATTAACTTTTGCCCTCCTGATCAACCTTGAGATTTCACGAATCAATTTCTCTTTGCAACGTAAGCAGCGTGCAAAAGTGGGCACAGCGCCGATAATAACCTGACGCCGTGCAGAAAATTAGCTCTTGGACCCGCGAGGACCCCTCATGTCGCACAAAATCGAAGACATCGAAGTAAGCCGAATTTTCCTTTACGAGGAAAATCCGCGGCACGAACCTCTTGAGACACAAGACGAAGTTATTTCCCAACTATGCTCAGAAGAGCAGATATACGAGCTAGCATCTAGCATTTGCAATGACGGAATAAATCCAATGGATTTATTTGGCGTTGTCGCAAAAAAAGGTAGCGGACTAAAAAACACCAAGAAAAATTACGAAGTATGGGAGGGAAACAGACGCATTTGCGCAATACAATTGCTTAACGATCCCGACAAGGCACCCGCCATGTGGAGAGCAAAATTCGAAAGCCTTTCAAGTGATTACATACCTATCAAAACTATTAAAGCTGTAGTATTCAATAATCATAAAGAGTTGGATTTTTGGATGGATATAACGCACGCTCGCGAAAGTGGCATTAGCAGAAAGAAATGGAACGCAGAACAAAAAGCACGCCGAAAAGGCATCGGAAGAGATTCAACAGCTCAGCTTTTACTTGATATAGCTGAAGATTTTAAGTGGATTTCTGCAGACGAGCGGCGGCGGAAACTTACAACCTTAACTCGATATATGTCGAACCCCGAGATGCGCTCTGCGCTTGGACTAGACACAAGAGATAGAAGCAGCATAAAAACAGATCTAACTGATGAGGATTTCAAGCAACTTCTTAAGATTGTAATATCGGATCTGATAGCCGGAAAAATTACATCGCGCCACACCGCTAGTGATCATATAATCCCCTACGCAAGAAAACTTCCGTCGCGCGCGAAAGCAAGCACCGAACGCGTTGCCCCCAGACCGGTTGTTGATGTTGCCCCAACACCAGTCCCGCCCTCAAAAAAGCCGACTTCTCCGGCTCGCCGACCAATAAGACCTGAACCAAGATCTAAGATTGCCGTCTCAGCTGAGCTGGAGGCCGCCCTTAAGGATTTCAGCAGCAACAAAAACCAGATCTTATACTATTCTGTATGCGATGTTTCCGCCATCCAACATACGTTGCTTGTTGCGATTGGAGCTTGGGCATTTGTAGAGTGTCTAACCGCAGGCACCGGTCGCGAACCCGAAAGGTCCTTTAAAGACTATTTCGGAAATCCTTTCCTAGAGAAACTTGGCTGGGCGGGGCCCAAGAACAAAAAGGACCGCGGGGTAATACGTGATGCATTCGAGCGCTTGTCGCGAGGCGGGAACGAAACCAAGCACCATGAAGTCGCCGGTTCGTTTGACGCCCAGCAGATCATCACAGATATGGAGATTGTAACGCCGGTGCTGGTAGCCGCCCTTAAATTTCCTAAGGCTTAAAGCAGGCTGGCCGTCGGTGCGTGGAGCTGATAAAACACCTGCAGATTCAAGCTCCAAGGTTTGCTAAACATGCCAAGCGCGCACTCACCCCTCCGATATCCCGGCGGAAAATCTTGCCTATTAGAGGCCGTTCAAAAAATTCTCCGCACGAACAAAATTGAGCAAGGTCACTATGCCGAGCCGTACGCCGGAGGCTGCAGCTTGGCTCTATCTCTGTTGTTTGGCGGACACGTAAGCGATATTCATCTAAATGACCTAGACATCTCAATCTGGTCGTTCTGGAACGCGGTTCTTCATAATACAGACGATTTAATCGATTTGATCGATAAAACTCCTATCACAGTAGATGAATGGCTCAAGCAGCGTTCTATTCAACGAGAGCCAGCATCAGCCACGAGATTGGAATTGGCATTCGCGACATTTTTTCTGAATAGAACCAATAGGAGTGGCATTATAAAAAATGCCGGTGTCATAGGTGGGCTAAAACAAAATGGAAATTACAAAATAGACTGCAGATTCAACAAAGATGAACTCATAAGAAGAATAGTCAGGATAAAAAAATACAAAAGCCACATTCATTTTCATAGAATGGATGCTCTAAAATTTTTTGACTACATAGAACGAGCACTTCCAGCTGAAACATTCTGCTGCATAGATCCGCCATATTTTAACAAAGGGTCAGCCCTTTACACAAGTTTTTACAACGAAGAAGATCATGCCTTGGTGGCGGACCGTGTACTATCGATGAAGAATCCTTGGCTGCTGACTTACGATGATGCTGATGAAATTCGAAAGCTATATGCGTCCCGAAGACAATATGAATTATCGCTAAATTACTCAGTACAAACCAAGCGCATCGGCTCTGAGTTAATGATAGCTTCTAAAGGCCTGCTTATGCCGGCGGAAATTAGAACAAGACAATCTCATCGACCTCAACACAGAGCAGCATAGCCCCGGAGTTTGCCCTAACCTTTTACTCCCTCAACTGAGCTTCTTCTTTGACACCGGCGCTTCGTCGACAGGCTTCGGCACCGGGGCGATGGCGACGCCCTCTTCGGCGAGGTCCTTGGCTTCTGTCGGGGTCGCTTCGCCGTAGATCGGGCGGTGTTCGGTCTCGCCGAAATGAATTTTTCGGGCCTCTTCCGGGAAGCGGTCGCCCACATTGTCGAAATGCTTCTCGACATAGTCGCGCGCGCGGCGGGCGGCGTCGTTGAAATCGCGCTTGAAGGCGTCGAGCTTCTCGGCTTTCGAGCCGGATTTGGAGAGGGCGCCGGAGCGAGCGACGGCGGGCGCCATCACCTGCTTTGCCACCTCCGAGCCGCCGCAGACGGGGCATGAGAGGAGGCCTCGCTCGGCCTGCGCGTCAAAATCGGCGGAGTTGCGGAACCAGCCTTCGAACCCGTGGCCGTCCGCGCAGATGAGGGCGTACTTGATCATCCCCCTAACATGCGTCCTTCGGCGGGCGGATCAACTCTCCTGAACGCGCGGGGCTCAGGACCGCTTGGTCTCCACCCGGTACTCCCGGACGTTCGCGAGGTTCGGGATGCGGGCGCGGGCGTCGGCGACGTTAGCAAGGTCGAGATCGGCGAGGAGGACACCAGGGCGGTCGTGCTTCAGTTTTGCGATGACCTCGCCCCAGGGCTCGACCACCGTGGAGCGGCCCCAGGTGCGCCGCCCGTCCTCGTGCTCGCCCCCCTGCGCTGCGGCGAGGACATAGGAACCCGTCTCGATCGCCCGGGCGCGGAGCAGCGTCTCCCAATGAGCTTCGCCCGTCGGCGCGGTGAAGGCGGCGGGGACGGTAAGGACTTCGGCGCCCGCGCAGGCGAGATCGCGGTAAAGGTGCGGGAAGCGGATGTCATAGCAGATGGAGAGGCCGATTTTCGCGGCGCGGGTCTCCACCAGCTTCGCCGCGGAGCCCGCCTTGTAAAGACGGCTTTCGCGCCAGCTTTCCCCCGTCGGCAGATCGACATCGAACATGTGGATCTTGTCATAGCTCGCGACCTGGCGGCCGGCGGGCGAGAAGACGTAAGAGCGGTTGGCGGCGGCGCCCTGAAAGAGCTTCACCGCCATGGAGCCGATGACGAGGTCGATATCGAGCTCGCCCGCGAGGTCCGCGAAGCGCTGGATTTCGGTGAGGCCCTCCTCACGCGGAAGATCGGCGAGAAGACGTTTGGCGTCCCGATCAAGGACGTTGGTCATCTCCGGCGTGAGGATGAGCCGCGCGCCCTCCCCCGCCGCCTCGCGGATGCGCTTTTCCGCGTCCGCGATGTTCGCCGCCCGGCTGACGCCGGCGCGCATCTGCACGAGGCCGACGCGCACGCTCATGGATCAGGCCGCGCCGAGCAGCGCGTCAAGCTTTCCCGCGCGCTCAAGGGCGAAAAGCTCGTCGCAGCCGCCGACATGGGTGTCGCCGATGAAAATCTGCGGGTACGTCCTTTTCCCGTTGGAGCGGGCGAGCATCTCTTCCTTCTTCTCCGGGTCGTAAGCCGCGGAGATGTCCGTGAACTCCACGCCCTTCTTCGTCAGAAGATCGGCGGCGCGGATGCAGAACGGGCACATGGGTTTGGTGTAAAGCGTTACGGCGGTCATGTCGGTCACTCCTGATACGGTCGGCTATATGGCCGCGTCCCCCCCGCGCACAACCCGCGCCGCCGTCACGAGAACGACAGCGGCCGCGCCCGCGCGCTTCAGGGTCCGCGCCGCGGCGCTGGCGGTCGAGCCGGTCGTGAAGACGTCATCGATGAGGGCGATCCGCCGACCGCGGACCCGGGCGGGGTCCTTGACGGCGAAGGCGCCGGAGACGTTCCGTTTACGCTGATCGCGGGTCAATGTCTGCTGCGGCGGGGTCGCTTTCGTCCGGGAAATGAGCAGCGGATCATAGGCCCGATCAACGATTTTCGCGGCCCGAACGCCGATCTCATGAGCCTGGTTGAACCGCCGCCGCCACTGGCGGATGGGGTGAAGGGGAATGGGCGCGAGGAGGTCGATTTCCGGCCACAGCTCCAGCCCCGCCCGGGCGACGAAGCGGGCGAGCGGGGCGGCCAGCTCCCCCCGGTCCCCGTGCTTGAAGGCCGTCACCAGGCGGGCGCTCGCGGGGTCGTAAGCGAAGGCGGAGCGGGCGAAATCGAAGGCGAACTCCCCCGCCGCGCAGGCGCCGCAGACAATGTGGGCGGCGGGGATTTCCCGGAACGGCGCCCCGCAGGTCGAACACCAGGGAGGCTCGAAGAAGGTGATGGCGTTCCACGCGGCGGGCGCAATGAGCCCCGCCCGGTCCACCGCCTCGCCGGTGATGGGGCACTGGGGCGGGAAGAGCGCGTCGAGCGCCCGGCGCCCCGCCCGTTCGGCCTCCTCTCGCCAGCTTGTCCGATCCCGCATGTTCGCCGTCCGTTCCTTGCGCGCGCGCGGGAGCGCTTCGCGAGCATTCCGCGCGCATGACTTGATCCTCGCGCGGAGCCCGATATCTCGCAAATGATGAGGCCAGACGCCGCTCCCCCCCGCATTTTCGACGCGCCCGCCCGGCGGCGCGCCCGCGCGCGCGCCGCGCATGTTTTCGCACGCGAAGCGTATCTTTGCGCACGCGCGGCGGAGGATATCCTCGACCGCCTCGCCGCCGTGAACCGGCGCTTCGAGACAGTCGCAATCATCGGCGATGGCGGGCTTATCTCCGATCAGGCGCTTTTCGCCCGGGGGACAACCCGCGTTCTGCGCGGCGACGTCTCCCGCGAACTTCTCTCCGCAGGCGGAGCGAAACCGGCGACGGCCTTCGCCGAAGACGCCCTTCCCCTCGCCGACGGCGCCTATGACGCGATGTTCTCCGTCCTCACCCTGCACGCGGTCGACGACCTGCCGGGCGCGCTCGCCCAGATCCGCCGGGCGCTGAAGCCGGACGGGCTCTTCATCGGCGCGCTGTTCTCAGGCGAGACCCTCGGGCGCGAGCGCAAGGCCCTTCTCGCCGCGGAGGCCGAAGCGACCGGCGGCGCTTCGCCGCGCATCTTTCCGTTTGCGGATGTCCGCGATCTCGGCGGGCTTCTTCAGCGCGCGGGCTTCGCCCTGCCCGTCGCCGACGCCGACCGGGTGGAGGTCGAGTACTCGAGCGCCGCGCGCCTCATCGAGGATCTGAGGGCCTGCGGAGAAACCAACGTCCTCGCCAAACGCGACCGCCGCCCGCCTTCGCGCGCTCTCGCCGGCGCCATGGTCGGCGCGCTGCAGCAGTGCGTGGAGGCGGGACCGGTGCTCTTTGAGATCGCGACCCTCACCGGCTGGGCGCCCCATGAGAGCCAGCAAAAGCCGCTCGCCCCCGGCTCCGCGCGGGCGTCCTTGAGCGAGGCGGTTCTGAAGGGGACGGAGGGATAGAAGCCTCCCCCAAAGCCATCCACCGTCTTCGCGGACGCGCGCAGCGCGATCCGGGGTCCATCTCGGACGTCCACGGAACGTTGATAGCGTCCGAGATGGGTCCCGGATCGAACACGCGTTCGCCAAGCCCTGCGGGCTTGGACGCGAGTAACGTCCGGGATGACAGAGGCGTTAAATCAGTTCAGCGCGGCGCCGAGGTCGGCGACGATAGCGCCGAAGGTCGTGCTCATGGCGTTGGAGGCCGCGCCGGCGGCGCCGAAGACGAAGAGGCCGAGAAGCGCCGCAAGAAGTCCGTACTCGATCGCCGTGGCGCCGTTTTCGCATTGAGAGAAACGGCGCAGGGTCAGAGAAAATCGCGCAACTGGGCCATGAGCGGCACGTCGGCCGGCGGCGTCGGATAGTCCGTCAAACTCGCGGGTCGCACCCATTTTATCGCCTGCCCTTCCCGCCCCACAGGGGCGCCTGACCATTTCCGACAGAGGAATAAGGGCATCAACAGGTGAAACGTTTCATAAGCATGCGAGGCAAATGCGAACGGTGCGAGGCACGACGTTTCCGTACTGAGACCCAGTTCCTCCTTTAATTCCCGAACGAGCGCCCGTTCCGGCGTTTCGCCCTGTTCAATCTTGCCGCCCGGGAACTCCCACAGGCCGGCCATCGACTTTCCCGGCGGCCGCTGCGCCAGCAGTATCCGGCCATCCGCGTCGATGAGGGCGCACGCCGCAACCAGAACGATGTTCGCCATTTCGATGCTCATTGGAATGAATGACAGACGTTAACGCGACCTTGCCAAGGTCCGTAAGATTTCATCTTTGTCCCAACATAGGACGGCCAGTTCTGTATCAAATCTGGATTCGCATCCGCCCCTAGGTCCGTTCCTCTTCCTACTCCCCCACCCGCTCCACATAAAACCGCTCGCCCAGTTCCTCGACGATGCGGTTGACCTCTTGGAGCTCCAGGAAGCGTTCGATTGTCGGGCGGAGCTCCTCGAGGCTTGGCGGCGCTTTCCTGCGGCGGGCCTCGACGAGGACGACGTTCCAGCCGAATTCGGTTTTGAAGGGGGCGGACATCTCGCCCGGCTTTGTCGCGAAGGCGGCTTCGGCGAGGGCGGGCGCCATGGCGTCATGCACGAACCAGCCGAGCTGGCCGCCGAGGCGGGCCGTGGCGTCGTCGCGGGAGCTTTCGCGGGCGAGCTCCGCGAACGGACGGCCGGCCTCCACGGCGGCGATGACGGCCTTCGCCTCCTCCTCCGTCGCGACCACAATATAGCTCGCCTTCACCTCGTCGCCGAGATCCGCAAGGCTGCGCTGGCGCTCATAAAGATCCTGCACGGCCGCCTCGCTCGTCGCGGCGGCGATGCGGCGCTCGTAATAGCGCGCGGCGAGGATGCGGCGGCGGGCGTCGGCGAGGTCGGCGCGCACGGCCGGATCGTCGGCGAGGCCGTCGGCGATGGCGGCGCGGGCGAAGAGGCGCTGCTCGATGAAACGGTCGAGGATTTCCCGCTCGATGGCGGCGGCGGGGGTGAGGCTCTCCTCGGGCGCGAGGAGGCCTTCGACCCGGGCGAAGCGTCGCACCTCGGACAAGCGGATATCGGTTCCGGCGATGCGGGCGAGCACGGGATCGGGCGCGGCGTCCGCGCCGTCGGCGCCGGCCGCATCCCCCGCCGCGTCGCTTTCAACGCGCAGATGCCGGTCCGCGAGGCCGAGGCCGCCGATGAGCGCCCCAAAGAGAACGGCGAGCCAGACGGCGCGTCCAAGCGGCGTTCGCGACCACCACCAGAACCCGCGCGCCGCGGCCAGAACGGCGCGCGCGAACGCCTTCGCCCAACGCGCGAGCGCCCGCCCCGCGCGGCTCAGCCGGCGGATCCAGGGGGAACGGATAAGGGGAGCGTTCGTTGACACCTTCCAAGGCCCTGCTTAAGTCCCACGCGCCGCGTCAGCCGCGCGCGCCTTCGCGCCCCTCGTCCGGCCGACACACCCGCATCACTCCGGAGGACGCCTCTCGATGGCGCTGAATTCCCTCGCAAAAAAGCTTTTCGGTTCTTCCAATGACCGTCGTCTTAAGCCGCTTTTCCGGCGCGTCGAAGCGATCAACGCGCTTGAGGACGAGATCGCGGCGCTCTCCGACGCCGAACTGAAAGCCCAGACCCAGAAATTCCGGGATCGTCTCGAGGCCGGAGAGACCCTCGACGACATTCTGAACGAAGCCTTCGCCACCGTGCGCGAAGCGGCGAAGCGCGCCCTCGGCCAGCGCCATTATGACGTGCAGCTGGTCGGCGGCATGGTGCTCCACCGCGGCGCGATCGCGGAGATGAAGACGGGCGAAGGCAAGACGCTGGTCGCGACGGCGCCGGTCTATCTCAACGCTCTGGAAGGCCGCGGCGTCCACGTCGTCACCGTCAACGACTATCTCGCCAGCCGCGACGCGGAGTGGATGAGCCGGGTCTACAACTTCCTCGGCATGGAGGTCGGCTGCATTGTCCACGGGCTTTCCGATGACGAGCGCCGGCAGGCTTACGCCGCGGACATCACCTACGGCACCAACAACGAATTCGGCTTCGACTATCTGCGCGACAACATG
>CAYFIB010000073.1:0-9827 GCA_964342855.1 uncultured Caulobacterales bacterium
AAGAAGGGCCAGCCGCGCCTGAAGCCGCCGTTTCCGGCGGGGGCGGGGCTCTATGGCTGCCCGACGACCGTGAACAATGTCGAGTCGATCGCCGTTTGCCCGACCATCATCCGCCGCGGGGCGGGGTGGTTCAAAGCCTTCGGTCGCGAGAACAACGCCGGCACCAAGGTCTTCTGCATCTCCGGGCACGTGAACCGTCCGTGCAATGTCGAAGAAGAGATGTCGATCCCGCTCAAAACACTCATCGAGGAGCACTGCGGCGGCGTGCGCGGCGGTTGGGATAATCTCAAAGCCATCATCCCCGGCGGCTCCTCCGTCCGCCTGCTGCCGAAAGAGATCTGCGACGACGTGCTGATGGATTTCGACGCGCTCCGCGAACACAAATCCGGCCTCGGCACGGCGGCCGTCATCGTCATGGACAAGTCGACGGACGTGGTGCAGGCGATCGCCCGCATCGCCTATTTCTACAAGCACGAGAGCTGCGGCCAGTGCACGCCCTGCCGCGAAGGCACGGGCTGGATGTGGCGCGTCCTCTCGCGCATGGCGAAGGGCGACGCCGAGCACGCCGAAATCGACAAGCTCCTCGAGGTCGCCGGCCAGATCGAAGGCCACACCATCTGCGCCCTCGGCGACGCCGCCGCCTGGCCGGTCCAGGGCCTCATCCAGCATTTTCGTCACGAGATCGAAGAGCGGATCGATCAGTACCGGGCGAATAAGCCGCACGTGGCGGTGGCGGCGGAGTAATGCCGCACGAGCAGTTGACTGACTACCTGTTGTCGCAGCTTCAGGAAGCTGGGCTCATCGACGACAAGGCGTACGTGGCGAAGGTCGTAAACGGGCTGTCAGAAAACGAATCTTGGGAAGTGCTGAGCGCCGAAGAAGCATCTGGGTGCAAATCGTATCTTGAAAGTGAATATAGAGGGTACAGATATTTTCCGGTAGCGAACCGAATGGAGAATGACGACATTTTCTGTTTCGTGGCTTCTGGCGAAAAATCTACGAATATGCTGATTTTCATAATCCACGACTATGCTTCACCAGGCTGGGAGATAAGCGGACAATATTCTTCGTATGAAGAATTTATCCAAGACTACGAATAATAATTTGTTACTATGAGCTTTAGCAACCGCTGCGTGCAGACTATTTGGCAAGGTTCACGCCAAACTCGAAAATGAACAACGGAGAAAACTCAGTACTTTTATCCTTTCAGAGTATCTTTATTCTCAAAAATCCAATGATTTTCTGCTGCATGATAGCATAGATGGGCCAAAACGCCCACCATCTGGGTATTGACCAAAGAAAACATAGTCGCCAGAATGAAATTGAATGATTTCTGCGTTCTCTACGGTACATTCCGTATCTTGGCCGTCACGGGGCTTGCAAAATATATTCGTTATTTTTAGATCTGAAACTTGTCCAATTTTGCTCCTGCTCAGATCATCATTTTCAATTCCGTAACTTCTCAGAACTTTTCTGCAACTCGGCTCACCTAAATAATCGCAGCCTGAAATTACAGACATACTAAACGCGAAGGAAGAGATGGCAATTCTACGCATGACTTCGGCTCCCAAGATCTAGCACTCGCTCTTACTGCCCGATTGAGTACATGAGGATATTTTTACGTTTCTCGCGGTATCGGAATTGGGATGCCACCCTTTTGGCATAGGAACCACAAAATGATTCACACCTGCTCGGCGAGCGGCCTCGCCAATTATCGCATCCGCATAACCATTTGAATTCGAACCATCATTCCCGCCGGGGAAAACGCCCAAATCATAGTCGTCGTTTCCTTCCGTGGCTCGCCCAACTTCTTCAACAAGTGAATCAGGTATCACGCTATCCGAAATTCTGGTGAATCGGATGCTCTTATCCGTACCGGCAGATCTCCACGCTTCAGATTAGAGCCTGCCCCGGACTTGATCCGGGGTCATAGGTATGGGTCTGGCTGACGCCCGAGCCAGTGATCGAGGTCGGCTGGTTTCGCGAAGTCGTAGGTGAAGACGTGCCTGTCCGTGTTGGTCGTGTTGCCGCCGGGCGTCGTAGGTCGAAGCTTGTTATTCAAGACGTTAAGGCTGTAGCCACACTAATCAGCGGTATAGGCGCCAATCGCAAGATAAATGCAAAATAATTATCAGAAAATGTTTCATTCTTTGTCTTTTGACTTAGATTTCAGGTATAATTGACAAATTTGATCGATACCAAGGGATGCTATAAAAAATGGAACGGAAAGATATATTACAAAAATCAATTTTTCGCTCACTGAGTATCGTGTGCTAGCAGTAGGTAAAAACATTGGAGCAGAGATAAAAAATATCAATGAAATAAAAACTAAAAAACATTTGTAAAGTTCGGTCTATTCATTGGATAAACTCAAAAATATCCTGCGTGTATGTTCGGTCGGTTACTGATTCTTTTTCATGAGCTTTCGATTCGACTTCGATTTCCATCGAGTCACCCCCTAGGGTGGCTTCTGCTCCTTGCGATATAAGCGTCCCCACAGCTGTGTCCTTAGCCACATCCAGCCCAATTTCCAAAGCTGGTTTGCCTAGTTGGCCCATGGAGGTTCCTCCCAGTGTCATTGCGCCAGTACTTTCACCTACTGTAGCCGCAGTGGCAGCTACAACCGCTCCCGCGATCGCTCCGGATGAGATCAGCGCACCACTGATTGCTCCAGAATAGGCGCCTGCCGCTGCGGCAACGCCCGCTTTCGCAAAGTTAATATGTTCGCCTTTTGACATCTGGTTCACGATCTCGACTCCGCCCGAAATCACCGCACCGACTACAGCACCAATAGCGGCGCCAGCCAACACGTTAGCGAATTCACCCGTAGGGTCAGTCGCGGTCACCGGATCATTATGCACATACGCATACAGATTAAGCTGATCCTGATACCCGATGGGGTCCGTCGTCAGAAACTGTCCGGTGACGGGGGTCATATAGCGGGCCTGCATGTAGACGAGGCCGGTCGCTGAATCCGAGATGTGGCCGGTGTAGCCCTCGTCGTCGCGGATGGCGGCGGGGTCGAAGCGCTTCTCTCCGAACGGATTATACTGCTTCCGCCAGAGGACCGCGCCCGCCGCATCGCCTTTCCCCCCCGCCAGCCGCTAAACTCGCCGCGAAGTCAGCGGAGAAACCGCCATGCGTTGGCAAGGTCGTCGCCAGAGCGACAATTTTGAGGATCGTCGCGGCCAATCGGCCGGACTCGGCGGGATGCGGGGCGGGGGCTCGTCGCTCGTTCCGCTGCTCCTCCAGTTCGTCATATCGAAATTCGGGATCGGCGGGATCGCCGTGCTCGCGGTCGGCTTCTTCGCGCTGAACGCCATCGGCGTGAACCCGCTGGCGCTGGTCGGCGAGGGGGCGCCCGCGCCGCAGACGCGCTCCGCGCCCGCGAACGACGCCCAGTCCCAGTTCCTGCGCGTGGTTCTGGCGGACACCGAGGACGTCTGGTCGCGGGTTCTCTCCAATTATCGCGAGCCGACCATGGTGCTCTTTTCCGGCCGGGTGAACTCCGCCTGCGGGACGGCGTCGGCGGCGGTCGGCCCCTTCTACTGCCCGGGCGACGCGAAGCTCTATCTCGATACGGAGTTCTTCGGCGAACTTTCCCGCCGCCTCGGGGCGCCGGGGGATTTTGCGCAGGCCTATGTCATCGCCCATGAGGTCGGCCACCACATCCAGCGCGAGACGGGCGTTCTCACGGAAGTCCAGCGCCTGAAATCCCGCGCCCGTGAGGCCGAAGCGAACGCCCTGCAGGTGCGTGTCGAACTGCAGGCGGACTGCTACGCCGGCGTCTGGGCGGGGCGGACCGAGGCGGCCAAGCAGGTTCTGGAGCAGGGAGACCTTGACGAAGCCATGCGCGCCGCCGCCGCCGTCGGCGATGACAGCCTGCAGCGTCAGGCGACCGGGACCGTCCGCCCCGAGACCTTCACCCACGGCACCTCGGAGCAGCGCCAGCGCTGGTTCCGCACCGGCTTCGAGACGCAGGACCCGGAAGCCTGCGACACCTTCGCCGCGAACCGTCTCTAAGCGTGACCGCCGACTTCCAGATCCGCCGGGCCCGGCCCGATGATGTCGACCTCATCGCCGTTCTCGGCGCGCGGACCTTCACTGAGACCTTCGGTCATCTCTACACGCCGGAAAACCTGAACGCGTTTCTGGAGGCCGATCATAGCCCTGCGGCCACCGCCGCGCTGCTGGCTGACGCGCGCTATGCGGTCTGGGTCGCCGAAGAAGCGGGCGAGGGCGTCGGCTACGCCGTCGCCGGTCCGTGCGGATTGCCGGTGGAGGATATGGAGGAGGACGCCGGCGAGCTGAAGCGGCTCTATTTCCTCAACACGCACCATGGCGGCGGACGCGGCACGAAACTCCTCGCCATCGCGCTCGACTGGCTGGCGGAGGCCGGGTTCGCGCCCGTTTATCTCAGCGTTTTCTCCGAAAACCCCGGCGCCCAGCGCCTCTACGCCCGCCACGGCTTCGAGAAAGTCGGCGAATACGACTTCATGGTGGGCGACCACCCGGACCGGGAGTTCATCTTTCGGCGGTCATGATTTTTTAGGTGACCTTATTGTCACGTGAGCAAAGAGTAACATATAAGAAGCCGTGGACGCGATCTTCAAAGCCCTCGCCGATCCCACCCGTCGGGACCTCCTCGACTGCCTCCGGGCGGAGGGCGGCCTCACGCTGGGCGAGCTCGTCGAGGGCACGGACCTCACGCGCTTCGGCGTCATGAAACATCTGAAGGTCCTGGAGGAGGCGTCCCTCGTCGCGATCCGTCGCGACGGGCGGTTCAAGCGGCACTATCTGAACGCGACGCCCCTGCAGGAGCTCGCCGACCGATGGCTCTCCCCGCATGTCCAGCCCGTCTCGTGGATGGCGGCGGCCCTGAAACGCCAGATGGAGACGCCGGACATGTCGGACACCTTCGTTCATCAGACCTTCATCCGCACCACGCCTGAAAAACTGTGGGCGGCGATCACCGATCCGTCGCAGACGGAGCGCTATTATTTCGGGACCAAAGTCTCGAGCGAGTGGAAGAAGGGCGCGGCCCTTCAGTACCTGAAACAGGATGGCGGGATCATGCTTGACGGCGAGATTCTGGAGATCGATCCGCCCGCGAAGCTTGTCGCGACGTTCATTCCGAACTGGGATAAGGCCCCAGCGCCGCCTTCGCGCGTCACATGGGAGATCGAGCGAGCGGGGGAGGGGACGGTGAAGCTCACAATCCTGCACGAACAGCTGACGCCGGCCCTGGAAGGCGTGCGCGAAGGCTGGGCGAAGATCACCGCGGGCCTCAAGTCGCTCCTCGAAACCGGAAAGCCGCTCGATTTCGCGGCCTGAGCGTATTGGAGGCGATCGGCCGTTGCCGATCCGGCGCGGCGGCGGTATCGCGGGCGGGATCTTAAAGGAGTTCGCCCATGCGCGCCGCCGCTATCCTCGCCGCTTTCGCCTCGATCGGGAGCGCCTCCGCCCACGACACCTACATGCTCGCGCGGGACTGGACGCCGGATGACATCAATTCCGTCATCCTTGATCTGACGAGTTCCGGCGGGTTCCCCGTGCTCGAATACGGCCCGGCGGCGGACCGCATCACGGTCATGTCCGCCCATATCGGCGGCGGCGATGTCGTCGTGAGCACGGGGGAGCGGGACGAGGAACGCAGCCTACCGATCGAAGCGGCGCCCGGACGGACCGGCACGCTGCACGTCGCGCTGTCTTTCGGGCCGCGACCGATCACGCTCACGCCGGATACGGTGGAGCACTATCTTGAGGAGATCGGCGCGTCGGACGCCGTGCGCGCCGCGGCCGCGGCTCTCGGCGACCAGCCGTTCGAGGAAGTCTACACCAAACACAGCCAGTCCGTGCTCTGCGTCATCGAATGCGATGTCGCGCCGGAGCCCGCGGGGCTCGATCTGGAATTCGTTCTGGAGGCGGGTTCGCCGACGCCCCCGACGACGATCCGCCTTCTCTACAAAGGCTCCCCCGCCGCCGACCTCCACGTCAATCTGAAGACCGCCGACGGCGCGGTGCGCGCGCTGCGCACGGACGCGTCCGGGCGTTTCGATCTGCCGGTCCTGCCGGAAGGTCCGACGCTTCTGTCGGCCGTCCGCCTGATGGCTCCCGCCTCCGACGGCGCGCCGTTCACCAGCGACTTCGGCGCTCTGACGTTAAACGCGGCGGACTAGCGGCCTGTCGCGATGGGGAGAGACGAGGGCGCACGCTGGCGCTAGTCTCAGCGCCATGAGCTTCCGCATCACCAAAGCGATCCCGTGGTTCGCCTCGCAGAACGTCCGCGCGACGATTGATTTCTATGTCAGGAAGCTCGGCTTCACCGAACGCGCCGAGTACGGCGATTTCGGGATCGTCTTCCGTGACGAGGTGCTTCTGAATTTCTGGCTCTGCCCGGATCGCCACATCGCCGAAAACACGTCCGCCTATTTCAACGTGGAGGGGATCGACGCGCTGCACGCCGATTTCCGCCGCACCGGCCCGGACGTGCGCATGACGGAGCCGCGCGATTTCGACTACGGCATGCGCGAATTCCATGTCTGGGACCGCGACGGCAATCTTCTGCGTTTCGGCGAACCGCTCGGTTGACGCTGTGTCCGGCAGATTGAACGCCCGGTTTAGCGGCCCGTTAAACCCTTCGATCGATCATGACGCATCCACGGGGAGGCGGATGTGGCGGCTGCCGGATTTCCATTGACGCGGCGACAGGCTCGCCTTCAGGACGGCCTCAGCGCGCGGTTTGCGATGCTGGTCATCGTCGTCGCCTCGCTGGCGCTCTTCGTGCTCGCGCGCGAACAGGCCGACACCTTCCGCCACAACGCCAATATCGCTCAGGTGAAGGACATCCTTGGCGCGCCGCCGCCGCCGACCCTGACCGCGCGACCCTATGCGCTCGCCCACTACGCCGCCCGCGTCAAAGAAATCTCACGCACGCCCGCGCCCGCAGGCGCGACGGCGTTCTTCGGCGACAGCCTCACGGAATTCGGCGATTGGGCGGCGCTGTTCCCGGACCAGCACGTGCTGAATTTCGGCGTCGGATCGGACGATACGTTCGGCGCGGCGGTTCGGCTGGAGCAACTCCTCGCCGCGGAACCGGCGCAGGTGTTCTGGATGATGGGCACCAATGATTTCGGCCGCGGCCCCGGACCATCCGACATCGCCGAGGCGAACGGACGTCTGTGGGATCGCATCGCGGAACGTCTGCCGGACACGCAGGTTTACGTCCTCAGCCTCCTGCCGCGGGAGGAGGGCGCGACGGCGCTCGTCACCGCGACGAACAAGCGCCTGAAGGCCGAAGCCGATGCGCGCGGCCTCGTCTTCATCGAGCTGCAGGACCGCTTCGCGGCGCCCTCCGGCGTCCTGCGTGATGATCTCCACGCGGGCGATCAGTTGCACCTCAATGCGGCGGGATACGCCCTTTGGGCTGAGGCCATCGGCCCCTGCGTCGAGGCGCAATGCGACGCGGACACCGACTGACGTCTCAGTCGCCCCCCCCCCACGCCTCTAGAACGCGAACACGATCGCCGTGAATCCTGAGATGAGCGGCTTATCCTCGATTATCGGACTATCCGTCAGCGTTTCGGCGAGAACTTCGGTCTCAATCGCCGTGACCACGCTGGCCCGACCCGAAACTTTCGCTGTTCCGATCATGCCGACGAAGGGTGAAATGCTGTCATCAGGCTTATAGGCCGGTCGCCCTGGCGCCGCTTCGTCCGTGTAGACGCCGAAATCGAACTGACCGCTCGCTGCGTCGCGCCAGCGGCCGCCGAGTTGAAGGCCGACGCCGTAACGTCCGCCGAAAGCCGTCTCCCATTGTCCGGCGAGCACGGCCTGCGCGCCGTCGCTGACATGGGAGACGTCGATCAGATATTCCGCCATGACGCCGAACGAACCGATCCCGACGAGCGCGCGTCCGCCGACATCGAGCCCGACATCGCGCTTCATATCCGAATAAGGCCCGTAATCAGACGGGTCGGCGAAAACCCAACGCGGCGCGGCGACCGCCTGCAGCGCGACAGGGCCCAGCCCGCCGACGGTGAGAGCAAGGCCGGACGGATCGACGCTGATCCAGGCGTTTTCGTACGCGATCCACGGCACGACGCCCCCGTTCGCTTCGTCGTCCACATCCTCGAACGGAACGGAGCTGCCCCAGGCGCCGAGGCCGATGGTGAGGCCGCCTTTCTGTTCGGCCTCCTGCTCAGCGTTCTGGGCGAACGCAGCGGTCGCCGAACCAAAAATGACCAAGGCGATGCTGTAGTGCTGTAGAGAAGTCATGACGTCGATCCCGTGTTCCGAACGCCGTCAGGGCGTCCGCTCACGGGAGAAGTCGCCCGAAACGTCTGAATGGTTCGTCCGGACGGGCCGGGAGGGTCGATCAGACGTCCGGATGTGACCGTTCGGACGTCTCGGAGCCGCTGGGCGAGCGGGTTTTGCGGTACGCGCTGGGCGTCACGCCGACATGCTTCTTGAAGGCGGCGTTGAAGGTCGATTTCGAGTTGAAGCCAACATCATACGCGATCTCAAGAACGGGTGCTTTCTCATTGATTAAGCGATCACACGCCTCGCTGATGCGCCAGGAATTCACGTAGTCGAAGAAGTTTCTCCCGATGGACTCGTTGAGCGTCTGCGAGACGTAATTCTCCGATACCGCGACGGCTGCGGCCAGCTCGCGAAGCGAGAGCGACGGGTCCTGATAGAGCTTATTCTCACGCATCGCGGCGTCGAGCTTCGAGCCGATGCGCGCCATGCGATCTTCGTCAAGCGCGGACCTCGCGTACTTCGTCTCGGGTGATGAGAGTTCAGCTGAAGCGGCCTCGACCGTCGCTCCGGCGAACACCGCCGGCTGGCGGACGCCGAAGAACCCGAACAGGGCGACCCAGCCGACGACCATCCAGGAGGTCGCGGCCTCCATCCACGCGGGCGCGGAGCCCGTTACGTCAAGGACGGCGTTTGCGAGCGCCCAGACCCAGACCACCGCCAGAAAAAGCAGCGCTCCGCGCAGCCAGTTGAGAGACTTGTTCTCGATTTCCGAGAACAGGTTCCGGATTTTTTCGAGATGCCGGAGCAGAAGGCGGAACGAAGCGATCAGGTAGGCGAGCGAGGTGATCAGAAACAGAGGATACAGAAGATAGAGCGCGCTCACGCGCGGCATGTCCGAGAACTCCAGCGTATTCGGACCGGTGAAGAGCGCGAGCTTCACCTCGCCGGGAAACAGGTAAAACGGGGTGGCGATGACAAGCGCGATGATCGCCGGGGCGACGTGCAGGAGCCAGTGCGACGGGGCTCGCTTGACGGGGCCGGTCGCCGTCATGTCGCGGACGTAGATGTAAATGGACGGGCCCGTGAGCTGCGAGGCCGGCCAGCCGATACCGATCAGATGCGGCCAGAGCTCCGTCAGACCTGAGAGGTGCGCGGCGGGCTCGGCGTACATCACCACGTGAATGAGGAAAAAGATCACGAGGCCGAGCGTCGGCGCCCGCTCAGCCGGACGCCGCGCAGTGAGGAGAGCGGCGGAAAGCATGGCGATCGCCACCACGGCGACGGATGCGGTGTAGTCAAATAGCTCAACGACCGTCATGCGCCGCGCTTTACTCCCCTCGCGCCGTTCGAACGTCGAAGCGGTCCGCGCGCCTGTTCGCCGGACGTCGCCCGTATCGGCGCGTTCAGTCGCCGCCGAGCCTTGGGCCGCGGCCGCCGGGTCGACCGCCCGCGGTGAACTATCGAGATTGCACGAGAGCGTCGAGCGTCCGATGGGATCGGCTCCCGCCCGCCCGCGGCGCCGCGCCCCTTTCGCAGACGCGTGACGCCCTGTATTCCCTCGCGAA
>CAYFIB010000074.1:0-1529 GCA_964342855.1 uncultured Caulobacterales bacterium
CTCCTGGCGCAGGGCCACAAGAACATCTGCTGCGTGGGCGACGACGACCAGTCGATCTATGGCTGGCGGGGGGCGGAGGTGGAGAACATCCTCCGTTTCGAGAAGGATTTCCCGGGCGCGGATGTGATCCGTCTGGAGCGCAATTACCGCTCCACCGGCCATATCCTCGGCGCGGCTTCGGGCCTTATCGCGGCCAATTCCAGCCGTCTCGGCAAGACGCTCTGGACCGAGGACGATGACGGCGAAAAGGTTCAGGTCCGCGGCCTGTGGGACGCCGAAGAAGAAGCCCGCCTCATCGGCGACGATGTGGAGCAGGAACAGAGGAAGGGCCGCAGCCTCTCGGACATGGCCGTGCTGGTGCGGGCAAGCTTCCAGATGCGCGCCTTCGAAGAGCGCTTCAACACGCTCGGCGTTCCGTACAAGGTCGTCGGCGGTCCGCGCTTTTATGAGCGCGAGGAGAGCCGCGACGCGGTCGCGTATCTGCGCCTCGTGCGCTCGCCGGACGATGATCTCTCCTTCGAGCGAGTGGTGAACAAGCCGGCGCGGAAGATCGGCGCGAAAACGGTGCAGACCCTGCAGGGCCACGCCCGCCACGCGCGGCTCTCCCTCCACGCCGTCACGCGCCAGCTGCTCGAGACCGACGAGATCCGCGGACCCGCCAAGAAAGCCCTCGGCGCGTTCCTCGATGATATCGACCGCTGGCGCGCGTTCGCGGAAACCGCAGAGCCGCGCAAGCTCGCCGAGACGATCCTCGAAGAATCCGGGTATACGGACTACTGGAAAACGGCGAAGTCGCCGCAGGCCGCCTCCAAGCTCGACAACCTGAAAGAACTCGTCGACGCCGTCGGCGAGTTCGAGACGCTCGAGGGCTATCTCGACCACGTCGCCCTCGTCTCGGAGCTGAACGCGGAAACCGAAGACGGGCAGGTCTGGCTGATGACCCTGCACGCGGCGAAGGGGCTGGAGTTCGCCGTCGTCTTTCTTCCGGGGTGGGAGGAAGGGGTGTTCCCCTCCCAGCGCTCCCTCGACGACAAGGGCAATGACGGTCTCGAAGAAGAGCGCCGCCTCGCCTATGTCGGCGTCACGCGCGCGCGCGAAAGCTGCCGCATCTCCTTCGTCGCCAACCGCCAGATTTTCGGGCGCTGGCAGAACGCCCTGCCCTCACGCTTCGTGGACGAACTGCCCGCCGCCCATGCGGAGATCGTCTCCGAACCCGGCCTTTACGGCGTCTCCGCGCGCGATCTTGCGGGCTCCTCGCGCTTCAACGCGGCGAAGGTCGAGGACGACACCTATTACGACAATCCCGGCTGGCGGCGCGCCCGCGCGGCGCAGGCCCTAAAAAAGCATGAGCGCGGCCGCTCCGATCCGCCCCTCATCGAAGCGCGCGCGAGCGTCGTCTCCTCGACCGCCCGCGGGTCGTCGAAATACGCCGTCGGCGAGCGGGTCTTCCACCAGAAGTTCGGCTACGGACGGGTCACCCTCGTCGAGGGCAACAAGCTGACGGTGGATTTCGAGCACACCGGGCTCAA
>CAYFIB010000074.1:1629-8634 GCA_964342855.1 uncultured Caulobacterales bacterium
CTCCTCGTTCTTCTCCTCGGCTTCTGGGTGTCGATCCAGCGCGTCCGCACGCGCGTGATCACCGGCGCGCCGGACGACCCGACCTCCACCCTCGCAAAGGCCGTCCGCGCCCATGGCAACGCCACGGAGTTCGCGCCGACGCTCATGGTGCTCCTCCTCATCGTCGGCGTCGCGCTGGAACAGGATATGAGCCGCGATCCCGCGGCCTTCGGCCCGGTCGCGTGGCTGATGCTCGCCGTCACCCTCTCCCGCTTCCTGCACGCGGCGGGCTTCCTCTTCTGCGAAACGCTGGCGAAGCCGCACATTTTCAAAGGCCTCGGCGCAGCCATCACCTATTTCGGCGGATCGGCCCTCGCCCTCGTCGCGATTGCGAGCGTGCTTCAGGCGGCGTAAGCCCGCCTTCGTGTCAGCGAGCTACACACATATTCAACGCCTTAGAGGAGCCGGATTTTGGCTTGGCGCGTCGCTGGTCGTTTTGATCGCCGGCGTCCTGCTTTATTCAATTTACTTGTCTGAGGGGTTTTCAGGCGAGTTTCTAAAATACTCGATGTATGCCGTCGCATTGTTGGTATTTATTTCTTTGTACGGCATAAAAACTATCGTCGATACGAATGGCGTTCACTTTAAAGGCATCGGAGCGACCCGGCCACTTCATGTGGTGAAGTACGCCGATATTCGCCAATTGATCGTTGATATCGACGCCTCAAAAGCAGCATGGGAAATGGACGAAACCAAACGTCGCTCCGTCTTTCGAAGAATGAACCATAGTTGGTATAGGGAACCCGGCGTGACGATCCTTCTCAATAACGGATATGTCGTTCACATCGGTTGCCACGAGCCGCAACGGCTAGTGAGCGAAATTAGAAAGAGGATGCCATGACGGGCGTCGCCCATAAACTCGTCTGGACCGGCCCGCGCGCAGCGCTGGAAGCGGCCGCGACCATTCTCACAGAAGTCGTCGGCACCGACGCCGTCAGCATCCGGAAGGAAGACCTTCTCGCTGATGACGGCGCGCCGGACGCTCTCTGGCGCCTCGACGGCTATTGGGAGACCGCGCCGGACGTGACCGCCGTCTCTACGATGCTCGCCGAATACGTGCCCGGCTGGGCGGACGTCGCCGCGCCGGAGGCGGAGGAGACGCCGGACATCGACTGGGTCGCCCACGCCCTCGCGGGCCTCGGCATCATCCGCGCCGGGCGCTTCCTCGCCTACGGCGTTCACGATGCGGACGAGGTCGTCGCCCTGCGCGAGGCCGAGCCCGCGCTCATCCCGATCCGCATCGACGCGAACCAGGCCTTCGGCACCGGCCACCACCCGACGACCGCCGGCTGCCTCGAAGCCATCGACGCCCTGCCAGACGATAACCCCGGCCGCCTGTTCGATCTCGGCGCCGGCTCCTGCGTCCTCGCCATCGCCGCGGCGAAGCGCTGGGGCGTCCCGGTCCTCGCCTCGGACATCGATGCGAAATCCGTGGAGATCGGCCGCGAGAACGCGGCGCTCAACGAGGTCCCCGACAAAGTGACGGTGATCGAGGCGGACGGCTTCGCCGCCGGGGAGATCGACGCCCGCGCGCCCTTCGATCTCGTCTTCGCCAATATCCTCGCCGGCCCCCTCGCCCAGCTCGCCCCCGCCGCCGCCGCGCACGTGAAGTCCGGCGGCCGCATCATTCTCGCGGGGCTGCTGGCGGATCAGGAAGCCGCCGTGCGCGCTGCCTATGACGGTGCCGGTTTCGCGCTGGAAAGCCGCCGCGACCACCCCTCCTGGCCGGTTCTGGTCATGCGGAAGACCTAAACGTCATCCCGGAAGCCGCGGAGCGGCTATCCGGGACCCAGGGTGACGGAACGCATGGCTCGCGGCTCTGGTACCGGGTCTCGCTGCGCGCGCCCGGGATGACGCTGGGTGCGCCAGCGCCTATCTTGGGCGCAACAAACACCGCCTTCATCCTGAGGAGCGCGCGCCCGCGCGCGTCACGAAGGATCGCCGCCCAAACGAAAGGCCGCCAACATGTTCCAGAATTTCGAGCCCCGCTCCGACCGCTCTTACGCCGCGCGCCACACGCCCCTCGTTCGCGCCGAGCTGGAGCGGCTGGAGATCGACGGCGTCCTTCTTCCGCATGACGACGAATATCAGAACGAGTACACCCCCTATTACGCCGAGCGCCTGATGTGGGCGACGGGGTTCTCCGGCTCGGCGGGCTCGGCCATCATCCTGAAGGAAAAGGCCGCCGTCTTCGTGGACGGGCGCTACACTCTGCAGGTCCGCGACCAGGTGGATGACGCGATTTACGAATACGTCGCCTTTCCGGAGACGACGCCCGCCATGTGGCTGGAGAAGACCCTCGCCCCCGGCATGCGCGTCGGCTACGACCCGATGCTACACACGGAAAAAGACGTCAAGGCGCTCTCCGCCGCCTGCGAGCGGGCGGGCGCGAGCCTCGTCGCTCTCGCCGAAAACCCCGTCGATGCGGCGTGGGCGGACCAGCCCGCGAAGCCGTCGGCGCCTCTCGTCCTCCATTCGCGCAAATTCGCGGGCGAAGGGGCGGGCGAAAAGATCGCCCGCATCGGCGCGGCGGTGAAGGCGGCGCGGGCGGACGCGGCGCTCATCACCTCGCCCCTCTCCGTCGCGTGGCTCCTCAACGTGCGCGGCGGCGATGTCGCCCACGCGCCGGTGCCCCTTTCGCGCGCCGTGGTGACGGCGGACGGTCAGGCGACCCTGTTCGTCGACCCGGAGAAAGTCTCGAACGAGACGGCCTCGGGCCTCGCGGAGGAAACCGGCGGGCGCCTGACCCTCCGTGCGGAAAGCGATATTGATGCGGAGATCCGCCGCCTCGGCGCCGCCGGGGCGCGGGTGCTTCTCGACCCCGCGGGCGCGCCCGCCGCCTATAGCGCGGCTCTCACCGAAGCGGGCGGAACCATCGTCCGCGGCGCGGACCCGTGCGCCCTGCCACGCGCCATGAAAACGGAAGCGGAAATTTCCGGCGCTCGCGCCGCCCATGTGCGCGACGGCGCGGCGGTGACGCGTTTCCTCCACTGGCTCGCGACCGAGGCGCAATCGGGCGAAGTCGACGAAATCGCCGCAGCGCAGAAGCTCGAATCCTTCCGCACCGAGAGCGCGGACCTCAAAGACCTCTCCTTCGAGACCATCTCCGCCGCTGGCCCGAACGGCGCCTTTCCGCACTATCGGGTGAACACCGACAGCGCCCGCAAGCTGGAGCGGGGCTCCCTCTATCTCGTGGACTCCGGCGGCCAGTATCTTGACGGGACGACGGACATCACCCGCGTCGCCGCCATCGGCGAGCCGACGCGCGAAATGGCCGAGCGCTATACGCTGGTTCTGAAAGGCCACATCGCCCTCGCCCTCGCGCGCTTCCCCAAGGGCACGACGGGCCTGCAGCTCGACGCCTTCGCGCGCCGCCCGCTCTGGGAGGCGGGGCTCGATTACGATCACGGCACCGGCCACGGCGTCGGCTCCTTCCTATCCGTACACGAAGGACCGCAGCGCATCGCCAAGACCATGAACCCGCAGCCGCTGGAGCCGGGCATGATCTGCTCCAACGAGCCCGGCTACTATAAACAGGGCGAGTACGGCATCCGCATCGAAAACCTTATCGTCGTCACGCCCCCCGCCCCCGTCCCCGGCGGCGAGCGCGAGATGATGGCCTTCGAGACCATCACCCTCGCCCCGCTGGAGCGCGCGCTGATCGTCGCCGATATGCTGACGTCGGAGGAACGGAACTGGGTCGACGCCTACCACGCCCGCGTGCGCGAGGTGATCGCGCCGCTGGTGCCCGCGGAGGTCGCGGCATGGCTGCAGGCGGCGACGGCGGGGCTCTCGTGAAACCGGAAGAGCTTCAACCGATCCGTGTTGATGGCAATGAAATGCAAGACCGCAACACCTGGCTGCTACACCTGGAAATGTCGGTGGAAGACTTGGAGCGCATCCCAGGCGGCCCCAAGGAAGGTTTGAAAGTAAAATTGATCGATTACGGCGGATCTGACACGCAGCGCGTCGATTATGAGCTTGAAGCGGTTCTGGAGTATTCAAATCATTTGAGCTGTTGGCTAGGCGTGATGGAGGAAGGCACGCTCGAGCACGGCGAAGTACGATGAACAGGGCGAATACGGCATCCGCATCGAACGCCTTTTCGTCGTCACGACTCCCGTCCCCGGCGGCGAGCGCGAGATGATGAGCTTCGAGACCATCACCCTCGCCCCGCTGGACCGCGCGCTCATCGACGCGGATATGCTGACGGCGGAGGAAATGAGCTGGCTCGACGCCTTCCACGCCCGCGTGCGAGAGGTGATCGCGCCGCTGGTGCCGGCGGAGCTCGCGGCATGGCTGCAGGCGGCGACGGCGGGGCTCTGAGCTTTCTTCAAGACAGCTATCCGTGTAAGAGAGGGGGCCGGGCGAGCGGGACTAACCTCTCATCCCGAACGATGTCGGCTAGCTTGTCAGTCGAAGGACCTACACAGGACCGATTCAATTGTTAGCATCAAGACTCATTGGCTACTTGCAAGGATTGCTGCCAGCTAGCGAATTCGAGCGGTACATCCGCGACGAAGTGAAAGGGCACGTAGACGCGCTCAAACGGCCTGCAGCGACTGCGCCGGTTTTCCTGACAGAAGATGCCTGCCTAACACTCACCACTGAGCATGTGCTCAGAATGATCCGGGATTTCCTCTCAGCATCGCTCAGCGCAGAGCAAGTCGAGTATATCTGCGACGCTATTGAATTGTCAGACAGCTTTGTTTTCGGAGACGATGAGGAACTGCAAGACGTGGTATTTGAACTTGGCAATAAGTCCATAAACGGAGCGTTGACGCCTGCACAGGCAATAGCGATCAGCTCGCGTCTTACCTGAATACCCCATTTACCCCGGCCGAGGCGGGGTCTACGGCCGCACGGCACCGAGCGCGAACAGTTCGTTTTACTTCAGATTCTCGCCTTCGCAGGGACGAGCGGATATCTGCGCTAGGGTCCCGCCATCTCCAACCACTGATCCTCTGTGAGCGTCGCGACGCCCAGCTCCGTCGCTTTTTTCAGCTTTGAGCCGGCGTCGGCGCCCGCGACCAGATAGTCCGTCTTCGCGGAGACCGAGCCTGCGACCTTCGCGCCGAGGGACTGGGCGCGGGCCTTGGCCTCGTCGCGGGTCATTTTCTCCAGCTTGCCGGTGAAGACGACCGTCTTGCCCGCGACGGGGCTGTCGGCGGCTGCCGGCGCTTCGACCACGGCGGGGCGAACCTCCGCCATCAGACGGTCGAGGGCGTCGGTGTTGTGGGCTTCGGAGAAGAACTCCATCAGCGCCGCGACGACCGTCTCGCCGACACCATTGATGGAGAGAAGATCAGCGCGCGCCGCCTCGTCGGCTGCGATGATCTGCTCGACCGCCCCGCGCAGGGCCTCCATGGTTCCGTAGTGGCGCGCGAGCAGCGTCGAGGTCGTCTCCCCCACATGGCGGACGCCGAGCCCGAAGAGCAGCCGGTCGAGCGGAAACGTCCGCCGCGACTCGATGGCGGCGAAGAGATTGTCCACGGACTTTTTCCCAAAGCCTTCGCGCGCCCGGAGCGGCTTGAGGTTGCCTTCGGCGCTGTCGCGCGCCTCCAGCGTGAAGATGTCCGCCGGTTCTTTTATGAGACCGTTCGCGTGGAACGCCTCGATCTGCTTCGTCCCGAGCCCTTCGATGTCCATCGCCCGGCGTGACACGAAGTGTTTGAGGCGCGCGACCGCCTGCGCGGCGCAGGTGAGCCCGCCGGTGCAGCGGCGCACGACGTCCCTGTCGTCTTCTTCCCCGCCCTGCGCGACGGTGGAGCCGCAGACGGGACATTCGGTCGGATATTCATAGGGCGTCGCGCCCTTCGGCCGCTTCTCCATCAGCACCCGCACCACCTGCGGGATGACGTCGCCCGCGCGCTGGATGACGACATGGTCGCCCTCGCGCGCGTCGAGGCGCGCGATTTCATCCGCATTGTGCAGGGTCGCGTTGGAGACGACGACGCCGCCGACGGTGACGGGCGCGAGCTTCGCCACCGGCGTCAGCGCACCGGTGCGACCGACCTGAATGTCGATCCGCTCCAGGACGGTCGTCGCCTGCTCGGCGGGAAACTTGTGCGCCGTCGCCCAGCGCGGCGCGCGGGAGACGAAGCCGAGACGCTCCTGCCAGTCCAGTCGGTCCACCTTGTAAACCACGCCGTCGATATCGAAGCCGAGCTCCGCGCGCCGCGTTTCGATCATCCGATAATGGGCGATCATCTCCTCGGCGGTACGGCAGCGGCCCATGAGATCAAGGTTCGTCCGGAAGCCGAGGTTTTTGAGACGCTCGACCGCCATCCACTGAGTCTCGGCGAGAGGTTCGGAGACCTCCCCCCACGCATAGGCGAAGAAGGCGAGCGGGCGCGCGGCGGTGATGGCGGCGTCCTTCTGGCGGACCGAGCCCGCCGCGGCGTTGCGCGGGTTCTTGTAAAGCTCCTCGCCCGCCGCCTCGCGCGCGGCGTTCATGGCGGCGAAGTCCGCATGGGAGATATAGACTTCGCCGCGCACTTCCAGCACCTCCGGCGCATCTTTAAGCGTGAGCGGAATATCGGCGACGGTCTTCAGGTTCGCGGTGACGTCCTCGCCCTCTTTGCCGTCCCCCCGTGTCGCGCCGAGGACGAGTTTTCCGTTCTCATAACGCAGCGAGGCCGACAGGCCGTCAATTTTCGGCTCGGCGGTGATGGCGAGCTCCTCGTCCTCCCCGAGCCCCAGAAACCGCGCGACGCGCTCGCGAAACTCACGCGCCTCGTCCTCCGAGAACACGTTGCCGAGGGAGAGCATGGGTTTCGCGTGCTTCACCGAGGAAAAGGCGCCGGACGGCGCGGCGCCCACTTTCTCCGTCGGGGAATCGGCGCGCTTCAGCTCCGGAAACCGCGCCTCGACCGCCTCGTTCCGTTGGCGGAGGGCGTCGTATTCGGCATCGGTGATCTCCGGCGCGTCGTCGCCATGATAGAGCGCGTCATGGCGCGCGATCTC
>CAYFIB010000075.1:0-8196 GCA_964342855.1 uncultured Caulobacterales bacterium
CATCGCGTCGAGCGGGTTGGTGATGCAGATGACGAAGGCGTTCGGCGCGTGGGCTTTGATGCCCTCGCCGACGGCTTTCATGACTTTCAGGTTGATGCCGAGGAGGTCGTCGCGGCTCATGCCGGGCTTGCGCGGCACGCCAGCGGTGACGATGCAGACGTCGGCGCCGGCGATGTCGGCGTAGTCGTCAGTGCCTTTGAGATCGGAATCCTTGCCGAAGACCGGGGCGGCTTCGGCGATGTCGAGGCCTTTGCCCTGGGCGACGCCGGCGGCGATGTCGAACAGGACGACGTCGCCGAGCTCTTCGCGGGCGCAGATGTGGGCGAGCGTGCCGCCGATCATGCCGGAGCCGATAAGGGCGATCTTTTTACGGGCCATGGGTGATGTCCTTTCTGGATGGGCGCGGCGGCCGGGCGGAAATCGCGCGGGGCCGTCCGCGAAAGAAAACGCCCGCCGGGTTTAGACCCGACGGGCGCTTGCGTGCAATCAGCAAGCCTTAAAGGAGCCGCTTAGTCCTTGGCGGCGGCCAGCGTCTTCGCCTCGGCCTCGCGCTCGAAATACTCCTTCGTCATGCGGACGATGAGCGGCGAGAGCGCGATGAGGGCGACGAGGTTCGGCGCGGCCATGAGGCCCGTCAGCGTGTCGGCGACCAGCCAGAAGAGATTCACGAGGCCGGTGATGGACGGGTTGTTCTCCAAAAGGAGCACCGAGGCGCCGAAGAAGACGACGGCGATCCACGAAAAGCGGAACGGCACCACCGCCTTCTCGCCGAAGAGGTATTCCGCGCAGCGTTCGCCGTAATAGCTCCAGCCGAGAATGGTGGTGAACGCGAAGAGAAGTAGGCCGATGGTGACGATCCAGCGGCCGACGCCCGGCAGCGCGCTTTCAAACGCGGCGGCGGTGAGGGGCGCGCCGGTGAGACAGCCCGCGTTCTCCGGCAGCGAGAGAAGCTCCGGCCGGGTGAACGGGGCGCAGGCGTCCGGAATAACATTCGCGGAGAGAATGACGATCGCCGTGATCGAGCAGACTACGATGGTGTCAATGAACGTGCCGAGCATCGCGACCACGCCCTGGTTCACCGGATCGTGGTTCTTGGCGGCGGCGTGGGCGATCGGCGCGGAGCCCTGACCGGCCTCGTTGGAGAAGATGCCGCGCGCGACGCCCTTCTGCATGGCGAGAAGAAGAAGACCGCCGATGAACCCGCCTTTCGCCGCGTCAAAGCCGAAGGCGTTGGAGAAGATCGATCCGACCGCCGCCGGAACGGCGCCGATATTCATGAAAATGACGATCAGCCCGCCGGCGAGGTAGGCGAAGGCCATGGCCGGAACGAGACGGCTCGCGACGTTCGCGATGCGCGTGATGCCGCCGAGAATGACCGCCGCCGCGCCGCCGCCGAGGACAAGCCCGGTGATAAGCGGGGTGGCCGCGTAAAGACCTTCCGCGTTCGGCGCGAGATCGGCGACGCCGGCGCGCAGGGCGTCGGCGACCGAGTTCGCCTGGATGTAGGCGCCCGTCCCCCACGAGGCGAGCACGCCGAAAGCCGCGAACATCACGGCCAGCCACACCCATTTCGGCCCCATGCCGTTCTTGATGTAGTACATCGGCCCGCCGACATGTCGGCCTTCGCCGTCCGTCTCACGGAAGCGCAGGGCGAGGAGACCCTCGGCGTATTTTGACGCCATGCCGAGCAGCGCCGTCATCCACATCCAGAAAATCGCGCCCGGCCCGCCGATGGCGATGGCCACGGCGACGCCGGCGATGTTCCCGGTGCCGATGGTCGATGAGAGCGCCGTCATCAGCGCGCCGAAAGGCGAGACGTCGCCTTCTTCGGCGGCCGTATCGCGCTTCTTGAAGAGCTGCGCGAAGCCATAGGGCAGCTTCAGGATCGGCATGAAGCCGAGACGGATGGTGAGGAAAAGCCCGGTGCCGAGCAGGAGGATCAGAACCGGCGGGTACTGGATCGCGTCCGACCCCCACACCAGCGCGTTCGTGGTTTCAACCGCTCCCACGAACCAATTCGTTTGCGCGTCCTGCATTCAGCCCCATCCCCATGACAACATGAAAAAGGCGGGACGACGGTCCCGCCTGTGCGGCTGCGAGAGTGCCGCGAGCGTCATGGAACTGCAATAGTGCCGACGGCCTTGGGCGGGGAGCGCCGTCTTTCGTGACGGCGCAGACCCCTTATTTCCGCTCTGCGAAATAGTCCCGCGTCAGCTTGAAAACGACGGGAGAGAGGAGCGCGAGGGCGATCAGGTTCGGCGTCGCCATCAACGCTGTCGTCGTGTCGCCGAGAAGCCAGACGAGGCTGACGATGTCCGCGAAGCCGCCCTCTTTCAGCAACAGCACCGCCGAGCCGGCGAAGATCGCCGACACATAGACGAGGCGGTAGGGCAGAATGCCTTTCTCCCCGAAGAGGTATTCCGCCGACCGCTCGCCGTAATAGCTCCAGCCGAGAATGGTGGTGAAGGCGAAGACGACGAGGGCGATTGAGACGAAGCCGTCGCCCCAACCGCCCGGCAGCGCCTTCTCGAACGCCGCCGCGGTGAGCGGCGCGCCCGCCATTTCCGAGGTCGCGCCGGAGAGGACGCCCGAGGTCATGATGACGAGGCCCGTCACGGTGCAGACGATCAGCGTGTCGATGAAGGTGCCGAGCATGGCGACCAGACCCTGATCGACCGGGCCCTTGGTGCGGGCCGCCGCGTGGGCGATGGCGGCGGAGCCCTGCCCCGCCTCGTTCGAAAAGATGCCGCGCGCGACGCCGAAGCGGATGGCGAGCCAGAGCGCCGAGCCGAAGAAGCCGCCTTCCGCCGCCTCATAGGTGAAGGCGAGGCGGACGATATCGGCGAGCGCGCCAGGCACTTCCGGCGCGTTCTTCACGACGACGAACAGCCCGAACAACATGTAAAAAGCGGCCATGGACGGCACGAGCGCCGAGGCGACGCGCGCGATCCGCTTCACCCCGCCGAGGATGACCGCGCCCGCGAGCGTCGCGAGGACGACGCCGGTGACGAGCGGCGGCACGCCGAAGGAGGACTGCAGCACGTCGCCGACGGAGTTCGACTGGATGGTGTTGCCGGTGATGAACGAACAGATCATCGCCATCAGCGCGAAGAGGAAAGCGAGCCAACCCCAGTTTTTACCGAGACCGTTTCGAATGTAATACATCGGCCCGCCGACATGGCGGCCGGCTTCGTCGACCTCGCGATATTTCACCGCCAGCACGGCTTCCGCATATTTCGACGCCATGCCCACGAGGGCCGTCACCCACATCCAGAACAGAGCCCCCGGCCCGCCCCAGTAAAGCGCGAGCGCGACGCCGCCGATATTGCCGGTGCCGATGGTCGCCGAGAGCGCCGTCATCAGGGCCCCGAAAGGCGAGACGTCGCCTTCATCGTCTTTGGTGCGGTTGATCTTGGCGAGTTCCGCGAAGCCGCGCGGGATCCGCCGGATCGGCATGAACTTGAGGCCGATGGTCAGGTAGAGCCCGACGAGCAGCAGCACCGGCAGCAGGATGTAGCTGGAGAAGACCGTCTGCGCCCCGGCGATGATCTGCGAGAGGGCGTCGATCCACCCGGCGTCGGCTTCAGCCAATTCGATCTCAGCGGCGTCCTGCATCAGCGGGGCTCCCTCATGTCGTCGTCAGGTCAGATTGAAGGTGCGACCCTAGCGGCGGGGCCCGCCCGCGCCAAATCGGCGCCCCCTCGCGGCCCTCAGGACGAGGCCGCTTCGCGCTCGGCGGCGACATAGTCCGCGGAGCGCATCTCGACGAGCCGGGAGGCGGTGCGTTCGAATTCGAAGGCGAAATCACCCTCAGGATAGAGGTCGTTCGGCTCGGCGGCGGCGGAGACGACGAGCTTCGTCTTTCGCTCGTAGAGAACGTCGATGAGGGTGCGGAAGCGCGCCGCCTTGTCCCGGTTGGCGGGCTTCAGGAGGGGCACGTCCTCAAGGATGATCGTGTGGAAGGCGCGCGCGATGGCGGAATAATCCGCCGCGCCGAGGGGACGCCCGCACAGCTCGTCGAACTCGAAGCGCGCTGCGCCGCGCGCCGTGCGCGGAACGACGAGCTCCCGCCCCTGCGCGCGCAGGGTCTCGCTCGTCTCCTCCGCGCCTGCGCTCATGGCGTTCCAGACGCGGTTGATGGCGGCGTCGGCTTTCGGGCCGAGGGGGGTGACATACGCCGTTTCGGCGGTCAGACGATCAAGGCGGAAATCGCGCGACGCCTCAAGATGGTGCAGCTCGAAGCGCTCCTTGATGAGCGCGATGGTCGGCAGGAAAAGCTGGCGGTTGATCCCGTCCTTATACAGATCGTCCGGGTGGCGGTTCGAGGTCGCGACGAAAACGACGCCGCGCTCCAGAAGCGCCATCGTCAGGCGCCCCAGGATCATCGCGTCGGCGATGTCGCTGACCTGAAACTCGTCGAAACAGAGCAGCATGGACCGCGCCGCGATGGCCTCGGCGACGGGCGGGATCGGGTCGTCGCCCGCGCCGCGCACATGGTTCGGGCGCGCCTTGCGCTCGGCGGGCGAGAGCTTGCGCCACTCATCAAGGGCGGCGTGCGTCTCCAGCATGAAGTCGTGAAAATGCACGCGCCGCTTCGGCAGACCGTCGGCCTTCTCGAAGAAGAGGTCCATGAGGAGGCTCTTCCCGCGCCCGACATCGCCGTAGATATAGAGGCTCTTCGGCGGCTCCTGACGGCGCCCGAGGCTGAAGAACCGCTTCTTCGGCTCATAGCTCTTCAGCTTCACCCAAAGCGTCTGCAACTGCTCCGCCGCCGCCGCCTGCGCGACATCGGGATCAAGAGCGCCATCAGCGACGAGTTGGCGGTAAGCGGAAAGCGGGCCGGACATGACCTCGCCCGATAGCCCGCCCGACGCCGCGCGTCACCCCGTCCGCGCTACCCCGCCAGGCAGAGCTCCGGATGCTGGCAACACTGATGCTCGACGGGCTTGTCGAATTGTTCGGCGAGGAGCCAGCGCGTGAAGGCGACCGCCGTGACGGCGCCCGCGATCTGCGCGCCGATGAAGAGCGGCGCGTCGGCGAGGCGAACGCCGGCGAAGGTGTCCGTCAGGGTGCGGGCGATGGTGACCGCCGGGTTCGCGAACGAGGTTGATGAGGTGAACCAGTAACCCGCCGCGATGAACAGGCCGACAGCGTAAGGCGTCGTTTTCGGATGTAGACGGACGCAGAACAGGATCGTGGCGATGAGCCCGAAGGTCGCGACGAACTCCCCGAGCCACTGGCCGAAGCCGAACCGGATTTTCGCGCTCGCCTGAAAGAGCTCAAGATCGAACATGGCGTGGGCGAGAAGAACGCCAAGAATTCCGCCGACGATCTGCACGAAGACGAACGCCGCGGCGACCGTCGCCGAGGTTCCGCCCTGCAGTACCGCCGCCAACGTGACCGCCGGATTGAAATGAGCGCCGGAGATCGGCCCGAACATGAGGATGAGGACGATGAGCCCTGCCGCGGTCGACAGCGTGTTGCCGAGAAGAGCGACCGCGTCGTTTCCGGTCGCGAGACTTTCGCCCATCTGCCCCGAGCCGACCACGATGGCGAGCAGCAGCAACGTTCCAACGAACTCGGCGGCGAGGCGGCGAGAAAGAGTGACGTCCATGTCCAACGATCCCTGAATTATTGGATCGGGGAGATAACCGGATCAGGCGTCGCGATCTAGTCTGCGCGCACGACGTTCGCGACGCTGAACGGTAGGACGTGCCCCGTCTCCTCATCTGGCGCAGGCGCTGAGGCGAGGAAGGCGGCGAGGCGCGACACGAGATCCCTGTTCAGGGCGTAGATCATCCGTCGTCCGTCGCGCTTCGACGAAACGAGGCCGCTCGCGCTCATTTCTTTCAGGTGAAAGGAGAGGGTCGGAGGCGGCACGTTCAAGCTGTCGGCGATGGCGCCGGCGGAAAGCCCGTCTGCGCCGGCGGATTTCAGGAGGCGGTAAAGCGCCATGCGCGTCGGCTGCGCGAGCGCTTTGAACGCTTCTATGGCGTGAGCATCGAGCACGGTTGACTGTTCCTCTGCGCTGTCTCGGCGACGAAACGCATCGCCGCAGAAGACGAGCTAGAAGCGTTTACGCCCCCGGCCAGAGGTCAGTTCAAAATAGACGCGATAAAGCTGCGAATTCGCGCGTCGGCGTCGATCAGACGGCGCGCTCGACCATCAGTTTCTTGATCTCCGCGATGGCTTTCGCCGGGTTCAGGCCCTTCGGGCAGACCTGCGCGCAGTTCATGATGGTGTGACAGCGATAGAGCCGGAATGGGTCTTCCAGGTCGTCGAGGCGTTCGCCGGTCGCCTCGTCGCGGCTGTCGATGATCCAGCGATAGGCCTGAAGCAGCGCCGCCGGGCCGAGATAGCGGTCGGAATTCCACCAATAGGACGGGCACGAGGTGGAGCAGCAGGCGCAGAGAATGCACTCGTAGAGCCCGTCCAGCTTTTCGCGGTCGTCATGGCTCTGACGCCATTCCGTGCGCGGCTCTGGCGTCTTTGTCTGAAGATAAGGCTCGATGGAGGCGTGCTGGGCGTAGAAATTGGTGAGGTCGGTGACGAGGTCCTTGATCACCGGCTGGTGCGGCAGCGGGTAGATGACGAGGTCGCCGTCATAGCCGTCGAGCCCGGCGGTGCAGGCGAGCGTGTTCGCGCCGTTGATGTTCATGGCGCAGGAACCGCACACCCCTTCGCGGCAGGAGCGACGGAAGGTGAGCGTCGGGTCGAGGGTGTCTTTGATCTTGATGAGGACGTCGAGGATCATCGAGACGCCCGTCGCGTCCAGCTTGTAGGTATCGACGCGCGGGTTTTCCGGCGTATCCGGATCGTAGCGGTAAATCTTCACCGTGCGCAGCTTCGAAGCCTCCGCATCCGAGGCGTAGGACTTGCCGTCCTTACGGACTTTCGAATTGCGCGGAAGGGTGAGCTCGACCATGGAACGCCTCGCGGGAGAATGCGTGCGCCGAGAACCGGCGCGAGGAGAGATTTAGCGCAGATATATCAGCGTCTTCACGGAAGGCTACGCCCCGCGATGTCGCGTCGCGGCTTCAAAGGCCGCGCTTCAGCGGTTTCAGCTCCGCGAAGACCGGTTCGCGCTTTTCCATCTTCGCGGTGTAGTGCTCTTTGATGTCGTCCGGTCGGAACATGCCGGTCTGCCAGGTCGCGATGTAGTCGAGCCCGTCCGCGACGGAATGGTCGCGGGCGTAGTTCAGCATGCGCTTGCAGCCAGCGACGGCCAGAGGCGAATTGGCGGCGATCTCTTTCGCGATGGCCATCACGCCCTCAAGCAGGGCTTCCGGGCTCTCGAACACCTCGTTGACGAGGCCGATCTCCTTCGCCTTCGCCGCCGGAAGTCGTTCGCCCGTGTAGCACATCTGGCGCGCCCAGCCTTCCGGCATCACCTTCGAAATGCGCGGGAACGTGCCGACATCGGCGGTCATGCCGATCTTCGTCTCCATGACGCAGAAAAACGCCTCCGCCGAGGCGTAGCGGCAGTCCGCCGCCGTCGCGAGGTCGACGCCCGCGCCGATGACGCCGCCCTGACAGGCGACGAGCACCGGCATGCGCGCGCGCTCCAACGCGTTGAACGTGTCCTGCAGCCCGCCGAGGAGATTGAGCCGGAACGCCTCCATGGACGCCTCGCGCGTCCCCCCCTCCGGATCGACGCCGCCTTCCATGAACACCGAGATGTCCATGCCCGCGGTGAAGTGCTTGCCCTCGGACGAGATCACGATGACCCGCGCCTCGGCGCCGTCGGAGATCCGGTCCACCGCCGCCGGCAGCTCCCGCCAGAAGGCTGGGATGAAGGAGTTGTATTTATCCGGCCGCGAAAAGCGGATGTGCGCGACGTGGTCGGCGATCTCGAGGCTGAAGCACTCGTAGGCGGGATGGGTCATGGGGCGCTCCTCGCTATTCTTTCCGCGATCTTACGCCCGCGCCGGGCTCTGCTGAAGGCGTTTGCGCAGCCCCCAAATGGAAAGAGCGGCCGGTGGGCCGCTCCTTTTACTTCGCCGACGAGATAAAAAGTCAGTACACTCGCGCTTTCGGTTCTATGTACGAAATCTCGTTCGACATAGTGAAGGCGTGCACGGGGCGGTAGTCGATGGTCGTCTCGCCATCTTTCCACCAGGTGAGGGTGTGCTTCATCCAGTTCTCATCGTCTCGGTCCGGATAGTCCTCGCGGGCGTGGGCGCCGCGGCTTTCCTG
>CAYFIB010000076.1:0-5819 GCA_964342855.1 uncultured Caulobacterales bacterium
CAACATCGTCTATATCGGCGACCTGATCCAGAAGACCGAAGCCGAGATGCTCCGCACCCCGAACTTCGGCCGCAAATCGCTCAACGAGATCAAGGAAGTTCTCGCTACCCTCGGCCTGCATCTCGGCATGGATGTGCCGGACTGGCCGCCGGAGAACATCGAAGACCTCGCCAAACGCTATGAGGAGCAGGTCTGACCTGATAGGTCGGGCCTCCCGCTCAAGGAGAGACCCCATGCGCCACGGCTTCGCGCACCGCAAACTGAACCGCACGGCGAGCCACCGCAAAGCCATGTTCCAGAACATGGCGGCGGCGCTCATCAAGCATGAGCAGATCACCACGACGCTTCCGAAAGCCAAGGAGCTTCGTCCGATCGTGGAGAAGCTGGTGACGCTGGCGAAGAACGCGCACGCGACGCCGGAAGAGGCGGCTGCAAAGCGCCTGCACCTGCGTCGTCAGGCGATCTCCTCGCTCCGCGACAAGGAGATGGTGAAGAAGCTGTTCGACACCCTCGGCCCGCGTTACGCCGAGCGTCCGGGCGGCTATATTCGCATCATGAAGGCGGGTTTCCGTTATGGCGACAATGCGCCGGTCGCGGTGATCGAGTTTGTCGATCGTGATCCGGAAGCGAAGGGCCAGGACAGCGGCCCGGTCGCCGGAGTTGAAGAATTCGCCGACGCGTAAGCGCTTGACGGCGATGACCGAAAAAGGCGACCCGCGAGGGTCGCCTTTTTTCGTTTCGGGGGAGACGCGCCATGACTGACCGATTGCCCCAGCTGGAAGAGCGCCTGTTCCTCACCGATGGCGGGCTGGAGACGACGCTCGTCTTTCACGAGGGGATCGACCTGCCGGACTTCGCCGCTTTCACGCTGTTGGAGACGGAAGAGGGCGAGGAGATCCTGCGTGACTATTACCGCAATTACCTCCGCATCGCCGATGCCGCCCAGTGCGGCTTCATCCTGGAGGCGCCAACCTGGCGGGCGAGCCGCGATTGGGGGGCGCGCCGCGGGCTTGGCGTTGAGGCCCTGCATGAGCTGAACTGCAAGGCGATCACGCTCTTAAAGGATCTCCGCGACGATGCGGCCCGGCCGGAGGAGGTGGTCGTCTCCGGTAATGTCGGTCCGCGCGGGGACGGGTACGTCGTGACGGAGCGCATGAGCGCGGAAGACGCGCTCGCCTATCACCGCCCACAGGTGCACGCCTTTCGCGCCGCCGGCGCCGATATGGCCTGCGCCATGACGCTGGGGTACCCGGAAGAGGCGATCGGCATCGTCCGCGCGGCGAAAGAAGCCTCGCTGCCCGTCGCCATCGGGTTCACGACGGAGACGGACGGAACGCTCCCCTGTGGCGATAAGCTGGCTTCTGCCGTCGCGGCGGTCGATATCGCGACGGATGCCTACGCCGCCTATTTCCTCGTCAATTGCGCGCATCCGGACCATTTCGCCGATGCGCTGGACCCGGGCGCCGCATGGACGGACCGAATTCGCGGCGTGCGGGCCAACGCCTCGCGCCGCAGCCATGAAGAGCTGGACGAAGCCGATGATCTCGACGCGGGCGACCCGAAGGAATTCGGCCGTCTGCACGCGCGGCTTGTAACCGAGCACCCGCAGATCACCATTTTCGGCGGCTGCTGCGGAACGGACCATCGGCACGTCGCGCTTGTGGCGAAATCGGTGCTGGAGCAGCCTTTTTAAGGCCGTGTGCGGGCCTTAAATTCACGGCTGATAGTGAAAAACGGAAGTCAGACATGCGGAAATCCGGATGGATCGCCCTTTGCGCCATGCTCGTCGGCGGTCTCGCCAGCGCCGTCGCGCAGGAAACCGTCGCGCCGCGCACGGGGACGGAGCTGCGGCTCTCCTACGCGCCGATCGTGGAGGACGCGACGCCGGCGGTCGTGAACATCTACGCGACGCGCGTGGTCCGCACCGCCGGGCGCGTCTCCATGCTCGACTGGTTTTTCGGCGACGGCGCCTCGCCCTATAATTCCATGCCGCGCGAGCGCACGCAGAACTCCCTCGGCTCCGGCGTCATCGTCTCGCCGGACGGGGTCATCATCACCAACAACCACGTCATCGGCGGCGCGACCGAAGTGAAGGTCGTCCTTTCGGATCGGCGCGAGTTTGAAGCGGAGCTCATCCTCGCCGACGAGAAAACCGATCTCGCCGTGCTGCGCATCGCGGCGGAGGAGCCGCTGCCATACCTTACGTTCGCGGACAGCGAGGCGGCGGAGGTCGGCGACGTCGTTCTCGCCATCGGCAATCCGTTCGGGGTCGGACAGACGGTGACCTCGGGCATCGTCTCGGCTCTCGCGCGCACCCGCGTCGGCGTCACGGACTATCAGTTCTTTATTCAAACGGACGCCGCCATCAATCCCGGCAACTCCGGCGGCGCGTTGATCGACGCGTCCGGTAAGCTCCTTGGCGTCAATACGGCGATCTTCTCGCGCTCGGGCGGCTCCAACGGCATCGGCTTCGCCATCCCGGCGAACCTCGTGAAGCAGGTCATCAACTCCGCCGTTTCGGGATCGGTTCTGGTGCGCCCCTGGCTCGGCGCGAAATCCGAAAGCGTGACGCCCGATATCGCCGCCGCTATCGGCCTTGATCGTCCCGCGGGCGCGCTCATCGCCGACACCTTTCGGGGCGGGCCCGCGGCGAAAGCGGGCCTTCGGCCGGGGGACGTGGTCATCGGCCTCGGCGACAGCGAAATCTATGATGAGGAAAGTCTGCGCTATCGCGTGGCGACGCAGCAGACGGACGAAAAGATCGCCATCCGCTATCTGCGCGACGGGCGCGAGCGCACCGCGACGGTGACCGTCAGCGCCCCGCCGGAGAACCCGAAGCGGGATGTGCGCGCCCTTGAAGGGCGCAACCCGCTCGCGGGCGTCACGGTCGCGAACCTTTCGCCCGCCTTCAATGAGGAGATCGGGCGCGATCCGTTCGAGACCGGCGTCGTCGTCCTTGGTGTCGACCGCCGGGTTTACGCCGCTCGGGCGCTGCGTCGGGGCGACCGCATTCTCACGCTCAACGGCGACGAGATCGACAGCGTCGCGGATCTGGAGCGCGCCGTCAGCCGCACCGACGTCTGGCGCTTCGAGATCGAACGCCGCGGCCGCATCTATCCGTGGTCGGTGAACGGTCGGTGAGCGACCTCTTCGCCGCCGCGGGACTTGGAGATGACGCGCCGACGCCGCTGGCGGAGCGCCTGCGCCCGCAGACCCTTGCGGAGGTCATCGGCCAGGAAGCGTTGGTCGGGCCCGACGGCAAGCTGACGCGGCTGCTGGCGGCGGGGCGGCTCGGCTCCATCATCTTCTGGGGGCCGCCAGGCGTCGGCAAAACGACCATCGCGCGCCTTCTTGCGGGCGAGGCGGGGCTCGAATTCGAGCAGCTCTCGGCGATCTTCTCCGGCGTGGCGGAGCTTCGGAAGGTCTTTGATCGCGCCAAGGCGCGTCGGGCGACGGGGAAGGGGACGCTCCTCTTCGTCGACGAGATCCATCGCTTCAACAAGGCGCAGCAGGACGGGTTTCTTCCGCATATGGAGGACGGGACCATCGTCCTCGTCGGTGCGACGACGGAGAACCCGTCCTTCGAGCTGAACGCCGCGCTTCTCTCCCGCGCGCAGGTCTATGTGCTGGAGCGCCTCGACGCCGACGCTTTGGACGCGCTGCTCGCCCGGGCCGAAATCGAGATGGGGCGGACGCTGCCATTGAGCGCCGAAGCCCGCGGAGCGCTCATCGCCATGGCGGACGGGGACGGACGGTTCGCGCTGACGTTGGCGGAGACCATCTTCTCCGCAGTCACCGACGGCGCGGAACCTCTCTCGGTCGAGGAGCTCGGGAAGCTCGCCGATAGACGCGCGCCGAATTACGACAAGAAGGGCGAGGGACATTACAATCTTGCGAGCGCCCTGCAGAAATCAATCCGCGGGTCCGATGCGGACGCGGCGCTCTATTGGGCGGCGCGGATGCTGGAGGGCGGAGAGGACCCCATGTTCCTCCTTCGTCGGCTGATTGTCATCGCGGCGGAGGACGTCGGCAACGCTGACCCGCGCGCCCTGCCGCTCGCCATCGCGGCGCGCGACGCCTTCCACATGCTGGGACGTCCCGAAGGCGACATTCCCATCGGCCAGCTTGTCGCTTATCTCGCGACGGCGCCTAAATCGAACGCCAGCCACGTCGCCTTCAAGCTGGCGAAGGCCGCGGCGCAGGAGACCGGCTCGCTCGCGCCGCCCATGCACGCAGTGAACGCGCCGACCGAGGTGATGAAAGACCTCGGCTACGCTAAGGGCTATCAATACGATCACGACGCCGAGGACGGCTTCGCCGGCCTCGACTATTTCCCGCCGGAGATGGGCCGACGCCGCTTTTATGAGCCGACCGATCGCGGCTATGACCGCGCGATCGGCGAGCGTCTCGCCGAATGGCGGAAGAAACGAGGCGAAGAATGAGCGCAGGCGCCTGGATCGCCGTCGCCGCCGGGGGCGCCCTCGGCGCGAGCGCCCGGCATGGGGTCGGACGCATCGCCCTGCGCGCGTTCGGCCCGGACTTTCCCTGGGCGACGGTGATCGTGAACATCGCGGGATCGGCGCTCATGGGCCTCTTCATCGGGGCGCTGGTCGCCCGGTCCGGCGCGCCGGAGACCGCGCGCGCCTTCTTCGCCGTCGGGTTTCTCGGCGCCTTCACCACCATGTCGACCTTTTCGCTGGACGTCGTGACGCTCTTTGAGCGGAAGGCCTACGCCGCGGCGGGCGGCTATGCGGCGCTGTCGCTCGCGGGCTCTGTCCTCGGTCTCGTCCTCGGGCTCGCCGTCGCCCGCCTCATCGCGCGGAGCCTCGCATGAGCGGCGTGCGCACAGAAGCCGTGAGCGAGGCGGATGCGGGCCAGCGCCTCGACCGCTGGTTCAAGCGCAAGTTTCCGGCGCTGAAGCATGGCGAACTCGAAAAGCTCCTCCGCACTGGTCAGATCCGCGTCGATGGCGGGCGGGTGAAGTCGAACCGCATGCTCGCCGCGGGCGAAGAGATCCGCCTGCCGCCGCAGGTTCAGGCGGGGCCGGTCGAGGCCGCCGCGCCGAAACGGCAGGTCTCGGCTGAAGACGCCCAGTTCATCCGCAGGCTGGTCATTTACGAGGACGACCATGTCATCGCGCTCGCAAAGCCCTTCGGCCTCGCCGTGCAGGGCGGCGTGAAGACGTCGCGCCATATCGACGGGATGCTCGACGCCTTCGGAACGGGAGAGGCGCGCCCGCGGCTCACTCACCGGCTCGATCGGGATACGGGCGGCGTTCTACTCCTCGGGCGGACGCGACAGGCGGCCGCTGCGCTCGCCGGCGCCTTCCAGCGCCATGAGGTGGAGAAGGTCTACTGGGCCCTCGTCGCCGGCCGGCCGAACCCGCGTGAGGCGCGCATCGACATGCCGGTCGCGAAACGCATGGTGAAGCTGCGCGACGGCGAGCAGGAACGCATGGTCGCCGCCGAGGATGATGACGCGAAAAAGGCGCTAACGGACTATATGGTCGTCGACGACGCCAACGGGCAGGTGAGCTTTCTCGCCCTGAAACCGCTCACCGGCCGCACCCACCAGCTGCGCGTCCACTGCGCCGCCATGGGGACGCCCATTCTCGGCGACGGGAAATACGGCGGCCCCGCCGCGCGCATGGAGGGGGCGGGCGAGGGGCTGAAGCTCTTCTGCCGCGAGATGGCTTTCAACCACCCGAAAACCGGCAAGCGCATGGCCGTGAAGGCGCGCCTTGAAGGCCATATGCGCAAGTCGTTCGAGTTCTTCGGCTTCGACCCGGACGGCGATACGCCGTTCCCGGAGGAACGCCC
>CAYFIB010000076.1:5919-8187 GCA_964342855.1 uncultured Caulobacterales bacterium
TCGAGTTCTTCGGCTTCGACCCGGACGGCGATACGCCGTTCCCGGAGGAACGCCCGACGGTCCGGAAAGCGAGGCGTCGATGAGCGAGCCCCGGTTCGGCCCGGCGCCGGAAGCGCCGAAACGGTTTTACGCCGAAGCATCTGTGATCGAGACGGAGAGCGGCTTCGCGCTCGCCCTCGACGGGCGGACGGCGAAGACCCCGGCGCGCGCGCCGCTGGCCGCGCCGACGCGCGCCCTCGGCGAGGCGGTGGCGGCGGAATGGGCGGCGCAGGGCGAGCGCATCGAGCATCTCGCCATGCCGCTGACGCGCCTCCTCATGACCGCCATCGACCGCGGGGCGCCGGACGCGGGCGCTTGGCGCGAGCTCATCGTCAGCTTCCTGAAGTCCGATCTTCTCTGCTATCGCGCCGAAAGCCCGGCCGATCTCGTCGAACGCCAGACCGGGACGTGGACGCCTTATCTGGGCGCGTTCCGCGCCCGCTACGGCGCCGGCCTCGCCCTCGCCGAAGGCGTCATCGCCGTCACGCAGCCCGACGAGGCGCTCGACGCCGTCCGGGCGCGGCTCGAAGACCTCGACGCTTTCGCCCTCATCGCCGCCAAGGCGGCGACGGAGATATCCGGCTCCGCCGTCCTCGGCCTCGCGGCGACCCTCGACGGCCATGACGGCGACGCGGTCTTCGCGGCGTCCCGCCTCGACGAACGGTTCCAGGCGGAGCAATGGGGCGTCGATGTGGAAGCCGCCGCGCGCGAGGCGGGGCTGGAGCGCGATTTTCTGGCGGCGGCGCGGTTCGCAGAAGATCTGAAGTAGGAATAAGAATTAGATATGGATACTTTTGATCGATTGTTTGTGTCTATTGTCAGTGTATTTATCGGATTTTTGTTATCTCAGTCTTTTGATGTTGTCAGGTATTTTCGGAGGCCGCGTTTTTATGTAGATAAGAATGATAAGGGAATTATGTCATCGTATACTGGTGATCCGCCTGAGACTCCTGCCGAGATTGTATTTGGCTTTCGTTTAAAGAATATAGGAAAAAATCCTGCGAGGAATACGCGAATATTTATTTCAGAAATATTCTGTTATAATAAAAAAGTTAAAGAAGAGGTTGGTTTAGACTACAGTGAGTTAAAAAGAATTGTTGATATTATCCCTCCAGGTGAGACTGTTTCTTGCTATGTTGGGAAAATTGATACAGATGGATTCCATTTAAAGCTGAATTTTCAAGATGATGACGAAAATGATGTCCGATGGTATATTGAAGCAGATACTAGAGGTAAGGCTATATTTGATATTATATTTCACGTTGTTTGTGATGATGTAAATTCTATATCAAAATTCACAATCCATTTTGATCCGAGTGAAGATCTAGTGGGGAAAATGATAATTGAAGACTATTGGGTTGCGCAGGAAAAAGTTACTCAGCGGGGAATTTAGCGTTAGGGCCCGAACACGCCTTCAAAACTCTCCCTCAGCGCCACGTCCGCTTCCTCCATCGTCACCGGGCGGCCGAGATCGACCAGGCTGGTGACGCCGAGACCTTCCGCCGACTGGCCGCAGGGGATGATGCCGTCGAAGTGGGAGAGGTCGGGTTCCACGTTCAGCGCGATCCCATGGAAGCTCACCCAGCGTTTCACGCGCACGCCGATGGCGGCGATCTTGTCTTCCTTAAAAAATCCGGGGCCGGAGCGGTCCACCCAGACGCCGACGCGGCCTTCGCGGACGACGCCGTCGACGCCGAATTCACTGAGGGCGTCGATGATCCAGCATTCGAGGCCGCGCACGTATAGGCGCAGATCCTTTCCGCGTTTCTCCAGGTCGAGCATCACATAGGCCACCCGCTGGCCGGGCCCGTGATAGGTGAACTGACCGCCGCGGCGTGTCTTGTGAACCGGGAAGCGCGGATCGAGTAGGTCGGTCTCCTTCGCGCTCGTACCGCCTGTGTAGAGCGGCGCATGCTCCACGAGCCAGACAAGCTCGCCCGCATCGCCCGCGCGGATCGCCGCGGCGCGCGCCTCCATGAACGCGACGGCGGCGTCATAGTCCGTGCGGCCGGGCTCGACGCGCCATTCGACAGGGTGATCGTTTCTGAGAGGAGACAGGTCGCTCATGAGCTTATGAAGGGACGCTCGGCCCAAAACACAACTCCCTCGCAATCCCGAGAAAAGGGGTTCCATCCGCCCTCCGGCTTTGCTATCCACCCGCCTCCGGAAACGGCGCGTGCGGTCGTGGCGGAATTGGTAGACGCGCAGCGTTGAGGTCGCTGTGGGGCA
>CAYFIB010000077.1:0-7688 GCA_964342855.1 uncultured Caulobacterales bacterium
TCCTCACCGGTGGTCAGGTCATCTCCGAAGACCTCGGCATCAAGCTTGAGAACGTCACGCTCGACATGCTCGGCACGGCGAAGCGCGTCGTCATCAACAAGGACGACACGACCATCGTCGATGGCGCCGGCTCGAAAGACGACATTGAGGCGCGCACGTCGCAAATCCGTCGTCAGATCGAAGAGACGTCCTCGGACTACGACCGTGAGAAACTGCAGGAACGTCTGGCGAAACTCGCCGGCGGCGTTGCGGTCATCAAAGTCGGCGGCGCGACGGAAGTCGAAGTGAAAGAGCGCAAGGACCGCGTCGACGACGCCCTCAACGCGACCCGCGCGGCCGTTGAAGAAGGCATCGTTCCGGGCGGCGGCACGGCCCTCCTCTACGGCACGAAAGCGCTCGAAGGTCTTGAAGGCGAAAACGCCGATCAGACCGCCGGCGTCAACATCGTCCGTCGCGCGATCCAGGCGCCGCTGCGTCAGATCGTCGAGAACGCAGGCGTGGAAGGCTCCATCGTCGTCGGCAAGCTCCTTGAGCAAGGCGACGTGAAATTCGGCTTCAACGCGCAGACCGAAGAATACGGCGACCTCGTCGCGATCGGCGTCGTCGACCCGGCGAAAGTCGTCCGTACGGCCCTGCAACACGCCGCCTCGGTCGCTGGCCTCCTCATCACGACGGAAGCCATGATCGCCGAAGCGCCGAAGAAAGACGCCCCGGCCCCGGCCATGCCCGGCGGCGGCATGGGCGGCATGGACTTCTAAGGAAGTCCATAAAGCCGCCCATCACTTGAGTTCTGCGATCCGGCGCCGCCGGATCGCGGGGGCGGCATGGACTGCAAACGTAGTCCATCAACACGCATCGAATTGGAGGCGGCCTGCGGGCCGCCTCTTTTTTTATCGAAGGTTTAGCGGCAAGTTCGCCCTCGCGAGTCCATCGCCGAGGGGAACGACAAATGAAATCCGCCAAATCGATAAAATCGGCGCTGCTGACAGCGTTCGCCCTGTCGGCCACCGCCGCCGCCGCCCAAACCCCGCCGCCCGCGGAAGCGTTCGGGCGCCTGCCTTATCTGCGCAGCGTCGATATTTCTCCGGACGGCGAGGGGCTCGCCGGCGTCGTCGCCGAGGGCGGGTCAGAATACATCGCCGTTTACGATCTTAGCGACGGCGGATTTGAGAACACCTTCGCTCTGAAAATCGCTTCGGACACGGAGCCGCGTTGGATTGTCTGGAAAGACACGCAAAATTTGCTTGTGTCTCTCGGGTTCGCGTCTCGTCGCGGCGACGTCGATACCTATGAGACCCGCCTGTTTCATCTGGAGAAAGAAGGCGGCGAGCTAAGTAACGTATTGGATCAACCGGACTACCAGCGCCAACAGCTCGCTGTGGTCCGTAAAGGCAACAAGAAAGTCACCCCTATTCAAATTGAAGACGACGTCATTTCTTGGATGTGGGGGGACGAAAAGCGCGTTCTACTGGAATATAACCGCGCCAATCCCGTCAATCCTGCAGCGTTCGCGACGCCGATCGACGGAAAACGCGAAAAGGTCATCCAGCCTTCGAAGCCGCCGATCAATACATGGTATGCGGACGCGGAAGGTCGTGTTCGCGGCGGCTTTGGTCGCGCCGGTCTTGATCAAGACAAACCGATGATGCTGATCAGAACCACCGGCGAAAGCGAATATCGGGACATTTCCCACCGGATCGGCGAAATCGCAATCCTGGGCTTCGCGCCCGACGGAAAGACAGCGTACGTCTCAGCAGCGTCCAGTGCAGGCACGGCGGCTCTCTACGAATATGACATCATATCCGACAAGATCGGGAGGCAGCTATTCGCACACCCCCTATTCGACATCACTGGCGTCGTCCTCGACAAACGCTCAGGAGACGTGCTCGGCGTCAACTATATTGCTGAAGAAGCTGAAACCGTTTGGTTCGATAAAGCGGTGGAAAAAGAGATTGAAGAGGTTTCCGCTGCGGTCGGCATGCCCGTGCGCCTGATCGAAAATACGCTTAATGACAGGTTCGGCCTTTACCTCGCATCATCATCGACAAATGCGGGGCAATTCCTCGTGTTTGACCGCGAAGGACCATCGATATTCGCCCTCCCCCCTCAGTACCCCGAATTGAGCGGCCAACACTTCGCTGAAGTCATATCTACTCAGTATAAAGCGCGTGATGGAGTGACCATCCCGGCATTCATCACGCTTCCGTACGGCATGATGTCGCTCTCGGAAGCGAAACGGAGCCCTTTTATCGTGTTCCCGCATGGCGGCCCGCTATCGCGCGACTTTCGGCGCTTTGACTATATGGCGCAGTTCTTCGCCTCGCGCGGGTATGGCGTTCTACAGACGAATTTCCGCGGATCTGCGGGTTATGGAGCGCAATTCGACGAATTGTCCGAGGGCGCAGCGGGCGGCGCGATGGTGACCGACGTCGCGGACGGCGCGATGTGGCTGGTGAAGAACGGCCACGCCGACCCGAAAAAACTCGCGATCGTCGGCGGCTCCTATGGCGGTTACGCGGCGCTGCAAAGTCTTGTCATCGAACCGGATCTCTACAGCTGCGCCGTCGGGTTCAACGGCGTCTACGATCTTCCAGCCTTCGTCCGTGAGCAGGATAACTATATCAACGGTCGGTCCGCACAGCGCTTCTGGCGACGACTTTTCGGCGAAGGCGCCGCTCTTCGCGAAGCTTCCCCGGCGTTGCGCGGAAAATCCATCGATAAGCCTGCACTCCTCATTCACGCGAAAGACGACCGGACCGTCGACGTCTCTCAGTCGCGAAAGATGCGCCGCGCGCTGGGAAGCAAGGCCCAACTGATTGAGCTCGATACTGGCGGCCACAGCCTTCTCGATCACGCCGCTCGCGTGCGGACGCTTCAGGAAACAGAATCTTTCCTCGCCCGTTGCCTCGGCTGAAATCGCTCTATCTCGCGGTTATGAGAGTGATGGCTCAAACGGCGATTTGGCTCGCCCTGACGAGCGTGTCCGTCGGAGCCTGCTCCAGCGGCGCCATTTCACCGCAAGAGCGCGCGGAGGGGACGGTAGCGATGGCGGATCGATGCGCGGACCGAACGTATTCTTTCCGCACGATCGAAGGCGCGCGCCTGCACTATCGCCTTGAAGGTCCGCACTCAAAAGCCGTGACCGAGCGCCCTGTCGTCGTTCTGCACGGCGCCTACGCCAATCACTGCGACCCCGCCTACGCCTTTCTTCCTCAGCTTGCGGAGAGCCGTCAGGTGCTGTTCGTGGATCGGCCCGGCCTCGGGCGTTCGGAACGCCCTAGCGACGGCTACGATCCGCGCGTGCAGGCGCGTCTTGTCCGCGCGCTCGCGGGCGAGCTTGGGCTGGAGCGCCCGATCGTTCTCGGCCACTCCTTCGGCGGCGCCGTCGCGCTCGGCTATGGTCTTGATACGGCGGATCGCCCGGATGCGCCTGCCGCCGCGTCCGGCCTTCTTCTCCTCGCGCCGGTCAGCCACCCTTGGCCCGGCGGGGTCAGTTGGTGGAACAGCGTTTCGGAGACGCCGGGCCTCGGCTTCCTTTTCCGCCGTGCGGTCGTCCCGCTCGTCGGCCCCGCCATGGTGCGCGGCGCCGTCAGCGAGCCGTTCATGCCGGACGATTATGTGGAAAAAACGGGGCCGGATCAATTTCTCAAGGCCCGGATTTTCAGGAACAACGCCCGCGACCTGACCAAACTGAAGCCGATCATCCGCGAGATGGCGCCCCGCTACGGCGCCCTCGGCATGCCGATCGAAATACGTGCAGGCTCCGCGGATACGACGGTCTATACGGATATTCACGCCCGGGCTCTCGCGGAAGAAGCGCCGAATGCGAGCCTCGAAGTGTTCGAGGGCGTCGGGCATCTCATTCATTACGAGCGCACCGATGAGGTGTTCGCAGCCCTCGCCATTCTTGATGCGCGCGTAAAATAGCCTGCCCTTTCAAGGCGTTCGTCTTTTCTTACGAACGCCTTGCCTGAAGTTAAGTTGAACGCGCCGGGCGGTCGGGCTCTCCTCATATCAACGAAATGAGGAGGCGTTTCGCATGCCCAAACCGCTACTTGTCGGCGCCGTGTCGACCGTGATTCTCGTCGGCGTCGCCGCAGCCGCCGTTGAAGGCCTGCCCGCCGGGCGCCCGCTCGAAGTCGAGCGCATCGTGCGCGTCATCGACGGAGCGGCGCCGCCCGCTCCGCCGAAAGCGCCGGCGCCGGTCGCCGCACCGAAAGCGGAGAAACATCAGGAGGCGACCTACGCCATCCGCCTCCTTGAAGACGACGACGCCGAAACGCGCTTCATCACCATCACCGACTGCGACGATCGCAAGATCGCCCTGCGCGATGAAAACGGCTCCGGCGTCATCATTCTGGATGGGTCCGACGTCTCGGAAGTCGTCGCCATTCTGGATGCGGCCGAACACGCCGGCGGTTTCGGCAATCATCTGGTGATCGACGCCTCGGACGACAAAGACGGCGGCGCGTTCGCGTTCTTCGCAGGCGATGATGACGACGACCGGTTTGTTTTCCGCATCGACGGAAAAGGCGGTCTCTTCTCCGGCAATTTCGACAGCGATATCGACTTCGACAGCGATATCGACGTGGAGATTTCCGAAGCGATAGAGGAGGCGATGGAGAGCGCCGCCGAGGCGCGTGAAGAAGCCGCCGAAGAAGCGCGAGAAGCGCTGGCGGAAGCCGCGGAGGCGCTGGAAGACGCCATGTCCGAGCTGTCGGACGAACGTGCGGAACTGGCCGAACGACTGAGAGAGGAGAACGTGCGCGTCGACGTGCAGGAGATGGAGCGAGCCATGCAAGAGCTCGCCCGCGCCCGCGAAGAGCTGCGCCGCGCAGAAAAACGTCTGCATGCGGATGCCGAACGCATGCACCGTGAAATGGAGCGTGTGCACGCCCGCGTCCACCGCGAAGTTCACGAGGAAAAGCACGCCGCAGCGCGCGCCAAAGCGGAAGAAAAAATCCGTAAACTGGAAAAGAAGAAAACCCGCATCGAGGCCTGCCTCGGCGAGGACTGCAAGGAGCTGGAGCGTCTGCGCAATTCCGGCGCCGACGTCTCGAAGGAAATCGCCCGGGCGATCCGCAAGGAGCGCATCGTCATTCGCGATCATGGCGAGGATGACCGGACCTACATCAGCATCAACGGACTTGACGCCGAAGAACTCTCCGACTTCATCGACGATCTCGACGATATTTCAGACAAGACCCGCGCCAAGCTGAAGAAAACGCTCGGACTCGAAAAATAATCTGATCGCCGCGCCCCCCCCCTCTTGAAACGGCGATCAGGCGACGTCATTAGGACGTCAGATGAGGCTCCGCTCCGGCGGGGCCTCGTTTGTTTCCGGCCGGCTGTCGCGCACCATCGGACGACGGCGCCGAACCCTCGCTTACGGGTTCACCCATGCTGACCACCTATCTCTCGCTCTACCTCTCTTCGTTTCTGACGCTCTTCATCGTCATCGACCCCTTGATGGCGACGCCGATTTTCGCGTCGCTGACGCGGACCGATACGCCCTAACGCCAGCGCGCCATCGCGCTACAGGCCGCGCTCATCGCCGCTGCGATCCTCACCGTCTTCGGCCTCATCGGCGCGCAGATCCTGCATCATCTCGGCACCTCCCTCGCCGCCTTCCGCGCGGCGGGCGGCCTTCTCCTGTTTCTCCTCGGCTTTCAGATGTTCTTCGAGCCGAACAAGGAGCGTGAGGCGAAGACGCCCGGGCCGAAAGCCTCCGCCCGCGAAAACGTCGCTTTCTTTCCCATCGGCATGCCGCTGCTCGCCGGGCCCGGCGCCATCGCGACGGTCATGCTCCTCATGCAGACGGACCTTGAAGGCGCGCTGCCCTGGGGCGTGAAAGGCGTCGTGCTCGCGGCAATGGCGACGACCCTCCTCCTCGGAGTCGGCATCATGTCTTTCGCCGGACCGATCGCGAACGCCCTCGGCCGCACGGGTCAGGACATGATCTCGCGCATTCTCGGCATGCTGCTGATGGCGATGTCGACGCAGTACGTGTTCGACGGCGTGCGCGAAGGGCTTTTTGAAGCGATCGGCGGCGACGCGACCGCCGCGCTACGGCTGATCCACCCCGCCTAAGGCGCGATTCAGCCGTCGCCGCAGGCCTTTGGCGGCGATGAGCAGCGGGCGTTCGATGAAGCGGTGAACGATCAGGCCGGCGGCGACGCCCGCCGCCGCCATCACTATCGCCGCGACAATGTTATCGGCGAGACCGTCCAAGCGGACCTCCGCCCAGCCGCGCCCGACCGCGACGATGACCGGCAAATGCGCGAGATAGATCGCGTAGGATGCATCTCCCAGATGCTCCAACCAGCGCGGGACGGCGATTGAACGCGCGCGCTCCCACGCGGCGGCGCCCGCGACGATCAAGGCCGCGCCGGGCGCAAAGAGGAGCACCCGTTCCCATCGCGCCGGAAAGGTCGGGTCCGGATCCAACACGCCGCGCCAGACGAGCGCGGCGATAAAGAGCGCCCCGCCCGCCGCAAGGACCATCGGCGCCGCGTGAGCCGGAAGTCGACGACTGGCGACCGCGGCGCAAGCGCCGAGGAAGAACTCCGCCGACAGCGGATGGAAAATGTATCGCGGCCACGCATTCGCCTCCGGCCCGAAGACGAAAGAACCCGCCGCCGCGAGGCCCGCCCAGCCCGCGAGCGCCGCGAACCGCCAGCGCGGCGGCGCGACCAGAACCAGCCCCGCGAAGACGACATAGAAATACATCTCGTGAACGAGCGTCCACGCGACCGGGTTCAGCGGCGCGCCGTCCGCCGGATACAGAAGAAACGACGCGGCGATGTCCGTCGTCGCCTGTGAGGAATTGATGAGCGCAGGCGCCGCGAGAAAGATCGCCAGCAACGGCAGGCTCGTCGCCCAGTGCGTCGGGTAGATGCGCGCCGCGCGCGCGAAAAGAAACCGCGCCGCATCGCGCGCGCCGCCGGCAACGTCCCGCGTCACATGGACCATGATGAAACCGGAGAGGACGAAGAAGAGATCGACGCCCGCCGCCCCGGCCTCGCCGAAACGGAGGTTCAGCGATTGTCCGCCCGCGAAGCGCTGTTCGACCAGCCCGACATGGAGCGCGACGACCATGAGCGCCGCGACGGCGCGCAGGGCCTGCAGACTGCGCAAGTGCGTCGGGGCGGCGCCCAAGGCGCGTCAGTCCCGCTTGCGGGCGAGGGTCTCCTTCACCGCCTCGACGAGCTTTGCGCGGGGGACGGCGAACTGGGCGGGCTGGTCCTCGCGCCAGGTCCTGTTGTCGTCGATGGACTTAGCCATCTCGGCTCCGAGGATCAGGTCCTTGATCGTCACCTCGCCCGCCGCGCGCTCGTCCTCGCCTTCGATGACGGCGACCGGCGCGAGGCGTTTGTCCGCATACTTCATCTGCGCCCGCATGCCGGAGCCGCCGAGATAGACCTCGGCCCGGACGCCCGCGGCGCGCAGCTCCTGCGCCATCGCCTGATAGTCCGCCATGCGCTCGCCATCGAGCGCGAGCACGACCACCGGCCCGCGCGCCTCCACAACCGCATCGCTCCGCATGGAGAGCGCCGTCACCAGCCGCGAGACGCCGACCGAGACGCCGACGGCGGGGACTTCAACGCCCTTGAAACGCTTGACGAGATCGTCATAGCGCCCGCCGCCGCCGACGGAGCCGACGCGCACGGGGCGGCCCTTTTCGTCCT
>CAYFIB010000078.1:0-7569 GCA_964342855.1 uncultured Caulobacterales bacterium
CGTTGGCGGCGGTCGCCTTGCAGATCGCCTCGGCGTTCGTCTGTGCGTTGAATTTCATTCGCGCGTTCGCCAAATGCTTGACGAAGGTGCGCTCGGAAATCTCCATGCGCCCGGCGCAATCCGCCGCCTTGAAGCCCTGCGCGAGGAATGAGAGCGCGTCGCGCTCGCGCACCGTCAAGCCGAAAGACGCGGCCAGCGCGCCGAAGGACCACGCGCACCCGTGCAGAACCATGGCCGCGGCGCGCAGATCAGCGCCACGTTCATCCGCAATGCGCGCCGGGTCCGGGCACGCGGCGTCCAGACTCAATGACACGCCAACATAGGAGCTTCCGGCTGGAAAGCCGAACGTCACGCCGTAGCGCACGTTCTCGGCAAGGCAAGCGCGATAAAACGCGGCGACATCGGTCGGCAGCGACGCGTACTCCGTCTGAAGGCCATCAAGCAGCGCGACACCGTCCGGCTTTGCGAAGAGCTCTTGAACGGCCGGGTACTGAAGCGGGTCCTTCACGGCGCGGTAAGCCGCCTCGATCGGCTTCGGCGCAAGTATGGTGTTGAAGATATCGCCCTTGATCAGACCCGGGACGGACAGTGGAATGAATGAATAGAAAACATACTGAATATGAAATTCGGCTGCGAGATGCGTGCGGAAGACGTCCAGCATATCGATGAGATGCAGCTTGCCGCGCAGCTTCTCGATCAACGCCCCCGCCGCGTCGCCCGAGGCTTCCGGCGTCAACGGCGTCGGCGGCCATGAATGATAGGCGGCGATGTTGTCGTCCGCTTCGGTCTCCTGCAGCTTTGCGACTAGGTCGGCGGTCGTCCGCACGTCCATTTTTTCACGCAGCGCGGAGAGGTGCTTCTGCAAGGTGGACGGCGAGACGCCGATGCGCGCGGCGAGATCGCCCGCGCTGACGCCGTACCGAAGAAGCGTCGCGCACTGGGCCTGCCGCACGGTCAACCCATAGGCGTCGGCCAGCGCGCGATCGACCGGCGCCTGCCCCGCGCCGGTGCCGTGCAGCGTTTCGTCCTGACGCGATGCGCGCATGAAGCCCCCTTGCGCAAAAGGTAGCCGCGCTTCGCCGGACGTATCAACGCTGATCGGCGGAACGCTCAGTTCAGCGGGGCGAGATCGAAAGCGGCGACGCGCGCGCCCGGGCCCGGCCCGGGGTCGAACCGCAACGCCCGGTCGCGCGCCGACGGCGGCATGATAAAGCGCACCGTATGACGCCCGGCGGGAAGGCGGCGGATGATGGAGGCACCTTCTGTGAACCGGCGCTCCGGCGCGTCTTCAGTGGAGATGAATAATTGGAGAGCGCCCGGCGCCGGCAGCTCGATATCGATGGAGACGCAGGGACCGCCGAGCGTAGATAGAGGCGCAAGAAACACTTGCGGATCTCTTGCCGTGGTACGAACGGCAGCGTCGCGCACCTCCGCCCGTCGGCTGTCGGCCGCACTCACGGACGCAAGTACGTTTCTCGCACTTTTCCAATCACATGAGTATTCAGCAGTCTCCTGCGCATGACGGAAAAGGAATGTTCCCGCAGACGATCCCCAGCCAAATCCATATGCACGTATCGCGCGGTTCAAAAAGGCGCGTTCGACACTTTCGAGAACCAGCACATCAATGTCTCTTAAATCAGAGTCTTGGAATTTATCCTTATTCAGATTTATGAAATGCGCATTCGGGGCGACGTCATCGAAATACCGCCGTATGCGACCGTAAAATGAGTCATGCACGATTAAGGTTCGGCTAGCGTCCGCCCCTTCTGGACGCGGCCCGAAATGCACCTGACGCTCCATTTCTCTGCCTGGCAGACCCAGCATGCGATTGCGTAGGTCGGTGGCGATCGGGCCTGGCGATTCGCGCTTGACCTCTGGCTGCTGCGGCAAGGCGACGGGATGCTGGGTCTGCAACTGAGCGAACGCCGTCACGCCTCCGACGAAGGTCCAATGGGTGTCGGTGTTCATATAGGTTTTTACACCGCCCGCGCTGTCGCTCAGAACGTCGGCGTGATCGACAACGTTCTGAACGCCGCTGGCGCGCACTATCGAGCGCCATTCGTCCGCAAAGAGATAATAGCATTCACGGAACCTCGCGGCCCGCCCGGCGACCGCTGACCGCTCCACGGACGCCTTGTTGGGCGCTACGACGAAAATAACTGGGGCGGCGTTGGCTTCCGCAAACTCGGCCATGATGATGAATCGCCGTAGCTCGTCCCGCAACTTGTCATGATTGGCGCAATCGAACCGCTCGAACTGCTCCTTTAAAAAGAGCCAGCTAGGCGCGCCGGAAACGACCTTTTCGGTTTCGACGCTACCGAACCAATTCAGAAAAAGCGCGTTCTTAAAACGCACGGCTTCGCGTCGAAACCAGGATCGTTCGAACAGGGCTTCTGCAAACACTTCGCGACGGTCCGGTTTTGGAGAGATGATCGATCCCAAACTGGGGAGTTGTGTCGCACGACCGCCTTCATAGCCTGCCGTCGGACCGCCGATGAGAAAGACCAGCGCCGGGGCGAGCAGGATCGCGGCGAAGACGGCGATGATGATGCGGTCGAGGGTGTTTCGCATGAGCCTCAGAACCGGAAATAGAGGAACGGGCTGAAATCCGCTGCGAGCGCGGCGGCGGAGGCGAGGACAAGCACGCCGCCGCCATAGGCCGCCGCGGCGAGGCGCGGGCGTCCGTCCGCCTCAAACAGCGCGACGCCGAGGCTCGGCTCGCGCGGAACAACGAACGACAGCGCGCCGAGCCCCAGCGCGAGCACCGTGTACGGCGTAAGCGCGCCCTCAACGACGACCGGCAGCGCGAAGGCGCCGGAGGCGAAGATGCTCGCCATCGATTGATAATAGTGGACAGCGCCGCCGAGGCTGTCGGCCCGGAAGAGCACCCAGCCGAGAACGACCACCGGGAGCAGGTAGAAAGCCCGCATCCAGAGCGCCATCCGCTTCGCCGCCTCGCCTCGGAAGAGGACGCGCTCGGCGACCAGAAACGCCCCGTGATAGAGGCCCCAGAAGAGGAAGGTGAACGCCGCCCCGTGCCAGAGCCCCGTGGCGACGAAGACGATGAAGAGATTGGCGTAGGTCCGCGCCTCGCCGCCGCGCGAGCCGCCGAGGGGAATATAGAGATAGTCCCGGAACCACGTGGAGAGGGAGACATGCCAGCGCCGCCAGAACTCCGTGACCGTGGAGCTGGCGTAGGGGTGGCGGAAGTTTTCCAGGAACCGGATCCCGCAGATGCGCCCGAGGCCGATGGCCATGTCGGAATAGCCGGAGAAATCGAAATAGATCTGCACGGCGTAGGCGAGCGCGCCAAGCCACGCGGCGGCGAAGGTCAGCTCGCCCGCGGGCAGACCGAAGCACGCATCCGCCACCGCCCCCGCCCCATCGGCGATGATGACTTTCTTCGCGAGCCCGTGGGCGAAGCGCAACGCGCCGCCGGAGGCGTTCTCCAGACTGATCTTCGGCGCGCGATAGTCCTCGATGACGTCGCGAAAGCGGACGATGGGCCCGGCGATGAGTTGCGGGAAGAAGGAGAGGTACGCGCCGAAACGAATGAGATCGCGCTCGGGCTCGGCGTCCTTGCGGTGGACGTCGACGAGATAGGAGACGCCCTGAAAGGTGAAAAAGGAGATGCCGACCGGCAGGATGACCCACAGGAACGGGTCGCTCGCCGCGAGCCCCGTCAGCCGGTCGAAGGTTCCCGTCAGGAACAACGTGTACTTGAAGAAGACGAGGAGGCCGAGATTGACGCCGACGCCGATCCAGAGGGGCCATCGCGTCCGTGCGCGCGCCACCGCCTTTCCCATCGCCCAATTGAAGATGACGGAGAAGAGGATGAGCAGCGTCAGCCAGCCGGACGCCCAATAGTAGAAGACGAAGCTGAAGGCGAGAATGACGCCCGAGTGCCCGCGCCCGACAGAGGCGAGGATGGCCGCGAGGGCGAGCGGCAGGAAGACGAACAGAAAGAACGGTTCGGAAAAGACCATGACGCGCGCGCCCGTCCTTGTCCTATTCGCCGGCGCCCCATCGGCCTAGTCGGGATCGCCCGCGCTCACAAGCGTGAGACCCGGCGCACTGGCGGGCGGCGGCCGCAGCGACTAGGGAGGCCCCCGTCTCCCGCCCCATCACGAAAGCCGACATGCGCGTCCTTCCGTTGCTTCTCGCCGTCCCGTTCGTTCTCCCGCCCATCGCCCGCGCCGCCGAGCCGGAGGAAATCGTCGTCACCGCCACGCGCCGCGCCGCGGCGCTGACGGACGTCCCCGCGAGCGTCAGCGTCATCGGCGGCGCCCGCGCCCAAGCCGCGGCGAGCCTCAACGGCGCGGCGGAGCTGGAGCGCTATCTCTCCGGCGTCGAGGCGGCGGTCGCCAACGGAACCCAGATCGCGTTCCAGATCCGCGGCGTCGGCGCCGTCGACCATCAGGCGCTGACGCCCGGCGCCGCCGCCGTCTACGCGGACGGCGTGTTCCTCGCGACGAACGTGCAGACGGGGCTCTTTCTCTACGACCTCGACCGCATCGAGGTGCTGAAAGGCCCGCAGGGAACCCTCTATGGCCGCAACGCCTCCTCCGGCGCCATCAACGTGCTGACGGCCCGACCGGGACGGGACCAGACCTCCTATATTCAGGCCTCCTACGGACGGTTCGATCGGGTCGATCTGGCGGGCGCGGTGGGAACGGCGATCAGCGAGCGCGTCTCAGCGCGCCTCGCCGGGCGGTTCCTCTCTGAAGGCCCGACCCTCGACAACATCGCCGGCCCGAAGGCGGCGGGCGGCGAACGCGAAGAATACGGCGCGCGCGCCTCGCTCCTCTATGAAGCGCCGGGCGGCGCGCAGGCGCTTCTGCGGGGCCACTATGAAGCGGACAGAGGCGTCAACCAGACGCCGCGCAACGCCGCCCTCGACATCGGCCGCCACGAGATCGCGAGCGAGGGCGACGGCGTGCAGGACACGGACAACGCCTTCTTCGGCGCCTCCGTCGAGACGACCGCCGCGCTCGGGCGCTGGGAGATCTATTCGCTCACGGCCTATGAAGGCTACGATCAGCTCTACGGCTTCGATTTCGACGGGACGCCCGCCCCCTTCGGCGACCCGACCCTGAACGCCAATCTCCGCTATGATCGCCAATTCGAGCAGCTGAGCGAGGAAATCCGCGCAAGCGCCGACTTCGCCCGCGCCCGCGTTCTACTCGGCTTCGCCGGGTCGCTGGACGATTTCTCTCAGGACTATCTCATCTGGTGCGGCGTCCTGAACGAGACGACCCTCGCCGGGTCCTGCCCCTATGTCGGCACGGCGCCGCGCGTCGCGACGCCGCCCGCCTCCAGCGGAACCGCCGTCAGCCTGCTGACGCATATCGAGCAGGAGCGCGCGAGCGCCGCCATCTTCACCCGGAACGAGTTCGACCTCACCGAACGCCTCGTCCTCACCCTCGGCGCGCGCCTCACTCATGAAGATATCGAGGCCGAAGGCTTCGGCGCGCATATCTTCGACGACGGAACGCGCGCCCTGAACGATCGCGACGGCGCGGGCCCCGCCATCGGCGCCAACCGGATTATCGAAACCCGCGTCTCGGGAACCATCGCGCTTCTCTACCGGTTGTCGGAGAGGGCGAGCCTCTACGCCTCCTTCGCCAACGGCCATAAAAGCGGCGGCTTCAACGGCGAAGTGCAGAACAACGCGACCCACTGGAGCGATGAAGGCCTCTTCGGCGCCGAGACCGTCGACGCCTGGGAGATCGGCGCGAAATTCGACGCCGGAGCACGCGCCGCTTTCAACGCGACGCTCTTCTTCCAGAGCTATGATGATCCGCAGGCGCGCATTTTCGTCGACTTTCCGTTGCCGGACGGAAGCCGCATCACCTCCAATTCGCTCGCCAATCTTGATGCGGCGGTCTCCTATGGCGTGGAGTGGGACGCGCGCTGGGCGCCGCTTCCGGGCCTCGACCTATCGGCGAGCTTCACCTGGCTTGAGACCGAAATCCGGCAGACGAGCGATATCGGCGGCAACGCGGCGCTGTTCGACGGCAACCCGCTTCCCTTCGCGCCGCGCGCCTCCGGAACCCTTTTCGTCCGCTACGAACACCCGGTCGCCGCGGACGTGCGCGCCTCGCTTCAGGCGAACCTGAAAGCGAAGTCGGAAATCTTTCTTGATGCGGAAGGCTTGAGCGACCGACGTCAGGCGGCCTATGCGAGCCTCGACGCGGCGGCGGCGCTCCATCTCGATGCGCGGAACCTCGAGCTCAGCCTCTGGGGGCGGAACCTCTCCAATGAAGACGTCGCCGTCTCCGGCTTCGGCTTCATCGGCTACAACACCTTCCGCTCCGCCCCGCGGACCTTTGGCGTTGCAGCCCGCCTGACGTTCTAGCGCGCCGCTGCGCCTGCGCCTTTACAGAGCACGCGCCCGCTGGCCAATTCGGCCCGTGAGACGGGAGTACGCATGACCATCCGCAACGCCGCCGCCATCGCCGGCGCCTTCGAGCACCCCCTGCGCGAGGCGCCCGATCATTCCACCGCCGAGCTGCACGCCGAATGCGCGGCGGGCGCCCTCGCCGACGCCGGGCTCTCCTTCTCCGACGTGGACGGCTATTTCTGCGCGACCGACGCGCCGGGTTTCGGCGCGCTCTCCATGGCCGACTATATGGGCCTCAATCTCCGCCATATGGACGCGACGGAGGCGGGCGGCTGTACGTACATCATGCACGTCGCCCACGCCGCCGAAGCGATCGCGGCGGGCAAATGCGATGTCGCCCTCATCACCCTCGCCGGGCGCCCGCGTTCCGAAGCGGTGCAGCGCATGCGCCCCGGCGCGCCGGAGGAGCAGTTCGAGGCGTGGGTCGGCCTCACCAACCACACCAGCTACGGCATGTGCGCCGTGCGCCATATGCACGAGTACGGAACGACGGCGGAACAGCTCGCCTGGATCAAGGTCGCTGCGTCCGAGCACGCCCAGCACAACCCCAACGCCTTTCTGCCGAAGGTCGTGACGGTTGAGGATGTTCTCGCCTCGCCGATGATCGCCGACCCGCTGCACCGGCTCGACTGCTGCATTACGACCGATGGCGGCGGCGCGCTGGTGGTCGTCCGCCCCGAGATCGCGAAGTCGCTGAACCGGCCCGTCGTCTCCGTTCTCGGCGGCGGCGAAGCGATGAAGGGACCGAAAGGCGGGATAGATCTGGACCTCACGACGACCGCCGCGGCTCAGTCCGGCCCGCGGGCGTTCGAGGAGGCGGGCGTCACCCCCGCCGACATCAAATACGCCTCCATCTATGACAGCTTCACCATCACCGTCCTCCTTCAGCTGGAAGATCTTGGCTTCTGCAAAAAGGGCGAAGGCGGAAAATTCGTCGCCTATGGCGGGCTCATCTCCGGCTCGGGACGCCTCCCCTTCAACACCGATGGCGGCGGGCTCTGCAACAACCACCCGATGTTCCGGGGCGGGATGACCAAGGTGATCGAAGCCGTCCGCCAACTGCGCGGCGAAGCCCATCCCGCCGTACAGGTTCCGAACTGCGATCTCGCCGTCGCCACCGGCATCGGCGGGTCGCTTGGCGCCCGCCACGCCGCCGCCACCGTCAT
>CAYFIB010000079.1:0-7465 GCA_964342855.1 uncultured Caulobacterales bacterium
CCTCTCAGCCGCTTCGGAAGCAGGCGGCATGCTGGAGAATCCGGCCGTTGATCGCATCAATCGACGACGGAGGGTTTTCCGTGACTTCTTTCATCTCTGGTTCGTTCGCGAACACCGCACTATTCGCCCAGTCCCGCAATTTCGCCGAACGATTTGATCGCGGCGATCGTCAGGACGGCCTCCTGCTCGAAGCGCGCGTCGGTCCGAACGGACCTTCCGCCTCCGTGCGCCGCGCCGAAGCGCCGGCCCAGTCCGAACGCGCGGACGTCCAGTCCGGCGGCGGCGGCCGTTTCGGCGCGCGCGCCGAACGCTTCGCGGACTTCGCAGAACGCTCCACCCGCCTCGCCGGGGCCCTCGACCGCCTCGGCGCCGCGCTGGAAGACGCGGGCGTCGCCAAATTCGCCATCGCGTCGGAAAAAGGCGCCGTCGTCATCGCCGACGGCGAAGCGTCGGTCTTCGTCGCCCAACCGAACGGCGGCAACAGCTTCGCGAACGCGCTCTTCGGCGCGGTCGCCGCCTTCGCCGGGTTCCGCTTCGCGCCGGTCTCCTCCGGCGAGACAGCTCCGGCGCCGACAACGCCCGCGCCAAACGGCGAGACACAAACAGCCGCCACGTCATCAACGACGACGGCCGAAACCGGCCCCGGCGAAAACGACGCGCCGCAAACCTCCGCCGCCGCATCAACGGCCACGACGACGACGTCCGCTGCTACGCAGACGACATCGACCGTTCCCGCCGGGGAGTCGCCGTCTGAGTCCGGCGAGCCGCGTCCGCTGTCGGCTTCCGAGATTGAAGACGTGACGGCCCGCGCCATCGACAAATATCGTACGGACGCGCCGAGCACCGACTCGCCGTCAACGACGACCACGACATCGACGACGACCGAAACGCCCGCCGCTCCGACGACGACGCAAACGCCGACCGAGACGACGGGAACAACGACGGCGCCGACCTCGGACAATGACGTCGTCGCGCTCTTCCAGCAGATCGCCGCGCTCTCATCCGGCGGCGACTCGGATTCTCTTGAGCTCGCTGCTTCGCTCGTCAGCCGCATCCGCACCGGCGGCGGCGCCGACCAGCTCGCCGTCGAAGCATTGCGTGCGGATCGCATCTCCACTGGATCCGGCGATGATGAACTGGCGGTCGCGGCGCTCGCCGCCTCACGCATCTCCGCCGGCTCCGGCGACGACGCCGTCGCCATCGCCGCGGAACGGGCGCGCCGCATCTATGGCGGGTCCGGCTCAGACCAGATCACCGTCGACGCCGTGAAAGCGAGCCGCATCAATGGCGGTTCGGGCGCCGACGCGATTGAAGTCACCGCCGACCGGGCCTCGCGCGTCTATGGCGCGTCCGGCGACGACGCCATCGCCATCGCGGCGGGAACCGCGAACCGCATCAATGGCGGCTCGGGCGATGACGCCGTCGCCGTCGCGGCGGTAGACGCGCGCAAAGTCTCCGGCGGGTCCGGAAACGACAGCGTCGTCGTTCAGGCGAACGACGCGTATCTCGTCACCGGAGGTCGCGGTGATGACGAGGTAACCGTCGTCGCGGACACTGCAGAAAAAGTCTTCGGGGGGGCGGGCGATGACAGCGTCGCCGTCAGCGCCGAGACCGCGACGCGCGTTTCCGGAGGATCGGGCGACGATACGGTCGTCGTCTCCGCGGAAAGCGCGTCGCGCGTCTTCGGCGGCTCCGGCGACGACACCATCCTCGTCGGCGGCGAAGCCGTCTCCCGCGTCTATGGCGGTACGGGCGATGACGCGGTGATCGTCGCGGGCGAGAACGTCTCCGGCGTCTCCGGCGGCGACGGCGACGACTACATCTCCGTCACCGCGGAAGTGGCGGACGGCGTCCGCGGCGGCGCGGGCGACGACCTTATTGAGGTGAATGCGTCCGAAGCCGGAATCGATTTCCGCGGCGGCGACGGCGAGGACATCGTCAGCCTCGGCGCGGGCGGCGTCTACGTCATCAATCTCGGCTCGGAGCTTGGCGGGTCGCTTGAGGACGTTTCGGTCTCCCAGACCGAAGACGGCGCCTTCCGCCTCGACTTTGAAACCGGCGAAAGCCTGACGATCTTCGCGAACGACGCCGCCTCGGTGGATGTCCGCCTCGGGGAAGAGACGCTCTCTCTCATCTCGCCGGAGGCTTCGGAATACGACCCGCTGGACCTTTCAGCGTAAGACCGATCACGATGGCGCGGCTCGGCGGATCGCCGGGCCGCGTTCACTCGATCAGCCTTCCAGTCCCCAAAACATCGCGAGCGCGTTGAGCATCCGCTTGCCGAACGGCGAAAACGCGATCGGATCGAAGACGTAGATCGCGTTCACCGCCCAGAGCCAGGCGAAGAGCGCGAGCGCCAGCATCGGAATGCGGCGCGTTCGAATGAAATCGAACGCGATGAGCGCGAAGAGCGGGCTCGCGCTGATCAGCTTGCGCGTCCACCAGCTCGGGTTCTCCAGAAACCACTCATGCGCCCGAGCGACGGAAGCGAGCGTCAGAAACGCCGTCGCCGCGAACATGAGACGTTTGTGGACGTACGGCTTTTTGCGAAAAGCGATGGCGAGCAGGGCCAGAACGCAGCCGCTGGTGATCTGGCCGAGATTGTACCACGCCTCATCGACCGACTTCCGGCCTAGGGCGAATTTTTCAACCACCACGTACCAACCGCTGGGCAATATCGCGATGAGGAGAATGACCGACGTCAGCCCCAGCGACTTGTGAAGGGCGTAGCGCTTCGTTGAAATCAGCCCCGCCTGCACGGCGTAAAGCACCATCCAGAGGGTATAGAGCGCGCCGTGGATGGCGAGGCTCGACCGGATCGGTCCGTAGTCCTCGATGAAGGCGAAGCGCAGGAAAAACGTGTCGGCGAACCCCACGAAGGTGACGAGCACGAACCAAGCGCCGCTCGCCAGAAAAAACATCCGTTCCGCGTTCGTGCGCATCCGTTGATCCCCCAGGCGCTGACATATCGTCGGCGGAAGATGCGCCGTCGGCAAGAGGCGTTCGGGTGGTGCGCCGCAATGTGGACGCCGATGCGCAAGGTGCGGTTAAATCCGCTTCCGCTTTGCAGGACGCCCCGATGAGTTCCGACACCGCCGCGACGCCGGGCGTCCGCGCCGACAGCCGCCTGCCGCTCCTTCTCCAGCGCCGGTTCGGTCCGCTGACCGCCTCGTTCGCCATGGGCGCGTTCACCGACAACATGCTGAAGCAGGTGCTGATCATCGGCATCCCGTACGGCGTCCTGACGATCCCGTTCCTGACGCGCGAAGCCGCGGGCCCGGTGCTGGGCGCCTGCTACCCGCTCGGCATCTTCCTCTTTTCGCCCCTCGCCGGTCAGATCGCAGACCGGTTCTCCAAGTCTCACCTCCTGCGCGCCATCAAGCTCGCCGAAGCGGCGCTGATGATGCTCGCCGCCATCGGCTTCGTCCTGAAGAGCGGGGCGATCCTCTTTTTCGCGCTGGTGGCCATGGGCGCGCAGACGGCGTTCTTCAATCCGGTGCGCCACGCCTGCATGCCGCAGCTTCTGAAGCCGGACGAGCTCGTCAAAGGTAACGGCTACGCGAATGCGGGGCTTTTTCTCTCGATACTGACGGCGATCGCGCTCGGCTCGTGGATGGGCGACACCGACGAGGGCGTGCGCACGGCGGCGATCATTCTCGCCCTCGTCGGCGTCGGCGGATGGCTGATGGCGCGGCTCGTGCCGGCGCTGCCGGCCTCCGACCCGGCGATCCGCATCCGGTACAATCCCCTGCCGCAGCTCGCGACCATGGCGCGGCTCGTCGCCGAAGCTCCGGGGGTCGTGCGGCCGATGTTCGGGTGCGCGCTCTTCTGGATGCAGGGCGCCGCGGTCACCGTGCTCCTTCCCTATCTCATCCGCGATGTCGCCGGAGCCGACAGCGCCGTCGTCGCGGTCATCATGGCGCTTTCGGCCGTCGGCATGGCGCTCGGCTCGGTCGCGGCGGGGGCGTTCGTGAAATCGCGCTCAGGCTTCGGCGTCGCGGCGGGGGGGCTCGCAGCGGGCGTAGGCTTCGCGGTCAGTCTCTACTTCCTCAACGCCGGACTGGCGCCGAGCGCGGCCTGCGTGGCGGATGCGACCGCCTGCACCAAATTGCCCGAGTTTCTCAGCTCATCGACCGGGCTCTACATCGTCCTCGCCGCCGTCGGATCCTCAACGGCGCACGCGCTCTTCTACACGCCGATGATCGCCGCGACGCAGCGCCGCGCGACGGAGAACCGGCGCGCACAGATCATGTCCGCGGCGAATTTGCTGAACTCGGGGTTCGCGATCATCGGCGCCTATTCCATGCACGCCTTCACGCGTGAAGGCGCGGAGGCGGAGACCTATTTCCTGGTCACCGCCGCCGCGCAGGTCGCCCTCATTGCGTATATGGCGTGGCGCAAACGCGCGACGCCGGAAGCCGAGCCCGGTTTTTAGGCGCTCGCGAGTTTGACGGCGCTTTCTTCGGCGTCGCCTTTGCGCTCATCCGTCCAGTACGAGATGCACGGAATTTTCGAGCGGTCGCAGCGATCTGCGTATTTGCGCGCGATATCCGTCACTTCATCGAAGAGACCTTCCTCGAGTGTGATCGGGTCGAGGCCGAGGCCGAGCAGTCGACGGTTTTCAACCTTCAGCTCGTTTTCGTCCGCTTCCTTGCGCGGGTTCTTCACGTACTCGATCTTCGCATTGGTCTTGTCGGCGACCATCTGGGCGAGATCGCGGACGCGGTGCGTCTCGGTCATCTGGTTGAGGATGTGCACGCGCTCGCCCGTCTGCGGCGGGTTCAGGATGGCGAGCTCGATGCACTTCACCGTATCCTGAATATGAATGAACGCCCGCGTCTGACCGCCCGTGCCGTGCACGGTGAGCGGAAACTCGACGGCGGCCTGCATGAGGAAGCGGTTCAGGACCGTTCCGTAATCGCCATCATAGTCGAAGCGGTTGATGAGGCGCTCGTCTTTCTTGGTTTCTTCCGTCTGCGTACCCCAGACGATGCCCTGGTGAAGGTCCGTCACACGCATGCCGTCGTTCTTGTTATAGAACGCAAAAAGCAGCTGATCCTGCGTCTTGGTCATGTGGTAGATGGAGCCCGGATTGGCCGGGTACAGAATTTCCTGCGCGATCTCGCGGCCATCCTCGGCCTCGATCTTCACCGGCAGATAGCCTTCGGGGATCTTGATGCCCGCCGTGCCGTAGCCGTAGACGCCCATGGTGCCGAGGTGGACGAGGTGCGCGTTGGAGCCGGACTCCACGATCGCCGCGAGCAGGTTGTTGGTCGCGTTCAGATTGTTGTCGACGGTGTAGCGTTTATGCCACGACGACTTCATCGAGTACGGCGCGGCGCGCTGCTCGGCGAAGTGCACCACCGCGTCCGGCTTGAATTCCCGCAGGAGATGCAGAAGCCGTGCGTAATTCACCGCGACGTCGATGTTCTCAAAACGGATGTCTTTACCCGAAACCTCTTTCCAGGCGGCGAGGCGCACCGACATCGGCTTGATGGGGGTGAGGCTTTCGACCTCCAGCTCCACATCGATCTTCCGTCGCGACAGATTGTCGACGATCATCACCTCGTGGCCCTTGGCCGACAGGTGCAGGGAGGTCGGCCATCCGCAGAAGCCGTCACCGCCTAAGACCATCACCCGCATCGCGCACTCTCCTCAATTTGACTTCGCAGCGTGCAGCGCTGCGGCGATCGCGGCTTTCTAGGGCCTTGACGGGCGGTGGCGCAACCGTTCGCGCTCGCTTGACAGAATGCGCCCGTCCGCTACCGCGGAGGGTCAGCGAGGGAGTTCTCCAATGGCGGTTTTGGTCACCGGCGCGGCCGGGTTCATCGGGGCGAGCGTCTCGCGCGCGCTGATCGCGCGCGGGGAGACGGTGCTCGGCGTCGATAACCTGAACGACTACTACCGCCCGGCCCTGAAAGCCGCCCGTCTCGCCGGGCTGCAGACGCTGAAAGGCTTCGCCTTCGCCGAACTCGATATCGCCGATGCGGACGCGCTGAAAAAAGCCGCGCGCGCGGCGGGCGTCGATCGCATCGTCCATCTCGCGGCGCAGGCGGGCGTGCGCTACTCCATCGAGAACCCGTTCGCGTACGTACAGTCCAACCTCAAGGGCCACGTCTGCGTCCTTGAACTCGCGCGCGACCTTGAGCCGAAGCACACGGTCTACGCCTCGTCATCCTCCGTCTACGGCGGCAACACCAAGACGCCCTTCGCCGAAAACGATGTCACGACCGATCCGGTGTCGCTCTATGGCGCGACGAAGATGTCGGATGAGATGCTGTCGAACTCTTACTCGCGGCTCTACAGCCTGCCGCTCACGGGCCTCCGGTTCTTCACCGTCTATGGCGAATGGGGCCGCCCGGACATGGCCTACTGGATCTTTACCGAGAAGATCCTCCGCGGCGAGCCGATCCGCGTCTTCAATCAGGGCAAGATGGGCCGGGACTTCACCTATATCGATGACATCGTCGCCGGCGTCCTCGCGGCCCTCGACCGGCCGGCCGCGGGCGAGCCGCCGCACCGGATCTACAATCTCGGAAACGATCAACCCGAAGAGCTCATGACCCTGATCGAGACCGTCGAAGCCGCGCTCGGCATGACGGCGGAGAAGCAGTTCGAACCCATGCAGCTCGGCGATGTCGAACGCACGTGGGCGGATGTTTCGCGCGCGCGCGCCGAACTCGGTTACGACCCGAAGACGCCTCTCGCCGAGGGCATCCCCGCCTTCGTCGACTGGTACCGGAAGGAAGGGCCGTTCGAATAGGGCCCGGCGCTCGACCGCCCGTCCTTCGTGACGCCCGCGTACAATCTGGCACGCCCCTTGCTCCCCTAACGGCGAACGGTCGGCGCTGAGACACGCTCAAGGCGAACCGGCCGCCCGCAACAGGAGCGCGCCATGGTCATCGTCCTTTCCGCCGCAATCGCCCTCGTTCTCGGCCTTTTCGCCGCCGTGGCGTATCTGGTGGACGAGCCCGCGGGCTGCCCCGCTAGCCGCGAAGTGAAGTCCGGCTTCTCCATGCGCCACATGGTCGTCCTGGTCGGCGATCGCGAAAACGACGACATCTGCCGCGCCCAGCGCCGCCGCCTGAAGCCCGTCGTCGACGCCCTGCGCGCCGAGGGCGCGTCCATCGCCGAGGTCTATGGGGACGCGACGCCGCGCGTGAACGGCGTCGCCGTCGACTGGCTCGATGGCGAGCTCCTGCGCGCCGTCATCGGCGCCGAAGACGGCTTCCGCCTCGTCTATTTCGACAAGTTCGGTCGTCAGACCGTCGACGCCGCGCGCCCGGTCGCCGCGGGAACCCTCGTCGCCCAACCGGCCTTCCGGCCGGTCCGTTCGGCGAACGACGAATTCGCCGCGGCCCAGGCGGCTTAAGCCGACGCTGGCTCCGGCCTTACGCCTTCACCTGCGGACGGCCGATCGAGGTGTACTGGAAGCCTTTTTCGGCCATCAGCTTCGGCGGGTAGA
>CAYFIB010000080.1:0-6996 GCA_964342855.1 uncultured Caulobacterales bacterium
GGATAACGCGGGTCGGCCGAACACCCAACCCACGCGGTGTCGCAGGCGCCGGGCGGCCCGGCCAGATTTCGGCGGACCCTAGAAAGCGCCGCGCCGCGGCGCAATGAAAACCGGTGTTGGCGCTTTCCGAATTCCGCTCGCCCCCGCGAAGGCGGGGGTGAGCGGAAAGGTGATGATGAACGATGGAAAGGAAACCAGCGTAACGTTTTGCGGGTTGCGCCAACAGAACAAGTATTAACCCTCGATCCGCTACACCCGCCCCATGTCCAGCGCCGCCGCTCTGCCCCCGCCGCACGTGCTTCTCGACCGGCTTTTACCGGAGACGAGGAACTCGATCCTGACGCGCGCGCTCGCCGGGAGCCTGCTCACGCTCCTCCTCTACGCCCTCACCGGCGACAAGGTGCTGCGCTTCACCCTCGACGCGACGGTGACGAGCCAAGACTTCATCGCTTTCTTCGTCGCCGCCAAGGAAGCGGCCGCCGGACGCCTCTCGGAGATTTACGAACCCGAAGCCTTCCGTGCGCGGCTGCCGGAATATGTCGCCCTCGCCTGGCTCTACACGCCCGCGGGCACGATCCTGTTCGCGCCGCTGGCGCTCGCGAACTACACGGTCGCGAAGCTGGTCTTCTATCTCGCCTCCCTCGGCGCGCTCGTCGGCGGCGGGCGGGCGCTCGGGCTGCGGGGGCAGTGGCTCCTCGCCCTCGCCCTCGCACCGGCGCTTTTCGGCGTCTTTCTCATGGGACAGGCCGCGGCGCTCTTCGCGGGGCTCATGGCGGCGGGGCTCGCCTTCTCGAAAACACGGCCGATCCTCGCCGGGCTCTGCATCGCAGCTCTCACCTCGAAGCCGCAATACGGGCTCCTCATTCCGGTATTTCTCGCCGCCTGCGGCGACTGGCGCGCGGTGGGCTGGACGGTCGCCTTCACCCTCGCCCTCCATCTGGCCTCCCTCGCCATTTATGGCGCCGAGGCGTGGCGGGCGTTCTTCGCGACCCTCGAAGGCATGCACCTTCAGCATCTTGGCAAGCCGCACCCGGCCATGGTCGCGGTGAAAACTTATGTCGTGAAATGGGGCGCGCCGATGCTGCTCGCGAACGCCGCGCAGCTCGCCGCCCTCGCCGGCGCCGTCGCGACGACATGGCTCGCCGCACGCCGTTTCGACCGGGCGACCGCCATCGGCGTCGTCCTCATCGGGACGTTCCTCGCGAGCCCCTATGTCTGGCACTACGATTTAGGGCTCGCCGCCATCGGCGTCGTTCTCCTCGCCGCCCGCGGGCCGAAGCTGCCCGCCTGGGGACAGGCCGCCCTCGCCGCGCTCTGGTTCGCGCCACCGCTCATTTTCATCGTCGCGCCCGTGCAGGTTTTCCCGACCGTGCCGGTGCTCGCGGGGCTCAGCCTCGCCGCAGTTTTCTTGACGCGCGGGCCGGAAGCGGAGCGCGCCGCCGCGTAAAGAGGTCTAGCTCCGGTCTCCGACATCACCGAGACTGGAGAGCGCCATGACCGCCCCATTGACCGAAGACGAGATGACTGCCGCGCTGATCGCGCGCGATGCGTCGCTGGACGGCCGTTTCATTGTCGCCGTGAAGACGACGGGCATTTACTGCCGCCCCACCTGCTCCGGCCGTCCGAAGCCGGAGAACGTGCGCTTCTATGCGACGCCGGAAGAGGCGCGCGCCGCGGGCTTCCGCGCCTGCAAGCTCTGCGATCCGGACGCGTCCGAGACCCGCGCGGAGAAGATCGCCGCCATCGCCCGCCATATCGAGGCCCATGCGGAGGAAAAACTGACCCTCGACGCGCTCGCCGAGATCGGCGGGCTCTCCGCCGGGCGCCTGCAGAAGTCGTTCAAGGAGGCCTTCGGCGTCAGCCCGAAAGCCTATCAGGACGCCGTGCGCGCCCGCGGCTTCAAAAAGGCGCTGAAGGAAGGCGACGATGTCGCCGGCGCTGCCTTCGAGGCCGGGTACGGATCAACCAGCCGGGTCTATGAGACCGCCGTCAAATCCATCGGCATGACGCCGAGCGCCTACCGCGCCGGCGGCGCGGGCGAGACGATCTCCTATACGTTTCAGGACACGGCTATCGGCCGTCTGATGATCGCAGCGACCGACCGGGGAATCTGCTTCGTCCAGTTCGCCGACGCCGACGCGCCGCTGATCGACGGCCTGCGCGCGGAGTTCCCGAACGCAACCCTTCAGCCCGCCGCCGCGAGCGACGCCTCGGAAGTTTGGGCCGAGGCGATCGCCGCGCATATCGAGCGCGGCGGACCGCGCCCGGATCTGCCGCTCGATCTGCGCGGCACGGCCTTCCAGATGAAGGTCTGGCGCTTCCTCATGACCATCCCGGAAGGCTCGGTCATGAGCTATTCGGAGCTCGCCGCCGCCATCGATCAGCCGAAGGCCGTGCGCGCCGCCGCCTCCGCCTGCGCGCGCAACCGCGTCGCCATCCTCATCCCCTGCCACCGGGTTCTGCGCGGCGACGGCTCCCTCGGCGGCTATCGCTGGGGGTTGGAGCGCAAACGCGCCCTCCTCGACGCGGAACGCGAACGCGCCGCCGACGACGCGGCCTGAGCTTCGCCATCTATCGCCGCAGGGCTGCGGCGCGGTGTGGGCGCGCGCGCGTCTCCGGGCTATCGAGACGCGACGTTGCGAGGCCGGAGGGGCGTGATGAGTTGGGACCGCGAGCTTGAAGAGAAGCGCAAACGCGAGGCCTTCGCCGAGGAGATGGGCGGGCCGGAGAAAGTCGCCCGCCAGAAATCCCGCGGCAAACTCACCGCCCGCGAGCGCATCGCGGCGCTGATCGATCCCGGCTCCTTCCGCGAGATCGGCAAGATCGCCGGGCGCGGCGCCTACGGCGCGGACGGCGAGCTGGAGAGCCTCGCCGCGTCAAACTTCATTTTCGGACGCGGTCTGATCGACGGGCGCGCAGTGGTCGCGAGCGCGGACGATTTCACGGTCCGCGGCGGCGCTTCGGACGCGGCCATCCACCGCAAGTTCGTCCTCGCCGAGCAGATGGCACACGAACTCCGCCTGCCGATCATCCGCATGATCGACGGCACCGGCGGCGGCGGCTCGATCAGATCCTTGGACGATATGGGCTACACCTACGTGCCCTTCGTGCCCGGATGGGAGCACGTGGCGCGCAATCTGGAGACGGTTCCGGTCGTCTCCCTCGCTCTCGGCCCTTGCGCCGGGCTTGGCGCCGCGCGGGTCGTCGCAAGCCACTATTCCATCATGGTGCGCGGGCTGTCGCAGGTCTTCACGGCCGGCCCGAAAGTCGCCGTCGCGGTCGGCGACGAGGCGCGTGACAATGACGGGCTCGGCGGCGCGGACATTCACGCCCGCAACGGCGTCGTCGATGACGAAGTCGCGACCGAAGACGAGGCGTTCCTCCGCGCCCGGCGCTTCCTGTCCTATCTCCCGCCTTACGCCGGCGCGGAGAACCCGCGCGTCGCGACAGCCGACCCCGCCGGGCGGCGCGAGGAAAGCCTCCTCTCCCTCGTCCCGCAGGACAAGCGCGCCGCCTACAACATGCGCCGCGCGCTTGAGGCCGTCTGCGACCGCGGTTCGGTGTTCGAAATCGGCGCACGCTGGGGCCGGGGGACGATCACCGCCCTCGCCCGGCTCGACGGCTGGCCGGTCGCCGTCCTCGCCAACGACCCGACTTATCTCGGCGGCTCCACGACCGCCGACGGCGCGGAGAAGCTGAAGCGCTTCGTTCAGATGGCGGAACTCTTCCGTTTGCCGGTCGTCTATTTCGTCGACAATCCGGGATTCATGATCGGCCTAGAAGCGGAGAAAGCCGCCACCATCCGCCGCGGCGTCGAAGCGATGAACGCCGTCTACAAGGCGAGCGTTCCGTGGGCGACGGTGATCGTGCGCAAGGCCTACGGCGTCGCGGGCGCCGCCATGTCGGACCACACGAAATTCCAGTACCGCTTCGCTTGGCCCTCCGGCGACTGGGGCTCGCTGCCCATGGAAGGCGGCGTCGAGGTCGCTTACCGGTCCGAGCTGGAGGCCGCCGACGACCCGGCCGCCCGCCTCGCCGAGATCAAGGCCCGCCTCGCCCAACTCACCTCCCCCTTCCGCACGGCCGAGCAGTTCCTCATCGAGGACATTATCGATCCACGCGAGACGCGCCCGCTCCTGTGCGAATTCGCGGGGCTGGCGCAGCGGCGCTTGGGTTGAAGCGAACTGAACTGGAAAAGTACTGGTGGCCCCGCCAAGGCTTTGAAAGTGGTGGAGGGGGCTGGATTCGAACCAGCGTACGCCGAAGCGGGCAGATTTACAGTCTGCTGGATTTAACCACTCTCCCACCCCTCCAAACCGGGTCAAAGGCCCCTTGGGGCCGGAGAGAGGGCGCTGTATACGCAAGCGCCCCGCAGCGCGCAACCGCCCGCGTGGGTTCGATTTTCCGTCCGTCTCCATACTCATTGCGAGGCTCCCTTGGCGCGCAGAACGCCCCCGAAATCGCCCGCGAAAGGACGCCCGCCCGAGCAGCGGCGCGGCCCGAAGCCTTCCGACCGACGTTCGCCGCCCGAGCGCGGCGCGCGGCCATCCGCCGCCGTCCCGGCCCGGCCCGAAGGCGCTGAGCTTCTCTATGGGGTGCACGCGGTCTCGGCGGCGCTCGCCAACCCGGCGCGCCGGATCGTCGAGGTGCTCGCCACCCGTCAGAGCGCGGAGAAGCTGGTCGTCGATCGGGAGATCGAGGCCCGCCTCCTCTCGCCCGCCGAACTTGACGTCCTCTGCGGCGATGGCGCGGTGCATCAGGGCGTCGCGGCGTTCGTGCGGCCCTTGCCCGTCCTCGATCTCGACGCCGCCGCCGCGCCCGCCGAGGCGGGGCGCCCCGTCCTCGTCCTCGACCAGATCACCGACCCGCGGAACATCGGCGCGATCCTGCGCTCGGCGGCGGCGTTCGCGGCGCGTTGCGTCGTCGTCCACGACCGCTCGACGCCCGCGCTTGAGGGCGCCCTCGCCAAGGCGGCGGCGGGCGCGGTGGAGACGGTTCCCGTCGTGCGCGCGACCAACATCGCCCGCGCGATGGAGACCCTTCAGGAGATCGGCTACCGCACCGTCGGCCTCGCCGGGGAGACGCGAACCGCCCTCGCCGAGGCGGTCGACGACGCGCCTCTCGCCATCGCCCTCGGCGCGGAAGGGCCAGGCCTCAGGCGGCTGGTCCGGGAGAAATGCGACGTCCTCGCCCGCATCCCGATGCCGGGCGAGATGGAGAGCCTCAACGTCTCAGTGGCCGCGGCCATCGCGCTTTATGAGGCGGGACGCCGTCCTTCGTGACGCCGCCTTCGGCGGCTCCTCAGGACGAAGTTCAGTTCTGAAGGTTTTTACCGTCTTCGTCCTGAGGAGCCCGCGAAGCGGGCGTCACGAAGGACGGCGGCAACAGATCTTACTCCGCCGGCTGCATCGCGGGCGTCGCCTCATCCGGCGCGACCGCGCCCTCCCCGCCATGCACGCGCCGCCAGCGCGCTTTCAGCGCCGCCGACGTCATGCGCGAGCCGTCGGGCGACCAGCCGGGCGGGCCCCACAGATAGCCCCACGCCTCGCGGAGACTTTTCGCGTTCCGAAGATCGCGGAAGATCCCCCGGTACTCATGGAAGGCGATGACGAACGGATTGAACGTCGCGAGGTTCTTGACGATGCCGTAGGTCGGCTTTTCCTCGCACCGCTCCTCGACGAAGGTTCCGAACATCCGGTCCCAGATGATGAAGACGCCCGCGTAGTTGGCGTCGAGGTATTCCGGGTTCGTCGCATGGTGGACGCGGTGATGGCTCGGCGTGTTGAAGACCCATTCGAAGGGGCCCATGCGGTCCACGATTTCGGTATGGATCCAGAACTGGTAGATGAGGTTCAGCCCGCCGACGAAGGCGAGAAGCAGCGGGTGGAAGCCGAGAAAGGCGAGCGGGACGTAAAACACGAACGTGCCCGCGACCGAGCCCGTCCAGCCCTGCCGAAGCGCCGTGGTCAGATTATAATGCTGGGAGGAATGGTGGATGACGTGATCGGCCCAGAACCACCGCCGCTCATGATAAATGCGGTGCGCCCAATAGTAGAAGAAATCATAGCCGATGAAGGCGATCGCCGCCGTCCACCAGGTCGCTGGGATATCGAAAAGGGCGTGCTCGTAGGCGAAGGTCCACACGCCGTAGCCGATGGCGCCGAGGCCGAGAATGCCCGCTACCTGACTGCCCGTCCCCATGGCGAGGCTCGCGAAGGCGTCGCGCGTCTCATAGCGGCCAGGCGCGCCGAGACGCACGGCGATCATTTCCGCCAACACCAGAAGGACGAAGCCGGGCACGGCGTACGTCACCACATCGGGTAGGGTTTCAACCTCGATCATGCGTCGAGTGTAGCGCTGGCGCCTTGGAGTTGGCGAGCCCAGAGCGCGGCGGCGTCGCCGTTCGGCGCCTCAATCATCACGGACTTCAGCGACGGCTCGTCGAGACGGATGGTCAGCTTCGCGCCATCTACGGCGACAGGCTTTTCCCCGACACGCCACCGGCGTGAGCCGAGACGGTCGCCGAGGACGAAAAGGAGCGCGATGTCGCCGCCCGCATCGCGCGCGAGCGCCCGACCGGCGGTTTCATCGAAGAGCCAGTCGACGGGCGCGAAATCCGGTTCATCCAGCGCGAGACGCTCCCGGGCGGCGGCCTCGCCAAGCGGCGCGGTGCGCCACTGGCCGAGCGCCCAGGAAACGCCGACGAGGATGAGCACCCCCGCCGACGCGCCGAGAAGAACCAGCATCGGCCTTAGCCGACGATTTCGTCTTCTTTGAAGAAGAACGAAATCTCGTTTTTCGCGTTCTCTTCGCTGTCCGAGCCGTGCACGGAGTTCGCTTCGATCGATTCCGCGAACGTCTTGCGGATGGTGCCCTCCGCGGCGTCGGCCGGGTTGGTCGCGCCCATGATCTCACGGTTGCGAGCGACGGCGTCTTCGCCTTCGAGCACCTGCACGACCACCGGGCCGGAGGTCATGAACTCGACGAGTTCATTGT
>CAYFIB010000081.1:0-6701 GCA_964342855.1 uncultured Caulobacterales bacterium
CGCGTCACCTCGCCAGTCCGACGTCATGATCGTCGCCGGCACGCTCACAAACAAAATGGCCCCGGCGCTGCGCAAGGTCTACGACCAGATGCCGGAGCCGCGCTACGTCATCTCCATGGGCTCGTGCGCCAATGCCGGCGGCTATTACCATTACAGCTACTCCGTCGTGCGCGGCTGCGACCGCGTGGTGCCGGTCGACATCTACGTGCCGGGCTGCCCGCCGACAGCCGAGGCGCTCGTCTACGGCATTCTGCAGCTGCAGAAGAAAATCCGCCGCGAAGGCACCATTCGCCGCTAGGACCTTCCATGTCTGACGAACTGAAAGAGCTGGGCGAGGATCTCGCCGCGAAGATGGACCAGGACGTAAAGGCCTGGCGCGTGGAGCATGGCGAGCTCGCGCTTGACGTGCGCGCCGATCGCATCGTCCCGATCCTGAAGCACCTGCGCGACGACCCGCAGGCGCGCTTCCTCGTGCTCATCGACATCGCCGGTGTCGATTATCCGGAGCGCACCAAGCGTTTCGACATCGTCTACCACCTGCTCTCCATGCACAATAACGTTCGTGTGCGCCTTAAAGCGCAGGTCGGCGAGGACGAGACCATCGACACCGCGCGCGAGGTGTTCCCGAACGCCGACTGGTACGAGCGCGAGATATTCGACATGTACGGCGTCGGCTTCAACGGCCAGACGGACCTCCGCCGCCTGCTTACCGATTACGGCTTCGAAGGCCACCCGCTGCGCAAGGACTTCCCGCTCACCGGCCACACGCAGGTGAAGTACGACGACGAGCTGAAAAAGGTCGTCTACGAACCGGTGAGCCTCGTGCAGGAATACCGCGATTTTGACTACGAAAGCCCGTGGGAAGGCGCGAAATACGCGCTTCCGGGCGATGAGAAGGCCGGTTGAGCGAATGGCGAGTAGCGAATGGCGAGTGGGGGGATGCGATGCGCGAAGCGGAAATCCGCTCCTATCGCGATCTTTCAGTCTGGGCGGACGGTATGGAGCTCGCGGCGGACTGTTATCGGTTGACACGATCGTTTCCGGCCGAGGAACGCTTCGGGCTGGTCTCGCAGATCCGGCGGGCGTCGGTCTCGGTTCCCGCGAACATCGCCGAGGGCCACGGCCGAGAAAGCACGCAGACCTTCATACAGTTCCTGCGCGTCTCTCAGGGGTCTTTGAAGGAACTGGAGACCCATCTTCTGTTGTGCGTCCGGGTGGGCATCTCCTCACAGCAAGAGATCGAACCCGCTTTGGCGCGGTGCGAATCACTTGGGAAACGCATCCGCGCCCTGATCCGGTCGCTTCAAGACAAGACCCGTCAATGACGCCCCGCCACTCGCCACTCGCCATTCGCCACTCGCAAGCGAAGCTTCAACATGTCTGACATCGCCCCCAGCCCCGCCGCCGATACGGACGCCGCCCGTTCGCCGTTCACGATCAATTTCGGACCGCAGCACCCGGCGGCGCACGGCGTTCTGCGCCTCGTGCTGGAGCTGGACGGCGAGGTCGTCGAGCGGGTCGACCCGCATGTCGGCCTCCTGCACCGCGGCACGGAAAAGCTGATCGAGTACAAGACCTATCTGCAGGCGATCCCGTATTTCGACCGGCTCGATTACGTCGCGCCCATGAACCAGGAGCACGCCTTCTGCCTCGCGGCGGAGCGGCTCTTAGAGGTCGAGGTGCCGCGGCGCGCGCAGTACATCCGCGTCCTTTATTCCGAGATCGGACGGCTTCTTTCCCACCTTCTCAACGTCACCACGCAGGCGATGGACGTCGGCGCGCTCACCCCGCCGGTCTGGGGGTTCGAAGAGCGCGAGAAGCTGATGATCTTCTACGAGCGCGCCTCCGGCTCGCGCATGCACGCGGCCTATTTCCGCGTCGGCGGGGTCCACCAGGACCTGCCGCCGGAGCTGATCGACGATATCGAGACCTTCTGCGAGACCTTCCCGAAAGCCCTCGACGATCTGGAAACCCTCATCACCGGTAACCGCATCTTCAAGCAGCGCAATGTCGATATCGGCGTCGTGACGCAGGACGAGGCGTTCGCCTGGGGCTTCTCCGGCGTCATGGTCCGCGGCTCAGGCCTCGCTTGGGACCTGCGCAAAGCGCAGCCCTATGAGGTGTACCCGGAGCTCGAGTTCGACATCCCCGTCGGCAAGAACGGCGACTGCTACGACCGCTATCTCTGCCGCATGGAGGAGATGCGCGAGAGCGTGAAGATCATGAAGCAGTGCTGCGCGACTCTCCGCGCCCTCGACGGCCCGGTGATGACGACGGACGGCAAGGTCGCCCCGCCGCGCCGGGGCGAGATGAAAGCTTCCATGGAGGCGCTCATCCACCACTTCAAGCTTTACACGGAAGGCTTCCGCGTCCCCGAGGGCGAGGTTTACGCCGCCGTCGAAGCCCCCAAGGGCGAGTTCGGCGTCTATCTCGTCTCCGACGGCTCCAATAAGCCGTACCGCTGCAAGATCCGCGCGCCGGGCTTCCCCCACCTGCAGGCCATGGACTGGATGAACCGCGGCCACATGCTGGCGGACGTGTCGGCGATCCTCGGCTCGCTCGACATCGTGTTCGGGGAGATCGATCGCTGACGACCGCCAGCGTCCCCCTCTACGCCTCGCTGCTCGCCGCCGCCCTCATCGCGGCGGCGTTCGTCGTCTCGGGGCTCGTGGGGCTGCGCAAGCGTCATCGCGACGCGTCCGTCTGGGTCATCTATGGCGGGGCGAGCGTCTACGGCGCCGTGTTCGGCGCGATCATCGTCTTCGCCGTCCTGCCGCTGCGCAGCGCCCTCACGGCGGGCGATGACTTCACGCCGCAGATGGGCGCCTCCGCCGCCGCGGTGTTCGGGCTCGTTTACGCGCTGCGCACTGGTCTTCTCGCCCGCGCGCCGCTCCTCGGCCCGCTGGTGCGCGCTTATCGCCGGGCGATGCTTCGGAAGTCGATCGAGGACTCCGAGAAGGCGCTGAAGCGGCTGGGAGGCGGGAGGGACGACGCGGCGTCGTCCTGATGGGGGTCGGCTGCGCCAGCCTCCAGATTGATCTCGCGCAAGACGTCTTTCGGCGATCAGGGTATTCTCTGAGCGCTGCTTGAAAGGCGGGTCATGGCGTACGTGAAGAGGACGCTCGCGCCGGGCGAGGAGTATCTCTACCGGGCGCGGTTCAACTGGACCTACGATTTCGTGACGCTTGTCTGGGCGCTCATCGGCGCCGCGCCAGTGGTTCTTTGGCTCTCGGCGCTGGGTGAAGTCGGCAATGACGTCGCCGCCCTCGCGCCGGCGTACACGGGCTTCGTGGTCGCCGCGATTGTTCTCGCGTCGGTGCTGGTCACCACGCGGCTGGTCCACAAATGGACGACGGTGATCGCCGTTACGACGGCGCGTCTCGTCCTGAAGACCGGGCTCATCGGGCGCAAGGCGCACGATGTGAACCTGGACAAAATCGAAGAGGTGTTGCTTCACCAACCGCCGCTGCAACGGATTCTTGGCTGCGGCGGGATGACCGTACGCGGAACGGGCGTCGCGGTGATCGAGTTTCCCGTTCTCGCCAAGCCCAAGGAGATCCGGCGTGAGATCGAGCGCGCGATATTGCGCGCGCGCGAGCGCCGCAACGGGCTGACTGAAAATGGCGCGGCCAAAAAGATCGCGACCGGCGCGGAAACCGCGCCGCATTGAGCCCGCCCGCGTTTCGCGCTTAAACCGCCGGAATTCCAACGCGACTGAGATTGAGGAGCGCCGCCATGGCCGCCCGCAAACCCGCCAAAGACCAGCCGACCAGCTTCGAGTGGAGCGCCGAGAACGCCGCCTGGTGCGACGCGCAGGTGAAGAAGTTCCCGGAAGGGCGTCAGGCCTCGGCGGTCATCCCCTTCCTCTGGCGCGGCCAGAAACAGGAAGGCTGGGTGACCATCCCGATGATGGAGGCGATCGCGCGTCAGCTCGATATGCCGTACATCCGCGTCTACGAGGTCGCGACCTTCTACACGATGTTCAACCTCGCGCCGGTCGGGAAGCACTTCGTCCAGCTCTGCGGCACGACGCCCTGCATGCTGCGCGGCGCGGAGGAGCTGAAAGACGTCTGTAAAAAGATCATCGGCCCGGAGAACCACATCACCGAGGACGGCGCCCTTTCGTGGCTGGAGGTCGAATGCCTCGGCGCCTGCGCCAACGCCCCCATGGCCCAGATCAACGACTATTACTATGAAGATCTGACCCCGGAGAATTTCGAAGAGCTTCTCCTGAAGCTCCAGCGCGGCGAGGACGTCCCCCCGGGCACCCTGAACGCCGCGCGCCATACCTCCGACCCCGAGGGCGGGCCGACGACCCTGAAGGACGCCGCGCTCTATGACGGCTCCGCCGCTGCGCCCATCGCCAAGTTGCCGAACTCCGACCCCGCGCCCGCCGAGGGCTGAGCGGGCGTCGACCCCGGCTAATTTTAGCAAAATCGCACCGCGTCCGGCGCCGGTTCTTTCATGGCCCTATGGCACCCCGGATCCCGTAATACCGGGAGCCGACCATGCTGGACGCCTTTATCAACGCCGCCCCCTTCGTCGATCGCGAGCGCGACCGGCGGACAAATGAGGTGAACCTCAGCGCCTTCGTCGGCATGGCGGCCTCAGCGGGCGTCATCTGTTTCCTGCGAACCGAGAGCTGGGCGTGGCTCGCGCTCTACGCCGCCATGATCGGCCTCGTCCTCGTGCCCGCGCGCCGGGCGTTGCGCGAAATCGCCGCCGAAAGCGAGTGAGCGCAGTGACGGACAACGCCGACATCCGCTCGGAACGAAACCGCGTCGCGGTCGCCGGGCTGACGCCCGTACTTCTCGCCGACAGCCTGTTCCTCGCCGCCGGTCTCGCGCTCTGGGTCGCGACAGGCGCGTGGTGGTGGGCGCTGGTCGGCGCTGGCGTCGGCGCGTCCGTGCTCGTTCCCGCCGTTCTCCGGTTGCCGCGCGACCGCGCGCCTTAAGCTGTCAGCAGCCTCGCGCCCCGCTGCGGCGCGCGCTTGTTCGCCGCCTCGCTGCGCTGCATGCCTCTGGCGACAGAGGAGGCGACCCATGGACCCCACAAAATTCGGCGGCGGCGACAGCGGCACGGCGCTGGACGGCTTTCCCATGCCGCCGAGCGCGTCTTTCGTCGGCTATGAATTCGTTGAGCTCGACCGCGAGGCGATGACGCTGAAGACGCGCTTCACCGCGAGCGAGGCGATGCTGAACCCGGCGGGCACGGTGCAGGGCGGCTTTCTCGGCGTGATGCTGGACGAGGTGATGGGCTCCCTCGTCGTCATCCTGCAGGAGGCGAAGCTGCGCCCCGCGACCACCGATCTGCACACGCAGTATTTCAAGCCCGCGCGACCCGGGACGCTGCACGGTTTCGCGCGCGTGACGCGCATGGGCCGCTCGCTCGCCTTTACGGAGGGAACGCTCACCGATCCGGATGGCGACGTCGTCGCCATGGCGATCCAGACAGCGCGGCTGATCTCGCTGGAGCCGCGCTCATGACCCGCACCATGGCCATCGGCGCGGGCGCGCCGTTCGACGATAGGCCGCGCCCGCCTGTCGGTCTCATGCTCGGCTGGGAGCCGCTGGAGTTCGACGCCGAGGCCCAGCGTCTGGTGCTGGAATTCCCCGTGAAGCCGGAATGGCTGAACCCGCAGGGCGTGGTGCAGGGCGGCATGGTCTGCGCCATGCTCGACGCGGTGATGGGCATCCTCGTCGGCGGCCTCCTCGGCGGGGAGAAGTTCCCGTCCTCCATGGACCTCCACACCCAGTTTCTGCGGCCCGCCATCGGCGAGAAGCTTATCGGCGAGGCGCGGGTGACCAAGATGGGCCGCCAGACCGTGACGACCTATGCGGAGCTGAAGGGCGCCGACGGCAAGCTGATCTCGACGGCGCTGCAGACGGCCATGCTGGTGGAGCCGCGCGGCTGAGCGCTTCACGCTGTCCTTCGTGACGCCCGCGTTCCGCGGGCTCCTCAGGACGAAGATTGTACCTGCTTCGTCCTGAGGAGGCGCGCAGCGCCGTCACGAAGGACCGCCACGCGCCCGAACACCGCGACCCCGCGCACCCTTCCGTTCCGGGGCGGCTGGCATTAGACCGTCGCGACACACGTGAACGACAATGGCGAGACCCCCATGCTGCAGGACAAGGACCGCATTTTCACCAACCTCTACGGCCTCCACTCGTGGAAGCTGGAGGAGGCGAAGAAGCGCGGCGCGTGGAACGGCACGAAAGACATCCTCGCCATGGGCCCCGAATGGATCACCGAGCAGGTGAAGGCGTCGGGGCTGCGCGGTCGCGGAGGCGCCGGCTTCCCGACGGGGCTCAAATGGTCGTTCATGCCCAAGGAAGTGAAAGACCGCCCGCACTATCTGGTGGTCAACGCCGATGAGTCCGAGCCCGGCACCTGCAAGGATCGGGACATCATGCGCCACGACCCGCATCTCTTCATCGAAGGGTGCCTCATCGCCTCCTACGCCATGCGCGCCAACGCCTGCTACGTTTATCTGCGCGGCGAATACATCTGGGAGCGCGAAGTGCTCCAGCAGGCGATCGATGAGGCGTATGCGGCCGGTCTCGTCGGCGATAACGCCTGCGGCTCCGGCTACAAATTCGACATCTACGTCGCCCACGGCGCCGGCGCCTATATCTGCGGGGAAGAGACCGCGCTCCTTGAAAGTCTTGAAGGCAAGAAGGGCCAGCCGCGCCTGAAGCCGC
>CAYFIB010000082.1:0-6643 GCA_964342855.1 uncultured Caulobacterales bacterium
GCCGAAGCTCATCGAAGGCAAGGCGATCCAGCTGCACCCGCTCGTCTGTACGGCGTTCAACGCCGACTTCGACGGCGACCAGATGGCCGTGCACGTCCCGCTGTCGCTCGAAGCGCAGCTGGAAGCGCGCGTCCTGATGATGTCCACGAACAACATCCTGTCTCCTGCGAACGGCAAGCCGATCATCGTTCCGTCCCAGGACATCGTTCTCGGTCTCTACTACATCACGATCGAGAAAGAGAACGAGCCGGGCGAGGGCATGGTGTTCTCCGATCTCAACGAGATCGAAGCCGCGCTCGACGCCGGCGTCGTGACCATGCACACGAAGATCAAAGCGCGCTGGCATGGCGTCGACGCTTATGGCGATCCGGAAACGGTGATCGTCGACACGACGCCGGGCCGGATGAAGGTCGCGCAGCTGCTGCCGAAATCTTCCGACGTGCCGTTCCACGTCGTCAACAAGCTCCTCACCAAGAAGACCATTCAGGGGCTGATCGACATCGTCTACCGCCACTGCGGTCAGAAGAAGACGGTCATCTTCGCCGACCAGATCATGGGCCTCGGCTTCCGCGAAGCGTGCAAGGCGGGCATCTCGTTCGGCAAGGACGACATGGTCATCCCGGACACCAAGGAAGGCCTCGTCGGCGAGACGCGCGCTCTGGTGGCCGATTACGAGCAACAGTACGCGGACGGCCTCATCACCCGCGGCGAGAAGTACAACAAGGTCGTCGACGCGTGGGCCAAGTGTACGGACAAGATCGCTGATGAGATGATGAAGGAAATCTCGGCGCCGAAGATCGACGAAAAGTCGAAGCGTCTCTTGGAGACGAACTCCGTCTACATGATGTCCCACTCCGGCGCGCGCGGTTCGCCGACGCAGATGCGTCAGCTCGCCGCCATGCGCGGCCTGATGGCGAAGCCGTCGGGCGAAATCATCGAGACGCCGATCACCTCGAACTTCAAAGAGGGCCTCACCGTGCTGGAGTACTTCAACTCCACCCACGGCGCGCGGAAAGGCCTTGCGGACACGGCGCTTAAAACGGCGAACTCGGGTTATCTCACCCGTCGTCTCGTCGACGTCGCGCAGGACTGCATCATCAAGGAAGAAGATTGCGGGACGACCGAAGGCATCACCATCGAAGCCGTCGTTGACGGCGGCGAGGTCGTCGTGCCGCTGTCCCAGCGCATTCTTGGCCGGACGATCCTGGAAGACATCACCCATCCGGACTCCGGCGACGTCGTCGGCGCAGCGAATGTCGAGATCGATGAAGCGCTCGCCGAAGAGATCGAAGCCTGCGGCGTTCAGAAAATCCGTGTGCGCTCGGTTCTCACCTGCGAATCGAAAGTCGGCGTATGCGCCAAGTGCTATGGCCGCGACCTCGCGCGCGGCACGCACGTGAACGTCGGGGAGTCGGTCGGCGTCATCGCGGCGCAATCCATCGGCGAACCGGGCACGCAGCTCACCATGCGGACGTTCCACGTCGGCGGTACGGCGCAGGTCGGCGACACGTCGTTCATCGAGGCGAGCCATGACGGCGTCGTCGCGATCGAAAACCGCAACGTCGTGAAGGACTCCGAAGGCGACCTGATCGTCATGGGCCGTCACATCCTGCTGAAAATCATCGGCAAGGACGGCAAAGAGGCGGCGTCCTACAAGCTCGGCTACGGCACGCGTCTGCGCATCGACGAAGGCTCCGAAGTCACGCGCGGCGAACGCCTCGCGGACTGGGACCCGTACACCCAGCCGATCCTGACGGAGAAAGCCGGCAAGGTCGTCTTTGAAGACCTTGTCGAAGGTCTCTCCATGACCCTCGTCGCCGACGAAGCGACGGGCATCGCGAGCCGCGTCGTCACCGACTGGCGGGCGAACCCGCGCGGCGGCGATCTGAAACCGGCGCTCGTCATCGTCGATGACAACGGCGAGCCGATCAAACTCGAGACGGGCGGCGAAGCGCGCTACCTCCTTCCGGTGGACGCCATTCTCTCCGTTGAAAGCGACGACACGGTGCGTCCGGGCGACGTGCTGTCGCGGATCCCGACGGAAGGCGCGAAGACGAAGGACATCACCGGCGGTCTGCCGCGGGTGGCCGAACTCTTCGAAGCGCGTCGTCCGAAGGACCACGCCGTCATCGCCGAGACGGACGGCAAGGTCGAGTTCGGCCGCGACTACAAGAACAAGCGCCGCATCCGGATCGTTCCGACGGACGAGAGCCTGGAGCCGGTGGAATATCTGGTGCCGAAGGGCAAACACATCGCCGTTCAGGAAGGCGACTTCATCGCCAAGGGCGAATATCTGCTCGACGGCAACCCGGCGCCGCACGACATCCTCGCCATCATGGGGATCGAGGCGTTGGCGGACTATCTCATCAACGAGATCCAGGAGGTCTACCGACTGCAGGGCGTGCCGATCAACGACAAGCACATCGAAGTCATTGTTCGGCAGATGCTGCAGAAGGTCGAAGTCTCCGATCCGGGTGAGAGCGGTTATCTGAAAGAAGAGCAGATCGACCGCATCGAGTTCGAGGAGATGAACGCGCGGCTCGAAGACGAAGGCAAAAAGCCCGCCGTCGGCGCGCCGGTTCTGCTCGGGATCACAAAGGCGTCGCTGCAGACGCGCTCGTTCATCTCGGCGGCCTCCTTCCAGGAGACGACCCGCGTGCTGACGGAAGCCTCCGTCAACGGCAAGGTCGACACTCTGGAGGGCCTCAAGGAGAACGTCATCGTCGGGCGCCTCATCCCGGCGGGAACGGGCGGCCAGGTCGCCCGCATGCAGCGCATCGCGGACTCCCGAGACGAGGTGCTGTTGGAGCAGCGCCGCGTCTCCGAAGCCGCCGCGCTGCCGCCGGTGGAGGCCATTGAAGTTGCGGAGCCGGTCGAAGCGGCGGAGCCCGCGGGCGAAGACGCCCCGGAAGCCGCTGAGTAAGCTCAGCGTCACATCGCGAGTAACAGGAACGGGAGCCTTCTGGCTCCCGTTTTTGTTTGGGCGGAACACGCTATCTCAGCGGGCGACGACTTCCGGAGATTAACCTCGCGCAATGTTTCCATTTGTTTCTGGACATCGCAGTGAACAGCGTTCAAGTTTGTTCCCGGAGGCAGGAGAGGGATCCGGCTCATGGATTGGTCCGACATCGTTTTGCAGATCTTCGCGGGCGTCATCGTCGCCGACATCGTCAGCGGCGTCGTCCATTGGTTCGAGGACACTTATGGCGATCCGGACTGGCCGATCATCGGCAAGTCGGTCATCGAGCCCAACATCATCCACCATTCTGACCCGATGAAATTCACCCGCGCACCGTTCTGGAAGCGCAATCGCGCCGTCGCGCCGATCTTCGCGCTGGCGCTGCTCGGCGTGGTGCTGGCCGGGGCCTTTAACGCGTTCACGCTCTCCATGCTGATCGCCGGCGCGCTCGCCAGCGAATGCCATCGCTGGGCGCATCTGCCGAAGGAGCGCGTGCCGCGGATCGTCCGGGCGCTGCAGCATGTCGGCGTTCTGCAGTCGACGGCGCATCACTGGTCCCATCATCGTCACGGCTTCAACACGCACTACTGCACGGTGACGAACGTCACGAACCCGTTTCTCGACGGCTTGCGCGTGTTCCGCCTGATCGAGGGCGCGCTTGAAGGCGCGTTCGGGTTGAAGCCGCGCTATGACCGCGAAGCCTATTCTCATCCGATGCTCGGGCGGCGTTGGATCGACCGCGCGCGCCGGGTGACGTGCGCGTTCGCCTATCAGATCCGGCGGCGGATGAACGCCGCTGCGCCTTTCCTCGCCGCCGTCGGCTGAGCGCGGCGCTCGCGCCGGGAGGCGAGGGGCGGTACGCTTCGCTCATGGCTGATGTGAAAAAGACCCGCGCCGTCATCTGCGGCGCCGGCGTCGGCGGCGTCACGGCGGCGGCCGCGGTCGCCCCGTTCTTCCACGAAACGATCATCATCGAGCGCGATGTTCTGCCGGAGGGCTCCACGCCCCGGCCGGGCGTGCCGCAATCGAGCCAGAGCCACGGGCTTCTCAAGCGCGGGGAGAACGAGCTGGAGGCGCTGCTTCCGGGCTTCGCCAATGCGCTCGCGGCCGCCGGCGGTCAACGCATCCGCATCGCGGAAGACATGGGCCAGTTCGACGGCGGCGCCTGGCACCCGCGCCGCGATCTCGGCCTCGACGCCTATTGCCAGTCGCGTACCCTGCTTGAGAAAGTCGTGCGCGACGAAACGGCTCGCCGTCATGCGCTCACGATGATCGAAGGCGCTGAGGTGCGGGGCTTCAGGATCAATGACGGTCGCGTGCGCGCGGTGGCGTTCGAAACGGCGGATGGCGATGACGAGATCGGAGCGGATCTCGTCATCGATGCGCTGGGGCGCGCGTCCCCTGTTTCTGGCTGGCTGAAAGACGCCGGGCTTGCTGAACCGCCCCTAGAGATGATCGGCATCGATCTGCGCTACGCGACCGTCACCTATGAACGGACAGGGCCGGGACCGGACGGGGCGACGGCCTATCAGATCGCGGGCGGCGGCGGCTCCAGCGCCGTTCTTCTGCCCATTGAAGACGATCGCTGGCTCGCGACCCTTGGCGGCCGCTTCGGCGACTACCCGCCGGAGGACCACGCCGGTTTCATCGACTTCGCGCGTAAACTGCCGATCAGCGAAGTCGCCGACGTGATGGCGGCGAGCGCGCCGCTGGACGATGTCATCAGCTACACCATCCGCTCCGCCGTTCGGCGTCGCTGGGAAATGGTCGCCCCGCCGGCCAATCTGGTGTCGGTCGGGGAGGCGCAGGTCGGCTTCGACCCGACGTTCGCTCAGGGCATGTCCGTCGCCGCTTCTCATGCCGGCGCGCTCGGTCGGTTGCTGCACGCCCGCGGCGAGATCGACGACGGCTTCGCGCAGGCGTTCTACAAAGAGGGCGCTGAAGCCGGGGAGTGGGCCTGGCGACTCGTCGAGACGGTCGATTTCACGTATCCCGGCACCAAAGGACGCGCCCCGGACGACCTGAAAGACCGTCTCAGAACCCTCAAGCGCGGACGCGTCGCCGCCGAAACCGACCCTGCAGCGCAGCGTCTCTACACCGAGGTGCGCCACCTTCTCCGACCCATGGCGGACCTCGATGCGGCGGCCTCTGAAAATAACGTCTTAATAGACGCTTGACCCCCGCGATTCGCGCCTATAGAAGGCCCGAACGCTGGATGGACCGGCAGTCAGCGCGGAGCTTTTCCGTGGCTGAAACGCGGTCGCCGTCTAACGAGAATTCGTACCCGCTTCGCGTGAGGTTTGCGGCGCGCCCGGTGTTTCATCCGGGTCCTGCGCCGCGTCGCCATTTTGGCGCGCTGATCGCGTTCGGGCAAAGACAGGGTGTTGACGTCTATGCCGACGATACAGCAGCTCATCCGCAAGCCGCGGAAGCCGCGTCGCAAGATCAACAAGGTGCCGGCCATGGAGGCCTGCCCTCAGAAGCGCGGCGTGTGCACGCGGGTCTACACGACGACCCCGAAGAAGCCGAACTCGGCGCTTCGGAAGGTCGCGAAGATCCGTCTCACGAACGGCTTTGAGGTGATCGGCTATATCCCGGGTGAAGGTCACAACCTTCAGGAGCACTCCGTGGTGCTCATTCGCGGCGGCCGGGTCAAAGACCTTCCGGGCGTTCGCTACCATATCCTCCGCGGCGTCCTCGATACGCAGGGCGTCAAGGACCGCAAGCAACGCCGTTCGAAGTACGGCGCCAAGCGTCCGAAGTAAGTTCGATCTACTGCGTTCCGCTTAGGGAATATCTGAATGTCACGTCGTCGCCGCGCAGAAAAACGGGAAGTCCTCCCCGATCCGAAATTCGGGGATAAGACGATCTCGAAGTTCATGAACTACATCATGCTCGACGGTAAGAAATCCGCCGCCGAGAAGATCGTGTACGGCGCCTTCGACCGCATCGAAGAGAAGGTTCGCCGCGACCCGGTCGAGCTCTTCCACGAAGCGATCGGCAACGTGACGCCAGCGATCGAGGTTCGCTCCCGCCGGGTCGGCGGCGCGACCTATCAGGTTCCGGTCGAAGTCCGGGCTGACCGCAAAATGGCGCTCGCCTTGCGTTGGCTGATCGACGCCTCGCGCAAGCGCAACGAGACGACGATGGTCGACCGTCTGTCGTCTGAAATCATGGATGCGGCGCAGAACCGCGGCACCGCCGTCAAGAAGCGGGAAGACACGCACAAAATGGCTGAGGCGAACCGCGCCTTCGCTCACTACCGCTGGTAACCTCTCGCACACGGATTAAAGGCTGACCGTCATGGCCCGCTCGCATAAAATCGAGGACTATCGGAACTTCGGCATCATGGCCCACATCGACGCGGGCAAGACGACGACGACCGAGCGCATCCTCTACTACACCGGCAAGTCCCATAAGATCGGCGAAGTCCATGACGGCGCCGCGACGATGGACTGGATGGAGCAGGAGCAGGAGCGCGGCATCACGATCACGTCGGCCGCGACGACCACCTTCTGGTTCCGCACCGAAGACGGCGCGAACCCCACCGGCCTTTATGGCGACACGCCTGAGGAAGCCCGGTTCCGGTTCAACATCATCGACACCCCCGGCCACGTCGACTTCACCATCGAAGTCGAGCGTTCGCTGCGTGTTCTCGATGGTGCGGTCGCTGTCTTCGACTCC
>CAYFIB010000083.1:0-6047 GCA_964342855.1 uncultured Caulobacterales bacterium
GGAACTGAAAATCATCGACGTCTTCATCTGCAAGCTGCGTAAGAAACTCGCGGCGGCGACGGGCGGCGAACACTACATCGAAACCGTCTGGGGCCGCGGCTATGTCCTGCGAGACCCGGCGGAAGAAAAAGCCGCGTAAGCGCGCTTCGATCTAAAAGAAAAAGCCCGCTCCAAGGAGCGGGCTTTTTTGTCGGTCAGCTCTCTGTAAACTGCCCATCCCGGCGAAAGCCGCGAACTCCGGCATCACGCGGAGGAGCCTGCGGCGGGAGGTCCCGGCTGTCGCCGGGATGAGCGGGTGAGATGGTTACGCCGCGGCCCGCACGCCGAGCTTGGCGATCGTCTCGGCGACGATCTGGCGGTCGAGGGGTTTCAGGATATGCGCCGCGACGCCGGCGGCGCGGGCGATCTTGAATTGCTCTTGATTGTTTTCCAGCGCGCAGAGCACGACGCGCGGACGGAACTCGCCGGCCTTGCGGAGCGAGCGGATGAACTGCGGGCCGCCGAGCTCCGGCAGGTCCCAATCGAGGAAGACGAGGTCCGGGGCGTCGTCGCTCGCGCAGATCTCGACGGCTTTTTCGATGTCCGTTTCCTCGGCGACGGCGATGTTCAGGTCTTCGAGGATCTTCCGGACGACAGCGCGCATCGTGTCGGAGTCTTCGATCAGGAGGCAGCGGGTCATGTCGGCGATCCTTGAACGTTTTGCGAATGCTTTCGGTTAACCCTGCCGGTTTTCCGTCACGATCCCGTAAACACGACCGTCGGTTTTCGGCCGATCAGGCGTTAAGGCGAAAGACCGCGTCATCGCCCTCCATGGCCGCGCCGAGGCCGCCGCCCGCCTCCCGAACCAGCATGGCGGCGATGAAAAGCGGCGTCTGCTTGGCTTCGAGGGTCTCCACATCGCCCTGAAGCGCCGCCGTCACGGTTTCCTGCAGCCGCGCGCGATCGCCGCTCGCAGTGACGACGACCGAGCCGGGGCGGCCCTCGACGCGCACCACGCCGCCGCGCGGCACGCTGTCCGCCGCCGCGAGGAGCGTGCAGAGGAGCGCCTTGCAGAAATTCTTGGAGGCCATCTCGTCGGCGAGCCGCCAATCGAGCTCCGGTTTGATGTGGGAAAACCACCCCAGCGCCGCCTTGCGCGCCTCGGCGAGGTCCAGTTGGTCGGCGTAAGCGCCCCCCGCCCCGAAGGCGATGCGCGCGAAGGAGAGCTGATCGACCGATTTTTTCGCGGAAACGCGAATGAGGCGCATCGCCTCCTCGCGCATGCCGGGGTCGGTCTCCTCGTCGAGCACTTCGAGGCCCGCCGCGAGGGCGCCGGCCGGATTGATGAGATCGTGGCAAACCCGGCTTGCGAGCAGCGAGGCGAGGCGCGCGGGTTCGATGTCGAATGCGGACATGAGACGTTTCCTTGTTTTCGCCGCGATTATCAGGCGATTCCGCGGACCGCCGCGCCCGCTTTTCGCCCGCCTGGCCCAAACGCGCATTGACACTGAAGTGCGAGCGCGATTCGATTCGGACGCGAGAGCTGGCGGGCGGTTTGCATAAGCGAACCGGAAGGCTCCGACGCGGGATTTTTGAGGATGCAGTCTAAGTGACGGACGACGACCGGTTCGAAGCGGGACCGGCGGTGGCGGCGAGCATCGTCGCGGTGACCGCCGTGGTCGCGCTCGCCGTGGCGGTGGCGCTCTCCGCGTCCGCGCCCGTGCGTGAGTTCGCGCGCGAGGCGGGCTCCACCGTCGCCGAGGCCGCCGCCGATCTGAAAGACGATTACGACGCCGCCCGCGCCGAACGCGTCGCGAAGCGCCGCCTCGCCGCCGCCGCCCGCTATGCGCGCGTCAACCAGAACGCCTTCGACGCCATCGCCCTGCACGATGCGCTCGCCCGCGGCGAAGCGATCGACAACCCGGACACCTGGCGCGAGGAAGCCGCGCCGCTGACCATCTCCGCGCCCCTCGCCTCCGGCGACATTCTGGTCCGGCACCTCTCGCGCGCCGGGATCGAGGACGCCGACGCCGCGGCCGCCGCCGCGTCGCTGCGCGGGGTCTATGACGCGCGCAAGCTCCGCGCCGGTCAGGCCTTCAACCTCACCCTCATCCAGCCCTCGCGCAGCGTCGCCCAGATCGCCGCAGGCGATGATGGCGGCGCGCCGATCCTTGACGCAGTCGTCTTCCGTCCGGACCCGGAGCAGGAAATTCGCATCCGCCGCCTGAGCGACGGTCGGTATGCAGCCGAAGCCGCCGACATCACGCTGGAACGTCGCATGATCGCCGTCTCGGGCCAGGTCGACGGCTCGCTTTATGTCGGCGCGCAGGCGGCGGGCGTGCACCCGCAGGTCATCTATGATCTCGCCAACGTCTTCGCCTACGATGTCGACTTCCAGCGCGACATCCAGCCGGGCGACCGCTTCGAGGCCGTCTACGAACAGATCATCGACGATCGCGGCGACGTGGTCGGCGCGGGCGAACTTCTGTTCGCGCGCCTCACTTGGCGCGGCGCGCGGAAGGAAAAAGGCTACTACCTCTTTCAGCCGCCGGACGGGCTGTCGGACTATTTCGATGGCGGCGGCGTCAGCGCCAAGCGCCTGCTCATGAAAACGCCCATTGACGGCGCGCGGGTCTCCTCGGGTTTCGGCGTGCGGCGCCACCCGATCTCAGGATACACGCGCAGGCACAAGGGCGTGGATTTCGCCGCTCGGTCAGGTACGCCGATCAAGGCCGCGGGCGACGGGATCATCGTGCGCGCCAACCGCTTCGGCACGTTCGGCAACTACGTGAAGATCAAACACGCGAACGGCTATGAAACGGCGTACGCGCACCTGAAGGGCTTTTCGAAAGCGGCGCGTCAGGGACGCCGCGTCCGACAGGGCGACATCATCGGCTATGTCGGCTCCACCGGCGCTTCGACCGGCCCTCACCTCCACTACGAAGTCCATAAGAACGGGTCCCAGGTGAACCCGATGGACCTGAAAGTCGCGACCGGCCGCGCGCTCTCCAGCTCGGAGATGGAAGCCTTCCGTAAACGGCGCGACGACATCGACACCCTGCGCGCCAACGCCCCAACGCCGCTCGCCGCCAGCGCGCTCGCAACTGGCGGGCAGTAGGCTCTCAGAGACTAATCAGCCAGCAAATAATTAAGGCGTCAGGGTGCCACGCTACCCGCCCTTGCGCGCCAGCTCTCGGCGGACTTCATCCGCATAGGATTTGATGTCCGCTTCGCCGACGGCGACGCTTTTCAGACGCTCGCGCAAGGCGCGGGGGAGATCCTCCGCGCGCACGCCCCCGCCTTCAGCGAGGAGTTCGGCGACGGCGCGCCGGACCGCATCTTTCGTTTTTGCGTCCAGATCGCTCATCGCCGGGTCTCCTTCCTAGGGTCAGTGCACGGTCGCGTCGCCGCCCGCATCGCCTTCATCATAGGCGATATTGGACGTCGCCGCCGAGAGCGGGCCGCCGCGGGTCTCAATGGGCCGCCCATCAACGGTGAGTTCGCCGTCTACGGCCGCCGCCCGCACCGTCGCGCCATCAGCAATTTCGCCTGCGAGCAGGCGTTCGGCGAGAGCATCCTGAAGGGTTTTCTGAATGACCCGCTTCAGCGGCCGGGCGCCGAAGACGGGATCATAGCCCTTGGCGGCGAACCAGCCGCGCGCCGTCTCGTCCAGCTCCAGACTGATCTGGCGCGGGTCGAGCAGCTTCTGCAGACGCGCGATCTGGATATCGACGATGCGGTCCATCACCTCGCGGCCGAGGCGGTGGAAGAGGATGATCTCGTCGAGCCGGTTCAGGAACTCCGGCCGGAACCGTCCGCGCACGGCGTCCATCACCAGCGGGCGCGCCTTGTCCACGTCCTCGCCATCAGCGAGCGCGGTGAGATGCTCCGCGCCGAGGTTCGAGGTGAGGATGATGAGCGTGTTCTTGAAATCGACCGTGCGCCCCTGCCCGTCCGTCAGGCGCCCGTCATCGAGCACCTGCAGAAGCACATTGAAGACGTCCGGGTGCGCCTTTTCAACCTCGTCGAAGAGGACGACCTGATAGGGCCGGCGGCGGACGGCCTCGGTGAGCGCCCCGCCCTCCTCATAGCCGACATAGCCCGGCGGCGCGCCGATGAGGCGGGCGACAGAGTGTTTCTCCATGTATTCCGACATGTCGAGGCGCACGATGGCGCTGTCGTCGTCGAAGAGGAACTCCGCAAGCGCCTTGGTCAGCTCCGTCTTGCCGACGCCGGTCGGCCCGAGGAAGAGGAACGAGCCGATGGGCCGGTTCGGGTCCTGCAGCCCGGCGCGGGCGCGGCGCACGGCGTGGCTGACGGCGGAGACCGCCTCCATCTGCCCGACGACCCGCTCGCCGATGGCGCTCTCCATCTGGAGCAGCTTTTCGCGCTCGCCTTCGAGCATCTTGTCGACCGGCACGCCGGTCCAGCGCGAGACGACCGAGGCGATATCCTCCGCATCCACCACTTCGTGGACAAGCGCGCCCTGATCCCCCGCGCCTTCGGCGTCAGCGAGACGTTTCTCAAGATCGGGAATGACGCCGTATTTCAGCTCCGACGCGCGGCCGAGATCGCCGGAACGCTCCGCGGACACCAGCTCGTTCCGCTTACGGTCGAGTTCTTCCTTGATTTTCGTCGCGCCCGCGAGGCTTTCCTTCTCCGCACGCCACTGGGCGGTGAGGTCAGCGGATTTGCGCTCCAGCTCGTCAAGCTCCTCCTCGAGTTTCGCGAGACGATCGCGCGAGGCGGCGTCGTCCTCTTTGCGCAGCGCTTCGCGCTCAATCTTCATCTGGATGATGCGGCGGTCGAGTTCGTCCAACTCCTCCGGCTTGGAATCCACTTCCATGCGCAGGCGCGAGGCGGCTTCATCGACGAGGTCGATGGCCTTGTCCGGCAGGAAGCGGTCCGTGATGTAGCGGTGGGAGAGCGTCGCGGCGGCGACGGTCGCGGCGTCGGAGATGCGCACGCCGTGGTGCAGCTCGTATTTCTCCTTCAGCCCCCGGAGGATGGAGATCGTGTCCTCCACCGTCGGCTCGTCCACGAACACGGCCTGGAAGCGGCGGGCGAGCGCCGGGTCTTTCTCCACATGCTTGCGGTATTCATCGAGGGTCGTCGCGCCGACGCAATGAAGTTCGCCGCGCGCAAGCGCGGGCTTCAGGAGGTTGGAGGCGTCCATGGCGCCGTCCGTCTTCCCGGCGCCGACCAGCGTGTGCATCTCGTCGATGAAAAGAACGATGCCGCCTTCGGCCGCCGTCACTTCGTTCAGCACGGCTTTCAGGCGCTCCTCGAACTCGCCGCGGTATTTCGCGCCCGCCAGCAGCGAGCCCATATCGAGGGCGAGGAGCTTCTTGTCCTTCAGGCTCTCCGGCACGTCGCCGTTGACGATGCGCAGCGCGAGGCCTTCGACGATCGCGGTCTTGCCGACGCCGGGCTCACCGATCAGCACCGGATTGTTCTTGGTGCGGCGCGAGAGGACCTGTATGGCGCGGCGGATCTCTTCATCCCGGCCGATGACCGGGTCGAGCTTCCCGTCGCGGGCCTGTTGGGTGAGGTCCGTCGCGTACTTCTTCAGCGCTTCATAGCCTTCCTCCGCTGACGCCGTATCGGCGGTGCGGCCCTGGCGGAGCGCGGAGATCGCCTGATTGAGGGTCTGGGGCGTGACGCCGCCCGCCTGCAGAGCCTTCTGGGCGTCCGTACCCGGCTCGATGGCGAGGGCGAGGAGAAGCGTCTCTGCGGTGACGTAACTGTCGCCCGCCTTCTTCGCCGCGTCCTCGGCGGCGGCGAACACCTTCGCCGTCGCGGGCGCAAGATAGATCTGACCGTTTCCGCCCTCGACCTTGGGCAGTGCGGCGACCGCCGCTTCGCAGGCGGCGCGGACGGCTTTATAGTCGCCGCCGGCGCCCGCGATGAGGTTCGCGGCGAGGCCCTGATCGTCGTCGATCAGCGCCTTCAGCACGTGTTCGGGGGTGAATTTCTGATGACCTTCGCGCAGCGCGATCGTCTGTGCGTCCTGAATGAGACCGCGGGCGCGGTCCGTGTACTTGTCCAAGTTCATGTGTTCGACCTCG
>CAYFIB010000084.1:0-5966 GCA_964342855.1 uncultured Caulobacterales bacterium
GAACGAGAATGACGCCGACGACCGCGACGCCGCCAAGCACGATGAGCGTTTCCATTGGAGGGCTCCGATTATCGCATTGAAGTCATGCTGAGCAGTTCTCCGAGCGGGGTAAAGCCCTCGCGGGCCCGGACCCGCAAACGGCCAGAAAAATATATTTTAGGTTGTGATTTAGAGATATCTCTGATTGTATTCATCTGCGGCTGCAATTTAGGGCGCGTCATCAGCCGAGCCTCTGCCTTCCGCCATCTGACCACTCCGTCCAACTCCGCTTAGCCCGGCGGAACGAGCAGTTGACAGCAAAAGCGATGACATCACGCGCGTCGCGCCTGATGTCGCTTGTAACTCCGAATACGAATCGTTCGGAGAGCGTTCAGAATAAGCCCGTCCGGCGAACGCCAGCCGTTCGCCGGACGCTCTAACCGGAAATCACTCCGTTATCGGACGTTCTACGCGTCCGAACGATATCGCTCAAATTGAGGAAACACCCGATGACAAACTCCATCGCCCAAACCATGCACCTCGACCTGACGACGGCCGAAACCGAAGCCCTTGAGCACCTCGCCCGGGCGCCGCTGGATAAACTCGATCCCGCCCGCGCCTCCTTCGATCTCGCTACGGCCTGCCAATATTACAACAGCGCCAAGCATCTCATTCCGCTGCTGGAAAGCCTTGTCGGAAAAATTCCCGTCTACGGACCGCAGATCAAGACGGTGCTCGGCTATCTGACCATGATCGCCGACTTCGCCTGCCCCGCGCCCGGCGCTCAGGCCGCCCTGGCGGCTTCCGGCCCGCGGGCGCTCGCGCCGGACCATCACCCGGCGGCGCCGGGGCTCATCCTCCAGCAGGTGCCGATCCGCTACATGGATGAGAGCGGCGACTACAAGTCCGCGACGATCACCAACGGGTACGGCATGGTTGCGAAGGCGGGCGTCGCCGTCACCAGGGGCGCGACGGCCACGATACAGGTGGATATCACCGTCGATTGCGTCTCCACGCAGGACTTCAAGACCTGGTTTGACGAGCGGAAATCGAATTTCTCGAACGAGCAATGGCACAAGCTGGAGGAAAACTACGCCGCCGGCGGCTTTCTCGGCGGCGTCCTGCTCGGCTGTTTCGGCTTTCTGTTCGGGGGCGGCACGTACAATCATTACAAGAACGAACATAAGAAACAGGTGACCGCGTCGGACACGAAGCAGGACGGTTTCATGAAATCCCTGCACATGGTCACCAACTCGAAGGTGAAGGTCTCCGGCTCCGTGACGGCGGTCGGCCAGAGCCTCATTCCGACGACGGCGGCGGTTTTTGTCGAGACGACCCAGGTCGATTTTCAGGATGGCAAATCGCTGACCGTGATCAATTCCTCCGCGCCCGAAGTCGCCGATCAGAACGGCAAGACCGGCGACGTATCGGGCTCCGGCCAGCTTTCTCTCGTCAATCTCTGAACGAGCGCGCCGGGCCCCGTCCGGGCCCGGCGTCCGCACGCCGACGTCCCGCATGCATGGAGATCTTCATGACTAACGACTTGCAAGAAACAACCTCGCCCGAGCCGGCGCACATTGGTTGCACGATCAAGACTCTTCCTCCACGCACGCAGGACACGGCGGCCAAGATCGCCGTGACGATCAACCCGGCCAACGCCCCTTACATCGGGAGCGTCGCCGCCGTCCGGGCCTCGGCGCCGATACGGGCTTTCCTCAGCGTCCTGACGGCGAAGTACTGGGGCCCGGCCCCCAAACCGTTCACCGTCAGTTTCCTCGAAGCGACGCCGGAGGTGCTTCGGTCCCGCATTCTTTCCCACATGAACGCCTGGGGCGCGACGACGGATCTGTCGTTCGTCGAAACCGGCGGCGCAGGCGTCATCCGGATCACGCGCGCCGGCCGCGGTTACTGGTCCTATCTCGGCACAGATGTTCTCAGCGTGCCTGAGTCTCAGCCGACCATGTGCCTCCAGGGCTTTTCCATGAGCACGCCTGAGGGTGAGTACAGACGCGTTGTTCGCCACGAGACCGGCCACACCCTCGGCTTTCCCCATGAACATATGCGCGGGGCGCTGGTGGCGCGCATCGATCCGGAAAAAGCCTACGCCTATTTCCTCCGAACCCAAGGGTGGGACCGATCAACCGTCGATCAGCAGGTCCTTACGCCTCTGAACGAGAACTCCATCTTCGGCACCCCGGCCGATGAAACCTCGATCATGTGCTATCAACTGCCGGGCGCGATAACGAAGGACGGCGATCCAATCCTGGGCGGAACGGACATCAACGAGACCGATTACGCCTTCGCCGGCCGGCTTTATCCCCAGAGCCGGGTTGATCTGCATGATAACAAAAAAATGCAGATGTCAGACGACATGGACGATTGGGACGAGAGCGACGATGTCCCGATCGCCGCCGCCCTCGCACGGTTCCAGAGCCTTTGAGAGCATGTGCGAGAGGGCGAGCCGTCTATTGCGCGGTCGCGGCGTCTGAATCCCCTCGGTCCTTGGTCACGGCGTCATTCTCAGACTCGTCGGCCTGAGCCGCCTTCTCCCGAGCCTCAAGCAGGAGACCCTCCACCATGAATTCGGCGAGCGCCCTGGCGAGGCGTTCGCGGGCCTCCTCCGTGGAAGGAATGGCGCCGTCTTCATCGGGCGCGTAGGCGGTTTCGACGAGTTTGGCGAAGCCTTCGCGATCGAGGCGCAGCTCCATCGGGCGCGTCACCGGACGATCCGCCAGCGTCGGATAGAACTTCTGCATCAGCTCCGAGATCGCCGCCTGATCGTTTTCCGTCACGCCATAGGCGACATAGGTCGACAGATCACGGCGGTCGCCGAGGGAGTTAACGGCGTTCCAGAACTGGCCGCCCTTGCCCGGCATGGAGCGGACGTCGAATTTCTCCATGGTCAGCTTGCCGAGATCGACGATCTCGCCGCCTTCGATGGTGAAGTTTTTGTACCAGAACTCCACGAGCGGCATGTTCGCCGTCGCGTTCACGTCCCACAGCGAGCCCGCGCTGATGCGGTAAGTCCCCGGCGTCAGCGCGTGCATGGCCGGCCAGCGCGAGGTGAAAATGCGCCAGCCTTCATCGGCGTCGCGGCTCTGAATGGAGATGTAGGCGGAGTAATACGTTCCCTCAGGCGGCTCGAACGTCATGATGATCGCGCCTTTCTCGCCCGCTTCGATCAGCGCGACGTTCTCCGGTGAGGTGGAGGGTTTCGTGGCGCAGGCGGCCGAGAAGAGAAGGAGCGCGGCGAGCAGCGCGGTGCGAAGATTGAGCATGTTTCCCCCAAGGAAATTGATTTGGGGGGATTTTCGCCGAGAGCCGCGCGTCCGGCAAGCGCGAAGCGCGTCAGAAGCGCTCGATCTCGACCCTGTCGGCGTAGAACGCGACGTGATCCTTGATCGCCGCGACCTCGTCATAGGGCGCCAGATAACCCCACGCGGCGTTCTCATGGGTCTCGCCGCCCGCCTCCAGCGTCCAATAGGACGCCGTTCCCTTGAACGGGCAGTAGGTCGAATGATCCGTCGGCGTCCGCGCCTCCGGCGTCAGGGCCGCAAGCGGGATGTAGAGGACCGGCGGGTAGGTCGACTCGCGCAGCTCCAGAGCCGCGTCCGTTTCCGCAATCACGACGCCGCCGAGGGATACGCGGACGCCCCCTTCAGCAGAAGAGATGGAGATCGTGTGGTTCGGGTGCTTGGCGAAGCCGGGGGCGGAGGTCATGGGCGAAGACTACGCCGCCCGGACCGAACGTGAAGTCACGATGGCGCGAAGGATTACTCCGCCGCCACCGCGCTCGCCTTCTGCACCAGCTCCCGCGAGCATTCCGCCATGGTGGCGCTTGCGCGGGCGATGGGGTTCGTCAGGTAATAGTCCGTGATCGGCGAGACGAACGGCGCGTCGTCGGTGACGCCTGCAGCGCCGATGGCGGCGAGGTCGAGGGGCGCGCCCGGCTCCACCGTGTCGATGCGGCCGAGGGACGGCGCGTCTTCGATCATCGCCTGACGCAGAGCGAAGAGATCGTCATAGGGCAGCTGTTTGCCGAGGTGGGCCGAGAGGGCGCGCAGGATCGCCCAGTCTTCGCGCGCCTCGCCGAAGGGGTGGTAGGCGCGGTTCGCAAGCTGCACGCGGCCTTCGGTGTTGGCGTAGGTCCCGTTCTGCTCGGCGTAAGAGGCTGCGGGGAAGATGACGTCCGCCGCCTTGGCGCCCGCATCGCCATGGTGGCCCTGATAGACGACGAACGCGCCGTTGAACTTCGTCACGTCGATTTCATCGGCGCCAAGATTGTAGACGAACTCGATTTCGCGGGTTTGGCAGCCTTCCAGAATGCCGGCCACGTCGCGCCCGCCCTCGCCCGGCAGGAAACCGAGGTCCAGCGCGCCGACGCGGCTCGCCGCCGTGTGCAGAATGTTGAAGCCGTTCCAGCCCTCTTTCACCGCGCCGATGGCGGCGGCGAGATCGGCGCACAGCTTCAGGAGCGCCGCGCCGTCCGCGCGGGCGTAGACGCCCGGGCCGATGATCGGCATGGGGCGCTCGGCGGATTTCAGGATGTCGAGCGCTTTCAGGCTTCCGGCGACAAGCTGCTTCAGCGTCTCCGGCCCGGCGCCGAGGTGCTCGTATTCATAGGAGAGATCGCGCGCTTCGCCGATGAGGCCGATCTGCAGGTTGAGGTTCGCAAGCCACGCCTTGCGGATGCGCGCGTTGAGAATCGGCGCTTCCACGCGCGGGTTCGAGCCGATGATGAGGATGGCGTCCGCCTCCTCGATCCCGGCGATGGAGGTGTTGAAGAGGTAAGAGGAGCGCTCCCCGCCGCCGAGCTTCGCGCCGTCCTGACGGCAGTCCGTGTGCGGCGTGCCGATGGCGGCCATCAGGTCCTTCAGAGCCTTGACGGCTTCGGCCGGAACGAGATCGCCGACGAGGGCCGCGACCTTCTCCGGCGCCGTCGCGCCCAGCTTCTCGGAAACGACCGCGAACGCCTCATCCCATGAGGCGGGCTGCAGCTTGCCGTCCTTGCGCACGAAGGGGCGGTCGAGGCGCTGGCGCTTCAGCCCGTCCCAGATGAAGCGGGATTTGTCCGCCAGCCACTCCTCGTTCACCTCCTCATGGAGGCGCGGGAGAATGCGCAGGACGTCCTTGCCGCGCGCGTCGATGCGGATGTTGGAGCCGACGGCGTCCATGACGTCGATGGTCGGCGTCTTGCGCAGCTCCCACGGCCGCGCGTTGAAGGCGTAGGGTTTGGAGGTGAGCGCGCCCACCGGGCAGACGTCGATGAGGTTGCCGGTGAGCTCGCTCTCGACGGCTTTCTCCAGATACGTCGTGATCTCCGCGTTCTCGCCGCGGTTCACGAGCCCCAGGTCGTCGACGCCCGCGATCTCCGTGGCGAAGCGGACGCAGCGCGTGCACTGGATGCAGCGGGTCATGATCGTCTTGATCAGCGGGCCCATGTGCTTTTCTTCAACGGCGCGCTTGTTCTCTTTATACTGAGAACCGTCGCGGCCGTAATAGAGCGCCTGGTCCTGCAGGTCGCATTCCCCGCCCTGGTCGCAGATCGGGCAGTCGAGAGGGTGGTTGATGAGAAGGAACTCCATCACCCCCTCGCGGGCCTTCTTCACCATGGGCGAGTTGGTGAAGAGCTCCGGCGGCGCGCCGTCCGGCCCCGGGCGCAGATCGCGCACGTTTTGGGCGCAGGAGGCGACGGGCTTCGGCGGCCCGCCCTTCACCTCGATGAGGCACATGCGGCAATTGCCCGCGACCGACAGGCGCTCGTGATAGCAGAACCGGGGGATCTCCTCGCCCGCCTCCTCGCATGCCTGCAGGAGGGTGAGCGCGGGATCGACCTCGATCTCGGCGCCGTTCACTTTGATGGTGCGTTTGTCGGTCATGGGGTTCGCTCGCGAAGCCGATGCGGCCCGCCGGACGACGGGCGAAAATGGGTTTCGCGAGGGAATACAGGGCGTCACGCGTCTGCGAAAGGGGCGCGGCGCCGCGGG
>CAYFIB010000085.1:0-5311 GCA_964342855.1 uncultured Caulobacterales bacterium
TTCCCGACACGGAAAAGCTGCGCCTCCTGAACGCCGCCGCCCGCGCCAACGCCTACATCCTCGCGACCTTCATGCGCGACGGACGGGAGCGCCTTTACGCGCGGCCGTGGCCTGTGGCGGGGTAGGAACGGGTTCGCCTCAGTCGGGGATTTCGATCAGCTGGATGAGGTTGCCGCAGGTGTCGTCGAAGACGGCGATGGTCACGTCTCCGGCGTTCGTGGGCGGTTGTGTGAACCGCACGCCCCGGCTTTCGAGCTGTTTCACTTCCGCTTCGATGTCATCGACGCTGAACGCGGTCCACGGAACGCCATCGGCTTTCAGCGCATCCTGAAAGGTTTTCGCCGCGGGATGGGCGTTCGGCTCCAGCAGGAGTTCGACGCCGTCGGGCTCTTCCGGCGAGAGGAGGGTGATCCAGCTGTGTTGCCCGAGCGGAATATTGTGCTTGATGGTGAAGCCCAGTTTCTCCGTGTAGAACGCCAGCGCCTTCTGCTGGTCGTCGACCATCACGCTTTTGCCGTACATTTTCATGCGTCGTCTCCGTTGGCGCAGATGAATAATAGAAGCTGCAACGACTTTTCGGCGGAGGCACAGGGCGTCGTGAGAGGCATTCGCCGCTTGAGCCGCTATTTCTCCTGATGCGGCAGGATCATTTCGCTTTAAGCAAGTAGGCGGAGCCTCTGATCGCATCAGGCGCCCGGCGCGCCAAATTTTGAGCGAGCCAAGCCCCGTCAGTTGTTCACGCAGACGCCAGCTTCGTCCTTCACGCACGCGAACTCGTCGATCCGCGTGTCCATACAGTCGATACGGCCGCATTCTGCGAGGCAGACGTCTTCCAGCTTCTTGCGGCTGTCGTACTCTTCGCAGGCGAACATGGAGAAATACTCCGTCGCCGCCTTGAAGCAGGTCTCGCGAACATAGGGAAATGGCGGCGAACTCGACTGGCGTCCGGATGAACAGCGCAGCGGCATCACGCTGCTTTTGACAAGCGCTCCTACAGCGGAACGGTCGACTTCATAGTCGGACGCCACGCCGCCCGCTCCGTCGGCGCGCAGGCTCGACTGGAACTGCATGGAGTTGCTCGTTCCGCCAGACGAGATATCCGCCGCCATGGCGGCGCCGCCTTTGAGCGCGACCGAAGCGCTTGCGCCCTGGCTCGCCAGCGCGCCGCTCATGACCGCGCCGCCCAGCAGCGCGCCAAAGGCGCGGCGTCGCTCGGCCACGCGCCGAAGCGCGCGATCAAGTCCGATCCGGTTCCTGTAAATCTCGTAATTCTGGCGAGCCTGAAGTTCCGCGATCGCGACGGACGACGAGATGATCGACCTGCGCTGCTCTATGTATGAAGAAAACCCGGCCAGCTCCTCAGCTGACAGATCACTTCTGTCTCTCGCGCGCAGATCCGCCATGATGTCCGTGATCAACCGATCATCATCTAGAGCGCGTAGGCGAATATGCATTTGGCGATTGCCGAAGACGTTCGTCATGTACTCGCGGGCCCAGAGATCGACGACATATTTTTCGCCGGCGAAGAACATCCGCCAACGGCTTATCCTCTCAAATCCGTCCCGGCCGTTCCTGGCGGTGTAAAATCGCGTGACGTCCGGTTCGCGCACCATGGCATCAGCGCCGAGCATCTGAGCGACGGTTTCCTGGTATGTGTTCGAGTACAGGCCCACGGCCATGAAGGGTTGCAGGGAGTCCGCATAAACGCCGCAGCCGGTCGATCGCTTGCCATTGACCGTGTTTTTCTTGGCTTTACTGCAGTTCTTGAAGAAAAAATTTGTGTTCTTTCGCGCCGCTCCGACCGCCTTGCCGCGATTTCCCTCTATGGAGCCAAGGCGATAGGGATCGGAAAGAAACTGTTTGTCCCAGTCGTACTGGGCCCAGCTGTTGTTCTTCGATGCTTGCGATGCAAATTCCGCCCCCGCAGCACAGCTGGCGAGGATCACGGCGAGCGCTGCGAAGAAGAGGTTTCGGCGGAGGGGCGAGAACGCGTCGCCCGTTTCGCTGCACGAGAAAAATCGCTTCGCCATCCGACATCCCCCATTCCGGTATATTTCAGCTGCCGTAGAACTATGTGTCAAGGACGCGCGGCGTCATCTCAGTCCATAGGCCGTCGGTGAGCGGGGACGCTTTCGGCGCCGCGCCTGCGAATAAACGCGGCCCCCAAAGTTTCGGCTTTCGTGCTAACAAGTGAGCGGCGGGTTTTGGGGAGAACGAGCATGCTCGAGTTTATTAGCGGAAATGAGACGGCGGTGACGTCGATGACGGCGCTCGCCGCGATCGTTCTGTCATTCATCAGCATACTACTGGCAGCGCAGACGGCCCGCGCGCAACAGCGGCACAACCGGTTGTCGGTCAAACCGTTCGGGAAAATCTATCATCGATGGAATGAGCGCGAGGGCAGGATCATTCTCGCTAATAGCGGTCTCGGGCCGATGATTATCGATGGCGTGAAGACCGCCTCCGCCTCCGCACGGAATGGCGACGCGCTAAAAGTCCTGATGCAGACGGTTGATGACGGAAATCGTCAACTCCGCGCCGAGCGAATAGGCGCCGTCGACTGGCATGAGGGACATGCGCAATTGGACGGGTACGCCGCGCCACCGAACGAGGCGATCCGCCTGTTCGCCTGGAAAGTGAGAGCGACGGACGATGAGGAGCCGGTCTCCCCTCTGCTTGAGGAAGTTCACAACGCCATCACCGTTGCGATCGCCGATCTCAGAATCGACGTTGCGGTGAAGGACGTGTACGGCGGCTCCCGTCAGAAACTCGTATTCGACGGTCCGAATAGCCGTTTGGGCGAGTTCAGCCAGCTCATCGAGCGCTGAAGCTCGTCAAGGCGACGGGCATGAGGTCTCAGTCACCCGTCCGGATCCGTCGGCGCCGGATCCCGTAAATCTCGCTACGGGATCGCACGGCGCGCGTCCGGGATGGCGTCTGTGGCGGACAGGACGGCCCCGCCGCCCTTTACGCGTTCGTCAGGGCGCCGTGGCAGTTCTTGTATTTTTTGCCGGAGCCGCAGGGGCAGGGGGCGTTGCGGGAGACCTGCCACCACGTCGACGGGTCGTTGGGGTCAACACCCGTTTTCGCGCCGCGGATGGAGCCGTCGCCGAGGGAAGGGCGGTCTTCCCGGCGCTGCATCTCGTTTTCGCCCGTACGCGGATCAGCGTGGGTTTCGACCATCTGCTCGCGGCTTGGGCCGCGCGGCAGGTCTTCTTCGCGCGGCGCTTCGCGGTGGATGCGCACATTGGCGAGGGCGCGAATGACGTCGCGGCGCAGGCCGTCAATGAGGGTTTCGAAAAGCGCGAAGGCTTCGGTTTTGAACTCGTTCAGCGGGTCGCGCTGGCCATAGCCGCGCAGACCGACGACGGAGCGCAGGTGATCGAGGGTCTGGAGGTGTTCGCGCCAGTTATTGTCGAGGGTGTTGAGGAGCAGCATCTTCTCGATGCGGCGCATCAGCTCGGGGCCCGTCTCCACCGTGCGGCGCGCGGCGAGGCTGTCGGCGGCTTTGATGATCCGCTCCCGGATCTCAGAATCGGCGACGCCTTCTTCAGACGCCCACTCCTTCACCGGCATGGTTTCGCCGAAGATTTCCTGCAGCTCGGCTTCCAGCCCCTCGACGTCCCATTTCTCCGCATAGGACTTCGCCGGCACGTAGACGCTGACGAGGTCGTCCACCAACTGCTGGCGCATGTCGGCGATGACGTCGTCAACGGCTTCCGCGGACATGAAGTCAATGCGCTGTTCGTAAATCGCCTTACGCTGATCGTTGACGACATCGTCGTACTTCAGAACGTTTTTGCGGATATCGTAGTTGCGCTGCTCGACCTTCTTCTGGGCGGTTTCGACGGCGCGGGTGAACCACGGGTGGGTGATCGCTTCGCCGCGCTCGATGCCGAAACGGCGCATCATTTTCTCAAGGCCCGTCCCGAAGATCCGCATGAGGTCGTCTTCGAGCGACAGATAGAATTTCGACGTGCCGGGGTCGCCCTGACGGCCGGAGCGGCCGCGAAGCTGGTTGTCGATGCGTCGGCTTTCGTGGCGCTCCGTACCGAGAACGAAAAGGCCGCCCGCATCGAGGGCTTCCTGCTTGCGCTCCTTGATGCGCGCTTCGATCTCCGCGCGCTTCACGGCGATGGCGGCTTCGTCATCGTCCTCGGCGATGACGGCCATCAGCTCCTTGTCGACGGAGCCGCCGAGCTGAATGTCCGTGCCGCGACCGGCCATGTTGGTGGCGATGGTGATCGCGCCCGGCGCGCCCGCTTCTGCGACGATCTGGGCTTCCTGTTCGTGATACCGCGCGTTCAGAACATTGTGCGGCAGGGGCGGTTTGTTCTTCGCCAGCTTGCGTATCTCGCCTGCGCGTTCCAGCAGCTCGGCTTTACGCTCCTTGTCCTTCTCTTTTTTCTCGCCGAGATCAGCGGCCTCGTCCTCCAGACGTTTCGCGAGCGCCTCGAAGCGCTTCTTGTCCTGAAGGAGGGCGGAGAGGACTTCGGATTTCTCGATCGAGACGGTGCCGACCAGCACCGGCTGGCCGCGCAGGTGGCAGTCGATCAGCTGCTCGATGATCGCCTCGTATTTCTCCTCCGCGCTCATATAGAGCTCGTCGTCGATGTCCTCGCGGGCGATCGGACGATTGGTCGGGATGGAGAAGACGTCGAGCTTGTAGATGTCGGCGAACTCGGCCTCTTCGGTCAGCGCCGTGCCGGTCATGCCGCCGAGCTTGTCGAACAGGCGGAAGTAATTCTGGAAGGTGATCGAGGCGAGCGTCTGGTTCTCCGGCTGGATCTCCACCTTCTCCTTGGCCTCGACCGCCTGGTGCAGACCCTCCGACCAGCGACGGCCTTCCATCATCCGGCCGGTGAACTCGTCGATGATCATGACCTTCCCGTTACGGACGATATAATCCTTGTCGCGCTGGAAGAGCCGGTGAGCCTTGAGGGCCTGGTTCACGTGGTGGACGAGGGAGACGTTCTGGGCGTCGTAGAGGTCGCCGTCCTCCAGCAGTCCCGCTTCCGTGAGGAGCTGCTCGATGTGCTCGTTGCCTTCCTCGGTGAGGGCGATGGAGCGGGCCTTCTCGTCGATCTCGTAATCGCCTTCCTCAAGGCTCGGAATGAAGCCGTCGATGGCGATGTAGAGATCGGACTTGTCCTGCGTCGGGCCGGAGATGATCAGCGGCGTGCGCGCTTCGTCGATGAGGATGGAGTCCACCTCGTCGACGATGGCGTAGCGGTGGCCGCGCTGGACCATGTCCTCGCGCGAGGGCTTCATGTTGTCGCGCAGGTAGTCGAAGCCGAATTCGTTGTTGGTG
>CAYFIB010000086.1:0-3340 GCA_964342855.1 uncultured Caulobacterales bacterium
AGCAGCTGACTTTTAATCAGCGGGTCACAGGTTCGAATCCTGTCGGGCTCACCAAATTCTCTCCCATGCTGACGATGATGCTCGCGGTTTCATCGGATCGCTGGGTCAGGACCGTTTGCACTCTCTCAAAATATCATCGACACCGGATGCGGAACCGGTTTCGCATGAGACTTTCTGAGAGGTCCCTTTGTCCGACGCCTGCGCCTTCGTCGATCTCCGCCTTGCGACGTTCGCAGGCGACGAACCCTATGGGCTCGTGGAGGACGGGGCGCTTGTCGTCGAGGGCCAGCGCATCGCCTATGCCGGGCCGCGGGCGGGGGCGCCGGCGGCGAAAGAGACGGTCTCCTTCGGCGGGCGGCTCGCGACGCCGGGGCTGGTCGATTGCCACACGCACCTTGTCTATGGCGGCTCGCGGGCGCGTGAGTTCGAGCTGCGCCTTCAGGGCGCGAGTTATGAAGAGATCGCGCGGGCGGGCGGGGGGATCGCCTCCACCGTCGCGGCGACGCGGGCGGCGACCGAGGAGGCGTTGCTGGAGGCGGCCCTTGGGCGCCTTGACCGGATGCTCGCAGGCGGCGCGACGACCGTCGAGGTGAAATCCGGCTACGGGCTCGATCGCGAGACGGAGCTCCGCATGCTGCGCGTCGCGCGACGGTTGGCGCGCGAGCGACCCGTCCGCATCGTGACGACCTTTCTCGGCGCTCACGCCATCCCGAAGGGCATGGACGCCGACGCCTATCTCGACGAGGTCTGCCTCCCGGCCCTGAAAGACGCCGCGAGTGAAGGGCTGGTCGACGCGGTCGACGGCTTCTGCGAGGGGATCGCCTTTTCGCCTGACCAGATCGCGCGGGTGTTCGACGCCGCAAAGGAGCTCGGCCTCCCGGTCAAGCTGCATGCGGAGCAGCTCTCGGCCCTCGGCGGCGCGTCCCTCGCGGCGCGCTATGGCGCGCTGTCGGCGGATCATCTGGAGTATGCGAGTGAGGCTGACATCGCCGCCATGGCGGGCGCCGGAACCGTCGCCGTTCTTCTTCCGGGCGCCTATTATTTCCTGAAGGACACGCAGCCGCCCCCCGTCGCCGCCTTCCGCGCGGCGTGCGTCCCCATGGCCGTCGCGACGGACGCGAACCCCGGCTCCTCGCCCATGACGTCGCTCCCGCTCGCCATGAACATGGCCGCGACCCTCTTCGGTCTGACCCCGGAAGAAGCGCTGCGCGGCGTGACCGCCAACGCCGCGCGGGCGCTGGGGCTGGGCGATGTCGGCGTGCTTCAGGCCGGCGCGCGGGCCGACATCGCTGTCTGGGACGTCGCCGACCCGGCGGAGCTCGTCTACCGCATGGGCGACGCGCCGCTTCACCAACGCATATTCGGAGGCGTTCCATGCTGACGCTCAACCCGGGCGCCGTTCCGCTCACGGATTTTGAAACCATCTGGCGTGGGGGCATGCCCGTCCGCCTCGACGACGCCGCGCGCGAGCGCGTGCGCGCCTCCGCCGCGCGGGTCGCCGCCGCGGCGAAGGGCGAGGCGGCGATCTACGGCGTCAATACGGGCTTCGGGAAGCTCGCCTCCGTGCGCATCGCGCCGGATGATGTGGAGACCCTGCAGCGCAATCTCATTCTTTCCCATTGCTGCGGCGTCGGACCGGAGACGCCGCGCGAGATCGTCCGTCTCATGATGGCGCTGAAGCTCGTCTCGCTCGGTCGCGGCGCTTCGGGCGTGCGCGAGGAGGTCGTGACGCTGATCGAGGCCATGCTGGAGACGGGCGTCACGCCCGTCGTTCCGGCGCAGGGCTCCGTCGGCGCCTCTGGCGATCTCGCCCCGCTCGCCCACATGGCGGCGGCGATGATCGGGGAGGGCGAGGCCGAATTCCGCGGCGAACGGATGGCGGGCGGTGCGGCGCTGGCGGCGGCGGGGCTCGCGCCCGTCGTGCTCGGCGCGAAGGAGGGGCTCGCCCTCATCAACGGCACCCAGTTTTCAACCGCCTACGCCCTTTCAGGCCTGTTCGAAGCCGCGCGCGCCGCCCGCGCCTCGCTCCTCACCTGCGCGCTGACGATCGACGCCGCCATGGCCTCCACCGCGCCGCTGCACCCGGAGATCCACGCCCTGCGCGGGCATCCCGGCCAGATCGCGGCGGCGGAGACCATGCGCGCGCTCCTGGAAGGGAGCGAGATCCGCGACAGCCACCGCGAGGACGACCCGCGCGTGCAGGACCCCTATTGCATCCGCTGCCAGCCGCAGGTGGTGGGGGCGGCCATCGACATGCTCTCGCTTGCGGCCTCGACCCTGCGGCGGGAGGCGAACGCGGCGACCGACAATCCGCTCGTTCTGACGACGGAGGACCGCATCGTCTCCGGCGGCAATTTCCACGCCGAGCCCGTCGCCTTCGCCGCCGACATGATTGCTCTCGCCATCGCCGAGATCGGCGCGATTTCGCAGCGGCGCGTGGCGCTGCTGGTGGACCCGACCCTCAGCTTCGACCTGCCGCCCTTCCTCGCCGCCGATCCGGGCCTTAACTCCGGCATGATGATCGCCGAGGTGACGAGCGCGGCGCTGATGAGCGAGAACAAGCACCTCGCCAATCCGTGCTCGACGGATTCGACGCCGACCTCCGCCAATCAGGAGGACCATGTCAGCATGGCCGCCCACGGCGCCCGGCGCCTTGCGCCGATGAAGGACAATCTCTTCCGTATTCTCGGGATCGAGATGTTCTGCGCCTCAGAAGGCGTGCGCCATCGCGCGCCGCTTTCGACCAGCGCGCCGCTGCAGGCCGCGTTGACGCTGTTCGGCGACCATGTCGCGCCGTTGACGGAAGACCGCTTTCTCGCCCCGAGCCTGGAGGCCGCCGCGGCGCTCGTTCGCTCGACAGCGCTCCTCGATGCGACGGGCGCTCAATACCCGAAATTGGAGACGACCCCATGATCGACCGCCGCCGGAACGCCCGCGATGTCTTCCCGCCGACGGGGACGGCGCTCAACGCCAGGAGCTGGCTGACGGAAGCGCCCCTGCGCATGCTGATGAACAATCTGCATCCGGATGTCGCCGAGAACCCGCATGAGCTGGTCGTCTATGGCGGCATCGGCCGCGCCGCGCGCGACTGGGACGCCTTCGACAAGATCGTCGCGAGCCTGACGGATCTGGAGGAGGACGAAACGCTGCTCGTCCAGTCCGGCAAGCCTGTCGGTGTGTTCAAGACGCACGCCGACGCGCCGCGCGTGCTGATCGCGAACTCCAATCTCGTGCCGCACTGGGCGACCTGGGACCATTTCAACGAATTGGACCGTAAGGGCCTCGCCATGTACGGCCAGATGACCGCGGGCTCGTGGATCTATATCGGCACGCAGGGCAT
>CAYFIB010000087.1:0-3318 GCA_964342855.1 uncultured Caulobacterales bacterium
AGTATCATCTTTCAAGCAATGCAGCACAGCCACCTTTAATTATTCTTATATTAGATAAATCTAAAAAAATAAATCTTATATTAGAGCTATTTAAAGGCCTGTAACTTTCCGTCCTTCGTTCACACTGAGTTTGGCTTTTTACTCAAATTTAATTATACATAGTTTAAATTGGTTGAGAAGCGTTCAACTTTTGATTAAAAAGTAATCATTTCTATGTGCTTAATTTTTAAGAATTATTTAAATAAAATTTTTTTTCTATCCCTTTAAAAACAACGCACTGACCACTGGTATTGTAAAAAAAATGTTATATTTAGCTTGTAGTTAGGGGGTTTAATACTGCTGTGAAACTAACCTAGCTAGTTTAAATTCTTCCTGTTATTAAAAGCATTTAAAGAACAATATTAAATATTTGCTAGGTTGCTACTTTAATAGAGCCGAGCCTTCGCGTTATTTGTCATTATTCTTTTGCAACCGGTACTAAATAGCCATGTTGCTTGAGCAACGCGGTCTGTTTGGCTTTTTGCAAGTCTTCAGCCACCATTTCAGCGCACATTTCTTCAACGGTAATTTCTGGTTCCCAACCCAACTTAGCTTTTGCATTGCTGGGGTCACCTAAGAGAGTTTCTACTTCAGCGGGGCGAAAATATCGAGGGTCAACTCTTACAATAACGTCGCCGATTGATATGCTCGGTGCTGTTGTGCTGTTCACGGCTGTAACAGTTGCTACTTCATTTACACCTTCACCGGTAAAGGATAACTCGATACCAGCATGCTTGGCGGTTAAGGAAACGAATTCCCGAACTGAAATTTGCTTCCCTGTTGCAATAACGAAATCTTCAGCGCTTTCTTGCTGTAGCATCATCCATTGCATCCGAACGTAATCTTTTGCATGACCCCAGTCGCGTAACGCATCCATATTACCCAAATACAAACAGCGTTCGAGCCCCATTGCGATATTGGCAATACCCCGTGTAATTTTACGTGTAACAAAGGTTTCTCCCCGTCGCGGAGATTCATGATTAAACAGTATTCCGTTACACGCGTACATATTGTATGACTCACGATAGTTTACGGTAATCCAGTACGCATACATTTTGGCCACAGCATAGGGTGAGCGAGGGTAGAATGGGGTCGTTTCTTTTTGCGGAATTTCTTGTACTAAGCCATAAAGCTCTGATGTTGATGCTTGATAAAATTTAGTTTTTTTCTCGAGCCCTAAAAACCTAATAGCTTCTAAAAGCCTAAGAGTACCCATGGCATCGACATCTGCAGTATACTCTGGCGCTTCAAACGAGACCGCAACATGGGATTGTGCCCCGAGGTTGTAAACCTCATCGGGTTGGATGTTCTGAATAATGCGAGTTAAATTTGAAGAATCGGTTAAATCGCCATAGTGTAAATGAAACCGTGGATTATCGCTGTGTGGGTCTGTGTATATATGATCGATGCGTCCGGTATTAAATAAAGAAGATCTGCGCTTAATACCATGAACATCGTACCCTTTCTCAAGCAAAAACTCAGCCAGGTATGAACCATCTTGCCCGGTAATACCTGTTATAAGTGCTTTTTTCATATATTTAGACTCCTTAAAATCATGCAACAATGAGGTTGCTGTAAACTAATCCGTGTAACAATGAGGCTGTCGTATAAACAGACAAGCTATTATATGTAGAGCTATTTAATGTTTGACCAACCCAAGAAGGGTCTTATTAACTTTATTGCTGTGAGGATGTTGAGTCAAGAGGTTAATTTATGAGCGATTTGAGGTGGGGAAAGCGCTCAATTTAAAGGTTCGACAGGATTTTAATACAAAATGCCCTGAACACATCAATTGTGTCAGGGCATTTTTAAAGGAATCTCAGACATTTATAAAGAGTCGAGGCGTTGAGCCTACACCCTAGTTAACATTCATGACTCATTGAGATTAAATGAATAGCTGAACTAGGGTGTTATTCTGCGCTTACGTATACGTCAAAGTAGGCTTCTTCTGATACACCAAGGATACTGGCAGTTACCATAAAGCTAGCCGTTGTGTCCTCCGAAATGTTATCTGAAGTTATACTTATTACCGAGCCTTCGACAGTTGCTTCAATTGCCTCGTTGCCCGAGACTTGCGAGATTTCAATTTCGTAGTCATCAGATTGTTCTGAACATACTCTAACAATAGTAAAGGCGGAATCTGTTTCATTGAATGTAGGGGCTTCATTTGACAAAGTAATATCGATATCAACATCAGGATAAACATTTACTGTAACCGGAACAGTTGTTTCTTCGTTATCAGAAGTGGCGACAAGGTTAAACGTCAGTGTACCGGTTTGATAAACGCCATTGCCTTGGATAATTAAGTTATTCGACGCTAAGTCGGTTGACTCTAATTCAACTTCAGCGAATTCAACCCCTTCTATATCTTCTATTGATAGAGTTAATTCTTCTTCACCATCGTGGCTAACTGTAAATGGAATATAGAGTTGATCTAAAAATTCCATGCTTACTTCAGTATCTTCCACCACTAAGTCTAAGTTTGGTTGTTGTAGAACCGTTATAGGCATAGAAACTAGCGACGTACCGAATTCACTTGTAACAACTACGTCGACGTTTACTGTTGTTTCAAAATCTACCGTACCTGCCTGAATGACGATATTGTCGTCGTTAACACTAGCAGTGATGATATCTTCATCGTATGAAATCACCTCAATACTGTACTTTGACTGGGTGATATTATCGATATCGTATCCCACCTCTATGGCGTTTGATTCGATGATTGATACTTCAGAATTAGCGATAGTAACGCTGAGCGATTCAACAGGAGCGCTTGTTACATCAGCAGCGTACGTATCATTGATGATTTGGGCTTCAGAATAGCCGACAACACTCAACAAAGTTGATAAAAATATAGGTTTAATAACATTTTTCATAACATGACCTCATACTTCTGGGAAATTGAAAATGAATTAACACTAAAGTGACTGGTATCCTTAAAGTTCCAATGCACAACTTACGAAACTCATTTCACACTGTTCTCTTGAACTGGTGCTTAGCCTAGAGGCATTCATTGGGGCTAACAATTTGCGTTGTTATTATTAGTTATGGTGGCTAATACCTAAACTATTCCCATTTTGAGAGGGCTAAATTCGCGAGAATTCAGGGCTTATTGACAAGGGGAAAATCTAAGTTGTTGACTTGGTGGCATTGTTTAAAAAACAAGCTAAAAAGAAAGAGAGGGCTTCGAGCCAATTTTTGTAGAGTTGAAGTATAAATCGCTCTGTTTAATTAAAGGGTATTTAATCGTGATTTTTTAAAAATCCGCATGGAAACTAC
>CAYFIB010000088.1:0-3126 GCA_964342855.1 uncultured Caulobacterales bacterium
ATCAGGCGGGGCTGCTCCTTTCGGGCGGGCTGGCGCTCGCGTGCGCGACGGCCATCGCCTCGCCCGCCTTCGCGCCGGTCGGCGCTTTCGGCTTCGCAGGCGTCTCCGACACGCCGGCGGTGCAATGGGTCGAACGCGGATTTTTGAGCCTCGACGAAGCGCGCCGCACCGGGAGCTTCGGCGACCGGGAAGAGTTCGCCGCGCTCGCCCGCGTGCTGGACCGTATCGAAGAGGTGAACGCCGCAGGCGGTCTCGCCGCGCTCCTCGCGCCGGATGCTTTCGAGAACGCGCTCGCGGGTCTCGCCCCCCTCGAAGACCCTCGGTATGCAGACTTCGTCATCATTCCGCGCTTCGGCCCGGAGGCGGGACCGGAAAGCGCCGAAGCCCTGAAAGAGGCCGTCGGCGGCGTCCTCTATGTCGACTTCCGCCGCGTTGAAGAGACCCCGCTATTCGAGGTCTGGGAGCGCCGCGCACGGCTGAAATAAGGGGCTTAGCCCCGCGCGCCCCAGGCGACGAAGTGGGGGTTGTCGTAGCCGCGCTCGGCTTTGCCGTAGCGAAGCGGCGCGTCTTCGCCGAAGACATCGACGCGGCCGCCAGCGGCTTCAAGAACGGCCTGTCCGGCGCCGATATCCCATTCCATGGTGCGGCCGAGGCGCGGATAGACGTCCGCCTTGGCGTCGGCGATCAGGCAGAGTTTCAGGGACGATCCGGCGGAGATGAGCTCGGCGACCGTCAGCGTGCCGAGAAACTCATCCGTCTCCGGCGAGCGGTGGCTGCGGCTCGCGACGGCGACGAGGCCTTCCGCGGGCGCCGAGCGCGCGGTGATCGGCTCGGCCTTGGAAAGGTCCGGCGTTTCGCCCGGCTTCATGGCGAGCTTCAGGGCGCCTTCCGGGCCGCCGAGGAACATGACATCGATTGCGGGCGCATAGACGACGCCGAGCGTCGGAACGCCGTTCTCGATGAGCGCGATGTTCACAGTGAACTCGCCGTTCTTGTTGATGAACTCCTTCGTGCCGTCGAGGGGATCGACGAGGAAGAAGCGGCTCCCGAGCTCCGGGATGTTCCCCGCGGCGGCGGCCTCTTCGGCGAGTACCGGAATGTCCGGGAACGCTGTTTTCAGTCCTGCGAGGATAATCCGCTCGCCGCGCTCATCGGCTTCGGTGACGGGCGAGGCGTCGGACTTGGTCGCCGCGTCGAAGTCGGTCGCATAGACCTCCATGGCGGCGGCGCCGGCTTCAGCGGCGAGACGCGCGATTTCGTTCAGCATGATCTTCCCCTTTGTCATGATGCGGATTGGAAGGCGTTCGCGACGTACTCATAGAGATCGTCGACGCACGCTTCGACGGGTCGTCGTTCGGTTCTGACAGCGAATTCGGGATCTTTCGGCGGTTCATAGGGCGCTGAAACGCCAGTGAAATCGCGGATCTCTCCGGCGCGGGCGCGGGCGTAAAGGCCTTTCGGGTCGCGCCTCTCGCACTCGTCGAGCGAGGCGTCGATGAAGACCTCGTGGAAGGCGTCGCCCGCGGCGCGGCGCGCGCGAGCCCGGTCCGAGCGATAAGGCGAGATGAAGGAGGTGATGACGAGGACGCCCGCCTGCGCGAACAGCGCCGCAACCTCGCCGACGCGGCGGATGTTCTCCGCCCGGTCTTCGGGTGAAAATCCGAGATCGGATGAAAGACCGTAGCGGATGTTGTCGCCGTCGAGCACGTGAGTGAAGAAGCCGCGCTCGAAGAGGCGTTTCTCCAGCGCCATGGCGAGGGTCGATTTGCCGGAGCCCGAAAGCCCCGTCAGCCAGATGACGCCGCCGCGATGGCCGTTGCGCCGTTGGCGCGCTGCGGGCGAGACCGCTGCGGAAACGGGCGTGATGTTCGTCGCGCGACGTGTCTCCAGCCCGCGTTGATCCGCATACTGGCGCATGGAGACGAGCCCGCCGCCGAGCGAGCCTCGTTCATCCGAGAGCGAAATACGCCCCGTATGCGGCCCGGCGCCAGCGTCATCAATGGCGATCAGCTTGCGGAGCGAGAAGACGACATCGGCGACATCGCCCGGCGCGACGGCCTCGGCCTCCGCGAACTCGAGATTGGCGTCGTTCAGGACGCCGTCGATCGCTTCCAGGGTCGCCGGAACCGAGAGCGAGCCGGTTTCGAGCGTCAGGACGCGTCCGGGGACGAGGGGTTCGGCCCCGGCCCACATGATCCGGGCGGGGACGACATCGGTCTCCACCGGCGGACGTTCGCGGTGGCTCGCCAGCTCGCCGCGTTCGACCAGCACCGCAGACCCGAGGCGGATGGTCGCGCCGTCCGGCGCCATCTCCGCCATGCGCGCTTGCACGTTGGAGGGAGAGAGGAGGAGCGTATCGCCCGCGCGCGCGGCGCCGGAAACCATGCGCCCGGCCAAAACCGTCCCGTCAGTTTCGCGCCGCGCGTCCTCCACCCAGAAGCGGAACGGCGCGCGCGCCGGGAAAAGGGCGCGCACGACCCGTTCGAACGACGCCTCGCCCCGCCACGCCATGGCGCTCTCGCCCGCGTCCGCCAACGCGCTGGCGTGCGGCGCGGCGGCGGTCGGCGAAAGCCCCAGCGGCTCGAGAACGGCGCTCATCTCTTCAAGAACGAGCCGGTACTGCTCTTCTTCAAAAAACGCGTCGTCCATGCCGTCGATCAGAAGGCCGAGGCGCGGCGTCGAGACGATGGCTGCGAGGGCGGCGGCGCGGCGCGCGGCCTCGTCGACGCCGGCCGCCGCGTCGAGCACCAGCATCGTCGCGCTCAGCGCCAGGTCGCCAGCAAGCGCCTGTTTCAGTCCGTCATGCGTCGCGGCGTCGGTGGACAGGATGACGGATGGCCGCCCGACGGCTTCCAAGGCGGTCGCGGCGCGGTCGGCGAAGTCGGCCCGCGCGCTGATGATGAGCGCGCCGGCGTCGGCGGAGGTCGGCTGAGACGTCATTTAAAAATCGACAAACTTTGATTCCAGCCGCGAAGAGATCGCGGGTCTATAGACCGGGCGCCAGCGCGCTTGCTAGACCGCGCGCGGTTGTCACGAGAAGAGCGCCCGGTAGGGCGGTGAGGAGAAGCTCCATGCGCGTAGCAATGATCGGCACGGGATATGTAGGTTTGGTTTCCGGCGCCTGCT
>CAYFIB010000089.1:0-3078 GCA_964342855.1 uncultured Caulobacterales bacterium
CGAGCGCGGCACGCGCGAGTACAACCTCGCCCTCGGCGCCCGCCGCGCCAACGCCGCGAAATCGTTCCTCGTCGAGCTCGGCGTCGACCCGTCGCGCATCGAGACGATCTCCTACGGCAAAGAGCGCCCGATCGACCCGCGCTCGACCGAAGAAGCCTGGGCGCTGAACCGGAACGCGACGACCGTCATCACGTCGGCCGCTTCCTAAGGCTCGCGCCTTAGCGATTGACGCTCTGAAAACGCGCCGGCGCCGTCCGGCGCGTTTTTGGTTTCAGGCCCTGTTCGGGCGGGCTGGCGTGTCGCCATTCTTCCGCCCGGTTGCTGCGCTAGGACGCGCGGCTCGGCCATTTCGGCCATGGGGCGCGCGCTTCGGCGCGACGGAATGCAAGCGCCGCGAGAGCGCCGCGCGATAAGGTGAGGAGCCTGACCGACATGGCCGCCATTTTCCGACCGTTGACCGCACTCGCGCTCGCCGCCGCCGTATCGCTGGCGCCGACGACCGCGCCCGCGCAATCGGCGACGCAGGTCGCCGCCATGTCCGACCGGCTGAAACGCCTTGAAGACGATCTGCGCGACGTGCAGGCGGAGCTGTACGGCGCGTCGAATTCCGCCCGCGCCCGTTCCGGCCACGTCACGGGCGTCAGCCAGTCCGCGCCGTCCGGCGAGCTCTCGGTGCGCGTCTCCCAGATCGAGCGCGAACTGCAGACCCTCACCGGCGAGGTGGAGCGCGTCATGTTCCTCGTGCAGCAGAACGCGCAGGCGATCGAGGCGCTGCAGGGCGTCGTGGGCGGCGGCGCGCCCGCAGGCGCTCAACAGACCGCAGGCGGCCCGACGCCGCTGACCGGCGGCGCCTCGCGCCCGGCGTCCAGCGCCGCGCCGGTCGTCGTGACCCTGCCGGACGATCCGGGCCGCGCCTACGCTTACGCCTATGATTTTCTGCTGGCGGAGGATTACGGCCGCGCCGCCGCCGCCTTCGAGCAATTCGTCGAGCGCTTCGGCTCCGACGCCAAAGCGCCGGATGCGAAGTACCGCCTCGGCGAGATCTATCTCGTCACGGGCCAGTACGCGAGCGCGGCGGATATCTTCCTCAGCTTCATCCGTCAGCATTCCGATCACCCCCGCGCGCCGGAGAGCTATCTGAAGCTCGGTCAGGCGTTCGCGCGCCTCGATAAGACCAGCGAAGCCTGTCAGGTCCTCGGCGCGCTGCCGCGGCAGTACCCGGACGCGCTGCCGGTGGTGCTGGAGCGCGCCTCGTCCGAGCGGAGTAAGCTCGGCTGCTGACCGGCGCGGCGATCACTCCCCACCAATTCGACGAGCGCCTTTCTGAATTCGGCCTTGTCGGCGCGCGGCTCGCCGTCGCCGTCTCCGGCGGCCCGGACAGCATGGCGCTCCTGTGTCTCGCCGCGGCGCACGCGAGCCGGAAGGGCGGCGCGGTCGCCGCATTCACCGTCGATCACGGGCTGAGGCCCGAAGCCGCCGCTGAAGCCGAAGCGGTCGCGCGCTGGTGCGGCGTGATCGGCGTTCCGCATACGGTGCTTCGATGGGCGGGCGAAAAGCCCGAAACCGGACTGCAGGCCGCCGCCCGCGCCGCGCGCTATGCGCTGCTGGCTGGCGCGGCTTTTGGCTTCGATGCGCTGCTCATCGCCCACACGGCCGACGATCTCGCTGAAACCCTGCTTGCGCGTCTCGCCCGCGGCTCCGGCCTCGACGGTCTCGCCGCCATGCGCGCGGACGGCTTCATCGCCGCCGGCGCGGGCGCGCCCGTGCGCATCGTGCGCCCACTGCTCGATGCGAGCCGCGCCGATGTTGAGGCGACGCACCGGCATGTCGAGCAAGCCTCCGTTTCCGACCCCTCAAACACGGATCCGCGTTTCGAACGCGTTCGCGCCCGCGCGGCGCTCGCCGCGCTGGAAGGCGAGGGGCTGCTCCCGCGCGGCGCCCTCGCGCGGTCCGCGCGGCGTCTGCGCGCCGCCGCGGACGCCGAAGCGCGGCGCCTGGAAACCGCGCTCGAGCGCGTCGTGTTCGAGCCATGGGGCGGCGCGCGCATCTCATCCGCTGTGCTCGAAGACCTCGACCCCTTCGATCGCGCCGGGCTCGCCCGGCGGCTCATCTTCGCCGTCGCAGGCGCCGCCGCGGCGCCCGCGCGCGAGGACGCCGAGCGGGCGCTCGCGGACGCTGGAACAACCGGCGCGGCGACCCTCGCCGGGGCGCTCATCACCGCCCGGCGCGGCGACATCCTGTTTGAACGCGAACCAGCCGCGCTGCTCGGCCGTGCAGGCGTCGCGCCGCTCGCGCCCCTCGATCTCGTCGATGAACAGCCAATGCTCTGGGACGCGCGCTTTATCGCCGCGGGCGCAGGCGCGCGCATCGCGCCCTCCAGCGCACGGGGCGCGCCCGGCGCGGCGCCGGTCATCATGCGCGAGGGCCGCATTCTCGCCGGTTTCGACGCCGAAACTCGCGAGTGGCGCCCGCCCGCGGGCGCCGTTAGGCTGGAGCCCCTGACGCGCGAACGCGCATTCGCTCGCGTGACGCGCTTTCCGGCGCTGCAGCCTTAACGGGCGGCGCGACTGGCGATTGAAAAAAGCGCGCATACTTAATCCCTCTAAAGGGGGCGGCGGGCCATGCTCGCTTTAACTGACGCCGATTGGGCCGCCCCGACTGACCGAGCGGCCGTGAAGGACGACGCGAAATGAAGAATATGAACCTGCGGAACCTGATGATCTGGGGCCTCATCGTCGTGGTGTTCCTGGCCCTCTTTCATCTGTTTCAGCAGGGCGCCCAGCAGGGGCCCGTGCAGTCGCTGACCTACACCCAGTTCCTCGAGCGCCTTGAAGGCGGCTCCGTCGCCGAGATCGAGATCCGCGGCGAGCGGGTGCAGGGCGAGCTGACCGGCGGGCAGGACTTCGTCACCACCATCCCGGCGAACGCGACCGTCGCCGACCGCGCGGCCGCGCGCGGCGTGCCGGTCACCGTGCGTCCGGAGGAGGAGATGACGCTCCTCACGGGCATCCTCAATTTCCTGCCGTTCCTTCTCTTCCTCGCCATCGTCTTCTTCGTCATGCGCCAGATGCAGGGCGC
>CAYFIB010000090.1:0-2972 GCA_964342855.1 uncultured Caulobacterales bacterium
CGCCGAGCTCCTTCTGGATCGCCTTCATCTGCTCGTTGAGATAGTACTCGCGCTGGGTCTTCTCCATCTGGCGCTTCACGCGCGAGCGGATCTTTTTCTCCACCTGCAGGACGGAAATCTCGCCCTCCATCATGGAGAAGACGCGCTCCAGCCGTCCGCTGATGGTTTCGATCTCAAGCAGCTCCTGCTTCTCGCCGAGCTTGACGGCGAGGTGCGAGGCGACGGTGTCGGCGAGCTTCTCCGGATCGTCGATCTGATTGACCGAGGCGATGACTTCCGGCGGCACGCGCTTGTTGAGTTTCACATAGCTTTCGAACTGCGACACGACGCTGCGCGAGAGGGCGAGAAGCTCCGCATCGTCTTCCTCGTCCGCCTCCATGAGATCGGCGCGCGCTTCGAAGAACGGGTCTTCCTTCACGTACTCGGAGATTTTCGCGCGCTCACGGCCTTCGACGAGAACTTTCACCGTGCCGTCGGGCAGCTTCAGCATCTGCAGGACAGAGGCGATGACGCCGACCGAGTAGATGTCGTCCGGCGACGGATCGTCGTCCGCGGCGTCTTTCTGAGCGACGAGAAGGATGTCTTTCTCGGCTTTCATCACGTCTTCCAGCGCGCGGACCGATTTCTCGCGGCCGACGAAGAGCGGGACGACCATGTGGGGGAAGACGACGATGTCCCGAAGCGGCAACACCGGCGATGTGACGGTCTCTGACATGAGCACTCCTTGAGCGATCATCGGGCCCGCGGGGGCGGCGCCCGACGCCGACGGCGCGTGATCGCGCCGCGGATACTGGGGGCCGCAATGGGGAAAGCGGCCTTGGGTCTTGAGAAAGATGGAGGCGCCCGCGCGCTCGTTCAATGCAAAAGCGCCTCGGCCCGCGCGCCGTCGTTGTCGCGCGTCGTCACGAACACGGGCGCGAGGGCGAATCGCCCATGCTTCAAACGCATATCAATCGCAAAAACTATGCATTGGACGCAGGCGTGAAGAGCGCCGAGAAAAACGGCGAAATCCGCTGACGCAGGCGCCGCGCCATGACCCATCCCGATTTCCCCGGACTGCATGTGCGCTCAGCGCCCTATCAGGCCGATCTCTACCCCTATTACGCGGCCCTCGCCGCCGAAGACCGGCTTATCCGGGACGATGGGAACGGCTGGTGGGTCGCCGCCAGCGCCCGCGTGGTCGAGGAGGTGCTCCTCAGCCCCATCTGTCATACCCGCCCGCGTGAAGGGCGCGTGCCGGCGGCGCTCGGCGAGGGCGCGCTCGCGCGCATCTATGGCGGCCGCGTCCGCCAGCGCGATGACGAGACGAGCGACCGGCTGCGCGGCGCCCTCCTCGCCGCTCTGACAAGCCTCGATGCGCACGATGTCGCCGCCGCAACGCGCGCTCGCGCCGAGGAGCTGGCGCATGAGATCGGCAGCCCCGTCGACGCCGCCTTCGTCACGCGCTTCATCTATGCGCTGCCGACCCAGACCATCGCCCGGCTGCTCGGCGTCGCGGACGCCCACCTCGCCGCCCTGCCGGATCGCCTGAAAGCCTATGGCGCGGCGATCTCCGCCGCCGGGACCGGCGTCCCCGCGCCGTCGCCCGCGCTCTTCGAGACGGGCGAGGAAGCGGCGACGGCGCTGTGGGCGATGATCGGCGATCTCCTCGACACGCCGGACCGCCACGGTCCGCTTCTCGCCGCGCTCGTCCGCGAGGCGGCGGCCCGCGAGTGCGCCGAACGCGAGGATCTCATCGCGAACGCCATCGGCTATCTCTTTCAGGGGTTCGTCGGGCCCGCCGCGCTCATCGGGCTGACGCTCGTGCATCTCCACCGCAATCCGCTCGAGCGTGCGCGCCTCGCCGACGACCCGGCCCGGCTCCGCGCCGTCATCCAGGAAACGCTGCGCTACGACGCCTCAACGAGCAGCACCGTCCGTTTCGTCGTCGAGGACGGGGTCATCGACGGGACGCCGGTGGCGACCGGCGATGTCATCATGGTGGTGATCGGCGCCGCCGGGCGCGATCCGAAACTGAACCCGCATCCGGACGTCTTCGACGCCGATCGCGCGGACCGAAGATACTTCGAATTCGGCGCCGGACGGCACGCCTGCCCAGCGCGCGATATCGCGCCCGTCATCGCCGAAGCCGGAGCGGCGTTTCTCCTGGAACGCGGCGCGCCGTTGGCCGAGCTTGAGGCGACGCTCGTCTTTCCGCCCTCGCCCCATATCCGCGCGCCGCGGTTCGAGCCTTGAGAGCGCGCCGCCGTCCTTCGTGACGCTTCGCTTCGCGAAGGACGGCCGCTGAGCGTCTAACCGCAATAGAAAAACGCGCCCCGAAAGGAGCGCGTTTTCCCAATTCAGAACCGTTGAACGCTTTTACGCGCTCGCGTCGGCTTCCTTGGCCTCCTTGTGGGCCTCGGAGTAGATGTGCAGCGGCGCCGCGCGGCCTTCGACCACTTCGCCGTTGACGACCACTTCATCGACGCCGTCGAGGGTCGGCAGATCGAACATGGTATCGAGCAGGATGCCCTCCATGATCGAGCGCAGGCCCCGCGCGCCGGTCTTGCGGGCGATCGCCTTGCGGGCGACGGCCGACAGCGCGTCATCGGTGAAGGTGAGGCCGACGTTCTCCATCTCGAACAGACGCTGGTACTGCTTCAGCAGCGCGTTCTTCGGCGCGGTGAGGATCTTGATGAGCGCTTCCTCGTCGAGGTCTTCCAGCGTCGCGATGACCGGCAGACGACCGACGAATTCCGGAATGAGACCGAACTTCAGAAGGTCTTCCGGCTCGACTTCGGAGAGGATCTCCCCGACGCGGCGCCCGTCCGGGTCCTTCACGTCGGCGCCGAAGCCGATGGCCGCGCCGTCGCCGCGCGAGGCGATGAGCTTATCGAGGCCCGCGAACGCGCCGCCGACGATGAACAGGATGTTGGTCGTGTCGACCTGCAGGAACTCCTGCTGCGGATGCTTGCGCCCGCCCTGCGGCGGCA
>CAYFIB010000091.1:0-2764 GCA_964342855.1 uncultured Caulobacterales bacterium
CGGCCAGCGCGAGCTGATCATCGGTGACCGCCAGACCGGCAAGACCGCGATCGCGCTCGACACGATCCTGAACCAGAAAGCCATCAACGAAGGCGATGACGAGAGCGCCAAGCTCTACTGCATCTACGTCGCCGTCGGCCAGAAGCGCTCCACGGTCGCCCAGATCGTGAAGACGCTCGAGGAAAACGGCGCGATGGATTACACCATCGTGGTTGCCGCGACCGCGTCGGACCCGGCTCCGATGCAGTTCCTGGCACCGTTCACCGCCTGCGCCATGGGTGAATACTTCCGCGATAACGGCATGCACGCCCTGATCGTGTATGATGACCTGTCCAAACAGGCCGTCGCCTATCGCCAGATGTCCCTGCTGCTGCGCCGCCCGCCGGGCCGCGAAGCCTATCCGGGCGACGTCTTCTACCTGCACTCCCGTCTGCTCGAGCGCGCCGCGAAGCTGAACGAGAACTTCGGTTCCGGTTCGCTGACGGCCCTGCCGATCATCGAGACGCAGGCGAACGACGTCTCGGCCTATATCCCGACGAACGTCATTTCGATCACGGACGGTCAGATCTTCCTTGAGACGGACCTCTTCTATCAGGGCGTCCGCCCGGCCGTGAACGTCGGCCTCTCGGTCAGCCGCGTCGGCTCCGCCGCCCAGATCAAGGCGATGAAGCAGGTCGCCGGTAAGATCAAAGGCGAGCTTGCTCAGTACCGCGAGCTTGCGGCTTTCGCCCAGTTCGGTTCGGACCTCGACGCGACGACCCAGAAGCTCCTCAACCGCGGCGACCGCCTGACGGAGCTTCTGAAGCAGCCGCAATACTCGCCGCTGCAGGTCGAAGAGCAGGTCTGCGTCATCTTCGCGGGCGTCCGCGGCTATCTCGACCGCATCGCGACGGCGAAGGTTCAGGAATTCGAAGCCGAACTCCTCCGCCTCCTGCACGCCGACCACGCCGATCTCCTCGCCTCCATCCGCGACGAGAAGAAGCTGTCGGACGACGCCGAGAAGCGCCTCGCCGGCATCCTCGACGAGTTCGTGAAGAAGTTCGCGTAACACCGATTGCGGAGAAAGGCGTAAGGCCATGCCCAGCCTTAAGGACCTCAAGAACCGCATCGGCTCGGTGAAGTCGACGCGGAAGATCACCAAGGCCATGCAGATGGTCGCCGCGGCGAAGCTGCGCAAGGCGGAGCAGGCGGCGAACGCTGCGCGTCCGTATGCGGAGCGCATGGAGGCGGTGCTCGCCAACGTCTCCGAAGCCGTGAAGGGCGATCCTTCCGCGCCGGAACTGCTGACCGGTACGGGCAAGGACGATGTCCACCTCCTCATCGTCGCGACGGCGGATCGCGGCCTCTGCGGCGGCTTCAACTCCTCCATCGTCCGCAAGGCGCGCGAGGCCATCGTCCGTCTTCAGGGGCAGGGCAAGACGGTCAAGATCTTCTGCGTGGGCCGCAAGGGCCGCGACCAGCTGAAGCGCCTTTACAGCGCGCTCATCATCGACACGATCGAGCTTGCGGAAGTGAAGACCATCGACTTCGCTGTCGCGGGCGGCATCGCCCAACGCGTGCTCGACATGTTCGAGGCGGGCGAGTTCGACGTCTGCACGCTCTTCTTCGGCAAATACAAGTCGGTCATCTCGCAGGAGCCGACCGCGAACCAGATCATCCCGGCGACCGCGCCGGAAGGCGTTGAAACGCCGGATCTTAAAGGCTCGATCTACACCTATGAGCCGGACGAGGAAGAAATCCTGAAAGTCCTGCTGCCGCGCTATGTCGGCGTGCAGATCTTCCGGGCGCTGCTTGAAAACGCCGCCTCGGAGCAGGGCGCGCGCATGTCGGCCATGGACAACGCCACGCGCAACGCTGGCGACATGATCGACAAGCTCGAGCTGCAATATAACCGCGCCCGCCAGGCGCAGATCACAAAAGAACTCATCGAGATCATCTCGGGCGCGGAAGCGCTCTGATCGACGACCCGAAAGGACGCACACCCATGCAAGAAGGCCGCATCACCCAGGTCATCGGCGCCGTCGTCGACGTCGCCTTCGACGAACATCTGCCGGCGATCCTCTCGTCGCTGGAGACCGAGAACAACGGTAACCGTCTGGTTCTGGAAGTCGCCCAGCACCTCGGCGAGAATCAGGTCCGCGCGATCGCGATGGACTCGACCGAAGGCCTCGTCCGCGGGCAGGGCGTGCGCGACACCGGCAAGCCGATCCAGGTGCCGGTCGGCGAAGGCACCCTCGGCCGCATCATGAACGTCATCGGCGAGCCGATCGATGAAGCCGGCCCCGTCGAGCACACCGAAACGCGCGCCATCCATGCCGAAGCGCCGCCCTTCGTCGAACAGTCGACGGAAGCGGAGATCCTTGAGACGGGCATCAAGGTCATCGACCTTCTTTGCCCCTACGCCAAGGGCGGCAAGATCGGCCTCTTCGGCGGCGCGGGCGTCGGCAAGACGGTTCTCATTCAGGAACTCATCAACAACATCGCCAAGGTGCACGGCGGTTACTCCGTGTTCGCCGGCGTCGGCGAGCGCACCCGGGAAGGCAACGACCTTTACTGGGAGATGATCGAGTCCAACGTGAACAAGGACCCGAAGGCGAACAATGGTTCGGCCGCCGGCTCCAAGTGCGCGCTCGTCTACGGCCAGATGAACGAACCGCCGGGCGCGCGCGCCCGCGTCGCGCTCACCGGCCTTTCGGTCGCGGAACACTTCCGCGATCAAGGTCAGGACGTTCTCTTCTTCGTCGACAACATCTTCCGCTTCACG
>CAYFIB010000092.1:0-2725 GCA_964342855.1 uncultured Caulobacterales bacterium
AAGCTCAAACTTATAACCTCCTTGAGTCATACGTTCTGTTAAACTATCGAAGTCACTCATGAGGGCAAAAGCAGTGGGTAACGCCTCAAATACCAAGCAAGCAGCGCAAGAGCTAATCGATCGTCTGCCGGAAGACACAACCTGGGAGCAACTGGTGTATACCCTGCAGGTCCGCCATGACATAGAAGCTGGCCTGAATGATGTGAAAGCCGGTCGGGTGCATACATCCGATGAGATCATGGCGTCTCTGGGTATCGATAACAGGTGAAGGTTGTCTGGACCGCCCGGGCGCTTTCCCGGCTCCAGACGATTCATGACTATATCGCGGATGATCAGCCGACCAGCGCCCAGCGCTGGATCGCTCGTCTCGTCGCACGCGGAGACAGCCTGTCAGACAACCCCCAGCGGGGCCGGCCAGTACCTGAGTACACAGAAGAACTAGTCCGGGAAGTTTGGGAAGGGGACTACCGAATCATCTATCGCATTAGCGCGGGTCGCGTAGAGATTTTGACAATGCGCCATGGCTCGCAGATCCTGGGAGCGTTAGAAATTCTGTGTCAATCCACTAATCTCACTATGAGAGGATTGACCCATGAGCAACGAGTTCGATTTTGACGAAGCCCTGAAAGCTCTGCAATCAGGCAAGGCCATCACGGGGAAGGGTGGCGTTCTGACCCCGCTGATCAAGAAACTTACTGAGGCAGCCCTGGAAGGCGAGCTGGATTCTCATCTGGCCGAGGATGTCGCCCCGAACCGTAAAAATGGCAAGACCAGCAAGACGGTCAAGAGTACTGCTGGCCCATTTGAGCTGGATACTCCGCGGGATCGAGCCGGAACGTTCGAGCCTCAACTGGTGAAGAAGCATCAGACCTCGGTCAGCGATGAGATCGAGACCAAGATCCTGTCCATGTATGGCTTGGGCATGAGCTATCGCGACATCGCTATCCAGGTCGAGGATCTGTACGGCATCACGGTTTCCACGGCCACGTTAAGCGCCATTACGGACAAGATCATCGCCGAAGTCAGGGAGTGGCAGCAGCGCCCCCTGGACAGCCTGTACCCTTTTGTCTGGCTCGACGCCATCCACTATAAGGTCAAGGATAATGGGCGCTACAAGAGCAAGGCGGTATACACAGTTCTAGCCGTCGACCTGGAGGGCAAGAAGGAAATTCTCGGCCTCTACCTGTCCGAAAGCGAGGGCGCCAACTTCTGGCTCTCTGTGCTCACCGATCTCAAAAACCGCGGCGTCGATGACTTCCTGATTGCCAGCGTGGATGGGCTGACTGGGTTCCCCGAGGCCATCGCCACTATTTACCCGGACACCGAGGTTCAGCTTTGTATCGTCCACCAGGTTCGCAACTCACTGAAATACGTGGCGTCGAAGAACCAGAAGGCCTTCATGGTCGATCTGAAGCGCGTCTACCGGGCCACGTCCAAGGACGCAGCGGAGCAGGCCCTCGATGAACTGGAGGACCGCTGGGGCGAGATGTATCCCATCGTGATCAAGTCCTGGCGAACGAAGTGGGAGAACCTGTCCGCTTACTTCAAGTACCCGCCAGATATCCGCCGCGTGATTTACACGACGAACTCCATTGAGGCAGTGCATCGCCAGTTCCGTAAACTGACCAAGACGAAGGGTGGATTCCCGAACGAGGACAGCCTGCTAAAGCTGCTCTATCTCGGCGTTCAAAACGCCAGCAAGAAATGGACGATGCCGATTCAGGGTTGGAATATCACGCTGTCCCAGTTGGCCATCTTCTTCGAAGGCCGGCTCGACGGTGTGTTGGATCTGTGATCAGATGATTAACGAGAAATTACTGTGACACAGAATTCTGAACAATCCCCAGATCCTACCGGGCGAAACCCAGCTGCTGTAGTAACTTCAGTTCACTTGCGTCAAACCTTCCCCATCAGGCCAAAGCATCCAGACCCTTCTGGTCTACCAGGTTCAGCAGCTTCAATGACGGGCCATTCGGTTTTTTTACACCGCGCTCCCACTTTTGCACCGTTGACACACTGGTATTCAGATAAGCCGCAAAGACGCCTTGACTTGCCCTGACCCTCTGTCGAAGTTGCTTGATCTGGCCCGCACTGTACTCGCGCACCGGCGGCAAACAAAGAGCATCAAACTCCTTCAACGTCACGTCACCAAGGACACCCGCTTCGTACAAGTCCTTGGCGCTTTCGTGTACTACTTCAAGAATCTCTTTAGACATTCAATGTAATCTCCACCAGCGCGCCATGTTCAATCGCTTGGGTCAACTCCGCTTTTGTCATTCCCAGCAGCTCTTTTGCCAACAATTTCAGGGCTTTCAATTCATCCGCCGAGACGTTTGCTCGCTGGTTCTTGGCAAACCCATAGACGAAGAACGCCCGACTCCCAGCTCGATAGACCAACAGTGTACGTATCCCACCGCGTTTTCCGCGCCCCGGAACTGCAATGCGCTTTTTATATATTTGACCCCCGAGTTCAGCATCCACAAGACCTCGAGCCATTTCGATGACAGCTTGACGTAACACATCGTCGCCGAGGCCCTCTTTCTTGGCCCATCTATCAAAACTCTTGTTTTTGAATACCTGCATAGTGCAAATGCTTCGAGGCAAACTATAGCCCTAGGTGCTACATACAAAACAGTGCCACAACTATCGCACTTCCAGATCATACCGGTAGCAATGAAGTCGGATTTGAAGAAATGAAGGCGCACACAAACCCAGACACACCGCA
>CAYFIB010000093.1:0-2668 GCA_964342855.1 uncultured Caulobacterales bacterium
TGCCCGCAGGCGGCGAAGATGTCCCGGCCGCGCGGGGTGCGGATCGGGGAGGCGTAGCCGGCGCGGTTCACGATATCGGCGAACGCCTCGATGCGCTCCCAGCTGGAGCATTCATAAGGCGCGTCCGGCCACGGATTGAACGGGATGAGGTTGATCTTCGCCGGAACGCCCCGGAGGAGTTTGACGAGCGCGCGCGCTTCCGCGTCGGTGTCGTTCACGCCCTTCAGCATGACGTACTCGAAGGTGATGCGCTTGGCGTTGGAAAGCTGCGGATAGGCGCGGCAAGCGTCCATCAGCTCCGCAATCGGATATTTTCGATTGATCGGCACGATCTCGTCGCGTAGCGCGTCGTTCGTCGCATGAAGCGAGATCGCCAGCATGGCGTTCGCGCGTTCGCCAAGTTCCGGAATTTTCGGTACGACTCCGGCGGTGGAGACGGTCGTCCGCCTGCGGGAGATCGAAACGCCATCGCCGTCCGAGAGGATATCGATGGCGTCGGTCACCTGATCGAGATTATAGAGCGGCTCGCCCATGCCCATGAAGACGATGTTGGAAATGCGCCGGTCTTCGCTCGCGGACGGCCACTCCTCCAGATCGTCTTTAACGGCCAGAACCTGCCCCACAATTTCGGCGGACGTCAGATTGCGGACGAGTTTCTGAGTTCCGGTGTGGCAGAACGTGCAGGTGAGCGTGCAGCCGACCTGGCTGGAGACGCAAAGGGCGCCGGCCCGGCCGACATCGGGGATATAAACGCACTCGACTTCGACGCCGCCGGAAAACCCGATAAGGTATTTGCGCGTGCCATCGACCGAGACCTGACGTTCCACCACCCGCGGACGGTCGAGAGCGTAGGTCTCGGACATGCGCGCGCGCATGTCCTTGCCGATATCGCTCATGGCCGAGAAATCCGTCGCGCCATAGTGGTAAAGCCAGCGCCAGACTTGGCTCGCGCGCATGCGCGCCTTCTTGGCGTCGAGGGAGAAATCAGTCGCCAGCCGGTCAGCAAGGCGCGCGCGCGTCAGGCCGATCAGGGTCGGCTGCGCCTCAGCGAGCGGCCGGGCGGCGGCGAGATCAAGGGTCGTGTTCATGGTCTCCGATATCGCAGGCGCGGGCTCCGAAACAAGCCGCCGCACGTAAAGGCCGGTTCATCTCAAACGCCATAGCGACGCCGCGCCTCGGACCCGATGTTTCGGGGCGCGTTCCGCGCAGGGAGAGGGAGGAACCAACATGCTGAAATCTGTCATCGTCGTCGCGACCGCCATTATGGGCGCCACCGCCGCGCAGGCGGGCGAGTGGGCGACCAAATCGGAAGGCGAGACTTCGACGCTGCTCTATGCCGAAGGCGGCTCGATCGCGTTTCGCTGCAATGGTGAAAAGCTGGTGGCCATGGTCGCGTTCTCCGGCGCGGTCGCTGACCAGGCGGAAGTTGAAACGGGCCGCATGAAGTCCGTCGGCGCGACGTTATCGGTCGATGGCGAGGCCAAAGAAGCCCGTATGATCTACCTGCCCCGCGCTGACCTCATTTTCGCGACGAAGTCTGATGCGCGGAAGCTCTTCAATGCGGCGATCCGCGGCGACGCCATCGCGGTGGACGCCGGGCGTCGCGGCTCGATTTCGTTTACGCCACCCGCCGCGGAGGCGGCAGCTTTCAACGCGTTCAAGACCGCCTGCGGGATTTAATCGCGTATTCTGGAGCGTGAGAGGCCAGATCGGCCGGTAACCGTTGACACGCCGTCATTTAATGACAATCGTGTAACGAGCGCCGGATTTCAGATCTGTTCTCCTCTCTCTCCAGGTCGTTAGACGCGCGCATCTTTCAAACGGCCGGTCCATCTGGATCGGCCGTTTTTTTCGTCGGAGCGAGCCATGCCGGACCGTTTGCGCTTCCCGTCGCTGATCGTGGCGAGCCACAATCCGGGCAAAGTCCGCGAGATCGGGGCGCTGCTCGCGCCGTTGGGCGTCGAGGCCGTCTCCGCAGGCGAGCTTGGCCTGCCGGAACCGGAAGAGACGGGCGCAACTTTTGAAGAGAACGCCGCCCTGAAGGCGCGGGCGGCGGCGGCGAAGGGCGCGAAGCCGGCGCTCGCCGACGATTCCGGGCTCTGCGTTCCCGCGCTCGGCGGCGCGCCGGGCATTTACTCCGCGCGCTGGGCCGGGCCCGACCGGAACTTCAAGCGGGCGATGAACGCTGTCGAGGCCGAGCTGCAAAAGACGGGCGGCGCGCCGAACGCCTTTTTCGTCTGCGTGCTGGCGCTCGCCGAACCGAACGGCGCGGTGCGGATGTTCCGGGGCGAAGCGCACGGGCGCCTCGTTTTCCCGGGGCGCGGAACGCGCGGCTTCGGTTACGATCCGATTTTTCTTCCCGAGGGGCGGGGCCTCACCTTCGGCGAGATGGACCCGGACGAAAAGCACGCGATCTCGCACCGCGCGGCGGCGTTCGAGAAATTTCTCGCCGCCTTCGGATGATCGACGCGGCGGGCGGTTTCGGCGTCTACGTCCATTGGCCGTTCTGCGCCCGCATCTGCCCCTATTGCGATTTCAACGTTCGAAAGGCAGGCGCTCTCGATGCGGAGAGATGGGCGCGCGCGCTGAAAGCCGATCTGAAATGGCAGCATGCGCAAGCCCCTGACGCGAAGCTCGGCAGCCTCTATTTCGGCGGCGGCACGCCGTC
>CAYFIB010000094.1:0-2628 GCA_964342855.1 uncultured Caulobacterales bacterium
CAGGAAGGGCTGATCGATGGGACGCTCGGGGGTCGGGATGAAGTCATCCACGGCCGCCATCAGCTCCTTGATCTTCTCTTCGCCGATCGCCGGGTTCTCGCCGTTCATCGCGGCCAGGGCCGAGCCGGCCACGATCGGAATGTCGTCGCCGGGGAAGTCGTAGGAGGACAGAAGCTCACGAACTTCCATCTCGACGAGCTCCAGCAGCTCCTCGTCGTCGACCTGGTCGACCTTGTTCATGAACACGACCAGCGCGGGCACGCCGACCTGACGGGCGAGCAGGATGTGCTCACGGGTCTGGGGCATGGGGCCGTCGGCGGCGTTGACCACCAGGATCGCGCCGTCCATCTGCGCGGCGCCGGTGATCATGTTCTTCACGTAGTCGGCGTGGCCCGGGCAGTCGACGTGGGCGTAGTGACGACCTTCCGTCTCGTACTCGACGTGCGCGGTCGAAATCGTGATGCCGCGCGCTTTTTCTTCCGGCGCGCCGTCGATTTCGTCGTACGCGCGGAAGTCACCAAAGTACTTCGTGATCGCAGCCGTGAGCGTGGTTTTGCCGTGATCGACGTGACCGATCGTGCCGATGTTGGCGTGCGGCTTAGTACGCTCGAACTTTTCCTTGCCCATTTTCGTCTCTCCGTTCGACGACGCTAAACTAGATAATCCTTAAGCGGACGGGATCAGCCCGCCAGCTTCGCTTTGACTTCGTCCGCAACCGCTTGCGGGACGCGTTCGTAATGGTCGAACACCATCGAGTAGTTCGCCCGGCCCTGCGTCGCGGAACGCAGGTTATTGACGTACCCGAACATGTTCGCAAGCGGCACCATGGCGTTCACAACCGTGGCGTTGCCGCGCATCTCCTGCCCCAGCACCTGACCGCGACGGGAGTTGAGGTCGCCGATGACCGTGCCGGTGTACTCGTCCGGCGTCACCACTTCGACCTTCATGACCGGCTCGAGCAGGGCCATGCCGAGATCGCTCTTGTGTTCGCGCATCGCGCCGCGCGCGGCGATTTCGAACGCGAGAACCGAGGAGTCAACATCGTGGAAGGCGCCGTCATAGAGACGGAACTTCACGTCGAGGATCGGGAAACCGACCAGCAGGCCGGAGTCCATGACCGACTGAAGCCCCTTCTCGACACCCGGAATGTATTCCTTCGGAATGGAACCGCCGACGATCTCGCTGACAAAGACAAAGCCTTCGCCCGGCTCGCTCGGCCCGACTTCCATTTTGATCCGCGCGAACTGACCCGTACCGCCCGACTGCTTCTTGTGCGTGTAGTCGATCATCGCGGTCTTGGTGACCGTTTCACGATACGCGACCTGCGGCGCGCCGATGTTCGCCTCGACTTTGAATTCCCGCTTCATGCGGTCAACCAGGATGTCGAGGTGAAGCTCCCCCATGCCCTTGATGATGGTCTGGCCGCTTTCCTCGTCCGACATGACGCGGAAAGAGGGATCTTCAGCGGCGAGGCGCTGAAGCGCGATGCCCATCTTCTCCTGGTCGGCCTTGGTTTTCGGCTCAACCGCGAGCTCGATGACCGGATCCGGGAACTCCATTCGCTCAAGGATGACCGGCTTCAGCGGATCACATAGCGTGTCGCCAGTCGTCGTGTCTTTCAGACCCGCGACGGCGACGATGTCGCCCGCAGCCGCTTCCTTGATCTCTTCACGCGAGTTGGAGTGCATGAGGAGCATCCGGCCAACGCGCTCGCGCTTGCCCTTCACCGTGTTGAGCACGGAGGAGCCCGCTTCGAGCTTGCCGGAGTAGATGCGGCAGAAGGTGAGCGAGCCGACGAACGGGTCGTTCATGATCTTGAAGGCGAGCATGGACAGCGGCTCGTCGTCGGACGACTTGCGCGTCACGGCCTCATCGGAGTCGGGCAGGACGCCTTTGATGGCCGGGACTTCGACCGGCGACGGCAGATAATCGACGACCGCGTCAAGCATCGGCTGAACGCCTTTGTTCTTGAAGGCCGAGCCACAGAGCACCGGGTGGAAGTCCACCGCGATCGTGCCCTTACGGATGAGCTTCTTGATGGTCGCGATATCCGGCTCGTTGCCCTCGAGGTAAGCCTCCATGGCCTCCTCGTCCTGCTCGACGATCGTTTCGATCATCGTCTCGCGATATTCTTTGGCTTTCTCGACGAGATCGGCGGGAATTTCATCTTCGCGGAATTTCGCGCCGAGAGATTCCTCTTCCCAGATGATCGCCTTCATTTCGAGAAGGTCGACGACGCCGACAAAGTCGTTCTCCGCGCCGATCGGCAGCTGGAGAATGACGGTCTTGGCGGCGAGACGATCGTGGATGGTATCGACCGAGCGGTAAAAATCCGCGCCCAGCTTGTCCATCTTGTTGATGAAGAACATCCGGGGGACGTGATATTTATCACCTTGACGCCAGACGGTCTCGGTCTGCGGTTCGACGCCGGCGTTGGCGTCGAGGAGCGCGACCGCGCCGTCGAGCACGCGAAGGGAGCGCTCGACTTCGATGGTGAAGTCGACGTGGCCGGGCGTGTCGATGATGTTCAGGCGCTTGTCCGCCCAGAAACAGGTCGTCGCGGCCGACGTAATCGTGATGCCGCGCTCTTGCTCCTGCTCCATCCAATCCATGGTAGCCGCACCGTCA
>CAYFIB010000095.1:0-2578 GCA_964342855.1 uncultured Caulobacterales bacterium
TCGCCGTCGAAGAACGCGTCCTCTTCGGTTTTGAAGACGACCTCCTGGCCGCCCCATTCGGGGACGGGGGCGGTGGCGTTCAGCTCGATGGACCAGGCGGTGTTCGGGCGCAGGGCGCGGTAGCCCTTCGGGTGATCATAGGACTGATCGTCCCACCAGCCGATGGGGGAGCCGGCGGCGTGGCCGTGGAAGCCGATGGGGTGGGAGTAGAGGGAGGGTTTGAGGCCCTCGGCGAGGGCTTTCTCCCGCGTCGCCGTCAGGATCTCATTGCTCGTGCGGCCGGCGATCATCTCCGCCAGCTGAATGTCCTGCACCCGGTTCGCCGCGGCGAGGCCGGCTTTCAGGCCCGCGGGCGCGTCCGTCTCCCCCGGTTTCAGCACGTAGGCGTGGTGCTGGGTGTCCGTGTTGAGGCCGAGATAGGTGATCCCGAAATCGATGTGCAGAAGGTCGCCCGGCTGGATGATTTTGTCCTGCTTCTTGGCCGCCGCCCAGAGCGGGCTCTCCTCAACCTCGGCCCGGGCGATGGAGACGGAGGTGTGGAACCAGTTGGTAAGGCCGAGGGCGTTGGTCTTCTGACGGGTCCACCAGACGACGTCGTCCGTGGTCGTCTCGCCGGGGGTGATGACCTTCTCCGAGAACGCCTCGGCGATGATGGAGTGGGCGATGCGCACCGCCGTTTCGTACTGGGCGATCTCCTCCGGCAGCCGCGTCTCCAGCCAGCCGATGGCGAGGTCTTCGGTTTCCTGAAGGCGCCCGCGATATTTCCGCGGCAGGGCGGCGCGGAAGTCCTTGTACTGCTGACGAGAGAGGCCGGAGGCGAGGGCGAACTCCTTCGAGCCGTTGACGGCGATCACCTTCGGATCGCGCTCCTCGATGATCTGGACGAGGCGCGCCCACTGGTCCGGTTCCTCCTCCGGCGACCAGGCGGCGGGGAAGGCGCTCCCCACCGGATAGCGCGCGACGGCGAGGCGCTCGACCCGCTCCCCGTCATCGAAAAAGACCAGCACCGTGCGGCGGCGCGCCGCGAGCCAGGTGGCGGGCAGCATGGTCTCCACCACCGGGTCTTCATTGTATTCGCGCGCGATCAGCACCCACATGTCGACGCCGTGGCGGCGCATGACGTCCGGAACCACCGTGTCGAGACGCTTCTCAAGCCAGGCGTCCGTCAGCGCCGCCTGCTCGCGCAGGGTCAGGATCTCCGGCGTCTCGGGGTTCGGAACCTCCTGCGCCGCGGCCGCGCCGAATAGGATGAGTGAAGCGAGTATCGCGCGCATGGGAGCCCTCCGTTTCAGGAAAGCCTAAGCGGCGCATCTCCATTCGTCATCCCGGACGCGCGAAGCGCGATCCGGGACCCAGGGTGTCGGGGCGCGGCGCTCGCGGCTCTGGGTCCCGGGTCTCGCTGCGCTCGCCCGGGATGACGCTAAGCGGCGACCTATCCGCCCCGCCCCCACGCCCACTCGTGAGCATTATAGATCCCCGTCTGCACCAGCGGCTCGACAAGGCCGACGGCGAGGGCGGCGGACCAGCTGCCCGTCAGCGCGAAAGCGACGCCGACCGCCCCGGTGAAGTGGGCGGCCGCGTAGGTGACGGACTTGGCGGCGGCGCGGGCCATGGCGGGCTCCTATAGATGCGAACCATTCTCAATTAAGCCCGGAGTTGATCGCGCTCAACCCACGACTTTGCGAGGGCGCCGCTCGCTTGCACGGCGATTCCCCGGCGCCTATATCCCGCGGGAAGCCGCACACGGGAGCGTGACTTCCGAAACGACCCCGTCGCGGCTGCAAACCATGCAGTCCGCGCCACGTTGTGTGGCGCACAACCAATGAGGGGCCGCCGCGCCGCTCGCTTCGCCATTCGTCCGGTGTTCGGAGCCGCCGAACCGGGCGAAGAAGGAGCGCATAAGGGCGTCCTGCTTGAGAGGAGAAGAAGAACACTATGGGTAAGGTCATCGGTATCGACCTCGGCACGACGAACTCCTGCGTCGCGGTCATGGAAGGCAAAGACCCCAAAGTCATCGAAAACGCTGAAGGCATGCGCACGACGCCCTCCGTCGTCGCCTTCAACGAAGACGGCGAGCGCCTGATCGGCCAACCGGCCCGGCGCCAGGCCGTCACCAACCCGGACCACACCTATTTCGCGGTGAAGCGCCTCATCGGCCGCCGGTTCGACGACCCCGCCGTCGCGAAAGATCAGAAGCTCGTGCCGTTCGGCATCGTCAAAGGCGATAACGGCGACGCGTGGGTGCAGGGCCGCAGCGAGAAATTCGCGCCCTCGCAGATTTCCGCCTTCGTCCTTCAGAAAATGAAAGAGACCGCCGAGGCCTATCTCGGCGACAAGGTGGACCAGGCGGTCATCACCGTCCCCGCCTACTTCAACGACGCCCAGCGTCAGGCGACGAAAGACGCCGGCAAGATCGCGGGTCTTGAAGTCCTGCGCATCATCAACGAGCCGACGGCGGCCGCCATCGCCTACGGCCTCGACAAGAACGAAGGCAAGACGATCGCGGTCTACGACCTCGGCGGCGGCACCTTCGACGTCTCGATCCTCGAGATCGGCGACGGCGTCTTCGAAGTGAAGG
>CAYFIB010000096.1:0-2555 GCA_964342855.1 uncultured Caulobacterales bacterium
ACCTGCGACCTTCAGGTTATGAGCCTGACGAGCTACCGGGCTGCTCCACCCCGCGACACCGTCCGGCGCCGACATAACGTCGGCGGGAGCCGCGAGACATATATAAACGGCGCGCGCGGATCAAGCGCGAAACGCCAGAAATCTCAGGGAAATTATCGCGCCCGGCGCCCGAGGGCGGCGAGCCCGAACAGGCCGAGCGCCAAGACGGTGAGACCCGCAGGTTCGGAGACCGCGCCGATGGGCGCGGAGCCGGAAATGGGGTTCAAAGAGCTCACCGAGAAATTGAACGCGCCCGTTCCCGTACCGCCGCCATGCTTGCTCTGCGTGATGGTGAAGGCGTCGAAATAAATCCGATAATCGCCGCCGGCGGCGAGGACGCCCGTGAGCGGCCCCTGCTCTTTCTGCTCCACGACATAACCGGTCGGGGTGTAGACGCCGCCGAGAACGATCGCCTGATCAAACCCCTTCGAGGTGTCGTAAACGTAGTTTGAAATCAGCTGACCGGTCGTGTTGTCCGTCACCGCGACTTTGAAGACCGAGCGACCGAGGCCGAAGGTCTGGTAGAAGCCGCCGAGCTGAAACTCGACATCCTCATCCGTCGTGAAGCGTAGGGTGCTGACGGTCGAGCGCGCATACGAGCCCTTTTTGTCGCCGAAGACATGGTCGAAGGCGACATCAAAGGTCGAGCTGTGCTCGTCGCTGGAATAGATCAGGCTGGTCTGGGAGTTGGACGAGCCGGCCGTCGCTTCGGTGTCCGCCGTTCCCGGTCCCATGCCCGAATTGATGAAGTCGTCGTCAACCGGATCGCTCCACCCCTCGCGGGCCCAGGAACCTGTCTGATCCCCGACGCCAAGCACGGTGATCGGCGCGGCCTGCGCCGTCGCGGTCAGCATCCCCGCTGCGACAACCGCGACCCCAAGAGTGCGAACAAAGTACGCCATACGACCGGATTCCCCGATTAACCATATTAGTTCTACCTGATCGGAGGGGCCGGTACAAATTACCGTTTTATGGCGATTGTGTTTTTAGAGGCCGCTCGCCTCAGGCGAGCATTCTCAATCACGCGTTTTCAGGCGCGTCGGCGGAAGCCCGCGACGCCCAAGGCCGCGAACCCGAGCCCGAGGAGCCCGAGCGCGCCGGGCGCGGCGACGTCCATCGGCTCTTCCTCAAGCTCGACGCTCGCCGATTTCGACCCGGTGAACGCCAGAGACAGCGAACCGAAGCCGCCGCCATAAGTCGGCGAGTATTCGCCGGTGCTCGGCGCCATCACATAGGCGTCGAAGTACAGGCGAACATCGCTGCCGGCGGCGAGAAAGGTCGTGAGGCCCGCGGAGAACTGCTCGCCGTCGCTCCACTTGGTGAGCTCGGAGACATCGAGCAGCACATCGCCCGTGACGTTGTCGACCAGGCGCACCGTGTAGACCGACTTGCCGAGACCGGCCGTGCTGTAGGCGCCCGACAGATCGAGCACCGTGTCTTCGGTGGCGTAGAACCGCATGGTCCCGATCAGCGTGCGCGAAAAGACGCCCTCGCCGTTCGTGCGGGCCTGCGAAAAGGCGAGATCGAATTGCGCGGCGTTATCAGTCATCGTCCAGGCGGAATTCGCCGAGGATGAGCTCCAGCCATTGTCGACGCCGAAGGCGCGCTCAAGGTCCTGCGCCTGGGTCTGATACCCGAAATCATTGATGCGAGAGCCGTCCGCGAAGTTGACCTGCGAGCCGGAGTTTCCGTAGCCGTCGTTCAGCACCTTGATCGGCGCCGCGAACGCGAAACTCGGGAGCGCAACAACCGCAAATAGAGCGGTGGAAAAATGGTTAACACGCATTGGACTCAAACTCTTAACTGACTGAGGCGCACTCCGCGCCAACGAAACAGCACTTAAGCGAACCCCTACAATTTTACAAGTTTATTCAAGGGCCACAGGCCCGCTTACCCGGGTTCGAGCCCGTTAATTGTCTTTTGAGTCACAGGTTCTTAACGCCGTCCAGGCGATGGCGCCCTGCTCGCATTTACGCCTTGGCCGCAAAGCACCGACGTCCGAGTCACAGACCACGCCAGAACCTCGCCGCTAACGAGCGCCTGGATCGATCAAGGCCAAAACGCAAAAAACCGCCCACTAAGGGGCGGCGAACGAAGACGACAGTCGGAAGACTGAAAAGGAAGAAGGGCGGATCGGCTTTGCAGGCCCGGCGGCGACCTACTCTCCCACGCCTTAAGACGTAGTACCATCGGCGCTGGGGACTTTAACGACCGTGTTCGGGATGGGAACGGGTGGGGGCTCCCCGCCAAAACCACCGGGCCGGCGAAGTCGATCCATGCGAGAGATTTCAATGTCTTGCGACGAAGTTTGAATGCTTCGCCTGACTTTCCGCAGCGCGCCCGACCGTCTGGTGACGGACGAGGCGATCGCCGCGCATGAGAATAACGATCAAGCCGATCGAGCAATTAGTACCGGTAAGCTTCACGCCTCACAGCGCTTCCACGCCCGGCCTATCAACGTGGTGGTCTTCCACGGCTCTCAGCGAGACCTGGTATCGAGGGGGGCTTCCCGCTTA
>CAYFIB010000097.1:0-2551 GCA_964342855.1 uncultured Caulobacterales bacterium
TGCGGGACGCGGATCGACCATCGCGCCGATGATCGGGTTCTTCCTGCTGGAACTTGTGCGGAACTACGCGCTCGATCTTGCGCCAAACGCCTGGCAGATGATCCTCGGTGCCGTAATGCTGATGGTGATCCTGCTTCTCCCCGAGGGGCTGTGGTCGCTGGTCGAACGGAGGCGCAAGGCATGAGCGATCCGATCCTCGTTACCGAGAACCTCGAAAAGCGTTTCGGCGGTGTCGTCGCGGCCAGCGAGATTTCCCTTTCGCTGTATCCGGGCGAGACCGTCGCCGTGATCGGCTCGAACGGCGCGGGCAAGACGACCTTCGTCAACATGGTCACCGGGTATCTCAAACCCTCGTCGGGCACGATCCGCTTCCGGGGCCGGGACATCACCGGGTCGAGCCCGCGCAAGACGGCGCAGGCAGGCATCCGGCGGTCGTTCCAGATCAGCCAGATCTTCCCGCAGCTCACCGCGCTGGAAAACATGATGATGGCCGAGATCGCCGCCGCGGACGGCAAGGGCGGCCTGCGCGCGACGGCGCTGACCGACACCCGCATGAAGACCGGCCGCGCCGTGCTCGACCGGTTCGGCCTGTCGCAACACGCGGATGCCCGTGTTGGAACCCTGCCGCAGGGCGTCAAGAAGCAGCTCGACATCGCGATGGCGGCGATCGACGACCCGGCGCTGATCCTGCTGGACGAGCCGACCTCGGGCGTGTCCGTCGACGAGAAGATCGAGATGATGGAGCGGGTGATCGAGCCGCTGAAGGCCGACGACGCCACGCTTCTCTTCATCGAACACGACATGGATATCGTCACCCGGTTCGCGGAGCGCACGGTCGCCTTCTACGAGGGCAAGATCCTGTCGGACGGCCCGACCGCCGAGGTTCTCGCCGATACCGAAGTCCGCAGATACGTGATCGGAGGTGTCCATGCTTGAGACACGCAACCTCGAAAGCAGCATCGCAGGCACGCAGCTCCTGCGCGGTGCCAGCCTGACCGTCGCGCCTGGCACCACCATCGGCCTGATCGGTCGGAACGGCGCGGGCAAGACCACCTTCATGCGGTCGGTCATGGGCCTGCTGCGCCCGGACCGGGGCGAGATCCTGCTGGACGGCACCGACGTCACCGCCGACCCGGCGCATACCCGCGCCGCCCTCGGCGTGGGCTACATGCCCGAGGATCGCCGCCTGATCCCCGAATTCACGGTCGAGCAAAACATCCTTCTGCCGTTGAACGCCCTCGGGGCCGAGATCGACCGATCCCGCCTCGAATGGGTCTACGAGCTCATGCCCGAGATCGCCCGCTTCGCGGATCGGCGCGCCTTGTCGCTGTCGGGGGGCCAGCAGAAGCTGGTGGCGCTCGGGCGCGCGCTGATCGTGGGGCACAAGCTGTTGTTTCTGGACGAACCGTTCGAGGGCGTCGCCCCGGCCCTTGCAGAGCGGCTGATAGACGTGATCGGCACCCTGCGCGGCGAAGGGTTGTCGGTCCTGTTGTCCGAATCCGACCATGTCCACTCGGCCGATCTTGTGGATGGTCTTTATGTCATCGAGCGGGGCGAGATCGAGAAGAAGACCGCCGCAGCGGCGTGATCGATCCCGCACAACCACGCAACGGGAGGAGAAGATATGAGACTGATACTGACCGCGGCCCTTGCCGCATCCCTGGGTCTGCCGGCGCTCGCCGAACAACACGAAGAAGCCGCCTCGGACTGGTACCCGTCACGATACGGGGCCGATGACGAGATTGGCGCGGCCAACCTGCTGACGCCCGAGATGGTGCAGCGCGCGGCGGAACTCGTGACCGACGGCAAGACCTACGCGCTTGGCATCCCCGTCGGGCCCGACACGCCCGGCTTCGGGGTCCGTGAGCTGGACATCAACGTCTTCATGCCCGGCCAGGAAGGCGGCGCGACGCTGGGGTCGAACAAGATGACCTATGTCGACGACGTCATAATGGGCTGGGTCGGCCTTGGCTCGCAGATCGACGGCCTGGGCCATCTTGGCATCGACAACGTCTTCTACAACGGCAACACCCCCGCAGACTACGTCACCACCGGCGGACTGACGAAGATGGGCGTCCACAACATTCCGCCCATCGTCACCCGCGGCATCGTGCTCGACATGGCCGGCCAGGCGAGCACCGACGTGATGGCGGAAGGCACTCTCATCACGGTCGAGGATCTGCAGGGCGCTCTCGATACGACGGGCCTGACGCTTGCAGAGGGCGATGTCGTCCTTCTCCATACGGGCTGGCTCGACCTGATCGGAAGTGAGCCCGATCGTTTCGCCGCTGGCGAGCCTGGGATAGACGGGGCCGGCGCCGCCTGGCTGGCCGAACAGGGCGTCGTCGCGGTCGGCGCCGATACGTGGGGTCTTGATGCCGTGCCGCATCCCGACGGGTTGGTCTTCCCCGCCCACCAGGAGCTTCTGGCAAAGAACGGCGTCTACATCCTTGAAAACATGGCGACGGGGCAACTGGTCGAGGATGGCGTGACCGAATTCATGTTCGTGCTCGGTCAGCCGCGGTTCGAAGGCGCGGTGCAATCCATGATC
>CAYFIB010000098.1:0-2531 GCA_964342855.1 uncultured Caulobacterales bacterium
ACTCCTCCCCTTCCTCATCCTCACCCACCTCACCCCCCCCACACACCCACACCCTCCTCACCTTCCCCCATCCACACTCATTGTTGACGAAAAAAAACAGGACTTGGAGGATGTGATCAACGAGATTCGGATTCTCAAACAGTGCGACCACCCCAACATTGTCAAGTACTTTGGGTCGTATATGGTGGACGAGGACCTATGGATTGTGATGGAGTTTTGTGATGGAGGGTCTGTGTTGGACATCTACGAGACGATCGACGAGCCTCTGGCGGAAGGGCAGATTGCATACATTTGCCGTGAGTCGTTCAAAGGGCTGCTGTATTTGCACGAGGCGGGGATGATCCACCGAGACATCAAGGGTGGGAACGTGTTGCTGACGTCTGACGGGCGTGTCCTGCTGGCTGATTTTGGAGTTTCTGCGATTCTCAACACGACGTTGTCGAAGCGCAACACGTTTATTGGGACGCCGTACTGGATTGCGCCCGAGGTGATTATGGTCGAGTCTGACGGGGACCCCTACGATGCCAAGGCTGATATCTGGTCGATGGGAATCACCGCGATCGAGATGGCGGAGCTGGGTCCGCCGTATGGGGACGTGCATCCGATGCGGGCACTGTTTCTCATTGGGTCTGCGCAAAAGGTGCCTTCTCTGGCAGACAAGAACCACTGGAGCTCTGCCTTTCACGACTTTCTCAAGGCGTGTCTGGTCAAGGACCCGTCTGGGAGGCCGTCGGCGGCCGAGATTCTGGAGCACGAGTTTCTCAAGGGCGCGCCGACGTCTGCAGCCATTCTGACCGAGCTGATTGAGACTGCGCGTGAGGCCGAGGCGAACGCGTCGTCGTCGTCGTCGTCGTCGGGCTCGGACTCGTACTCGGATGACGACTCGGACGACAACGGGGGGACCATGATGCGTGTTCCCAAGGGGTCTGGCGCCGGGGGGAGCGCAGGCGACGAGTACGACGACATGGACGACTCGGGGACCTTTATCAAGAAACAGATTCCGGCCGACGTCGCGGCGTCGCTCCCGGCTGCGGTGACGGCAGGGACTGCGGCCGCGTCGGTCGCGGTGGCCGTGTCGGACGCGAGCGACGACGAGGGGTCGTCGTCGGACTCGTCGTCGTCTTCCTCGGATGACGAGGGTGAGGACGGAGGGGGGAAGGGCGGGGACGGGAGCTCGAGCAAGGGCGGAGCGAGCTCGGGGGCAGCGGCGTCGTCCGAGTCGTCCGAGCACAGCGTGGCCAAGGCCAAGGCTAAGGCGAAGGCGAAGGCGAAAGGAAAGGGGAAAGCCGTGCCGCCGCGTGTGGACTCTGCGGCCGGGTCTGCTGTGGACTCGCTGAAGGTGGCGGCGAGCCACGCGCGGAGCTCGTCGTCGACCGGGACGTTCCGGCCGCCGTCGACGACGCCGCTGGGAGACGTGCTTGTCCCGCTGGACTATGCGCACATGTTTGAGGCGCAGGCGTTGCTGCGAGACTTTTCGCGTGGCGTCAACTGCGCGTCGACGTGGGGGGACAAGCTGTTTATCGGGACGTCGAAGGGGATTTACCTGTTTGACCCCAAGGCGCGGTCTGCGGAAGACACGCTGACGCGTGTGCTGAAGGTGAAGTGTGTGGAGCTGATTGTGATCGAAGAGCTGTCTGTGGTGGTCACGATTTCGGGGTCGTCGTCGCAGGTTGTGGTGTACGAGCTGTCGATGCTCACACCGTCTGCGTCCAAGAAGAAGAAGAAGAAGAAAAAGACGGGAGCGATCCTGGCGTCGACAAAGAACTGCCACTCGATCTTTATCGGGCGGGACGGGGAGGACGACTCTAACTTTTTCCTGTGCGCGGCCATCAAGAAGAAGCTGTATCTCTGCGAGTGGGCGCCGCACCCGTACAACAAGTTTATGCACCTGGTTGAGTTTTCGACGTCTGCGCGGACGCAGGTCGGGCTCCTGTTCAAGGACCCGACGACCAACATCCTGTCCAAGATTGTGGTCGCGTCTGCGTCGTCCAAGACGGAAGTGTCGATCATGGACATTGCGTCGTACAAGACGTCCGAGCTGGCGTCGTTCAAGGGCAAGTCGTCGCCGGCGGCGCTGCTGCACATTGACGACTACACTGTCCTGTTTTCCTTCAAGACGTCTGCGGTGGCGCTCGACATCCGGACAGGCGCCACAGTGTTTGAGTTTGAGTGGAACGCGCCCGTCCACGACGTGGTGTACAACGGGTCCAACTACGTTGTCGGGTTTTCCGACAAAACCGTCGACTTTGTCTGTCTGGACGACACCTACAAGGTCGTCCAGACCCTGTCCCACGCACACCCGTTGAAGTACCTCTGCCAGTCGGACTTTATCTACGCAGCATCGCTTGGGAAAAAGAGCACCGGGATCTTCAAGATCCAAGCCAAGAGGGAGCGCTCTCCCGTGGATCGGTTGCGGGAAAGGGCCGCCAACTGATGAGATCTGATGAGATCTGAGTGGGGTGGCAATTGAACATACGCGTCAGCGAGCGAGTGAGTGAGCGTCAGCGAGCGAGTGAGTGAGCGTCAGCGAG
>CAYFIB010000099.1:0-2423 GCA_964342855.1 uncultured Caulobacterales bacterium
CCCGCTTTGTCGACCAGCTCCACCCCGGATTTAACGTGCCCGGAGCTTGCGGAGATGAGACCTTTGATCTCTTTCGCCGCTTCGGAGGAACGCTGCGCCAGCGCGCGAACTTCCTGCGCGACGACGGCGAAACCACGGCCCGCATCCCCCGCCCGCGCCGCTTCGACGCCAGCGTTAAGCGCCAGAAGATTGGTCTGGAACGCAATCTCATCGATGACGCCGATGATCTGCGAAATCTGGTCGGACGACTTTTCGATTTCCCCCATGGCGGAAATGGCGTCGGAGACGACGGCGCCAGACTCGGTCGCCTGCTTGTTCGTCTCGACGACGACACGGTTCGCCTCATCGGCGCCCTCGGCGGTCTGGCGCACGGTCGCAGTGATTTCATCGAGAGCGGCCGCTGTCTCTTCGAGCGTAGTCGCTTGGTGTTCAGTGCGTTTGGAAAGGTCGTCTGCTGATTGGCTGACCTCGTGCACGCCCGTGCGCATCTGGGAGACTTTGTAGGCGACCTCGGCGAAGGCGTCCTTCAAAGCGTCCGCGGCTTGGTTGAAGTCCATACGGAGTGATTTGTAGGCCTCGGGGAAGCGCTTTTCGATCCGCGTCACCAGATCGCCTTTTGCGATCCGGTCGAGCGCCTCAGCGACCATGGCGACGACTTCCGCCTGCTCAACTTCGCGCTCGCGGCGTTCTTTCTCCTGAAGTTTCTCGTTCTCCTCAATCTCACGTTCCTGCGCAACGATCTGCGTGATATCGCGCGCCATCTTCACGACCTTGAAGGTCTTGCCATGGCGATCCGTAATCGGCGTATAGCTTGCCTGAAGCCATACCTCGGCGCCCGCTTTATTCACTCGCTTGAAGCGGCCTTCGATTTCCTCGCCCGCCGCGAGCCTCGCCCAGAAATCGCGATACGCATCAGTATTCGCCTCCCCATCCGGCATGAACATTCTGTGGTGCGCGCCCTTGATCTCCTCCAGCGCGTACCCGGTCGCATCGAGGAAGTTGGCGTTGGCGTTGATGATCTCGCCGGACGGCGTGAATTCGATCATCGCCTGCTCTTTGCTGATCGCCTTGAGCACGCCCTCATTCAGGCGCTCCTGCGTCACGTCATCCCAAGCCAGAATATTGCCGATCAGCACGCCGCTCTCATCGTAGACGCCGTCGACGTTCAGCGCTATCTTCACGTTGTCGATTGAAATGTCCGTACGGAACGGCAGGCGCGACTTGTCGGTAATGATTGAACGCTGATGTTCCGGTCGCTTATGGAACATATCAATCGACTGTCCGATGATGTTGTCCGGATCAAACGTCGGCCAGTGCGTTTTGAACAGGTCGGCGTTGGCCCGCATGAGTTCGTCAGACGCCTTGTTCTGATAAATAATGCGCGCGTCCTTATCGACCATCATGATCGCGCTCGGCGAACCTTCAAAAGCCGCGCCTTTGAATCGGACTTCGCGTGCTTTCTTCTCACCCTCCGCAAGCGATCCACGGAACTCGTCGAGCGCACGCGCGATGTCGCCGATTTCATCATTGCGGTCGCGGTGCGCGACTTCGGTATCAAGCGCACGTCCTGCAACGCGTTTCATGGCATCGCCGACCTCAGTGATCGCACGTGTGATGGAGCGCACGCCGAACACGCCGACGGCGGCGCCGACGGCGGCGACGATGAGGATCTGGAAGATCAGGAAGTTCCGCATGCGCGTGATCGGCGCCAGCAGTTCATTCGTCTGCTGTTCAGCGACGAGCGCGAACCGCGAACCCATGAAATCAACCGGCGTATAGGCGGCGTAAGCGCTGGCGCCGGTGAGGTTTCTGGCTTTGCGCACGCCCGTGTCGCCGTCCAGCGCCTGGCGCACCGGCTCCGTCCGCACGACACGCTCCAATAGCGTCGCGTCTTCAATCAGGCGCGACTGACTGCGCATCAGGAAATCGCCGCCGACGATGTAGGTTTCGCCGGTCTCGCCGAGGCCGGTCGCTTCCTGCATCAGGGCGTTCAGTCGATCGACCGGCATCTGGAAGGCAAGGACGCCGACGAAGGCGCCGCTGGAATCAAACACGGCGCGGGAGATGAAGCCCGCCGCCGCACCGAAGCTCGGCTCATAGGGTTTGAAGTCGAAAAAGACGCTCTGTCCACGGCGCGCCGAATCGGCGGCAGCGCGAAACGCGTTGCCGAGATCGGTCTTCGACCACTTGCCGTCGACCAGGTTCGTCGCGTAATCGAGCTCCTTGAAGACCGTGTAGATCAGATTGCCGTCGCGGTCGAAGAGGAACATGTCATAGTACCCGCGATCGCGCAGGAAGCTGCGGAAATACGGGTGATAGGCTGCGTGCACCGTGCTGTAGACGCTGCCGTCGCTTGCGTAATCGAGGTTTTCTTTCTGACCCGTCGGGTTGGGGTTGTTCTCGATATACCAGTCCTGAAGATA
>CAYFIB010000100.1:0-2416 GCA_964342855.1 uncultured Caulobacterales bacterium
GGGGAGGTGGAGTGGGGGTGGGTGGAGTGGGTGGAGGAGGTGTGGGGGGAGGTGGAGGTGGAGGAGTGGAGGATTCGGAAGAGTCGGATTCGGATTTGGATTCGGATTCGGATGAGGAGGATATGGCCGAGCTGGTGGCACAGTTGGAAAAGGTGAGGGCTGAAGCCAAGGCGAGGGAAGCCAGGGAGGAGGAGGAGGCAAAGCAGGCGAGAAAAGCAGAGCTGCTGGCCTCTGCAGAAAGAGCAGGCGGACTGGGGATGAATGATGGGCTGATGGGTGGAGGAGGTGGTGGTGGTGGCGGTGGGTTTGCCATATCAAAGTCGTTTATGGATGATACGGTGTTTCGGAACCAGGCAACGGATATGGGTGTGAAGCGGGATGAAGGGTTTGTCAATGACACCATCCGCAACCCCTTCCATCGCAAGTTTCTCAACAAGTACATTGGTTAACACCACCAAAACGTGGACGTGGATGGACGTGGATGGATGTGGATGGATGTGGATGGATGTGGATGGATGTGGATGGATGTGGATGGACAAGATGGATAGGATGGACGTGTGGATTGGACGGGATGGACGAGTGAGAATCATTTAAATGAGGAGCTTGGTACGCTTGGTTGGGGGAGATCCCAGGGTGGATCGGTGGGCTGCAAGACGCGCTTTGAGGAGGGCAATGTCGGCCATGGTTGCATGGAGCTCGGCCCGGACTTGGGACTGCTCTACCTCGAGCATTTCCACAACCTTGGTGGAAAGGACGATGGTCGAGACGTCTCGGGCGATCGAGGCGTGGCTTTTGCGGAGCAGGTCGACTTGCTCCTCCAGATAGGACGACGCCGACGACGACCCCGAGTGGGACGTGGATACAGTCGAGAACGACGTTCCGCGCTCTGGATTGCGGGGGTAGGAGTAGGGAGGAGGTGGCGGTGGAAGAGGGGGTGGCGGAAGAGGAGGCGGGCTTTTCGAGTCGACAGTTGAAAAGCGGCTTGTCTGGGCGTCGAGGTGTGACGCGGTGGTTGCGGTGGTCGCGGTGTTAGCAGTGGTAGCAGTGGTGTCGGTGGCAGTGGTGTCGGTGGCAGTGGTGGTGGCAGCAGCGTCGACCAGCGTGCTAAGAAAGACGTCGTTGATCAGCTGTTGTTGTCGCATGCTGATCTGATGCGTCAGGCTCTCTGACGACGACGACGACGACACTCTCCGTTTTCTCTTTCCCCGTCTTCCCGCACTCTCACCCACCGAAGCAAAGGCCGAGGCCGAGGCCGAGGCCGAGGCAGGGCGGACGCCAAGGTCTGGGGCGGTTTGGGAGGGCATGGGCTTGGGCATGGGCTTGGGCATGGGCTTGGGCATGGGTTTGATGGATGATGTCGATGATGTCGTTTCCTTCTCGGACGCGGTCATCTTCTCGGGTGATGTCTTCTTGGACGAAAGCTGCTTGGTTGTGGTCGTTGTGGTCATAGTTGTGGCCGTTGTGGTCTGGGATGTAGTGGTCGTTGTGGTCTTGGATGTCTTTTCCTTCTCCGTCTTCCCCTTATCCGCTCCCTTCCGCTTCTCTTTTTCTTTCCCTTTCCCTTTCCCCTTCAAGTTCCCCTTCTCCTTTCCCTTCCCCTTCCTCTTCTCCTTCCCTTTCCCCTTCCCCTTCCCCTTCTCCTTCCCCTTCTCCTTCCCCTTCCCCTTCCCCTTTGCCGTAGCATTGGCTTTGGCTTTGGGTTTGGGTTTGGGTTTGGTTGTGTCCTTCTTCTTGGCCGAACTCGGCTTCTTCCGCTCGATCCGAGGAAGAAGGTCTGGCCTGTCTCTCCGAAAGTACTTGTTGCGGAACAGCGGTTCCTGCCACTTTTTGGCAAACCCATACATGTTGAGCTGGCGGATGAACGAGGGGACCTTGCCGTGCGAAAAGTACTTCATGAGCACGTCTGGCGCAGCCGTCGTGTCCACCAACACCACGCTCTTCCCGTCGTCCGACCAGGTGATAAACCCGTCTGTCTCCTTGCTGTTGACCATCTCAAACGTCTTGGCAATAAACTTGTTTGTCTTGTCCTTCATCTTCTCCAATACAACCCCCAACCGCTCTCTCAACAATGCAGAGAGCGGGAGCGCGGAGCGGGAGCGCGGGGGAGCGAGTGAGACGGGTGTTGCCCGATAAGTGTGGGCGCGCTGTCCGGGTCAGGAAAAAATTTCAGGTGCTCCGATTCTTTTGCGCTCCAGCGTCCCGCTCCTTCCTCCTATGCAAGACGTGGGGCGAATTGTGTGTGTGTGTGTGTTGTGTGTGTGTTGTGTGTACGTGTGTCCGTGTCGGGGGCATGTCATGATCACATCAGAGAGGGATCGATTGGTGGTTGATAACGACAAGATCTTGTGATGATAAAAAATCCGATCGGAAAGTTGCAAAATCGATCGACTCGCAGACATGGGTTGACCGACGTTTT
>CAYFIB010000101.1:0-2321 GCA_964342855.1 uncultured Caulobacterales bacterium
AGGTTTCGCCGGCGACCAGCGGCACCGGCTCCCCCGTCACGTGGTTCGGCGCCGCGTTGACGCAAAGGACCAGATCGCCGGGGCCGACATCGTAGCTCATGAGACGGTCGGGTAGCATTGTCCGTATGGGCTGAACAAGCGCGGCTCCCCCTCAGAACACCAACCGCCGCGCGAGCAGCGCCGCGCGGCGCGCCGTTCGCCCGTCGATATCCCGCGGCGGGGAGAGCTCGACAAGGTCCGCGAGGGAGAGCGGCGTCGCGCGCGCCGCGCACTCGGCGAGGATGCGGGCGACTAGACGTTCGACCGTTCGGAACGGGACGCCGCGGGCGGCGGGGGCGCTGACGCCGGGGGCCTCCTCGGCGGGCATGAGGTCGATGTCGATGGTGAGATAGAGGACGTCGCTGCGGGCGATGAGGGCGGCGATCTCCGCATCCGCCGCCGCCGGGTCGGCGATGAGCGCGTGGTCGGAAACGATCCGCACGCCCCAGTCCCGCGCCCGCTCGAACAGCGCCGCCGTGTTCGCCTCCTCAGCCGCGCCGAGACAGAGATAATCGAAACGCGCCGGATCAAGCGCGTGGATCTGCGCGAAGGGCGTGCCGGAGGACGGGCCCGCCGCGCTGACGGCGCGGAGGTCCAGGTGAGCGTCCAGATTGACGATGCCGATGCGGGCCTCGGGGAACCGCGCGCGCAGGCCGAGATAGGACCCGTACGCCGTTTCGTGGCCGCCGCCGAGGACGACGAGGCGCTCGCAAGGCTCAAGCCCCGCTGCGACGCGTTCGCCGAGCATCGCCTGACCCGCTTCGAGATCGCCCGCCTCCACGATGACGTCGCCGAAATCCGTGAACGGCCCAGCGCCCGCGGGCGCGGCCATGTTGGCGAGGGCGGTGCGGATCGCCGCCGGGCCTTCCGCCGCGCCGGGGCGGCCTTTATTGCGTCTGACGCCTTCGTCCGACGAGAACCCGAGAACGCCGCGCGCGCCGCCGCGGGCGAGGTGATGGACGCGGAGCGCCCCCGCCCCGTCCTCCGGGTCGTCGCGGCCGGTCCACGGCGTCGGCGGGATGAGGCGCGCGGGCATGGCTTCAGAGAATTCCCGGCAGGTTGAGGCCGTGCTCGCGGGCGCAGTCTATTGCGTCCGCATACCCTGCATCGGCGTGTCGCATGACGCCCGTGGCGGGATCGTTCCAGAGAACGCGCCCGATGCGTCGGTCCGCGTCTTCGGTCCCGTCGCAGCAGATCACCATGCCCGAATGCTGGGAGAAGCCCATGCCGACGCCGCCGCCATGGTGCAGGCTGACCCACGTCGCCCCGCTCGCCGTGTTGAGGAGCGCGTTGAGGAGCGGCCAGTCGGACACCGCGTCGGAGCCGTCTTTCATCGCCTCGGTCTCCCGGTTCGGCGAGGCGACGGAGCCGCTGTCGAGATGGTCGCGACCGATGACGACGGGGGCGGACAATTCGCCCGTGCGCACCATCTCGTTGAAGGCGAGCCCCAGACGGTGGCGCTGGCCGAGGCCAACCCAGCAGATGCGCGCGGGCAGCCCCTGAAACGCGATGCGCTCGCGCGCCATGTCGAGCCAGTTGTGGAGGTGCGGATCGTCCGGGATCACCTCTTTCACCTTGGCGTCGGTTTTATAGATGTCCTCCGGGTCGCCGGAGAGCGCGCACCAGCGGAAGGGGCCGACGCCGCGGCAGAAGAGCGGACGGATGTAGGCGGGCACGAAGCCGGGAAAGGCGAAGGCGTCCTCCAGCCCCTCCTCCTTCGCGACCTGACGGATGTTGTTGCCATAGTCGAGGGTCGGCACGCCGTCGCGGTGAAAGGCGAGCATGGCGGCGACATGGGTCTTCATGCTGGCGCGGGCGGCGGCCTCGACGGCTTTCGGTTCGCGCTCGCGCCGCTCGCGCCATTCCGCGACGCTCCAGCCCGCCGGGAGATAACCGTTGATCGGATCGTGCGCGCTCGTCTGATCGGTGAGCATGTCCGGACGCACGCCGCGGGCGTGCAGCTCGGGCACGATCTCCGCCGCATTGCCGAGGAGGCCGACGGACTTCGCCTCCCCCGCCGCCGTCCACCGCTCGATCATGGCGAGGGCTTCGTCGAGGCTCGTCGCCATCTCATCGACATACTTCGTCCGCTTGCGGAACTCGATGCGGGTCTCGTCGCATTCGATGGCGAGGCAACATGCGCCCGCCATCACCGCCGCCAGCGGCTGCGCGCCGCCCATGCCGCCGAGCCCAGCGGTGAGGATCCATCTGCCCTTGAGGTCGCCGCCATAATGCTGGCGGCCCGCCTCCGCGAACGTTTCATACGTGCCCTGCACGATGCC
>CAYFIB010000102.1:0-2274 GCA_964342855.1 uncultured Caulobacterales bacterium
CTACAACAATCACGATGTGGACGACGGCCTTCGGGCGGGCGTCTTTTCCCTGAAAGATATCGAGGACGTGCCGATCATCGGCGAGGCGATGTTCCGGGCCGCGGCGCGCTATCCGGATGTCGCGAAAGACCGGCTCATCGCCGAGGCGGTCTCTGATCTCATCGGCGAAATGGTCGCGGACGTGCGTGCGGAGACCGAGCGGCGCCTTTTAGAGCTGCAGCCTGAAAGCGCCGCCGCCGTGCGCGCCGGGTCGGCGCAGATCGTCGATTTTTCCGAAGAGATGAAGCGCAATGTCGATGCGTTGCGCGCCTTCCTGAAAGAACGCATGTACCGCCACTGGCGGGTCAATCGGGAGCGCTCCAAGGCGCGCCGAGTCGTCGCTGATCTCTTTGATCTCTTTTTCAATGAGCCGGAGACATTGCCGTCCGTCTGGCGGGATCGATATGAAGGGGCGACCGGGGATAAGCTCGCGCGCGTCGTATGCGACTATATCGCCGGGATGACCGACCGATACGCCATGCGAGAACACGCGGAGCTGTTCGGCCCCGCCGGACCATGGTGAAAACGTCTCGCAGGACGATATGAATCGCCTTAGGCGTGAAACGCTGAACGAGAGAAGGATGACGCCGCGATGAGCGCGACCGACGCCGCTTACGAGGCCGCCGAAGACTACGACGCCTATGAGGATGATGAAGAAGAGGCTCTGCCGGGCCTGTTCATTCTTCTCATGGGGGTCCTGATCGTCGCCGCGTTCGGCGCGGTGGTGTGGATGGCTTACCAGCAAGGCGTGCGCTCCGGCCGCGGCGAAACGGGCGTGCCGTACGTGCAGGCGGAGCCGGGCCCGATCAAGATTGAGACCGCGCGCGACAGCGAACCCGCGCGCCGCATCGCTGCGTTCGACGCCATTGATCCGGATGCGGATCCGGTCGAGCCGGAGGTGCTGCTTTCCAGCGCGGAGGAGCCGCTGCTCGACTCCGGCGCCGATGACGCCGCCGCAGACGAAAACGTCGATGACGAAATCACTGTCGCGGACGCGGGCGAGACGGGCGCCTCCATCGATGAAGTCGCGCGTCGTATCGTCGAGGAGCAGGAGGCCGCCTCCGCGCCGGTGACGAACCCGGAGCCGCAAACCTCGCGACCGGCGACCCGCCCGCAGACCGTGTCGACCGAGCCGGCTGCGACGGAGAGCCAACCCGCTGCAAGCGCCGCGCCAGCCGCCATCGACGCGCTTTCCGGCGACTACGTCGTGCAGGTCGCGTCGTTCCCGTCGGAGCGGGAAGCGCGCCGTGGCTTTGAGGGGCTTGAAGGGAATTTCCCGACGCTTCTGGAAGGTCTCGCCGCGGATATTCAGTCCGCCGATCTCGGTGACCGCGGTACGTGGCATCGCCTGCGCGTCGGCCCGTTCGAAGGCAAGGCGGACGCCGATGCGTTCTGCGCGAGCCTCAAGGAACGCGGTCGCGATTGTCTGGTGAAGCGCTCTTAAGATGCCTGCCGCCGCGATCTATGGCTGCGCCGGGCCGAGCCTGACGGTTGAGGAAAAGAGCTTTTTCCGCGACGCCGATCCGTGGGCGTTCATCGTCTTCGCCCGGAATATCGACACGCCGGAGCAATTGCGTGCGCTCGCCGCGGAGATGCGCGAGACGGTCGGGCGCGAGGCGCCGATCCTCATAGATCAGGAAGGCGGCCGCGTCGCCCGGCTGAAGCCGCCGCACTGGCGCGCCGCGCCGCCCATGGCGCGCTTCGGCGAGGCCTACGCGCTCGCGCCGGAAAAAGCGCTGGAGCTTGCACGGCGCAACGCCCAGTTGCTGGCGGCTGAACTGCGGTCGGTCGGCGTCACCGTGAACTGCGTGCCGGTGCTCGACGTGCCGCAACCGGGCGCTCACGACATCATCGGCGATCGCGCGCTGTCGACCGATCCGGTTGTCATCGCCGCTCTCGGACGCTCCGTCATCGAAGGAACGCTCGCAGGCGGCGTCGCGCCGATCATCAAGCATATTCCCGGGCACGGTCGCGCGCTTGCGGACAGTCATCTGGAGCTGCCGACCGTCGACGCCTCGGCGGAGGACCTCGCCGCCATCGACTTCGCGCCCTTCCGCGCACTCGCTGACGCGCCCATGGCGATGACGGCGCACGTCGTCTATTCGGCGCTCGACGCCGAGCGCCCGGCGACGACGTCGCCGACGGTGGTGGCGGAGATCATTCGCGGCGCCATCGGCTTCGACGGCCTTCTCATGACGGATGATCTCTCCATGAAAGCCCTCGACGGCGCCATGG
>CAYFIB010000103.1:0-2205 GCA_964342855.1 uncultured Caulobacterales bacterium
CGCCCAGCTTGTATCCGGTGTGTCCGGCCTTGCGGGCGGCGCCCATGACCTGGCCAACAAAGCTTTGCGCCTTGCGGACGCTTGTCCCCTTGTTGCGGATGCGCCCAGGCCGGATGCGCATGTCATTGTCGCGGTCGCTCATGACAAGGTGTCCGCTTGGAAGCGTGCGGCACGGTGAATCCCGCGTGAAAACAGTGGGTTGGGCCGTGGGGCGGCACTGTACCCATGACCGCAGCGGGTGAAATGCCCAACAACAACAACGACATAGCGCGCACCCGTGCCGCGCCTTTTATCTCGCCCTCCCGTTGTTGTTGCGCCTTCCGTCCCCGTCCTTCCTCCCGGAAGCACGCCATCGCGCGACGGACTGCGCGAGAGTGCGATCAGCGGGATCATCGCTGATCCCCGGTTCCGTGTGGCGGGAAAAGGCTGTCGGAAGCGCCCGATGTGTGCGGAGGATATGCATCTGCACTGCTGCCGGAATGCGTTTCGTCAGCAGCCGATTGCCGATCAGTATGCGCGGCGAAGAGCGGCGCCGCGCGCCAATCCACGGTCAGAAGCGCGCTCTGTTCGTGCCGTTCTGTTGCAACCGATGCGCCGATGAGCGGCGCCAGCGCCGCAACATAATCGCGGGTTTCTCGGGGCAACGGTCGGCCTGTAGCTAGATGTTCGGCATAGCGTGTCGGTCCCGCATTGTAGGCGGCGAGGAAGCCCGGCGATCCGAAGCGGTCATGCAGTTCACGGAGATAAGCGGCGCCCGCCAGAATGTTGTCGCGAGGATCGAACGGATCGCGCCCCAGACCGTAACGCGCGCGCAGCTCATCCCAGGTGTCGGGCATGATCTGCATCAGCCCCATCGCGCCTTTTTCGCTGACGGCGCGCACGTCGCCTGCGCTTTCCCTGCGCATGACAGCGAGGATCCAATGCGCCGGGACGCCGAAGCGCTGCGTAGCTTCGGCGATATAGGGAGCATAGGAATTGCCGCTTTGTTCCGTCCTGGAGGACGCGGTTTCCGCTGATACGGCTTGAGAGACAACCACGCCGGAGAGCAGACCGCAGAGGAGGAACTTCGCCATCATCGCGCAGCGCCGAGACGGTCTAGCCGCGCTCATCGCGTTTCTCGGGACGCTTTACGGCGCGATTCCAAAGGAGCGCCCAATGCTCGTCTTCCGCGTCCGTCTTGAAAAGATTGGCGCGGATCGGAAACGCAAAGGTCGGGTCGTCGATCTGCAAAGAGATGTATTCACCAGCTTTCTCGCCGGTGCGTTTCCAGCCGGCGCCGATCTCCGGTCCGTCGTCATCGCCGTGATGTATGCGGTAGTCGGGCGCGTTTTCGCTGTCCGACGATGTTGCTGGAACGAGGGTGAGTTCTCGGTAGAGAATGAGCGTGTGAAGGCGTCCGGTGAAGCCAGAGTCCGTGCGGGTGAATTGACCGATCTGAGCCATGGGGAAGTTCCTTTCATTTGCGGTCGGAAGAATTTGGAAGAGCGTCGGCGTCGTGATCGGCGCGCCAGACATAGCGGCCGTCGCCATCTTCATCGGTGAGTACCGGAACGGCGCGCCCGATCACGGCGTCAGCCGGGAGTGCGCCGAAATAGCGACCGTCGAGACTGTCGGGATGGCTTGGATTCAGGAGGAAGAGTTCCGTCTTGGCGACGAAGTGGCAGCCCTGCCAAACGGGCAGGTCGCGTCCGAAGCGGTCGAGCGGTTGGGCCTGCGCCAGGGTGTTGTCGTCGACAGCGACAGCGGCGCCATCACGGCAGACGCGCTGTCCGGGAAGTGCAGCGATGTGCTTGAGGAGCGGCACGCCTTCGGGCAAGTAGCCGCGTTCGTCGAGATAGATCGCAAGTGATTTCGGAGGATCGACAACGACCAGATCGCCGACGACAAGATCGTTGTCCGATGCGACGGCGTAGAGTCCGATCGGCGCACTCGCGGATGCGTTCCAGATCAGCTTGGGGCTCACATGAACGAAGGCCAGTCCGCCGATCGCGAGCACCGAGAAATAGGTCGTCATGACGTAACCGAACCGGGTCATGACGCGCTCCCCGCCGATGTGGCGTGCGGAGCGGGCGGACAGGTTTGGCGCAGGAGCCAGGCGCGATGTTGAGCGGCTGTGTAGCCGCGCGGCTCTAGGCCTGCTGACAGCCTGTTGTGAACGTGGCGCCAATAGTCCGGCGCGGCGTCAGCCGGCTCGATGCCGAGCGC
>CAYFIB010000104.1:0-2200 GCA_964342855.1 uncultured Caulobacterales bacterium
CCCTGAGCGTGCTCATGCTCGCGGGCATCCGGGATATTCTCATCATCACGACGCCGCACGATGCGGAAGTCTTCCAGCGCCTCCTCGGCGACGGCTCGGATTTCGGCGTTTCCCTTTCCTACGCGCAACAGCCGAGCCCGGACGGCCTCGCGCAGGCCTTCATCATCGGCGAGAACTTCATCGGCGGCGAGCCGTCTGCCCTCATTCTCGGCGACAACATTTTCTTCGGGCACGGACTGACGGAAGAGCTACGCTGCGCAGCTGAAGTGACCGACGGCGCCGTCGTGTTCGGCTATCGCGTACAGGACCCGGAGCGTTACGGCGTCGTGGAGTTCGACGATGACGGCCGCGTGCTCTCCATCGAAGAGAAGCCGGAAAAGCCGAAGTCCCACTACGCCGTCACCGGACTTTATTTCTATGACGACACCGTGTGCGAACGGGCGAAGGCGGTGAAGCCCTCGCCCCGGGGTGAATTGGAGATCACCTCGCTCAACGCCATGTATCTCGCCGACGACAAGCTCTCCGTGCGCCATCTTGGCCGCGGTTATGCGTGGCTTGATACGGGTACGCACGAGGCGATGAGCCAGGCTTCCGGGTACGTCGAAGCCGTCGAGGCGCGACAGGGGCTGAAGATCGGCTGCCCGGAGGAGATCGCCTTCCGCCAGAAATGGATCGGAGCGGACCATCTCGCCCGCCTCGCCGAACCGCTGCGCAAGAGCGGGTACGGCGAGTACCTCCTAAGCCTTCTGCGCTGAGGCGCGGCGCGCGACCAGTTCTTCGGCGAGGCGCTTCACGGTCCTGGCGTTGCCTTCCCAGGTGCGGTCCGACTCGAGGATCCAGCGGCGGGCGGCGGCGCCGAGGCGTTCACGCAGCTCCGCGTCCGAGCACAGACGGTCAAGAAGTTCCGAAAGCCGCTCCGGCGCGTCCGGCGGGAAGAGGAGCGCCGTTTCGCCGTCCGTCAGCACCTCCATGATGTTCGGGCTTGCGGGCGCGACCACGGCCTTGCCGAGGCCCATGTATTCGAAGAGCTTCAGGGGCGAAGCGTAAGCGACCACGTGAGGCTGAAGGGCGATGTCGAACGCCGCGACATGCCCCGGCACCTCCTCGCGTTGCACGACGCCCGTGAAGATCACCCGTTCGGCTATGCCAAGCTTTGCGGCGAGGGCTTCGAGGTCCCGGCGCGCCGGGCCGTCGCCGACCATCAGGAGGCGGAGATCGTCGCGCCCCGTCGCCGCCATCCAGCGGATGACGCGATCAACGCCGTGCCACGGCCGCACGAAGCCCGTGAAGCCGAGGACGAGCTTGCCGTCGAGACCGTATTTCGCGCGGATCAGCGCGGGATCGACATCGGCGAGAAACTCCGGACCCGCCCCATTGGGGATGACGACGATCTTTTCATCGGGCACGCCCGCCTCGCGCACCACGTCGGCGAGAACGCCGGTGACGGGCAGCACATAGTCCGCCGCGCGCCACGCCGCCCGCTCGCTCCAGCGCGCGAGGGGTTTCAGCGAAATCCCCTCATTGGCGTCGCGCTCGGCGAAGAGCGGCGCGTTCACCTCGAGGATCATCGGCACGCCGGAAAGTTTCTTCAGCCAGACGCCCGCGAGAAAGAGAAGGTTGTAGCGCTCATACAGAACGTCCGGCGCCTGCGCTTTATAGGCGCGCCGGAGTTTCAGGAAGGACGGGACGGAGTAGGCGAGCTCCGCGAGCTCATAGACCGGCTTCGGCAGGCGATCCTTCAGGGAGCGCCCGCCCTCGTCGCCCGCGTCCAGCTTCTTGGTCGCCGCGCCGCCCGCCTCGTCCGGCGAGACCATCTCGATCTCCGCGCCGAGGCCTTTCAGCGCCTCCGTCAGCTCACGGATGTGCACGTACTGCCCGTCAGCTGACTTTGTGCGGTGCTGGTAGAGGATTTTCATAAGGCGGACTTCGCGGCGGCGGCCATCCTTCGTGACGCCGCTCCGCGGCTCCTCAGGATGAAGCTGGTGCTGTCTTCGTCCTGAGGAGCCCGCGCGTCTCCGCGCGGGCGTCACGAAGGACGGCGTCGGAGCGCCTTAACCGAGCGCCGGCTCCAGGCCCTTGCAGGCTGTGACCAGATCTTTCACCGCGTTCACGGAGTGGTCGAACATCGCCTGCTCGTCGGCGTTCAGCTCGATCTCGACGACGCGCTCCACGCCTTCCGCGCCGATGATGACCGGCACGC
>CAYFIB010000105.1:0-2102 GCA_964342855.1 uncultured Caulobacterales bacterium
GCTGGCAGTGCCTGGCACTGTTGTCACAAATTCTCTCACACTGCACACCGACACAATGCACCACCTCCTCCTTCTAACCACCACCCTCACCCTCATCCTCCTCATCCTCATCCTTCCCCCCATCACCGATGCACAGCAAGTACGTCCTCCCTTCCCATCCCATCCCATCCCCATCCAGCGCCCCATCCCTTCCCCATCCCATTCTCCACCATGCCCAAACTCACACCAAACCGCACCCAATCTTATCCACCCATTCTTTTTGTGTCGATGGTAGATCACGCTGGCTGTGGCAGGCGTGTCCTCGCCATGCACCGAGTTCTCAAACGTGGATACATCATCCCGTGCAATCTATGCAACTCCTTCCCTCCCCTCCTTCTCCTCCCTCCTCTCGGGAACGTTCATGTCGGGGCGCTTGACCCACACTCTCACCTCACTCTTCCAATCCCACCAATCAATCAACGCTTCTCTCCTTCCGCACCCACTCCCACCAAATCTCAATGCGTCCTCCGTGACGGTCAACCTTTTCCCGACCACCTCCTCCCTCTTATCCCCGACCGTCACATCCAGTCGCGACTCCCATGCCCATACCAATTCCTCCATCCTGGTCCACGAGCTGTCATGGTCCCAGGCCCAAGACCCCGATCTTCCCGCCCTCGATGCCGACCTTGCAGCTCCCTCCTCCCCGCTCCTCATCCTCCCGCAAGACACGGCGACCACCCCATGGTACGACTACCGGACTTGCCGCTCCTGGATGGGGTGCTCCCACTTTTCCGGCGCATCTACGGCTCCCAAAAACCCTCTCATTGTGGGCGCAACCGTAACCGCGGATCGGTCCGAGCCGGCCATCTTCAACACGGATGGGAGCGGGTACTTTGTCGATTCCACCTTCTTTTCTCCATCCATCCCGTCCCTGTCCAACAACTCGGCCATCACTGCGCCCCTCCTCCTTGTCCCAGTTGCCACTGTGTGCCAGGGCCCTCTTCCGCCCCACTCGGAGCCCCACATCCTGGCCATTCAGTTTGGATCAGCGCCGCCCTGTGAATGGACCACAATGGCCAAACACGGAGACGCGTCCAACCCGCTGGCCATCCTCTTTGTCCCCGACACCTACACTTACACTCCTGATTTCGACAGCTTTGTCTCTTCTCCTGACCTGGCCCAACCTCCCACCCTGGTCCCTGTTCTGGTTCTTCGTTACTTTGTCCTGGACGAACTTGCTCTGGTCGATGGTTCGATTGCTTCTCTCGCATGGGGGTACTCCCAGGGAACGGGTGTCGGTGCGCTGGCGGATATGGCGCTCGGCCCTTACTCTTCTTTCTCCGTCGGACGGAGAATCAAGCCCGACATTTACCTCCCTGGCGATGGCATCACCGGACTGGCTCCGCTCTACGAGTCCTTCTTCCCGTCCATCTGCCCCCTCGCCTCACTCGCTTCCCCTCAAGGTCCTGCTGCCACTGCTGCTGCCACTGGTGCTTTTCTCTCCCGATGGCTCCAATCCTCTTTCCCCTCTCTGAACACCGTCTCGCCCTCACTCCTCAAGGCTGCCCTCGTCCACTCGAGCACTCCCATCATGGGCGGCCTCTCCACCGACGACCATGGTCCTGTCCCTCCTGCCATGGCCACACTCTGGCTCGGGTTTGGCACCCCCAACATCTCCTCTATCACCCGCGATCCCTCGTTTACAGTCCTCACCCCGCCTCCCACCTCCAACGCAACCTCCAACGCAACCAACACGGTCCTCTACCAGGGCACCATGGCTCCAACCGCAACCGACCTCTCCGTCACCTTGGCTTGGCTTGACCCTTCTCCCACCTCCTCTCTCGGAACCAACCTTGATCTCTCCGTCCACATCCTCCCCTCCACCTCCACCGTGCCTATCACTCTTTACGGAAACGGCGAGTTCAACTCGTACTTTGACGGTGCTCAACCTCACGATGCGACCAACACCATCGAAACTGTCCGGCTCTCCAACACCACCCTTCTCTCCTCTGCTCTCGTCACCATCCAAGTCACCCATTCGTCGTCGTCGTCCTCCTCCTCCTCCTCTCCATTCCCGTCGTTTGCTCTCACTGCTTCAGGGTCCACGTCCTCTCCCTTTGCTC
>CAYFIB010000106.1:0-2068 GCA_964342855.1 uncultured Caulobacterales bacterium
AGCAGGCGCCGGAAACCAAACCTACATATCCCGTGCCGATCATTGCTACGCGCATAAGCCCCTCATATCACTGTCATGAAGCATCGGACGGTTCAGCGAGAGGATATCGGCCAAGCTTGCTAAAAGTCGAGCTTGGAGCCCATCTCCGATGCTCTCGGGATTGGGCAAGGCGTGCAAAGTGTCTGGATGCGAAAAACAGATGAGTGCAAAAAAACTATCAAGATGTATACTGATCGGCTGGTATTTCATTTGGCCCTCTGTCAGAAAGGCGCAGGAAGCTAAGTATGTCTTGAGAGCGTTATGAGTTTTCGGTGGGTTCGGGCGTGATATGATGAAACTTCTCATCACAGGCGGGGCGGGCTTCATCGGGTCGGCTGTCGCGCGCCGCGCCGTCGCGGGCGGGCACGAGGTCGTCGTTTTCGACGCCCTCACCTACGCCGCGAACCTCGACAATCTCGCGAGCGTCGCCGAAGCGCCGGGCTACGCGTTCGTGCAGGGCGACATCCGCGACGGCGACGCCGTCCGCGCTGCGCTCTCCGAGACGCAGCCCGACGCCATCATGCATCTCGCGGCGGAAAGCCATGTGGACCGCTCCATCGACGGGCCGGGCGTCTTCATCGAGACCAATATCGTCGGGACCTACACGCTGCTGACGGAAGTGCGGCGCTATTGGGAGGCCCTGCCCGCCGAACGCCGGGACGCTTTCCGCTTCCACCATATCTCGACGGACGAGGTCTACGGATCGCTTGGGCCCGAAGGCCTTTTCCGCGAGGACACGGCCTACGCGCCGAATTCGCCCTATTCGGCTTCCAAGGCGTCATCCGATTTTCTGGTGCGGGCGTGGGGCGAGACCTACGGCCTGCCGGTTCTCACCACCAACTGTTCGAACAATTACGGGCCGTTCCAGTTCCCGGAGAAGCTCATCCCCGTCGTGGTGCTGAACGCCCTCGAAGGGAAGGACATCCCCGTCTATGGCGCCGGCGAGAACGTGCGCGACTGGCTTTATGTGGAGGACCACGCCGACGCTCTCCTCCTCGCCCTGCAGAAGGGTCGGCTCGGCGAGACCTACAATATCGGCGGGAACGCCGAGCGCCGGAACATCGATCTGGTTCAGGCGATCTGCGCCCTGATGGATGAATTCCTGCCAGAAGCCGGGCGTAAACACGCCGATCTCATCACCTTCGTCACCGACCGGCCGGGCCACGACGCGCGCTACGCCATCGACGCCTCCAAGATCGAGCGCGAGCTCGGATGGCGACCGAGCGTCGATATCGAGGAAGGGCTCCGCCGCACCGTGCGCTGGTATCTCGACAATCGTCCGTGGTGGGAGGCGATCCGCCAGCGCGGCTTTTCCGGCGCCCGCATCGGGCTGAAGGCGGGCTGAACCCCGTGCGCGTCCTCGTCTTCGGCGAAACCGGACAGGTGGCGCAGGCCCTCGCCGAAGCGGGCGCGGCGCGGGACGATATCGAAATCGCGACCCTCTCCCGCGCTGAGGCGGACCTGACGGAGCCGGACAGCCTGCGCGATGCAGTTTACGGATCGTCCGCCGATCTCATCGTCAACGCCGCCGCCTACACCGCCGTCGACGCCGCCGAGACCGACCGCGAGACCGCCTTCGCCGTCAACGCGCACGCGCCCGGGGTCATCGCCGCCGCAGCCGCATCGCGCGGCCTCCCGTTCATTCATCTCTCCACGGACTTCGTCTTCGACGGCGCCGCCGAGCGCGCTTATCTCGAGACCGATCCGACCAATCCGCTCGGCGTCTATGGCGCGACCAAGCTCGCGGGCGAGACCGCCGTGCTTGACGCTGGCGGCGCGACGGTCGTTCTGCGCACGGCGTGGGTTTTCTCCGCGACGGGCAAGAATTTCGTGAAGACCATGCTCCGCCTCGCGGGCGAGCGCGATGCGGTGCGCGTCGTCGACGACCAGACGGGCGCGCCGACGCCCGCCGCCGCCATCGCGGAGGTGATTCTCGCCATCGCGCCGAAGCTCACGGCCGAAGGCGAAGCGGTGCGCGGCGTCTATCATTTCTGCGGCGACGAACCGGTCAGCTGGGCGGGCTTCGCGC
>CAYFIB010000107.1:0-2050 GCA_964342855.1 uncultured Caulobacterales bacterium
TTTGAAGGTGGTGAGCGTACAATATCCATAAATTCTCCAGATATTATTAATGGAAATATTAAAGGAAAATTTAAAACAGAAGACATTCTAAAGTTGGTAGAGAACTCTGTAGGTAGTATTTATACCAATTACGTGCCTTTTCAAATAGAAGAAGGACAGTATATAGATTTTAGGTTTAATATTTATTCAAAAATTGCAGCTGTCTTTTTTAAGGATTTATACTTAGGTAAAAACACCTTTATAGAAGGTAGAATAGAAACTGATGCTAAAGGGTTTGATTTCACCTTTAATTCACCAGAAATAAAATTCAAAGATTATTTTGCCAATAATATCAACCTTACCGTAGACAATAGTAACCCTCTGTACAATACGTATATAGAGGTAGACACCCTAAGTGCAGGTGTTTATAATGCGTCAGACTTTAGCTTAATTAATGTAACCAGAAGAGATACCCTTCTGGTAAAGACAGAGTTTAAAGGTGGTGAGAATAATAAGGACCAGTTTAACCTCAACCTTTTTTATACCATAGATGAAGATAATAAATCTGTTGTAGGTTTTAGAAAATCTGATGTACTCTTCAAAGGATACGAATGGTTTATCAATTCGGAAAAAAACAGTTTCAATAAAGTTAGATTTGATAGAACTTTTGAGGCTTTCGATATATTCCCAATTACGATAAATCAAGGCAATGAGATAATAGAGGTTTCGGGTGTTATAAGTGATAGTATCAACAAAAATTTGAAGGTAGATTTCAAGGATGTAGAATTAGTAAAAATTACACCTAGAATAGATAGTTTAGATTTAGCAGGTGTGGTAAACGGAAAGCTAGATCTCGTACAACAAAACGGCACATATTTGCCAAAATCTAATCTAGAAATAAGCAACCTTTTTGTAAACGATTATGATTTGGGTAATTTAACTGCAGATGTTGAGGGAAATAATTCATTAACCAATTATAAAGTAGATGTCTCTTTAGTAAATGATAACCTCACTTCTTTTTTAGCAAAAGGGAATATAGACATAGCAGAGCGAAGACCAACAATAGATTTAGACGTTACTTTTGAAGAGTTTTTGCTAGACCCTCTAAATCCTCTTGGAGAAGGTGTAATAAGTAACATTAGAGGTTTGGTTTCAGGTGAAGCCAAAGTTACAGGTAGTCTCAAAAAACCAAGGATAGATGGAGAACTGCTGCTTGATAGAGCAGGTATGTCTATTCCATATCTCAATGTAGATTATGGCTTCGATTTTGATTCTAAAGTATCCTTAAGAAACCAAAGATTTATTTTTAATAATGTGGCCATGACAGACTCAGAGTATTTCTCTCAAGGTTACTTAAATGGTTATATAGAGCACGATAATTTTTCTGATTGGGAATTGGGATTAGATTTAAGTACAGACCGTTTATTGGTTTTAAACACCGAAGAGTCTGAAGACGAATTGTACTACGGAACAGCGTTTGTATCTGGTGGAGCCAGTATTAGTGGTCCAACAGATCAATTAATCATAGAAGTAGATGGTAGCACAGCGCCAGGAACTGTTTTTAATATTCCGCTAAATGATTCTGAGAGTTTTGGTGATAACTCTTACATTCATTTTTTAAGTCCAGAGGAAAAGAAAGCACGAATAAATGGAGAGGTAACTGAGGCTATCGAAGTTAAAGGTCTAGAGCTTGTTTTTGATTTAGATGTAACTCAAGATGCAACTATAGAAATTGTAATAGACAAAGAAGCAGGTAGTACAATAAAAGGAAAAGGAAAAGGTTTCTTAGGTTTTTTCATCAACACCAACGGTACCTTTAATATGTGGGGAGATTTTACTGTGTACGAAGGTATTTATAATTTTAAATATGGTGGTCTGGTAGAGAAGAAGTTTGAAGTAGAACAAGGCGGAACTATAGTTTGGGAAGGTGATCCTATGGGAGCAGAAATTAACCTAAAGGCAATATATAGAACCAAGGCAAATCCGTCCGTTTTGCTAGATAATCCTATTTCTCAAAGAATAGACGTTGAGGTAGATATTTATCTAACAGGAGATTTAGAACAGCCACAAC
>CAYFIB010000108.1:0-2036 GCA_964342855.1 uncultured Caulobacterales bacterium
GCGCGGCGACCGGATTGAAGATGTTCATCACCTCTTGAGACATGAGGCTCTCCTTAATTTGCGTGATCTGCTCGCCCATCCACCTCGGAGAGCATCTCCAAAGCACGACGTTCGATTTTCAAAAACAGACGCACACCAACCAAAACGAAACAAAGCGCAAGAAACCAAAACACAAGCGATACAGCCGGGATCATGAACGACAGAATGTCCCCAATGTACGCGAGGCTAACCGCGACTAGAAAGTACCGAAGAGCAAAACCTTGGACTACGCCGAACGCAAACGGAGCCGTAAGCTCACTGCTATCAAGCGCCGTTTCGAACTTGGTCCACCGCTCTCGTACATTACGCCACGATCCGGATACTTGCATTCCAGATAGGCGGAAGATGGCGAACAGCGTGGGGCCGATTACTCCGCCCAGCGCCAAAAGCCCCAAATCCCGCCAAAATTGCGGAATGGTGTCGTACCATTCAGCTATGGTCATTCAGCTCTAATCTCACCGGTTCTCCAGCTCGACGTTGAGGCCGAGGGAGCGCATCTCCTTCACGAGAACGTTGAAGCTCTCCGGGATGCCCGCTTCGAAACTGTCGTCACCGCGGACGATCGCCTCGTAGACCTTGGTCCGGCCGGCGACGTCGTCGGATTTGACGGTGAGCATTTCCTGCAGCGTGTACGCCGCGCCGTAGGCTTCGAGCGCCCAGACCTCCATCTCGCCGAAACGCTGACCGCCGAACTGGGCCTTGCCGCCCAGCGGCTGCTGCGTCACGAGCGAGTACGGACCAATCGAACGAGCGTGGATCTTGTCGTCGACCAGGTGGTGGAGCTTCAGGAGATACTTGTAGCCCACCGTCACCTTGCGGGAGAATTTCTCGCCCGTCCGGCCGTCATAAAGGTCGACCTGCCCGGACTCATCCAGACCGGCTTTTTTCAGCATCTCGACAATGTCCGGCTCGCGGGCGCCGTCGAACACCGGCGTCGCGATCGGGACGCCCTTCACGGTGTTTTTCGCAAGTTCCCTCAAGCCGTCATCGTCCGTCGGCAGGTCCTGATCGTCGCCGTAGATGTCCTTGAACTTGGCGAGCAACTCGTCCTTTTTGCCCGGCTCGTCGAACCGCTCGAGGATCTGGCCGATCTGCACGCCGAGGCCGCGGCAGGCCCAGCCAAGGTGCGTTTCGAGGATCTGACCGACGTTCATCCGTGAGGGGACGCCGAGCGGGTTCAGAACGATGTCGACCGGCGTGCCGTCTTCCAGGAACGGCATGTCCTCCAGCGGGTTGATACGGGAGATGACGCCCTTGTTGCCGTGGCGGCCGGCCATCTTGTCGCCCGGCTGAAGCTTGCGCTTCACGGCGACGAAGACCTTGACCATCTTCATGACGCCCGGGGGCATTTCGTCCCCGCGCTGAAGTTTCTCAACCTTGTCGTCGAAGCGGGCTTCGAGGCGCGCGCGGCTCTCGTCGTACTGCTTCTTCAGCGCTTCGACCTCGGCCATGGCGGCTTCGTCGGCGAGGCCGATCTTCCACCATTGGCCCTTGGTGAAGTCGGCGAGTTTCTCCGCCGTCACTTCGCCCTTGTCGAAGCCTTTCGGGCCGGACGCGGCTTCCTTGCCAAGCAGCATTTCTTCGAGACGCCCGAAGATGTTCCGCTCCAGGATCGCCAGTTCGTCGTCACGGTCTTTCGCGAGACGGTCGATCTCTTCACGCTCAATGGCGATGGCGCGCTCGTCTTTTTCAACGCCGTGGCGGTTGAAGACGCGCACTTCGACGACCGTGCCGGCGACGCCCGGCGGCAGCTTCAGCGACGTGTCGCGCACGTCGGAGGCTTTCTCGCCGAAGATGGCGCGCAGGAGTTTCTCCTCCGGCGTCATCGGGCTTTCGCCCTTCGGCGTGATCTTGCCGACGAGGATATCGCCCGGGTGCACTTCGGCGCCGATGGCGACGATGCCGGCTTCATCGAGGTTCCGGAGCGCTTCTTCCGACACGTTCGGAATATCGCGGGTGATCTCTTCCGGGCCCAGCTTGGTGTCGCGGGCCATGAC
>CAYFIB010000109.1:0-1898 GCA_964342855.1 uncultured Caulobacterales bacterium
GCTTTCGCCCTTGCCACCCCGATGCGACCCCGGTACCACGCCGCCAATTTGCCTGATAGCTGGAGAGAGAAGCCGATGCCCGCACGCCGCGATATCGAGACGATCCTGATCATCGGCGCGGGACCCATCGTCATCGGTCAGGCCTGCGAGTTCGACTATTCCGGCGTCCAGGCGACCAAGGCCCTGAAAGAAGAGGGCTACCGGGTGGTGCTGGTGAACTCCAACCCGGCCACCATCATGACCGATCCGGAATTCGCCGACGCGACCTATGTCGAACCGATCACGCCGGAGTTCGTTGAAAAAATCATCGAGAAGGAACGCCCGGACGCGCTGTTGCCGACCATGGGCGGCCAGACGGCGCTCAATTGCGCTCTCGCCCTCGAAGAAGCGGGCGTTCTTGAAAAGTACGGTGTGGAGATGATCGGCGCCCGCGCCGACGCCATCGATAAGGCTGAAGACCGCGAGCGCTTCCGCGTGGCGATGGAGAAAATCGGGCTGGAGAACCCGCGCTCGGCCATCGCGACGGCGCCGGCGATCAAGAACGAGGCGGGCAAAGTGATCGGGCGTGATGTCGCCCGCGGCGTCGCGGAGGCGATGGATCTGATCGACGAGATCGGCCTGCCTTGCGTCATCCGCCCGGCCTTCACCCTCGGCGGCACGGGCGGCGGCGTCGCCTACAACCGCGAAGAGTTCGAACACATCGTCCGCGCCGGGATGGACGCCTCGCCCGTCGGCCAGGTGCTCGTCGATGAAAGTCTCCTCGGCTGGAAAGAGTTCGAGATGGAGGTCGTCCGCGACAAGGCGGACAACTGCATCATCATCTGCTCCATCGAGAACATCGACCCCATGGGCGTGCACACGGGCGATTCCGTCACCGTCGCCCCGGCCCTGACGCTTACGGACAAAGAGTACCAGCGCATGCGCGACGCCTCCATCGCGGTCCTGCGCGAAATCGGCGTCGAGACCGGCGGCTCCAACGTGCAGTTCGCCGTAAACCCGGAGGACGGGCGCCTCGTCGTCATCGAGATGAACCCGCGCGTCTCGCGCTCCTCCGCCCTCGCCTCCAAGGCGACCGGCTTCCCCATCGCCCGCATCGCCGCAAAGCTCGCCGTCGGCTATACCCTCGATGAGCTGGAGAACGACATCACCGGCGCGACGCCCGCGAGCTTCGAGCCCACCATCGACTATGTCGTCGTCAAATGCCCGCGTTTCGCGTTCGAGAAGTTCCCGGGCGCGGAACCCATCCTCTCCACGGCCATGAAGTCCGTGGGCGAAGCGATGGCCATCGGGCGGACCTTTCAGGAGGCGCTGCAGAAGGCGATGCGCTCTCTGGAGACAGGCCTCTGCGGCCTCGACCCCATCGCCATCAAGGGCCTCGGCGAAGGCGACGACCAGAACGCCTTCCGCGCCGCCCTCGCCGCGCCGACGCCGGACCGCCTGCGCGTCGCGGCGGAAGCCTTTCGGCACGGGCTCTCCATCGATCAGGTCGCCGTCATTACGCGCTATGATCCGTGGTTCCTTGAGCAGATCGAGGGCATCGTCGCGGTCGAGCACATGATCGCCGAAGAAGGTCTGCCGCAGGACGCCGAGGGCCTGCGCGCCCTCAAAGCCATGGGCTTCTCCGACAAGCGCCTCGCCCAACTCGCCGACGGAACGGAGGCGGAGGTGCGCCAACTGCGTCACGCGCACGGCGTCCGCCCGGTCTACAAGCGCATCGACACCTGCGCGGCGGAGTTCGCGGCGAAGACGCCTTACATGTACTCCGCCTACGAACCGCAAAGCCGGATTGCGGGCGCGGCGGCCCTCGCCGCCGACGAGGCGCGCCCGTCCGGTCGCAAAAAGGCGATCATCCTCGGCGGCGGGCCGAACCGCATCGGCCAGGGCATCGAGTTCGACTA
>CAYFIB010000110.1:0-1743 GCA_964342855.1 uncultured Caulobacterales bacterium
AGGACGCGGGGATGAGCGGAAGAAAAATGGGAGAGAGCACATGATCGTCAGCACCACCCCGACCATCGAAGGAAAACCCGTCCGCACGCACCATGGCGTGGTTATTGGCGAAGCGATCATCGGCGCGAACATCTTTCGCGACATCTTCGCCGGCATCCGCGACGTCATCGGCGGGCGCTCGGGCTCCTATGAAAAATCCATCCGCGAGGCGCGCGAGATCGGCTTCCGCGAGATGGAGGAGGAAGCGCAGAAGCTCGGCGCGAACGCCATCGTCGGCGTCGATATCGATTATGAGGTGATCGGAGAACAGGGCTCCATGATGCTCGTCTCCGTCTCCGGCACCGCCGTCACGCTGTAAGTCGTGGACGCGGACGCCATCGTCGTCGGGGCGGGCTCCGTCGGCCTCGCGACCGCCCGCGCCCTCGCCCGGCGCGGGCTCGCGCCCATCGTGCTGGAGCGCGAGGGGGCGATCGGCCAGGGCGTCTCCTCACGCAATTCCGAAGTCGTTCACGGCGGGCTTTATTATCCGACCGGGTCGTTAAAAGCGCGCCTCTGCGTGGAAGGCCGGCGTGCGCTCTACGCCTATTGCGAGGAACGCGGCGTTCCCTATCGCAAATGCGGCAAGCTGGTCGTCGCGACGGAGGCGGCGGAAGAACCGCGCCTTGAGAAGATCCTTCAGCAGGCGGAGACGAACGGCGTCGAGGGCATGAAAGCGCTTTCGGGCGCCGAGGCGAAGACGCTGGAGCCGGAGCTGAACGCGAGCGCCGCCCTCCTCTCCCCCGAAAGCGGCGTCTTCGACAGCCACGCCTATATGCTCGCCTTGCAGGGCGAGATCGAGGACGCGGGCGGCGCGGTCGTCCTCTCAAGCCCATTCGAGAGCGCCGAGCCCGTCACCGGCGGATGGTCCGTGCGCGTCGGCGGCGCGGAGCCGACGACGGTGACGACGCCCCGCCTCGTCCTCGCCGCCGGCCTTGGCGCGCAGAGCGCCGCGGCGCAGGTCGCGGGTTTTCCCGCGGGCGACATCCCGAAACTCTATTACGGCAAGGGCTGCTATTTCGCGCTGACGGGCAAAGCGCCCTTCGAGCGGCTCATCTATCCGCCGCCGATCCCCGGCGCTCTCGGCACGCACTACCGAAAAGACATGGGCGGGCGCGCGATCTTCGGGCCCGATCTCGAGTTCGTGGAAGGGGAGGAGTATTCCGTGCCCGACGAGCGGGCGGCGTCGTTTTACGTCACCATTCGCCGCTTCTGGCCCGCCCTGCCGGACGGCGCTCTTGTTCCGGACTATGCAGGCATACGCCCCAAACTCCACGGCCCCGGCGAGGCGCACCCGGATTGGCGCATCGACGGGCCGGAGCGCCACGGACTTGCGGGGCTCGTCGCGATGTTCGGGATCGAGAGCCCGGGGCTGACGGGCTCGCTGGCGATCGGGGCGTACGCGGCGGAACTGGTCTAACTCCAGCGTCATCCCGGGCGAGCGCAGCGAGACCCGGGACCCAGAGCCTCGAAGCGCCGCGCCTGCAGCCCTGGGTCCCGGATAACGGCTGCGCCGTTTCCGGGATGACGGATGTTTTTAGTTCCGTTCCCGCATCTCCGCGCGCAAAGCCGCGACGTCCGCCCGCAGGGCCGAGATCGCGTCCATCGTCTCCTCATGCTCTTTCTGGAGTTCGCCCTCCAGCTCTTCGGTGTCCTCCTCCACCACGCGCACGACGATGGCGACGAAGAGGTTCAGCATGGTGAACG
>CAYFIB010000111.1:0-1667 GCA_964342855.1 uncultured Caulobacterales bacterium
GGCGCCGGCGGTCTGATGGATCAATCGCGGAAAAGGGGGCGATGATGAAGTTCGGCGTAATCTCCGTCGTCTCCGACGCGATCAAATTCGTGCTTTCAAGTCCCGCCGGCATATTCGCCGCGACGTGGTTGTGCGCGCTTTCCTATGTGGTGCTCTCGCCGCTTTTGCTGGCGAGCTTCGAAGGCGTTTCCCTATGGGAGGCATTTGCGCCAAGGGATCCGTTTTCGCTTAGCTCCAAAGAAATGGAGTTGGCGAACAGCCCGCTATTTCACGTGATGAATTTCGTCGGGTTTGCTGTTAGCTCAATTCTGTTTGCAGCCTCCACCTCAGCGATTACCCATTGGGCTCTTACCGGCCGATCTCCATCACTTGGAACGAGTACGGACGAAACAGCGGGAACAATCCGAGCCGTAGGCGCGTCGCTATTAACTATCGTATGCATCGTCGGGATTGCAATCCTGACTTCGATAGCCGCCACATTGGTGGTTTTCATATTCTCGTTGTTCGGCGGCAACTCCACATTGATTCTATATGGGATTTTGGGACTGGTCGTCGGTCTGCCGACTATCATGATCATGGTTCGACTTTCAGTTTTTCTTCCACAAGCCGTCGCGGAACGGCGTGTCAGTCTGCGAGCGACGCTGACCTTGACCGAGCGCTTTGAATGGGAACTGTTCGGTTCGGTCGGTCTGATCCATCTACTGATCATCGGGCTCGGATTCGCCGTGTATTTTGTCGAGGCTAAAGCGTTTTCCATCCTGTTCCCGGAGGGCGTGTCAGCAGCCGGCACAGGGGCTGCGCTGCTTATCGCAATGAGGACGCTGATCGGCTGGGCGTTCTCATGCCTCAGCATCGGGGCGCAAATCACCGTCGGCGTGTTCGCCTATCGCCGACTGGTTGAAATCAAACGCGCCGATCAACAAGCCGCGCTCGAGACCTAAGCCGCCTTCCGTCGCCGGGTTCGTTTGGCGGCGGTTTTCTTGGCCGGCGCTTTCTTCGCGGCGGGTTGAGGGGCGGTCGCGCGGCCTTCGAGGATCGGTTTCAGGAAGCGGCCCGTGTGGCTTTCCGGCGTCGCGGCGACGTCCTCCGGCGTGCCGATGGCGACGATTTCGCCGCCGCCGTCGCCGCCTTCGGGGCCAAAGTCGAGCAGCCAGTCAGCCTGTTTGATGACTTCCAGATTGTGCTCGATGATGACGATGGTGTTGCCCGCCTCGACCAGCTCCTGCAGCACTTCCATCAGCTTGCGGACATCCTCGAAATGGAGGCCCGTGGTCGGCTCATCGAGAATGTAGAGCGTTTTCCCCGTGGCGCGTTTTGAGAGCTCCTTGGCGAGCTTCACGCGCTGGGCTTCGCCGCCCGAAAGGGTCGTCGCCTGCTGGCCGATCTTCACATAACCGAGGCCGACGCGCTCCAGCGTCGCGAGCTTGTCGCGGATGGCGGGGACGGCGGAGAAGAATTTGAGCCCGTCCTCGACGGTCATGTCGAGCACCTCGGCGATGGATTTCTCCTTGAACGTCACTTCGAGGGTTTCGCGGTTATAGCGCGCGCCCTTGCAGACATCGCAGGTGACGTAGACGTCCGGCAGGAAGTGCATCTCGATCTTGATGACGCCGTCGCCCTGACACGCCTCGCAGCGCCCGCCCTTCACGTTGAAGGAGAAGCGGCCC
>CAYFIB010000112.1:0-1665 GCA_964342855.1 uncultured Caulobacterales bacterium
GTTGTGGGCGTGGGCGTCGAGGAGGAAGAGGTCATGAGACGGAGACGGACGAGAGCACGGACTTTGCGGAGAGCTCGGGACCGTTTGCGACGCATGGAAGAGACGATGCGGCGATGGGTGTAGAAGGACCAAGCCCAAGAGATGAGGAGGAGCGAGAGGCCGAGGAGGGTGATCAGAGTGAGGAGGGCGACGAGGCGCTGGAGAAAGGAAGGAGGGTGGCCGAGGAAAGAGTGGAGGGCGGACGAGAGGCCGCCAAAGTAATCGACAGTGGCAGCAGTGACGCTGAAGACGACCTCGGAACCCAGGACGTACTGGATGAGGGTGAATGAGCGGGACGACTGCTCCTGCGAGTATTGGAGGGCCAGCTCGGAGGCCTCTGCGACGCGGGCTTTGACGCGGGCCATCTGAGAGGCGGTGATCTGGGAGGCCAGATCGATGTTGAGGGTCTCGATCATGGTGTCGAGGACCTTGGCCGAGTGCTGGCGGCGGTTGATGAGGCGGCGCTCGTTAAAGGTGGAGGACAGGGTGGCCATGGCTTCCTCAAACCCGCGGATCCGGGAGAGCTCTCTCCGGACCGAGTAGAGATCAGAGCGCTCGATGAGGCGGAGCTGGCTCTGGACAGAGCCGAGCTCGCGGTTGAGGAGAAAGAGAACCAGGTGGAGCGCGCGGATCTCGAGGATCTGGCGGATAAAGTGCTCCTCCATGTACCCGTGGTGCTTGTCCCACTCGGACTCGACCATGAAAATGAGGGACGAGTTGGGCCGGATAAACTGGAGCTCGGACAACCGGTTGGTGATGTTTCCTGCGATCCGCTGGTCCCACAGCGCAGCAGAGTAGTCCTTGTGCTGGCCCGAGTAGAACTGTGTCCACGCGCCGACCAGTTTGGCAGCATGGGTGATAAACTCGGGGGTCCAGAGAAAGTGGTAGTCACCGCGGGGATCGAGGGGAATGGGGAGCGAGTCCTGGACGAGCGCAGTTGCGATCGAGACGAGGTAGGGCGGGTTGTGAGCGTCGACCCAGATGGGCGATCCCAGCTCGTTGTTTGCCTCTTCTGCCAGTGCATCCAGCATGAGCGAGTGGCGGAAGAGAAGGCCCCGCGATGCAAGGTCCTTTCCCTGCATCGTCTCGAGCGAGATGATGAGAATGGAGATCGAGTTGTACTTTTTCCCTCCAAACGACAGCGCCAGATCGGAAAAGAGAAGCGACGTCGACACGCTCTGCACAAGCGACGGCGTCGAGAGCACAGGGTGGGGGGTGTGTGCTGTTTCTCGAACCCGCTCGGCAAACGCAGAGAGCGAGGAGGTCGACGATGGGATCGTGTGTGCCAGCAGCACGTAAAATCGGGGCGTGATGATCATGTCGTCTGCTCCACGGTAGTGGGAGAATGCTCTTCTGGATGCGTCTGGGTTGGGGGATGTGAGTGGGGGGATGGGTGGGGCAGACTCGTCGTCGTCCGACCAGTCCGACCATCCCGACTCTCCAGACATCTCCGCCTGTGTACGAGAGAGGAGTGGGTAACTGTGGGTTCTGTGGGTTTGGGTTTGGGTTTGGGTTTGGGTTTGGGGTGGGCAGTGGGTTGGCAGTGGGTTGGGTGGATGGGTGGGATGGATGAGTGGATGATGATCAGGATGGTTATGATCATCGGATGATGATGGTAGCCTGGAA
>CAYFIB010000113.1:0-1649 GCA_964342855.1 uncultured Caulobacterales bacterium
ACAGAAAGTAAAACAGAAAAGCAACCCGCCCCCGACAGCTGACCCGGATAAATGAATTCATTCAATTAAAAACTTTCCGGTTACGGGACGGCAGGCTGCTGTATCAATAAATCAGGGGAATGGACATATCATCGAAAGACAATGATTTTTTTTAAAAATGATGCTCTAAACTAAAGGGTAATCAGGAGCACCACAAGCATAATTATTACTATTCGATGAACGGTAAAGAATTGGTTTAGTTATCTTAGATTTGATTCATCTTGTATACACATGCCTCCTTTTAGAGTTAATCGGTCCATGGATTTAGTTTCTAGCCCTAATGAAACCTTGGCATAACCGTAAATCATATAGTCCCGTATAATCTTATTTTACGAAACCATAAAATGTCACGGAAAATGTTACTAAAATCAAGGCATATTTTATTGGTTTGGATGGTACTCTAAGACGGTCGTTTTATGGAACCGTTTTCATAAACCAAGAAAAGTTATTTAATGAAATCCGATATATTTTGAAAAATCAATGGTGCGAAATTATGGAATAGACCCATAAATGTGACCTTTGATGATTTTATGTTTCCAAAACATATATAACCACATTTATTAAATCATGGTATTATTTTTTGTTCTTAGCTTTAGCACTTTGTTTATACTGTTGGCTTTCCTGTTTCAAAGTTGGATGAATGGGAACAAATATAAATCCGAGTACCTTAAGATCAAAAAGGGCGTGAATTTTGGAAAAGAATTTACCAACGATGGGGCAGTGTAGTGGGCTGTAATGATCATGGGCTCCAATCAGTATATAACCTTTTCATCTATCCTTTGATAAATCTATTGATGTCCTTCCATACTATGCGGGCCTTAATAGTTGATCGTCCAATTTTCCGCATTATCGTTCTATAGCTCCAAGGCTCTTTTCAGTTCAAGTATAGCCTTCTCCCCTATTTCCTTCAATTGCCTCTTTTCCATGGAAACCCAAAGGGTCCTGTTCTTCCAATCGATGGAATTGATCTTTACCTTCTCGTATTTGGGAAACCCTGTATGGCTTTCGTTCCAATCCTCACAAACGAGATGGAACCCAAACTCTGCATCAAGGTCTTCGATCTTCCAGATCCTTGTGTTGGTGAAGAACACCGACAATTTTTCATAAGTACTTTGAACTCGCATGATATTTATTTATCTTGGAAGGCCTTGCGGGTTGTCTATTTGACAAAAAAATTTGTTGCCAGAGTTTGATATTACGGATAAACGGCCGATTGCGCTTTTCAGGCGTCCCCCCTATCGGCCTTTATTTTTCATTTTCCCTGTACCCGATATCTTCTTTTTTTAACCCCGTTATGGTTTCGTAAAGGTTTCTTCCTGTGAGCGTTCTTGGGAACTTTTGCATTGTGGTATCGTCAAAGAGTTTACCCAGTTTCCCTCTGGTCGCCACGTTTCCGTTTTTCTCCAGATAGTCCACCATTGCCTCGGCATATAACCTGAGGCCCTGGGCAAAACTTTCTTCTTCCCATGATTTTTCACGTTCTTTTGTCGTTTCTGCTCTCATTTTGATGTAGTCTTTTTGCCCTCTCAAATTCTTCCCATGATTTCTTTCCGGCACCGTCCAGTGCCAAGAACGCCTCCTTGGTGAGCTCAAAGGGGGAAACATCGTCC
>CAYFIB010000114.1:0-1644 GCA_964342855.1 uncultured Caulobacterales bacterium
AAGTGTCTTTCAAGGTGGTTGAAGAGAGTCAATTCAACCTTTTTCGGATCCACCATTACAAACTTCAACTGTGAAGGGTGCTTCTTGTAGATCAAAGAAGTGATGATCATGTTGAGACCAACCGACTTACCTTGACCAGTAGCCCCCGCCATGAGCAAGTGAGGCATTTTAGCCAGATCAGTTACGAACACGTCATTGGAAATAGTTTTACCTAAAACAATCGGCAAGTCCATTTCACTCTTCATGAAGCGCTCTGTGGTGATGACAGATTTTACATCCACCATCTCCTTATTCTTGTTTGGTACCTCGATACCAATTGTACCGCGACCAGGGATTGGCGCAATGATACGAATACCCAATGCAGCCAAACTCAAGGCTATATCATCTTCGAGGTTTTTGATTTTTGAAATCTTCACCCCAGCTTCTGGGACTATTTCATATAGTGTTACTGTAGGACCGATAGTGGCTTTGATACTGGAAATGCCAATTTTAAAGTTGATCAGTGTTTCTACAATCTTATCCTTGTTTTGCTCGAGCTCATCTTTTGAAACCTGAATATCCTTTTTCGGATAGTCAATCAAAAGCTCTGGTGTTGGATAGCGATATTTTGGAAGATCCAATGTGGGATCGTAGTTTTCCATTTCGTCCACCCGAACCTCATCATCTTCTGGAATTTCTACAGGGATACTGAAGCGTGGTTTTTCTTCAACTGGCTCATCCTTGTCAGAAGGTTGCTCGATATCTAATTCCAAATCATCAGCAGGAGTTGCTTTTCTTGGTTTTGGCTTATTATCCAGCGTCCAGGATTCCTCGACATCAGCAGGTTCTTCTTCCTCATCTTCATCATCACCACCCAGATCGAACGTAGGAAGATTGGATTTTGAAGGCTGTTCTTCTTCCTCAGGCTCATCCTCTTCAGGTTTCTGATCTTCTTTTTCTACCTCTTCTTTTACTTGTTTTAAGATAAAGTCAAGTGAGTTGTCACGAGATGGCTGTTCATTTTCTTCCTCCTCTTCTGATTCGATAGTGTCCTCTTCTGGTACTTTTTCAGTTTTGGTAAACATAGCACCCATTCGTTCTCGAAAACCCATCACCACTTCATCTACCACTGGAATTTGAGTGATGTCAAAGAAGTACATGTTAAACACGAGGAATAAGAATATGAGGAACAGGACAGTGCCCCAACCCATGAGGCTATCCATAATGATGGCTAATTCAAAACCAACTCCACCACTCAGGAATCCCCACTCTGAAACTTCATCAGAGCTTATTAGGAAGTATCCCATTAAGATACTTGTCCACAGTAGATAGAAAAAGGTGAACCCAAAAGCTCTACTAACGGAGAAAACCCTTCTCTTCCAAACGATTCGGTGGCCCGCCAGAAATAGGAATGGAGGGATTAATAAGGCTGCTATACCAAACCAAAGAAAAATAAAGTAGTGAGCGGTAACTGCACCAATGGCTCCAAACCAGTTTTGAACTTCGTGTCCTGAAGCCTTGATTTCTGTTTGCGTGATTGCCTCTACCACACTCTGATCAGCTTTACCTGTTATAAGGTAGGAGATAAACGAAACTGTCAGGAAAAATGCAGACAAAAGGAAGAACATTCCTATGGCCAGATGGAATTTCCGGTCGTTTAAAAAA
>CAYFIB010000115.1:0-1612 GCA_964342855.1 uncultured Caulobacterales bacterium
TTTGGCGTTTACGTCCATTGGCCGTTCTGCGCCCGCATCTGCCCCTATTGCGAATTCAACGTTCGAAAGGCGGGCGCTCTTGATGCGGAGCGATGGGCGCGCGCGCTGAAAGCCGATCTGAATTGGCAACATGCGCAGGCCCCTGACGCGAAGCCCGGCAGCCTCTATTTCGGCGGCGGCACGCCGTCGCTCGCACCATTATCTGTCATCGAAGCTGTGATCGATGAGGTCGAACAGCTCTGGGGCTTTGGCGGCGCGCCGGAGATCACGCTGGAGGCGAACCCGAACGACGTGACCCTTGAGCGCGCCCGCGCGTGGCGCGCCGCGGGCGTGACGCGCCTTTCCCTCGGCGTTCAGTCGTTCCGCGATGACGCGCTTCGATTTCTCGGGCGCGACCACGACGCCGAGGAGGCGCGCCGCGCGATTGAGATCGCGGCGCGCGTTTTCGAGACGTACACGTTTGACTTCATCTACGCGCTGCCGGATGAGACGCTGGCGGACTGGCGCGCGGCGATCGCCTCCGCCCTTGCATTCACGCCGCCGCATCTCTCGCTTTATCAGTTGACGGTCGAGCCGGGCACCGCCTTCGACCGACAGGTTCAAAGTGGCCGGTGGACGCCGGCGGGCGAGGACCTGACAGCGGACGCTTTCGATCTCGCGCAGGAGATGACCGCGCGCGCCGGACTGCCCGCCTACGAAGTCTCCAACCATGCGGCGCACGAAAATCAATCGAGGCACAATCTCGTTTATTGGCGCCTCGGCGCTTACGCCGGCGTCGGCCCCGGCGCGCATGGGCGTCTCCATATCGGCGGCGAACGTCGCGCGACGGTGGCGGAAAGCGATCCAGCTCGTTGGCTGGATCGGGTGGAAAAAACCGGGACGGGCGTCGCTGACATCGAGCCGCTGGATGTCGATGCGACGGAGGCGGAGTTCCTGAGTTTCGGTCTTCGTTTGTCGGAAGGAATTTCTCTTCAGCGCTGGCGCCGCCTTGTGGAGCGGGAACTCCCGAACGACGAGATCGCCGCTCTCGAAAGTGATGGCATGCTGCGACGCGAAGGTGATCGCCTCGCCGCGACGACTGACGGGCGGCGCGTGCTCAATTCCGTGGTGAGCGCGCTGGCGCTCGCTGACCGCGCGCAAGCGTGATTGGTCTGTGAGCGGTTCGCCGATTAAGGCCGAGGGCGACGCATCAAAAAGGGGATCTCTCATGCGCGCTGCACTCGCCAGTCTCGCCGTTCTCGCCGCCGCCCTGTCGCCGGTCATGCTCAGTTCCGCGCATGCCGGGGAGCAGCTTGTCGACAAGAAGGGCCGGGCGAACTTCGGCTATGACGTCGTCGCCTACCACACGCAGAACGCCGCCGTGGAAGGGACCGACGAGTTTTCCGCCCAGTACAACGACGCGACCTTCCTGTTCGCCAGCGCGGAGCACCGCGATCTCTTCCTTGCGAATCCGGAACGCTTCGCGCCCGCTTATGACGGCCACTGCGCCTTCGCGATCATCAGCTACAAGAAGCTGACGGTGGACCCGGAAGCGTTCGTCATCGCCGATCCCGAGACGCACCTGCCTGTCGGGGCGGATTACAATCCGATGACGGATGAAGGAATTCTCTAT
>CAYFIB010000116.1:0-1551 GCA_964342855.1 uncultured Caulobacterales bacterium
GGAGCCGTTGGGGGGCTTGGCTCCCGGTCACTCGGCCGCAGTGGCGAAGGCGTTGCCGGTGACAGGTTCATCATCGGTGATGACGGCGGAATTGCCCATGGCCGGTTCGCCGCCGTTATCCGCCGATTGCGCTTCGCTTTCAGGGAGAGCCGGCATGCGCAGGACTTCGGGCAACCAACCGGTCCCTTCGAGAAGCTCTTCGGCCGCCGCGACCATGTCCGGTTTCTTGAGGCCGGCGATGCGATCGGATGCATTCTCGCCCTTCGCTTCGCGCACGGCCTCCAGAATGCGGGCCTTGGTGACGCGAGCGAGATAGCTCTCGCCCGTCGGCGCCCAGCCCGCCGCCGCCATGTCGAGCCCGAGCGTCGCCGCCAGCACATCGGCATGGGCGAGCGCCCGCGGACGGCGGTTGTACGGTTCCTGGACGGCGTTGACGGTCATAGCGACGCAATGCGCGAACAGCGCCTCGCGGCTATCGTTGTCGAACCCGACCAGCGCCTCCCACAGATCCTCAGGCGCTTTCGGCAGCGCCCCTAGCCAGCTCGTCGTGCGATCGTCGATGCTGAGCGCGTAAGCCGTTTCGCCAAGGCCCGGCGCCTGGGCGCCGAAACCGGCGCTGTGCGGGGTGATCTCGACGCAGCTATCCAGCGGATAGTGATAGAAGAGTCGGAGCGTCATCGCGTGCAGGGCGGCGAGGAACGCCGTCTGCGGATCGTTGGCGAGCGCGTCGCGAAGGGCGAGCGTGCGATGCGCCGTCAATTCCATGACGAGGCGGTCGGAGAGCGGCTTCAGGCCATCGTCTTCCTCTTCCGCCTCGTCGCTGGCATCAGGGGGCGTAGCGTCGTCGACGTTCTCCTCGGCAGACGCGTCGATCCCATCGACCTCGTCCTGTCCGTCGGATTCGACGGAAGGTTCATCCTCGGGACGGACATAGCCGCGTTCGACACGCAGACGGCCGTCATGGCCGATGCTGACGAAGACGCCGGCCACGGCGATTTCGTCCGGCTCGAAGCGGACGGGCCGCTCCTGCAAGGCTTCCATCGCCGTTTCGATCTCGCCGAGCCGGGTGTCGATATCTTCCGGGAACTCCTCGGCGTCGGCGTACTCGTCTTCGAGCTTGTCGTATTCGGCCTTCAGCGCGTGGAAGCTCGCGATCTCGTCCTCGCTCATCGGCTCGGTCTCGCCGATGATCCGGCGCAGACCGTAGGTATGGCCGTAGGGGAAGTCCGTGCCGATCTCGATCCATTTCCAGCCCTCGGCGCGGATCGCTTCCGCATCGGTTTCGAGCTTTTCGTCGACGAGTTTCGCAAGCAGACCTGCATCCTGCAGCCAACCGCCATCATCGGACTGGAAGAGATCGCGAAGGATGGCGCCGCCGACCGCCTCATAGGCGTTGAGCCCGACGAACTGCGCCCGCCGGTCGGAGGCGCGCACGGCGCCTTCGGTCAGCATGCGGCGGATTTCATAGGGCTGTTTCGCGTAAGTCCGTTTGATCGACTCCCAGACCTGTTCCTGGCGCTCATGGTCGGGATTGACCGTGAAGGCCATGAG
>CAYFIB010000117.1:0-1512 GCA_964342855.1 uncultured Caulobacterales bacterium
GAGGTGCCGCCGGCGACAAGGATGTTGGCGCGCGACGCAATGGCTTCGCGCAATGCCGTTGCCGCAGTTTCCGGCATGATCCCGGCGGCGATATAGTCTTCGAGCGTGAAGACCGCGACGGCCGGCTTGCGGATCGCGAAGACCGGGGCAGCGACCACGGGCGGCAGAAGCCCCTCGAACCGCTCCCCTGTTCCCGGCAGCTCCGCGGACACACGCGGTGCGCCAGCATGAACCTCTGCACCGACATGGTGTGCGACCAAACGGACGATACGCTCGCCGTCAGCGGCGGAAAGCTCTTCACCGGTGTCGGCGAGGCCATCGCTCAGCCGGTCCACCCACAGGCGCCCGTCGGGATTGAGCATGACCTCGACAACCCCAGGGTCTTCGAGCCATGCGGCGACGTCGGCCCCCAGCGCGGTTCTGAGCATGCGTGCGCCACGGGCGAGCGCTTCGGATTTGAATGTGTGGACGATCATTGGCGGCCCCGCGTTTGAGTACGGGGTCGATCAAGAAGACCGTTAAAGGCTCATCGGCAACAGTATTTACGGCGTAGTAGTGCTACGGCGCGCAACGGCAGGAAAAAGCGAAAATCGGTCGGAACAGTTCAGCTCAAAATACCTGGGAAACATGCTGGAGGCTTACTCTTTCGGTGTGAAATCTTGCGACACTTCTTTGGCGAATGCGCTCCCCTTCGCCAGCCGCCTTCCGAGCGTCTCCACAAAGCCTTCATACCGCTCCCGGCCTTTCGCCTGCGCCGCCTCACGCATCGTATCTGGCAGCGGCGGCGTCGAGGTAAGCCAAAACCGGACGAAGAGTGCGACCGCTTCGTTGCCAATAGTCACGTCGCGCTCAAGACGCTCGACAGCGCGGGTCAAACGGTCGAGGCGCCGTGTGATGGCAGCCTCGCGCTGATCGGCGGCATCCGGTGAGAGATAGGAGGCCAGCGCGGCTTCGATGATCTGGGACTTGGAGACTTTGCGCCGCGCCGCCAAGGCATCGAGTTCCGGCGACAATGCCGGATCGAAATACACATTGAGCCGATCTTTCTTCATGGCGGACCTCAGAGATCGATGCCGTCATCGGGGTCAAGCGAGGCCTGCCGGGCGATGCTGCGGAATCGGCCCTGCATCTGACGGGCGCGCTGAGCGTCATCGTCTGTTTCATCATCGAGACCCGCGAACTCTTCCCGTGCGGGCGTCGCCGGTTCCGGCGCGATATCTTCATGCTCGGGCAGTTCAGGTTCGCGGCGAATTCCCCCATCGGCGTCTTCGCCCCCATCGCTGGACTTCTTCTTCCGAGGCTTGGGAGCAACGATGGGCGCTCGGCCGCTCCAATCATCCCTCTGCAGCTCGTTTGGTGCGGCTACTTCAGCGATAAGGTCCGGCGGCGACAGGATGCGTGTCTTGAGCTGCGGGTCGGCGTAGTAGCGGGCCTTCTTCCCCCGAATCGGCGGCGCGCCGGAGACGAGCACGATTTCATCATCCGGCGGCAATTGCATGATCTCGCCGGGCG